>CAYWVV010000018.1:0-45758 GCA_964461805.1 uncultured Flavobacterium sp.
CACTAATCACTAATCACTAATCACTAATCACTAATCACTAATCACTAATCACTAAAAATGTCCTACCAAGTTCACATATATACAGATGGCGCTGCCAAAGGAAATCCCGGTCCAGGTGGTTATGGTGTGGTGATGGAAATGGTGGGTACGCCGTATAAAAAAGAATTTTTTGAAGGATTCCGTCATACCACAAATAACCGAATGGAATTATTAGCTGTAATAGTAGGTTTAGAAAAATTGAAAGCACCTAAAACATCTGTCCTAGTGGTTTCTGATTCTAAATATGTGGTGGATTCAGTGGAAAAAGCTTGGGTTTTTGGTTGGGAGAAAAAAAACTTCAAAGACAGAAAAAACCCCGATTTGTGGATGCGATTTTTAAAAATTTACCGCCAACATAACGTGAAATTCATGTGGATAAAAGGACATAACAATCATCCACAAAATGAACGCTGCGATGAATTAGCCGTTATGGCTTCGCAACAAAAAAACTTGAATATTGATTCATTTTACGAAACCGAAGAACAAAAATTGATGTAAAATGTCTCTATCAAATGCACTAATTGCCAATAATTACAATGTGTTTAAACAAAGTTTAATTGCTCTTGTTACTGTTGGTATTGTGGCTAGTGGTTGCTATTTTTTTTCTGGTTTTTTAGGTTATAAAGTTGTTGCATTTATACTTCTAATGACGGTTTCCGTTTTAGCGATGCTATTTGAAATCTTACCCGTTTTAATTGCTGCAACGCTTAGTGCTTTAATCTGGAATTTCTTTTTTATCCAACCTATTTATACGTTTCATATTAGCAATTCGGAAGATATGTTGATGTTTTTAATGTATTTTTTAGTGGCTTTTGTCAATACGGTTTTGACGTTTAAAATTAAGAAAATAGAGAAAAAAGCTAGAGATAAAGAAGAAAAAGAAAAAACACTAAAATTGTATAACACACTTTTAAATTCGCTTTCCCACGAATTAAGAACACCTATTTCAGCAATAATTGGATCGGTAGATATTCTTCAAGAATCGGATGCGAAATTAACTTCGGACAACAGAAAATCATTATTGAATGAAATAGAAATTGCAGGTTTAAAACTAAATGATCAAGTGGAGAATTTGCTAAATATGAGTCGACTCGAATCTGGAATTTTAAAACTTAAAATGGATTGGTGCGATTTAAACGAACAAATCCGATTGGTTATTCAAAATCATTTTTTATCAAATTCTAGAATCCTTTTTAAAAGTGAAGAAAATTTTCCAATTTGTAAATTAGATATCGGAATTTTAGAACAAATTCTAATCAATTTAATCCGAAACGCACTTTTTTATACTGCTGAAAATTGTACGGTTACCATTTCAATGCAACTCAAAGATTCACTTTTAAACATTACAATTGAAGATAACGGACAAGGAATTTCAGAAAAGCATATTCATCAAATCTTTGATAAATTTTATAGAGTGCCACAAACGATTACTGGTGGAACGGGTTTAGGTTTGTCGATTGTAAAAGGTTTTTTAGAAGCACATAACGGAACAATTGAAGTGAAAAATAACATTCCAACTGGACTTAAATTTGATATTTTTATACCTGTTGAAATTACCTATGTAAACCAATTAAAAAATGAATAGAGCCGAAATACTTGTCATTGATGACGAATCGCAAATTAGAAAATTACTCGAAATTACTTTGGAGAGTAACGATTTTAAAGTCATCCAAGCTGAAACCGGTAAACAAGGTATTTTGTTAGCGGCTAATCATGCACCCGATTTAATTTTGTTAGATTTAGGTTTGCCCGATACAAGCGGCCACGAAATTTTAAAGGAATTACGAACTTGGTATACGAAATCCATTATCATTCTTTCCGTAATTGATCAGGAAGAAGATATAGTAAAAGCATTAGACAATGGCGCTACCGATTATTTAACCAAACCATTCAGAAATGCCGAATTAATGGCTAGAATTCGTGCTGCCATTCGAAGAAATACTTCTGAAAATAATGCAGTTATTTCACATTTTAATGATCTAGAAATTGATGTTGTGGCTCGAACTGTAAAGAAAAATAACGAATTTTTAAAACTAACTTCTACAGAATTTAACTTATTAGCACTTTTCATTAAAAATGAAGGTCGCGTACTCACACATCAATACATTTTAAAAGAAATTTGGGGTGTAGGTTCACAAACGGAAACACAATATTTACGCGTTTTTGTAGGCACACTTCGTAAAAAAATTGAAGAAAACCCAAATCATCCCGTTCACATTATTACTGAAAGTGGTGTGGGATATCGATTTCAGTAAATCTTTATATTTTCTTTATACCAACCCTTCGTTTCTTTATATTTTACCAATAGCTTTCGCCCGAACTTTGTACCATAAATATTTAACAATAGTATGGAAACAAAAAATGGGTTCTCTAATAAAGTAACAGCAGCCACTTTATTAGTAGCATTAGGAATTATTTATGGCGATATCGGAACCAGTCCGCTTTATGCCTTAAAAGCAGTAATTGGAACAAGAAAAATTGACGAAATTTTAGTGTATGGCGGACTATCAGCTATCTTTTGGACACTAATTTTACAAACATCCATCAAATACATTTGGCTGACTTTAAAAGCCGATAACAATGGCGAAGGTGGAATTTTCTCCTTGTACGCATTAGTAAAAAGATACGGAAAAAAATTAGTCATTCCAGCCGTTTTAGGTGCTACGACGCTTTTAGCGGATGGAATTATCACACCGCCAATTTCTGTCGCATCAGCCGTAGAAGGTTTAGGAATGGTAAATGGATTGAAAGGAATTATTGCACCAGGAAACAATGTAGTTGTTGGTTTAGTAGTTGTGATTTTATCCTTGCTTTTCTTCTTTCAACGTTTCGGAACACAAGTCATTGGGAAGTTTTTTGGTCCAGTTATGGCGGTTTGGTTTAGTATGTTATTAGTAGTCGGAATTAGCCAAATTATCAACCATCCAGATATTTTAAAAGCGCTAAATCCGTATTATGCGTATGAAATGCTAACGCAATATCCAAAAGGTTTTTGGTTGTTAGGTTCAGTATTCTTATGTACAACAGGAGCGGAAGCGTTGTATTCTGATTTAGGTCATTGTGGAATCAAAAATATTCGTATCAGTTGGATTTTCGTTAAAACGAGTTTGGTCGCCTGTTATTTAGGGCAAGCGGCTTGGTTAATGCATCAAAATGAAGCGTTTTTAAATGGTCGAAATCCGTTTTTTGAAATCATGCCTTCGTGGTTTTTATTACCTAGTATTATCATTGCGACTTTAGCAACCGTTATCGCTTCTCAAGCTTTAATAAGCGGAAGTTATACCTTAATTAATGAAGCCATCAACTTAAATTTTTGGCCAAGAGTTGCCGTTCGTCAACCTTCCGAATTGAAAGGACAAATTTATATTCCAAGTGTCAATAATGTACTTTGGTTTGGTTGTGTGTTAATGATTTTATACTTCCGTTCTTCGGAACATATGGAAGCGGCTTATGGTTTTTCTATTACCATTACTATGATGATGACCACTTTACTACTAGGTTACTTTTTACGATTCAGATTGAAGTGGAACAAATATGCCGTTTTCTTAGTGGTTGGATTATTTGCAATTATAGAAACGTCATTCTTTATTGCGAATGTGGCAAAAATCAAAGAAAGATGGATGTTTTTATTTTTCGAATTGGGAATATTTATGATTATGTATGTTTGGTTCAACGCTAGAAAAATTCATAACAGATTTACCAAATTTACCGAATTAGGAAAATACAGTACGCAACTAGCAGAATTAAGCGAAGACGATAGCATTCCAAAATTCGCTACTCATTTAATTTACCTTTCAAAAGCAGACAGAAGACATCAAGTCGAAGAAAAAATAATCAAATCTATTTTCTCGAAAAACCCAAAACGAGCAGATGTATATTGGTTTTTACATTTAAACCGAACCAACGAACCTTATACTTTAAATTATAACGTTTCAGAATTAGTAGACGATAAAGTAATTAAAGTCAATATTAATGTGGGATTCCGAATTCAACCAAAAACCGAATTGTATTTCAAAAAAATCGTGCAAGAATTAGTCGCAAATAAAGAATTGAACTTACACATCCGACCAGATGGCTCTTCGAAATACAACAATGAACCCGATTTCAAATTCGTAGTGATTGAAAAATACCTTTCCGTTGAAAATGAGTTCAATATTAAAGACAGTTTGCTCTTAAATACTTATAACTATTTGAAAAACTTCGGAATTAGCGACGAAAAAGCATTTGGTTTAGATAAAAGTGATGTAATTATTGAACAAGTTCCTTTATTGTATCAACCCATCTCAAAAATTGATTTAACCAGAGAAGAAGATGCTGTTAGATAAATCGAAAATTTTATATGATAAATTAGATGCGGTTTCAAATAAAAAAGTGAAACTGCATCTTTCCAACCAAGAGATTAAAACCGGTTTTCTAATAGGATTTTTTCATAGTGATTCCTTTTTTGTGGAACGCTGGATTTTTCAAGAAGCGGAAGAAGAAGCTATTTTTAATCCAGAAGAAGGCGAAATCATTAATCACAAAGACATCTTAGAAGTTTTCTTCTTTGATGATAACTCACAAATATTATTTTAAAATGAACAGAATAATAATTTTTATATTGGCATTTTTTGTGTCAATCCTTTCAAACGCACAAACCCAAACCGATTCTATACAAAAGAAAATCCCTTTTGAAAATTACAATACGACTTGGATCAACGGACAAAATCGTCAAAAAGATTTTCCATTGGTTTTAAAAGATAAATCAGGAGCAACCATTTTAACTGGAGTAGTGTATTTAGATGGACATTTCAATTATAATTTCGCGCAACCGAAAGACAATACGCAAACTATTTCAGCGGTCACGGCGAGAAGTAACGAGTTTAGTTTGGCTTTGGCGAGTATCGGAATCGAATCGAATTATAAAAACACAATTGGACGTTTGTGGTTGCAAACCGGAAGTATGTTGAGTATTGTGCAAGAAACAGATGGTTCAGTTGTAAGAGGAAGAAATACAAGTACAGGAAATTTAAAATTCATAAGAGAAGCCGCAGCAGGTTATCATTTTGATGTAAATTATGGTTTGAATGTAGAAATGGGAATTTTCATGAGTTATATTGGCTTGGAAAGTTATTTAACGCAAGAAAATTGGAGTTACCAACGAAGTATGGTGTGTGATTTTACCCCATTTTATTTTCAAGGTGCACGTTTGCAATATTATCCAACTAAAAACTACAAAACAGAACTTTGGGTGTTAAACGGATGGCAATCGTACAATAGTTGGAGCAAACATCCTGGATTTGGAAATTCCAATTATTACCGTCCGAATGAAAACCTTCAATTAGTGGCAAATTTTTATTATGGAAAAGACAGTAAAAGTGGTACACCAGAGTTATCAAACATCATACGTTTTCATCACGATAATAGTATTGTCTACAGATATTTTAAACCCGAACACAAAAAAAGAGGGTTATCGCAAGCGGCTTTTAGTTTGAACAATCATTACGGTTTTCAACAAGGGGATGGGGTAAAAGCGAAAGATAATTTTATGGCAGGAACTTCTTTTGTGAATAGATTATGGTTCAACGATAATAAAATCGGATTAACTACTCGTTTCGATTATGTGACTAATCCTGGAGGATATTTATCTTTTAATCCAGCCCAATCAGGAAGTATTCCTAACGATTATGAAGTGGCTATTTCAAATGGAGAAAAATTAAACATGAAACAATTGAGTGCGACTTTAGATTTTATGCCAAGCGATTTTGTAACGTTCCGAATTGAATATGCTTACAGAAATGCAAGTATTCCTTATTTCACTGGAAGTGGCGGAACAACTTCTCAAACCGGATTTTCAAATGATGTTTTAGATCCAACATGGAAAGCGGATTTAGTAAAAAACGAAAATAGAATTATTTTAGCAGTGAATTTTAGGCTCTAATATAAAACCTGACAGGTTTTTGAAACCTGTCAGGTTTAAATTTTTGTCAATCTGAGTAGAGTTGAAGACCTTTTCTGATTTAAAAGCACTTCGACTCCGCACAGTGTGACAAACTTGTTTTATTCTTCTTCTGTTAAAGCATTCCAACCTCTAGCTTTCAATTCTATTTTGGTGTTGGCACGAGTTACCAAATGCATGCCTTCACTTTCTGCAACCATATGTCCGATTATCGTGAAGTTTGGATTGTGTTTTATTTTTTCGAAATCTTCCATTTTAATCGTGAAAAGCAATTCGTAATCTTCACCACCGTTTAAAGCAATTGTAGTAATGTCTACATTAAATTCTTCGCACACATTAATCAATTGTGGGTCAACTGGAATTTTCTCTTCGTATAAATTACAACCTAATTTACTTTGCTTACAAATGTGCATCACTTCAGACGATAAACCATCTGATATATCAATCATAGCAGTCGGCTGAATTTCTAATTTTTCTAATAATTCTTTTACGTCATTTCTTGCTTCAGGCTTCAATTGACGTTCAATTAAATAGGTATAATCGTCTAAAATAGGTTGGTTGTTCGGGTTCACTTGAAAGACTTGTTTTTCTCTTTCTAACACTTGTAAGCCCATGTATGCAGCGCCCAAATCGCCCGAAACTACTAATAAATCCGTTTGTTGTGCGCCACTTCTGTATGCAATCTCCTCTAAGTTAGCTTCACCAATTGCTGTAATGCTAATGATTAATCCTTTTTGAGACGAAGTCGTATCGCCACCAATAACATCTACATTATAAGTGTTAGCGGCTAAAGTGATTCCTGCAAAAAGTTCTTCCAAGGCTTCTAAAGGAAAACGGTTTGAAACCGCAACGGAAACTGTAACTTGAGTTGGAACGGCATTCATCGCACAAATATCAGAAACGTTTGAAACAATGGCTTTGTATCCTAAATGTTTCAACGGCATATAACTTAAATCAAAATGCACACCTTCTACTAATAAATCAGTAGAAACCACTACTTTTTTGTCTTTAAAATCTAAAACAGCCGCATCGTCACCAATACTTTTAAGTGTGCTTTCTTGATTAATTTTGAAATGTTTGGTTAAATGTTCAATTAATCCGAATTCACCCAAACTGGCAAGACTGGTTCTTTTTTGATCTTTATTTTCTAACATGTGATTTTCTTTTTTGCAAAGATAGGGATTAAAGAATCAAGTAAAAAGTAAAAAGAGCCAAGTAGAAAACAGATTGATTTTTTAATACAAACACATTTGAAATTAACGTTTAAATAATAGTATTTGTAATTTTTAGTAACATGGAACTTTTAGATTTGCAACTCAAAATAATGGATAAAAAAAATGTTTGTAATAGTAGACAAGGATAAAAAATATTTTTGGTGGATGATGTGTTATCAAATACAATTAGGGATGATCTTTTTTTTATTGGTTTGTTTGATGTTAGTTTGTTGAGAATTTGAGTGTGTTATTTTATAAAGTAGTTCAAAGTAGTTGTGTAAATTGAAATACTTCCCATTTCATTTAAAAAAACGTTTCTAGTAGTTTGTCGTTATAATTTAAGTGATGAGGTTTAAAAAGGTTGGGTTTTCCAGCCTTTTTATTTGTCTAATTCTTTCAGTTTTTCGAAAATCAAATTGGTTTCATAGCCTTTACGAAGTAAGAAATCGACGAATTTTTTATTTTTCTTTTGTCCTTTTCGTTCTTGGATTGCATTCCAGTTTTTTTCGGCAAGCGTATGAAAGTTTTCTAGATATATTTCGTTGGTAAGTTCAAGTAACGCCAAATCGATGTTTCTTTTAGAGATTTCTCTGAATTTTAATTCTTGAACAATTCGGTTTTTCCCCCAACCTTTATAGTTGTGTTTGCCTCGAGTGAAACTTTTTGCAAAACGTTCTTCATCGATGTATTTATTTTCGATAAGATGAACAATTACTTTCTCTTTTAACTCCGGAATTAAGGTAAAGTTACGTAATTTTTGCTCCACTTCTTTATGGCAACGGTCTTGGTAGGAACAAAAATATTCCAACTTATTAATTACCTCATTTGTAGTAAGTTCAGTGTTTTTAGGGCTTCCCAATTTGTTAACAATTTATTCATGTAAATATTCTACAAAACTACATTTATTATTATAATTTTGTATAAATTTGCTGCCGTTTGTTTAAAAAAAGACTAAGAAATTTTAAAAACATAGTAATAAAAATAATTGGCATGGTAGTTTTTTTATAAATACTATGCTAGCATAACATTAAACCCCTCAAAATAATGAAAAATAATTACGTTACGAAAGTTAGTTTACTGATTTTTATATTTTTTTGCTCCGTTTTAAGTTGGGGGCAAATATCAGAAAGTTTTGAATCTGGACTTCCTACAGCTTATTCAGCTACTACAACTTATACTTTAGGGTCTGGTTCTTGGACTGGTCAAGCAAATGGTGTAATTAGATCAACAACAGGAGTTCAAACAGGAGCTTATTCATGTCAATTAAGATCTCAGACTGGCGCACAAATTACTACTCCAAATATTACTTCAACAGTTGGTAGTGTAACATTTTATGGCTCTTCAAGTACTACAAGTGGATCGATTCAGGTAAACTATTCTACAGATGGTGGTTTAACGTGGACACCAGCAACAGGCTCCCCTTTTACACTAACTACAGGTGCAGGTGTTTTAAAAACTGCAGTAATTAATAGCGCGAGTCCTAATATACTTGTACAATTTTACAGAACTGCCGCAACAGTATATATAGATGATATAAATATAAATACTTATTCCTCAAACACTATCACCACAAACACATCTATAGTAGGTAGTCCTTTTTGTGTGACATCTTCAACAGGAGCAGCTGTTTCTGTTCCATTCACAAGTGTGGGTACATTTACAACAAATACTTATACTGCTCAATTATCAAATGCAGCAGGAAGTTTTGCAGCCCCTACAAATATTGGAACATTAGTAAGTGATTCAAATATCGGAACAATTACTGCAACTATTCCTGCAAATACAACAGCTGGAACGGGATATAGAATTCGTGTGGTTTCAAATAATCCTGTGGTTACAGGTTCAAATAATGGTACAAATTTAACTGTAAATTTAGCCGGAGTTTCTGTGCTACCTACAACTACTCAAAACATAGGAGTTGCTGTTAATGGTACTTTATTAACTGCAACTGAAAATGCAGGAGTAGTAAGTAGACAATGGTATTATAGCACAGTAAGTGGTGGTCCTTATACGACACCAATTGCTGGTGCAACCATTACAACTTATACACCAAACTTTGCCTTACCAAATACGTATTATGTAGTTTGTATTTCTACCTATGCTTGTGGAACGGTTACAACAGCACAAGTGCAAATAAATGTTAGTTTAATACCAGATATTTTACTTAGTTCGGCAAATCCTGCGTTTCCAGCTGGAAATATCACAGAAGGGTCTTTAAATAATGTGGTTTATGCCTTTAATACGGCTGTAACTACAACTAATGCGACATTGAATTCTGTAACATTTACTACAACAGGTACTTATGCAGCTACAAATATTACAAACATTAAACTTTGGTATTCAACTGACGCAGTATTTAATAGCGTTTCTGATACAAATATAAAAACCATAACAACTGGTTTGGGTACAGGCGCGCATACTTTTTCAGCTTTAACACAAGCGATTGCTAATGGAGCTACAGGATACTTTTTTATTACTGTTGATTTACCTTGTCCTTCAACAGCCTTAAATACGTTTGGAATAAATGCCATTACAACAGCTAACTTAACTTTTGCCTCTGGAAACAAATCTGGAACTGCTTTTGCAAATGGTACACAAACTATTCAGGATGATATTCCAACAAATGTTACAGGAGCTGTAACTTCAAATTGTTTATCTAATGCCTCAACTATTGGTTGGTCATTGCCAACCAATTGTTATGATAATATATTGATATTTGCTACTAATGGTTCGTTTACTTCAACTTTACCAACTGGTACTGGTAGCACTTATACAGCAAATACAGTTTTTACAAGCGGTACAGCTTTCGATGGTGGATTTTGTGTCTATAAAGGTACTGGTTCAACGGTTACGGTAACTGGTTTGACTAATGCTGTAAATTATACGTATAAAATTTTTACTCGAACTGGTACAACTTGGTCAAGTGGAGTTGAAGTTTCATGTATTCCAGTAGGTTCTCTTTATTGTCCTTCAAGTGGTAATACATCGTTTGCAACCTCATTAACTAATGTAACTTTAAATACAATTAATAATACTTCAGCAAAACCTTCAGGTTATTCTGATTATACTGGAATTTCTACAAATTTACAACAAGGCGCAACTTACGCTTTATCAGCAAAAATTAATACGGATGGAAATTTTACTGTATTAGGTTTTGCTTGGATAGATTTCAACCAAGATGGAGATTTTGCTGATGTTGGTGAAGCTATTGATTTAGGTGCTGCAACAAATGTAACAAATGGTTTAACGAGCTCTTCACCAGTCGCAATTACAGTGCCAATAAACGCTGTTCTTGGTGTAACTAGAATGAGAGTCGTTGCAACTTATAATGGTGATTCATCTCCTTGTTTAACAGGTTTTGACGGTGAAGTAGAAGATTATGCAATTAATATTACTGCTGCTTGTGTGCCAACACATTCAGTAGCTTCTTTTGCTCCTACATCTGGTCCTACTGGAACTGATGTTACAATAAATGGTTCTGGTTTTACAGCCGGTACAACAGTTACTTTTAATGGAATTGCAGCTACTGTAGTTTTTGTAAATGCAACTCAGATTATAGCAACTGTTCCTGCAGGTTCAACATCTGGAACCATTAAAGTAAATGAAGCAGGTTGTACGCTATATGTGACACCAGTGTTTACTCAGACCAAACAATCTGGTGTGTGTTCTAGTGGAAACAATTTAAACGATTTAATTATTTCTGAAGTATATGATTCTGTTGCGAACAATTCATGGTATATGGAATTATATAATCCAACTGGAACTGCAATTAATTTAGATGCAGTAGGAGCAAATTATAAATTAATTAGATATGGCGACATTGGAACTACAACTGGTTTAAGAAGTGTTGATATTTCAGGTATAATTCCTCCTGGTGGTGTTTATTTAGCAGATATAGGGTCAGATTCTTCTTGTGGAGCATTAGCTTTTGAATATACAAATAAAGGAAACGGAATTAATGAAAATGACGAAATTAGATTAACTAAAAATGATGTTACTGTTGATATTGTAAATTGTCCAAATGAAAAAGGATATACAATCAGAAGAAATGCACTAGCAACAGGTCCTGCTGCTACTTATAATGCAGCAGACTGGACATTATTATTAAATGAAACATGTGCTGACTTAGATATTGTGCCTTTTTCAGGAACAAGTTCTTTACCTTCAATTAGTGCCAATCCAATTGATGTGTCAGCTTGTACTACATTGGCAAGTTTTGTTGTAAATGCAACAGCTTCTGGAGCAGGAGTTTTAACTTATCAATGGTATTATAATGATAATGTTGCAGCAGGATGGTCAGTTGTAAATGCAGGTTCATTTGCAGGTGTTACAATAACAGGAAACACAAGTGCTACTTTAAGTTTAAATGGAGCAATTGATACCATAAATGGGTATCAGTTTTACTGCGCAGTTCTTCAAAATGGAACTTGTACACTACTTTCAGATGCTGCACAATTAAAAACACAAAGTACTACATGGAATGGATCAGCTTGGTCTAATGGAGTACCTTCTTTAACAAAAGCCGCAGTTATTGACGGAACATATGTAACCGCTACAAACGGTAATTTTAGCTGTTGTAGTTTAACTGTAAATACAACGAAATCTTTAACTGTTTCAGGTGGAGGATATGTTGAAGTACAAAATAATATTACAAACAACGGAACTTTTGAGGTTTTAAGTAATGGTTCTTTAGTTCAAATTAGTGATTCAGGTGTAAACACAGGAAGTATTAGATACAATAGAACGGCAAATATTAGAAGACAAGATTATGTGTACTGGTCGTCTCCAGTTGGAAATTTTGCAAGTAATGCGGTTTCACCAGGTACAAGTTTAGGGTACCAATACAAATGGTTGCCAACTACAGGAGGTACAAATAATTTTGGAAATTGGACTTATGCTAACGAAACTATGGTTTTAGGAAAAGGATATTGTTTAAGAGGTCCGGATTCTTTCTCTCTTTCAGCACTAACAAATTATACAGCAACTTTTGTTGGTGTGCCAAATAATGGAGTAGTGACTATTCCTATCAGCAGAGGAAATTGGAATGGAGGTACGTATTCTACAGGAGTATCTTCTACTTTAGGAACTAATGAAGATGATAACTGGAATTTAGTCGGAAATCCATATCCTTCAGCAATTCATGCAGTCAACTTCTTAACACTAAACACAAACTTAGCTGGTTTTGTAAACATTTGGACTCATGGTACTTTGCCGTCAAGTGCAATCGCTGATCCGTTTTATAACAATTATGCATATAATTACACGCCAGGTGATTACATTACATATAATGCAGCAGGAGCCTCAAGTGGTCCTGGTGTTTTTAATGGAAGAATAGCAGGTGGGCAAGGTTTCTTTGTGTCAATGTTACATACATCAGCAGGAACAACAGAGAACTTAACTTTCAATAATTCATTAAGAAATATTACTTTTGACAGTAGTCAGTTCTATAGAAGTTCAACAGTAACTTCAAATTCTGATGATCTAGAAAAGCACAGAATTTGGTTCGATTTAGTTACGCCAACAGGAACATCTATCAGATCGTTATTAGGTTATGTGGAAAATGCTACGAATGGAAACGACAGATTATTTGATGCGTTTTCAAATGAAAAATTATCGTTCAATGTTTTCTCTTTAGTAGGTGACGAAAAAATGCTAATACAAGGAAGAAACTTACCTTTTGATAACAATGATAAAGTAAATATCGGAGTTACTTTGCCTCAAGACGGTTTATTTAAAATCGCATTAGGTGCAGTAGATGGATTGTTTTCAAATCCAAATCAAAACATTTATTTGGAGGATAAATTGTTAAATGTGATTTACGATTTAAGAGTTGCGCCTTATTCATTTATGGGAACAAAAGGAACAACTAAAGATAGGTTTGTAATTCGATACAATACTAATGAGGTGCTAGCAAACGATACATTTGATGCTACTACTGATGTGATTTTAGTATCTAATCAAGAACTAAGTGTAAGTTCGACAAAAGAAAAAATTACAAATATTCTTGTTTTCGATGTGTTAGGAAGAAAATTATTTGAAGGGAAAAATATCAATTCAAACAATTTTACCTTACCTGTAAACAAACGTAATGCGCCATTATTAATGGAAATAACTTTAGAAAATGGTGTTAAAGTAAATAAGAAATCTGTTTTTTAAATTCTGATTCCATACAATTTAGTAAAAGAGAGAGGTATTATGCCTCTCTTTTTTTTGTTAGTTTTTTACTCTTTTTCAGTTAAAAAAATACAAAAGGAAAGAACATAAATGAGTTAGCGTTTGAAGCAAAAATTTAAACGAAAATTGAATCCTTAATTGTTTCTTTGGTGTTTTTTTTTAGTTGTTACAAAAACTAAACACATAGGCTACAAGTAGTTGTGTTTTTAAATCTACTATTCAGGATTTTTAAAAATAGAAGTATAAAAAATCTTATTATTTGTGTTTTTAACATTTTTGATTTACTTTTGAAATTGTTTTAACCCCCAAATTGCTAAAAGATGAAAAAAATACTATTTTTTTTATTTATATTTTCGTGTTGTTTAACATCAGCACAAAATAAAATAAATTCTTGGTCAGAAGTTACCAATATTAAAAGAGATCTTGCGGTTTCTATAATTAAACCCACACTTCCAACAGAGTACAAAGTTTTTGAATTTAATTACGATGCGTTTGTTAAAGGTTTAGTAAATGTTCCACAACGTGAAAATTCTACGGGTACTTCAAATGTGATAATTTCATTACCAAATCCAAAAGGAGAAATTGAAGAATATAGAGTTTTAGAAGCTTCATCATTTGAACCTGAACTTCAAGCGAAATATCCTGAAATTCGTTCTTTTGCGGGACAAGGTGTAAAAAACCCTGGAAACATAGTAAGGTTTTCTATTTCTCCATACAATGGATTAAGTGCTACCATTCGTTCTGCTTCCGAAGAAACAACTTATATTATTGATCCATTTACAAGTGATTTTAAAAATTTTATCGTTTTTGATAAAACAAATAGTGGTGTAAATAGAGATTTTAAATGTTCAACTGATGAAGCAGCAGTTCGAGAATTTGGACCAATTGTTGAAAGAGGTGGAAATGCTATTCTTAATAATGCTGATGATGGAGTTTTAAGAAGATTTCAATTAGCTATGTCATGTACTGGTGAATATGCAGTTTTCCATGGAGGAACTCTAGCTTCTGTTAACGCAGCATTTAACGCTACAATGACTAGAGTTAATGCTTTGTTTGAATTGGATTTTAATACTACAATGGTTATAATTGCGAATAACAATAACATTATTTATTTAAACGCAGCAACTGATCCCTATTCTACAGATGCAAGTTATAATTTAGAATTGCAAAGAAATCTAACATCTAGAATAGGTAGCGCAAATTACGATATTGGACATTTAGTTTCACAAGTTGGAAATAATGGAAACGCTGGTTGTATAACTTGTGTCTGTACCAATCCAGCTAACAACAATTCATTAGCAAAAGGAAGTGGATTTACCACTTGTGTTACGCCTATCGGAGATAATTTTGATATAGATTTTGTGGCTCATGAAATGGGCCATCAATTTGGAGCAAATCATACATTTACCATTCAAGAAGACAATGCTGTAAATGTAGAACCTGGCTCAGGTGTTACAATAATGGGTTATGCCGGTATAACTGGAGCAACTGATGTTGCCCCACACTCAATTCCTGTATTTCATGCCGCTTCAATTCAACAAGTTACAAATGCAGTTAAATCTTATGCTTGTGATGACGAAATAGCTACAGGTAATGCTGTTCCTGTTCCGTCTGCGCCAGCCACAAAAACATTACCAAAAGGAACTGCATTTAAATTAATAGGAACTGCTACAGACGCTAACGCAGGAGATGTATTATCCTATTCTTGGGAACAAATTGACGATTCTGGAACGGTTGGTACTGCTGCATCTATGTATCCTTCCGCAACTGCAAGTACAGTAAATTTTAGATCATTTATGCCTAAATCAACTGGTGTAAGATTGTTTCCTAGGTTAGAAGATCATCTAGCAAATGGATTAAATGGGAATAGATGGGAATATGTACCTGCTCCAACAGCTGCAAATAGAGTAGTTAATTTTAGAATGACAGTTCGTGACAACAGAGCGGGAATGTCAACTAATGAAAGTGTTAATACTGCTGTAACTTTTGATTTTTCTAAAGGTCCATTTACAATAACTTCACAAAATACAGCAGGTTTAAGTTATGCTCAAGGATCATCACAAACTGTAACCTGGACAGTAAACGGGACTAATACAATGACAGGCGCTGCCAATGTAAATATAAAATTATCTACAGATGGTGGAATTACTTACTCAACTACTTTAGTAGCAAATACTCCTAACGACGGAACGCAAGCTGTTACAATGCCAAATGTTTTAGCTACAAAATGTAGAATCTTAATTGAGCCAACGGGTAATGATTTTTATGCCATAAACACAAATAATTTTGCAATTGGATACACTGTTAATGAGGTTTGTACGAATTATACTGTGACTCCTAACTTTACAATACCAGAATCACAAGTTACAGTTAATGTTCCAATTACAATTACAGATAGCTATGCAATTACAGATGTTAATGTAACTACTTCAATAACACATCCAACTAGAAGTCAATTGCGTGTTACTTTAAGAAAAGCTTCTCAAAGTTTATATGATGAAAGATTTTTGTTTAAAGGCGGAAGTTGTGCAGCTGGAGTTACAAATTTAAATGGGACGTTCGACGATGAATCGGCAACTGCAGCAGCTTGTGGTACTACAAATAATTTTGGGAACATGAAGCCTTATGATCCTATCACTTCATTTGATGGTTTAAATTGTAATGGAGTTTGGTATTTAGGTATTAGAGACGCAACAGTTGATACTAATGATGGAGTATTAAATAGTTATACACTTACTATTTGCAGATACGACTATACCTTAATTGGTGGAGCTTGTGGTACCACAACTTCAACTTGGAATGGAACAGCATGGTCTAATGGTGTGCCAACAAATAGTGTAGCCGCAAATTTTACGGGTAATTATACTTCTACTAGTAATTTAGAAGCTTGCTCTGTAACCATTTCAACAGGTGTTACTGTAACAGTCAATGCAGGTCACACATTTATTGTTGGTGATGCAGTTACGGTTAATGGAACAGGAAGTTTGATAATTAACAATAATGCAGCATTACGTCAAACAGGTGAAAAAACTAATGTAGGAAATATTATCGTAAAACGCAATAGTGCTCCAATGGTTCGTTTAGATTATACAGCTTGGTCTTCTCCAGTAAGCGGACAACAATTACAATCCTTTTCGCCAAATACTTTGTCAAATAGATTTTATCAATATTTATTTACAGGTGCAACAACTCCAACAGCTTATCAAACGGTAACAGCAACAACAAACTTCATAGGAGGTAAAGGGTATATGATTAGAGCGGCAAATGATTGGCCTACAACAGCAACTGTATTTAACAGTCAATTTTCTGGAGTACCAAATAATGGATACTACACTCAGAATATTGGTAAAGGCTATAATTTACTAGGAAACCCATATGCTTCTCCAATAGATGCAGCAAAATTTTTAACCGATAACTCTACATTAGTAGGTGCATTATACTTTTGGACACACACAAGTCCAGCAAGTGGTGGTGTGTATCCAGTAAATAATTTCGCATCTTATACTGCTTTAGGAGGAACAGCATCTGCAGCTGGCGGTGCTGTACCAAATGGAACTATACAAGTAGGACAAGGTTTTTATATTAATGCATACGATTCTGGTTCTGCTAGTTTTACCAATTCACAACGTGTCAATGCTTCTGTAAGTACTCAATTCTATAGAGCTTCTGAAAGTTTAGCAACCACACAAACTGAAAAACATAGAATTTGGTTAAACTTAAACGATGCTACTTATAACTATAACCAAATTTTAGTTGGTTATATTGATGGAGCTACAAACGCTGTAGATAATTCAATTGATGGTGAAGTTTTAGATAAAAAAAATACCATGTTATATACTGTTATCAATAATTCTGAATACGTAATTCAAGGTAAAGGATTGCCTTTTTCTAATTCAGATGAAATTGCTTTAGGGTTAAAAGCAACAACTGCAGGAACATTTACTATTTCATTGGAAAATGTTGATGGATTATTTACGAATCAAAATGTATATATAAAAGATAATGTAACTAATACTATACATGATATTAAACAAACACCTTATAATTTTACTACAACTGAAGGTGTGTTTAATGATAGATTTAAAGTTGTATTTAAATCTGTAACTCAAGAAAATAGTTCGGATATTTCAGAGGAAAGTATTGTGGTATTTACTCAAAACGAAGAATTAAAAATTAATGCTTCTCAAAAAATTGCTACCGTAGAAGTTTTTGATGTTCTTGGGAGAAATATTTACTTGAATAATAAAGTAAATGATAAAGTGCTTAATATAGCTTCTATTACAAATAGAAACCAAGCTTTATTTGTAAAAATTACTTTTACAACTGGTCAATCGGTTACTAAAAAAGTAATTAAATAAAGCACCTGAAATTAAATTCTAAATCTCGATTCTGATACTTTTTGGAATCGAGATTTTTTTTATACTTAAAATTATCCTAACAATTTTTAAACTTCAAACGGAATAACTATCTTTGCCGCTTATTTAAAACAAAGAAAATGAGCAAATTATTAATTGTAGGAACAGTAGCTTTTGACGCTATTGAAACACCTTTTGGAAAAACAGATAAAATTTTAGGCGGAGCAGCAACTTATATCGGTTTATCTGCGTCTTTTTTTAATGTAGATTCAGCAATTGTATCTGTTGTAGGTGAAGATTTCCCACAAGAACATTTAGATTTATTATCAGAAAGAAACATAAATATCGAAGGAATTGAAATCGTAAAAGGTGGAAAAACATTCTTTTGGAGTGGAAAATACCATAACGACATGAATTCTCGCGATACGTTAGCAACGGAGTTAAATGTTTTAGCAGATTTCAACCCAATAGTTCCTCAAGCTTACAAAGATGCATCAGTGGTAATGTTAGGAAACTTACACCCTTTTGTACAAGCATCTGTTTTAGATCAAATGACTACCAAACCAAAATTAGTGGTTTTAGATACAATGAACTTTTGGATGGATTGCGCTTTACCAGAATTATTAGAAGTTGTAAAACGTGTAGACGTAATTACTATTAATGATGAAGAAGCGCGTCAATTATCTGGAGAATATTCTTTAGTGAAAGCAGCTGCAAAAATCCATACAATGGGTCCAAAATATGTAGTGATTAAAAAAGGAGAACATGGAGCCTTAATTTTCCATAATAAAGATGTTTTCTTCGCACCAGCCTTACCATTAGAAGAAGTTTTTGATCCAACAGGAGCAGGAGATACTTTCGCAGGTGGTTTCTCAGGATATATCGCACAAACAGAAGACATTTCTTTTGAAAGTATGAAAAATGCCATCATTCACGGTTCTAACTTAGCTTCATTCTGTGTGGAAAAATTCGGAACAGAAAGAATGGTAGATTTAAACAAAGAAGACGTTTATGCACGTTTACAACAATTTAAGTCGTTAACACAGTTTGACATCAAATTATAAGCACAAAATATGCCTCGAATTTTCGGGGCTTTTTTTATACAACTAATACATACATAAACAGTTTCTGATATCAATTCAGAATAAACAACACAACAACAACTATGAGCGACGCTATTAAACACGAATGTGGAATTGCATTACTTAGATTATTAAAACCATTAGAATACTATAAAGAAAAATATGGTACGGCTTTTTACGGTGTAGAAAAAATGTACCTTTTAATGGAAAAACAACACAATCGCGGACAAGATGGTGCTGGTTTTGCAAGCATCAAATTAGATGTGAAAGCAGGTCAAAGATACATCAGTAGAATTCGTTCGAATCAACCACAACCGATTCAAGATATTTTCGCGCAAATCAATGCAAGAATTTCAGATGAATTAACGAATAACCCTTCGTATCAAGATAATGTAGCCTTACAAAAAGAACATATTCCGTATGTAGGTGAATTGTTTTTAGGTCACGTTCGTTATGGAACTTTCGGAAAAAACAGCATAGAAAGTGTACATCCTTTTTTACGTCAGAACAACTGGATGCACAGAAATTTACTAGTCGCAGGAAATTTCAACATGACAAATGTTAAAGAATTATTCCAAGATTTAGTAGATGTAGGGCAACATCCAAAATTAATGGCAGATACCGTTACAGTTATGGAA
This sequence comes from uncultured Flavobacterium sp., assembly GCA_964461805.1. GTDB lineage: Bacteria > Bacteroidota > Bacteroidia > Flavobacteriales > Flavobacteriaceae > Flavobacterium. The sequence goes on from CAYWVV010000018.1 coordinate 19,441, forward strand.
AAAATTGGTCATTTCTTAGATGATGAAATTACCGATTTATATTTAGAGTGTAAAAACGAAGGACTAACGAAACAAGAAGCTTCACCCGTAATCGCAGAACGTTTAAACATTGCAAGGATTTTAAAAAGAGCTTCTAAAAATTTCGATGGTGGTTATGCTATGGCCGGACTTCTAGGTCACGGTGACGCTTTTGTAGTTAGAGATCCAAACGGAATTCGTCCTGCTTATTATTATCAAGATGATGAAATTGTAGTGGTGGCTTCAGAACGACCAGTCATTCAAACTGTTTTTAATGTAGCGTTTGAAGATGTAAAAGAATTAGAAGCTGGTGATGCCATTATCGTTAAGAAAAACGGTAATGTTCAATTTGAAACTATCCGTGAAGCTGGCGAGAAAAAAGCCTGTTCTTTTGAAAGAATTTACTTTTCTCGCGGAAGCGATGCCGAAATTTATAAAGAAAGAAAGTTATTAGGAAAATATGTTTTCCCAAGTGTTTTAAAAGAAATTGACAACGACATTCATAATTCAGTCTTTTCATTTATTCCAAATACGGCGGAAACTTCTTTTTACGGAATGGCGGAAGCCGCTCAAAAACATTTAGATGAGCAAAAAGTAAAAGACATTATCGCACAAAGAAATACGTTAGATGAAGAAGGTCTAAACGCCATTTTAGAAGAAAAAGTACGTACCGAAAAAATTGCGATTAAAGATGTAAAACTTCGAACGTTTATTACAGAAGATAGTAGTCGTGACGAAATGGTAGCGCATGTTTACGACATCACTTACGGCGTGGTAAAACCAACAGATAACTTAGTTATTATTGATGATAGTATTGTTCGTGGTACAACATTAAAACAAAGTATCATTAAAATTTTAGACCGATTAAAACCAAAGAAAATCGTAGTAGTTTCTTCTGCACCACAAATTAGATATCCGGATTGTTACGGAATTGACATGAGTACTTTAGAAGGTTTTATCGCTTTCAGAGCCGCTTTAGAATTGTTAAAAGACACCAATCAATACCATATTGTGGAGGAAGTCTATACCAAATGTAAAGCACAACAAGGATTAAAAGATACAGAAGTAATCAACCATGTAAAAGCCATTTACGCACCGTTTTCAGACGAACAAATTTCAGATAAAATGGCAGAAATGCTAACTTCGAAAGAAGTAAAAGCGGAAGTGAAAATTATTTTCCAAAAAGTAGAAGATTTACACAAAGCTTGTCCAAAAAATTTAGGTGATTGGTATTTCACAGGTAATTATCCAACACCAGGTGGGAATAGAGTTGTAAACACTGCTTTTATTAACTTTTATGAAGGTAACGGACAACGCGCTTATTAAAAAAAGTGCATTTCAACGGGAATATTTACATTTCAACAACTATTTTATTTCAAATAGAATAACTTGTGCTACTTTTATATCACCAGAAAATTAGTAGGTTAAGTTTTATGGTAGATTTGGGGCAAAAAGGGTGAGACGAAAGTTTCACCTTTTTTATTTTCCTTACTTTTTTGAAATTAGATTTTGATTTTTTAGTCACGGATTTCACTAATTATATCGTTTAAGTTTTGGATTTACTGTTTTAATTTTACCATCAAGCTATTAAGTTTATTAAGTCATCTCATAATTTTCTTAATTTCTTAATGGTTTTAAAATATTCTTTGTTTTACGGTAAATTCAAAGTAATAATAGTATAAGCACATAATTTATTTTTACTTTTAAGTGTAATCTTTTTAATCATACTAATCTGTAGCAAAAGAAATTAAAAATTACTTTTTAATACCTATTTCTTGTTGAATTTACTAAATTAGCCTAAGAATTAAAACTAAATTCCTCAAAATGGAAAACACGCTCCAAAACACCTATAATTTTATTTTTGAAGAAGCTTTATTGAATGAAATTTCAGAAGTTTCTAAAATTCACAATTTCAAAGAAGGTGATATTATTATCGATTTTGGTGAAAACATTAAAAGCATGCCGTTAATTTTAACTGGTGCGATTAAAATTTTACGGGAAGATTTTGATGAAGGCGAACTTCTTTTATATTTCATAGAAAAAGGCGATACCTGTGCGATGTCCATGCAATGTTGCTTAGGAAATGCCAAAAGTGAAATTCGCGCCATTGCAGAAACTGACGGACAATTGATTTTAATTCCAGTGGCCAAAATGAACGAATGGTTAGGGAAATACGCTACTTGGCGCAATTTCGTATTCAACAGCTACAACAACCGATTGAAAGAAATGCTAACTACCATAGACCATTTAGCGTTTATGAATATGGACGAAAGATTACTAAACTATCTATTAGAAAAATCAAAAATCAATAACTCCAACCAAATTCATAACACGCATCAAGAAATTGCCTACGATTTAAATACGTCAAGAGTCGTAATTTCTAGAATTCTAAAAGCCCTAGAAAACAAAGGAAAAATTAAATTGAATAGAGCGTATATTGAGTTGTTGTAAATGAATCTCGCAAAAATGAAAAATAAAATTTTATTAATATTCCTCTTTTTATCGATGCCTTCCTTTTCACAAAATTTGTGTAAAACAGATATTATGAATGAAGAAAAACTTCTTCCAACTAATAAAATTGATGCATTTTTAAAATATGATTTTTCTGAATTGTGGTTACAAACAAACAACAATTTAGTGTATGGAATTCTTGGAGACGATTTTCAAAGAATACAAATAAAGTTGCTTACAATCGAAAAGAACATCAACAATCCAAACGAATATTTTGTCTATGGTAAATCTAGTGTCAAAGAAAATGTTTGTGAATTTGTTGGAAAAATAACGATTCTTAAAATTCAAGAATCTAAAAGAATACATTTTGGAGTGGATGACGAATTTAAAAATTCAGGCATAAAAACACAAGGTTTACTAACTGCGAAATATGAATTCTTCGAAAACAAATTACAATCACATTCTGGTTATTTTACAGGAAATTTAGAAACGAAATGGTTTTTAGATAAAGAGGATAAAATGCAATATGACAATATAAATATCCATTCTGATGGTTATTTCAACAATGCTTTTGTGGGAAGTTGGAAAATGTACCATTCTAAAATTGAAAAGAAATGCCATTGGGGCGATTATAGAGTTCCAAGTGTCGATTGTAGTTTTGATATTGGTGCTGCAGAATTTAATGTTGCTGAAAAATATCATAAAAAGGGCTGGATTGATATAGCTTTAAAAGGCAAAGTTGGTAGTTTAGATATTACAGAGTCTAAAAGTAAAAGTACAGAGGCAATTAAAAATTGGTGGGAATAAGTTTCTCTCAAACTCCTATAACATATTTCAAAACTTTGCGCCTTTGCGTCTTTGCGTGAAACACATTTTACAAAACATTCAAAAACTCAAACGCAAAACAAAAATCTCACCTCTGTAACATTTGTAACTGTATACCATTTCGGATGCGTTTAAATTTGCTTCATAATTAATCAGATTATGAAAAAAATGAAACAACCGATTTTTATAACCACTTTATTATTTTCCGTTTTCGGATTGGCGCAAGACACGCTGACGATTTCTAAAAACGATATTTCTAAGAAAATCACTGAGAATAATTTACAAGTTAAAATTGCTGAAAAAAACTTTCAGTCGGCAAAAGCAGATTACAACCAATCAAAATCTGTTTTCTTACCGAATATTAATGTGTCGCATACTGGAATTTCAACTACTAATCCGTTAATGGCTTTCGGTTCGAAATTAAATCAGGAAATTTTAACAGCCTCCGATTTCAATCCCGCTTTACTAAACGATCCTGCAAGAACTCAAAATTTTGCTACGAAATTCGAAATCCAACAACCCTTAATTAATGTAGATGGTTTTTACGGAAGACAAGCTGCTAAAGCCAAAATGGAAGCGTTCCAACTACAAACCGAACGCACTAAAGAATATTTAGAATTAGAAGTTTCGAAAGCGTACATGCAATTGCAATTGGCCTACAAAGCCTTAATCGTTTTAGAAAAAGCCAACTTTACCGGAAAAGCCAATTTGAAATTAGTCGAAAATTATTTCAAACAAGGGATGTTGCAAAAAACAGATTTACTTAACGTACAAGTTCGAGTAAATGAAATCGCCAATCAATTACAATATGCGAAAAGTAACGTGCAAAACGCCTCAGATTATCTAGGATTTTTATTAAACGAAGACACACAAGGAAAAACCTACAAACCTTCAGAAGCTTTAGAAAACACCATTTCAATTGAAGAAATAAACACCTCTTTATCTGAAAACAGAAAAGACATTCAAGCGATGACTAAATCTTCGGAAGCGTATGCGAAAATGTTACAAGCATCAAAAATGACATTCTTACCAAGGTTAAACGCTTTCGGAAGTTATGAAATGTATGACAAAAACATCTTAGGAACTTCTGCAAAAGGTTATGTGGTTGGTGCCCAATTGTCTTGGAATGTTTTCGATGGTTACAAGTCTATCGGGAAATTCGAAAAAGCTAAAGCTGAATCTCAAAAAGCAGATGTAGAAAAAGAGCAATACACCAAACAAAGTCAATTGGAAGTAAATAAAACCAATCGCCAATTAAAAGACGCAGAAAACAAAGTGAATGTATCAAAATTGGCTTTCGAACAATCGCAAGAAGCGTACAGAATTCGTCAAAACAGATTCGCGCAAGGTTTAGAAAAAACAACCGATTTATTGCAATCAGAAACTCAAATGATTCAAAAAGAATTAGAACAATTACAAGCGGTTTTCGAATATAATTTTACCAAACAGTATTTACAGTTTTTAACGAAATAGTATTTGTTTTCCTGCAAGGTTTCCAAAACCTTGTAGGTATTCAAAAGTAAAACCTACAAGGTCAAAAAAAGACCTTGCAGGATTCATAAACAAGAAACATTTAAAACATATCAAAATGAAAAAAAATATAGCCATCCTAACCCTTTCCACTTTAGTATTTCTATCTTGTGGAAAAGAAGCAAAAGAAGTAACCAATAACGAACCAGCTATAAAAGTTGTAGTAAATGGTTTAGCAACAAACAACTCAGAATTCATCACCGCTAGTGGAAAAACTGAAGCGGAAAGTAGTGCCAATTTAAGCACAAGAATGATGGGTTATGTGACTAAAGTTCACGTAAAAACAGGTCAGAAAGTTGCGGCCGGACAATTATTAGTCAGCATCAACAGTTCCGACTTACAAGCCAAAAAAGCACAAGTGGACGCCTCAATTTTACAAGCAACAGCTGCGTATAATAATGCGAAAAAAGATTATGATAGATTCACAGCATTATTCAGTCAACAAAGTGCATCTCAAAAAGAATTAGACGATATGACCTCTCGTTACGAAATGGCAAAAGCAGGTTTAGCGGGTGCAAAACAAATGCGAAATGAAGTTATGGCGCAGTTTTCTTATTCAAATATTACCGCACCATTTTCTGGAGAAGTGACCAATACTTTCATCAAAGAAGGTGATATGGCCAACCCAGGAATGCCGTTAGTAAGTATTGAAGGTGTTTCTAGAATGCAAGTAACGGCTATGGTTTCTGAAGGTGATATTTCTCAAATTAAAAACGGAATGCCAGTGAAAATTATGGTGAAATCATTAAACAAAGAAGTGTCAGGTAAAGTTTCAGAAGTAAGTGGTTCAGCCAAAAACACAGGCGGACAATATTTAGTAAAAGTAACTTTAAACTCTAACGATAAAACGATTTTATCAGGAATGTTCGTAAACGTACAATTTCCATTAGCCAATCAACCCAAATCAGAAACTACTGTAAAAACAGATAAAGTTATGGTGCCAGAAAGTGCTTTAGTCAAACAAGGACAACTAACAGGAATTTACACGATAGCTAACGGTAAAACAGCCATTTTAAGATGGATTAGAACTGGAAAAACGTTTGGCAACCAAGTCGAAGTTTTATCAGGTTTAACCGCTAACGAGCAATATATTGTTTCGGCTGAAGGGAAGTTGTATAACGGTGCTACTATTAGTATTCAGTAAGCCCTTCCCAACCTCCCCAAAAGGGAGGAGAAAATGAGAATAAAAATCTTGAGTTGAAAAATTCCTCAATAAATAAAGTCTAATTTAAATTCACCCCAACAATTTCCCCCTTTGGGGGTTAGGGGGCCAAAATCATGCAAGAAGGTATATCAGGTAAAATTGCCCATTTTTTCATCCACTCTAAATTAACAATTTTGTTAATGGTTGGTTTGATGATTATCGGGGTATATAGTTCGTTCTTAATTCCTCGTGAAGAAGAACCACAAATCGCTATTCCAATGGCGGATATTATGATTGGCTATCCAGGCGCAAGTCCGGCAGAAGTAGAAAGTCGTGTTATCAAGCCCTTAGAAAAAGTATTGTCTAACATCAAAGGTGTAGAACATTTACATAGTATGGCGATGAACGGTCAGGCGATGATAATTGTACAGTTTTATGTAGGCGAAGATTCAGAACGCTCGTATGTGAAATTATACGATGAGTTAATGAAAAACGAAAATATTTTTCCAAAAGGCGTATATAAACCGATGGTTAAAACTCGTTCTATTGACGATGTTCCGATGTTGGGCGTTACGCTTTGGAGCGAAAAATTAAACGATTTCGAAATTCGTCAAATTGCAGAAGAAGTAACTTCGGAAATTGAAAAAGTAAAAGATGTTGCCATTACCAAAGAAATTGGTGGAAGAACACGCGAATTAAAAGTTGTTTTAGATAAAGATAAAATGGCCGAAAATGGCGTGGATGCTTTAGGAATTATGCAAATGATTCAAGCGAATAACGGCAGTTCACAATCGGGAAGTTTTGTAAATAACGACAAAGAATATTTACTAACCACAGGAGAATTTTTATCGACTTCAGAAGACGTAGAAAATTTGGTTGTAGGTGTGAATGCCAATATGCCTGTGTATTTAAAACAAGTAGCTGCTGTTCAAGATGGACCAGCAACACCAAGAAGTTACGTGTCTTTCGGATATGGAAAAACGAATGAAAAGTATGCGAAAAACAAATCGGAATATCCAGCGGTTACGATTTCTGTAGGAAAAGTAAAAGGTGCGGATGCGATGAAAATTTCGGATAAAATCATTGAGAAAATCGAAACCTTAAAAAAGACGTTAATCACAGATGATGTTCATGTAGAAATTTCTCGAAATTATGGTGAAACTGCTTCTCATAAAGTAGGCGAATTATTAATGCACTTAGGTGTGGCGATAATCGCGGTAACGCTTTTAGTAATGCTTGCCATGGGTTGGCGCGGTGGTTTAGTGGTTTTCTTTTCAGTACCATTAACGTTTGCCTTAACATTGTTTGCTTATTACATGTTAGGTTACACCTTAAACAGAATTACACTTTTCGCCTTAGTTTTCGTGGTGGGAATTGTGGTAGATGATAGTATTATCATCGCCGAAAACATGCACCGACATTTCAAAATGAAGCGCTTGCCGTTCAAACAAGCTGCGATTTATGCGATTAACGAAGTTGGAAACCCAACAATTTTAGCCACTTTTACAGTAATTGCTGCTATTTTACCAATGGCTTTCGTATCAGGAATGATGGGACCTTACATGAGTCCGATGCCAATTGGTGCTTCCATTGCGATGTTATTGTCATTGTTTGTTGCCTTAACCGTTACGCCTTATTTAGGTTACCATTTATTACATGAAAAAGAAGAACAAGAACACAAAGCGGAACAAGGTTTAGAAACATCTTGGATTTATAGATTATACAATAAAATTGAACGTCCGTTTTTAGAAAATTCTACGAAACGTAGAGTTATGTTAGGAATTACGGTGGTTTTATTAGCAGGTTCTGTATTGATGTTTTTTACGAAATCGGTTTTAGTAAAAATGTTGCCTTTCGATAATAAAAATGAATTCCAAGTGGTGATTGATATGCCAGAAGGAACTACGTTAGAAAGAACTGCTGCAGTTACTCAAGAAATCGCACAATATTTAACAACGGTTCCAGAAGTCGTGAATTATCAAAATTATATTGGAACGTCTGCACCAATTACGTTTAATGGATTGGTTCGTCATTACGATTTACGTGGTGGAAGCAATATGGCCGATATTCAAGTCAACTTATTACACAAAGAAGATAGAGATTTACAAAGTCATGATATTGCTAAAGTCGTTCGTCCAGAAGTACAAAAAATTGCTAAAAAATATGGGGCGAATGTCAAAATTATTGAAGTGCCACCAGGACCACCAGTGCTGTCAACTTTAGTAGCAGAAATTTATGGACCAGATTACAAACAACAAATTGAAGTCGCCAATCAAGTAAAAGGAATTTTAGAAAAAACGACTGATATTGTCGATATTGATTGGTATGTAGAAGACAATCAAACGGAATTTAAATTGGAAGTTGACAAAGAAAAAGCGATGTTGAACGGTATCGCACCGCAACAAATTGTGGGGAATTTAACCTATTTGTTAAAAGAATACCCAATTTCAAATTTGTACGATGAAGATTCGAATAACAGCGTTGGAATCGTTCTTTCTTTAGATGATAAAGATAAAACGTCTCTGCAAGACATTCAGAATTTGAAAATAAAAGGAAGTCGTGGAAATGTTGTTCCAGTTTCGGATTTGGTAAAAGTGAAAGAAGATGTTTTACAAAAAACGATTTACAGAAAAGATCAAAAACGAGTGGTTTATGTAACAGCTGATATGGCGGGAGATTTAGAAAGTCCGGTATATGCGATTTTAGGAATGAACGAAGAATTGCAAAAAATGAAATTACCAGCTGGTTATAAAGTCAACGAATTGTACATGGAACAACCTTCAGATGAAAGTGATTTCACGGTGAAATGGGATGGAGAATGGCAAATAACTTTAGAAGTGTTCCGCGATTTAGGAATTGCATTCGGAGTGGTAATTGTAATTATTTATATGCTGATTGTAGGTTGGTTCCAAAACTTTAAAACACCAATTGTCATGATGATGGCCATTCCGCTTTCGTTAGTGGGAATTGTTTTCGGACACTGGTTATTAGGTGCTTATTTCACAGCAACTTCTTTCATTGGAATGATTGCTTTAGCTGGTGTGATGGTACGAAATTCCGTTTTACTTATCGATTTTATTGAGATTCGACTAAATGAAGGAGTTCCATTAAAACAAGCCATTATCGAAGCCGGAGCGGTAAGAACTACGCCAATTTTACTAACCACAGGTGCGGTTGTAATTGGAGCCTTAATTATATTATTCGATCCAATTTTCCAAGGATTAGCTATTTCATTAGTATTTGGAGCTATTGTTTCTACCGTATTAACTTTAATTGTTGTTCCCATTATTTATTACATCACAGAAAGAAAAAAATGGGAAAATAAAAGTATTGAATAAAACTAACCTGCAAGGTTTTTCCAACCTTGTAGGTTTCTAAATAAACAAATTATGAAAAACAGAATCATCAGAGCCATCGCAGGAAGTTTTGTACTCATTAGTATTTTACTTTCCATTTATGTCAATCAAAATTGGTTGTGGTTCACAGCCTTTGTAGGGGCTAATTTATTACAATCTTCTATCACCAAATGGTGTTTAATGGAAGTTATTTTAGCCAAATTAGGCGTGAAAGATTAACAAAAAAGCCGTTCTGAAATCAATCAGAACGGCTTTTGTTTTAAATATTTATAAAATTTATTGTTTTTTAAAATTGTTATTCTTTACATTTTACCATCATTTTTCTCATATAATTGACACCATCTGTATCCGTAATTCTTACCAGATAAATACCTTTAAAATCAGTTGGTAAATTCATTCTAATTTCATCTAAAGCGTCAAAATGTGCTGTCATTACCGTTAATCCTTGTAGTGTAATGATTTCTGCTTTTGTGATTTTTTTAGTTGTAAACTCTTCTCCTTTTTGATGTTGTAATCCCAAAAATGCGACATCATTTACTGGATTCGGATATAAGGTTACTGAAACTAAATCCTCTTCTTTTTCTTTAGATTGAATAGTGTTTAGAACGGTATTGGTAACTAAAGGTAAATACGTGTCAAATTGTATTGTAGCTTTGTTTTCAATTTTTGTTTCTGCTGGTAACGCTGTAACTGGTTTTACAATAAAAGTAAAATAACCTTGGCTTTTTGTAGCATCTTCAGAAGTTGAAGGTAAATACACATCATTTAAAATAAATGTAATTTTTTGTCCCACAATTTCTACAGTATGGTTTTCATGACTTGAAGCTACAAGTTTAAAGGAGTTACTATCTAATTCTTTTGGTAATTCATCCACAACAATTACTTTTTGTGCTGGAAAATTCCCAATATTTTCAAATCTAATCGTATAGGTCAATTCTTGGTTAGCCATTATATAACCTTCTTCGCCATATCCCTTTGGAGAAACTAAGATGTCATTTGGATCGATAGCACCATAAACTAAGTATTTTTGAGTGATGCTATTATTGGTTATATCACAATCTGAATTTGCAGAATTGATATCACATTTAAATGTAAGTTCATTCCCAATTTGAACAGACGCAGTATGACTTGTTGTAAAATTAATAGTTTTGTTTTCAAAAGCGTTTAAAGCACTTATTTGCCAAGTATATCTTAAGAAATTTTCTCCGTTTTCTGTAAACGATTCTTGTTGAAAAATAGTTTCACTAGAATTCTGAATACTTACAGTAGAAGGCACGATAAAATTCACAACAGCATTCGAAATCCCATTTCTCGACTGATTGGAAGCTACAATTCTAAACTGATTATTTGTAAAGCCTTTTCTAATTGCTGTTCCACCCATGTTTATTTTTAAATCTGCATTGGAACAAATAGTAGAAGCAGCAATTGTAAGGGTGTCAGTAGTACTATAATTTACTAAATTATAACTCATTGCAGTAGTGCTTTCTTGTAAACCATTTTCTGCTAAAACTTTAATTTGAGCATTATTTTGAGCTGTATAAAATGTAAAAACACCACTATTATTAGAATATGTTTTCGTATCTGTTGGCTGTATGCCAAGTGCTGCTCTTGAAATAATTGGCTCTTGTATTTGTTTTTGTCCATCAGAATTCACATCTAAATAAACTACTCCTGTAACTTTTGTTTGTTGAGGTTCTGTAATTTGAAGAATTTGATTTGCCGTTACATTTGTTAATGTCTGAATAATTCCACTAGGCCATGTTACGATTAAAGTATCAATAACAGCTATGTTTTTTAAACCAAAATGTTGTGTATAACTACTTTGTCCTCCAAAACCACTTTGACTATTAATTTCTCTAAATTGATTACTATCCGTTGTAGAAACTTTTATTTTAGCACCAATAGCAGATCCATTACTTACAGTTGCAATCAAATTAACTTGTAACCAATTATTCGTATTTCCATTGTTTTTAAAAATATAATTTTTTTGATTCGAATGCGTAGCTACGGCTAAATCTAAATCGCCATCATGATCAAAATCAGACCAAGAATGTCCAAATGACAATCCGAAATTATACGTAATGGCTTCTTCTCTGTTTTCTGAAAAATTTCCAGCACCATCATTTAGATATAAAAATTTTCTAATTCTATCGTTGGTTACAAATAAATCTAAATCACCATCATTATCAATATCTGCAAAACTACAACCATGAGAACTTGCGCCTTGATTGATAACTGAATTCGTAATTTTTTCAAAAGTTCCATCTCCTAAATTTTTATAGAAAAAATTAGTGGAGCTGTTTGAATTAGTTACAAACAAATCTAAATCACCATCATTATCCACATCTCCCCAGCAACTTCCCACAGATTTTCCACCTTCTTGATTTATGATAATATTTGATTTTGAAAAGGTGCCATTGCCATCATTGTGAAATAATGAATTTTTATTTCCAGATCCGTTAGGTACAAATAAATCTAAAAATCCATCTTGATCATAATCCGCCCAAGTTGGACCTAAAGATGAATTGGCTTCTAAAGGAATAACTTCTGAAACTACTTTTGAGAAATTTCCATCTGTAGAATTTTTGTGTAATTCATTGTATTTTGTTGGGAAATAATTACACATAAACACATCTATTTTGTTGTCATTGTCATAATCTGCAAAAGCACCACCATGGTAATATGAAATATCTTGAGTAAATGATTTTGAATTATCAGCCACTAAGTTTCCATTGTCATTTCTATAGAATTTATTTGTATTTCTACCATTGTTTAAAACTAATAAGTCTTCATCACCATCATTGTCTACATCAGCCCAAGTATTTGTCATAGAAACACCATCTTCTGGCATCACTTGTCCAGCTGTAAATCCACCTGTTTTATTATTCATGAATATTTTGTTTGGTGCTGTTGTTCCCATATCTGTAACATAAATATCGTCCCAACCGTCATTATTAATGTCTATCCAACTAATGGTCCATGAGTTACTTGTTAAAGAATTAAATACAGGATCTTCTAATTGTGAAAACATTAAATTAGACGTATTGGTAGTTTGTACCGTTACAGATTTTGCAACAGTGGATTGTTGGGTTTCACCAGCAATTTTTCCAGTAACTTTAATTTCAACAGTAGTGTTTAAAGTTGTTCCTATTAATTCACCATTATTTGCACCAACAGTTCCAACCACTTTTGTTTGTATTTCATAACTCGAATTGGCTGATAAAGTAGGTAAATTAGTAAATTCAACTATTGTTTTGTCATTTAATTCTGTTATGGTTCCTAAAGTGAAAGATTGATCTGGTTGAATTAATTTAGATTCAATCACTTTCAAACCATCTTGTATTAGTACTTCAATTGCAGGTGTAGTAATATCATCAGTTGTATTAATTTGTGACACTACTAAAGCTTGTTGCGCTGGAATTAACGAAGTATTGTTTATGGTACAAGTTTGTTTAAAAGACTGCCCTAATGAACTTCCCATATAACACATCCAGTTGTCGTTAAAGTTGCTGTTTAACACAGAAATGTCTTGGTCACTTGTAATAAGTAAGTAAGGTTTTTCTGGTCCTACATTAGTACCTGTTCCATTATAAAACGCTTTCCATTCTGCTAAACTTATTGTGCAATCTGCGTATTTTTCTGGTAATATGGTAAATGTTTTTGAAAACTTTGTACCATTTGTATACGCATCTTTTATGGTAACTGTTGCACCTGTTTTAGAAAATAAAAATAAGTGAGAAAACGCGCCACCATATTTTAATCCGGTGAAAGGATTGGTAACATTTACTTCATTTCCTGGAGGAGGAACATAAGTTAGAAAATTTTTGCCGGCAGTAGTACCGCTTTCTGAGGAAACCATTGTAGCCATATCTGAAGTGCCAGGTGAACCTGTTTCAAACCAATTTCCTTCAAAAACGGAGACTTTTTTACCCGCAGAACAAGTTACTCGAAATACATTCGGATAGGAAACATTACCATTAGATTTTCCTACCCAATCACCAGCAACTAATCTGTTTAAGGTTAACGTTTTTACGGCCACCCAACTTCCATTTACAAATCGATCTAATTGAACGGTATTGGTATTGTCCCAACTTACGATTCTAATTTCTTGTTCACCAGCTGCTTGATAAGGAACAGCAAAATACATAAGATCACCTGAAGAACTTCCATTTGAAGTAGGTACATAACCGCCACCATCTCTTTCATTTCCAAAAAGAGAACCGTATTGAACTGTAACGGGTTTATTCGAGATGATTACATAGGTTTCTCCAGAAATCATTACATTTCTGCCTTCTGTGGAACTGTAAATTAAATCTTGACCAATATTTAAGGTTTTAGAAAATACTTTTACAGGTTTTTCAAAATTCACATCTGTAAATCCAGTATTTGTTTTTGCTTGTGTTGAAATTTTGTAGAAATCTACCACAGTATTATTTTCATAAGCAAAAACATTCACGTCTCTGTTTGAAGAAGTAATCATTGGTGCATAGATAATAAATTTTTGTCCGATGGAACTTTTGTCTACACTAGGAACCCAATCATGTTGCCAATCACTATTAGTACTTTGTGAAGCATATACCAGTTGGTTGGATTTTATAATAAAATAATCGCCATCCCATTTTAAAACACCTCCTGAAGCATATCGAGCATCATCATTTATACCATTATCTTTAATGTATAAAATGTAACTTTGTCCGGCGTTTAATATGCCTGTTTTAGAATCATCTGTGTCGCCATCAGCGCCATCATCAATAATTTGGAATTCCGTGTTATCGTAAATAGCTGTTACGATTAAACATACATTTCTTTGAACAGCATCAGCATTAGGAGCTACATAGATTTGAAAATAAGTAGAAGGTTCACCTGTTGCGTATGCATGACCAATAGCGAAATATAAAACAATTAAGAATACTATTTTTTTCATAATATTGAAATTTAGTGTTTTATACCCCATACAATCCTTGTGCCTAATTGTAAATAATTGAAAATCAATTTATTAGCATTTTTTCTTTTTCATTTTATTCTGTTTTTTGGAAAATTTTTACATATTTTGGAAAATGTAATCCATACTTTTTCTCTTATTTTTATTTGAATAATGTGATAAAAAAAGCCGTTCTGAAATGAATCAGAACGGCTTTTAAATTGTCCTTTAAAACCAGCTTACACCACTTTTAAAATATAATAGTTTTTCTTTCCTTTTTGAAGTAAAACAAAGGTGTTTGCAATTAAATCTTCAGTAGAAATTACATATTCTTCTGTTACTTTTACTTTGTTCACAGAAACGGCATTTTCTTTAAGTGCTCTTCTGGTTTCGTTTCCTGAAGATAAAAATCCTGATTTTACAAAGGCATCTACAATTGGGTAACCGGCTTCAATTTCTGCTAAAGAAACTTCTGCTTGATCTAAACTTTGGAAAACATCCGCTAACGTTTTTAAATCTAATTGTTTTAAATCGTCCACGGTTGGTTTGAAGAAGGCTTGAGAAGCAAAAACCGCTTTTTCATGTTCTTCTGCACCGTGAATCATAACGGTTAATTCTTCGGCTAATTTTTTCTGTAAGACACGTAAATGAGGTGCTTCAGCGTGTTCTGCTAATAAAGCATCAATCGTAGCTTTATCTAAGAACGTGAAAATTTTAATGTATTTTTCGGCATCAACATCTGTTGTATTGAACCAAAATTGGTAA
This sequence comes from uncultured Flavobacterium sp., assembly GCA_964461805.1. Classification (GTDB taxonomy): domain Bacteria; phylum Bacteroidota; class Bacteroidia; order Flavobacteriales; family Flavobacteriaceae; genus Flavobacterium. The sequence continues at coordinate 34,451 of CAYWVV010000018.1, forward strand.
AATTCGTATGGTGATGTTTTATCCGCATCCAACCAAATGTTTCCTTTTTCCGATTTCCCGAATTTTGAACCATCCGCTTTTGTAATTAACGGGCAAGTCATCGCGAAAGCTTTTCCTTCCGTTTCAGAATCAACGTTCATTCTACGGATTAATTCCGTTCCAGTCGTGATGTTTCCCCATTGGTCACTTCCACCCATTTGTAATTTACAATTGTGGTGTTTGTGTAAATGATAAAAATCGTAGCCTTGAATTAATTGGTAAGTGAACTCTGTAAAACTCATACCTTCACCTTCACCAGACAAACGTTTTTTCACCGAATCTTTACTCATCATGTAGTTTACGGTGATGCGTTTTCCTACTTCACGAACGAAATCAATAAAAGAAAAATCTTTCATCCAATCGTAATTGTTCACTAAAACAGGTGCTTGTGCATCGGTAGCATTGAAATCTAAAAAGCGAGATAAAACGCGTTTAATTCCTTCTACATTATGATTTAAAGTCACTTCGTCTAATAAATTTCTTTCGTTTGATTTTCCTGATGGATCACCAATCATTCCTGTAGCACCGCCGACTAAAGCAAACGGCTTATGTCCGAATTTACGCAGGTGCATCAATAAAATAATTGGCACTAAACTTCCAATATGTAAGGAATCTGAAGTTGGATCAAAACCAATATAAACCGCGGTTGGTTCTTTTAAAAGTTGTTCTTCTGTTCCTGGCATAGCATCATGAACTAAGCCTCTCCATTGTAATTCTTCGATTAAATTCTTCATTTTATTATTTCAAATATATTTTTAAATCTAAAATTTTAAACACAAATTTCACAGATTGTCACGAATTAATTTGTGCAAATTTGTGATAATCTGTGTTAAATATTCCCACAAAATGGGTTATTTTTCTTCAACCACAGCGTCTGGGTCGTCATCATTTTCTAAAATATCTATTCTTGGTTCTTTCAATTCTTGAGCGTTGGCTAAACTTCTGTTTAATGATAAAACCAAACTCGGTAATAAAATTAAATTGGTTAACATTCCGAATAATAACGTGATAGAAACCAAGCCACCTAAAGCCACAGTTCCACCGAAATCCGATAAAGTAAATACCGAAAAGCCGAACAATAATACAAAAGAAGTATAAAACATACTTGGCCCTTCTTCGTTTAAGGTTGCGAAAATTGATTTTCTTATTTTCCAGTTATTTCGAACTAATTCTTGTCGATATTGCGCTAAGAATCGAATCGTATCATCTACGGAAAGTCCGAATGCAATTCCGAAAACTAATATTGTGGAAGGCTTAATTGGAATGCCTAAATAACCCATTAATCCGGCCGTAGCTAAAAGTGGTAATAAATTCGGAATCAACGCTACAAAAATCATTTTTACCGAACGGAATAAGAAAAAGATTAAAGCACCGGTTAATGCTAAAGCGAAAAGTAGTGATTCAATTAAGTTTTCTAACAAATAACTCGTTCCTTTTTGAAATAATAGGGCTTTACCTGTAATGGTTACTGTAAAACGTTCTTTCGGGAATAATTTATTGATTCGGTCATTTAATTTTTCTTCCACTTTTACCATTTCGTCTGTGCTGACTTCTCTCATAAACGTTGAGATTCTTGCATATTGCCCAGTAGAATCAACATAACTTTTTAGTGGATTATTTTTGCTGTCTTTCGACGAATTTTTCAAATAAGGTAAAATGAAAGCTTGCTCTTGTGAATCAGGTAAATCGTAAAAAGCTGGATTTCCGTTATAATACGCTTGTTTAGAAAATTTTACTAAATTGACAATTGAAACTGGTTTTGAAAGTTCTGGAATCGCTTCAATTTCCGATTGTAATTCTTCCATTTTCTTTAACGTGGAAATTTTCATCACACCTTTTTTACGTTTGGTGTCGATTAAAATTTCAACAGGTAAAACGCCTTTAAATTCTTTTTCGAAGAAGCGAATGTCTTCAAAAAAAGCATTGTTTTTTGGCATGTCTTCTAAAATACTTCCTGAAATATTGATTTTATAAACTCCAATAATTCCAATGATTAAAATAGCAACTGCTACCGAATACACTCGAACATTATGGTATTTTACTTGGTCGATGATCCAATTTTTGAAGTTTACTAAGTAACCGCGTTCTAAGTGTTCCAAATGTTTTTCTTTTGGAAGCGGCATAAAACTGAAGAAAATCGGAATTACAAATAAACTCAACACAAAAAGCGCCATGATGTTTATAGAAGTTACGATTCCAAATTCCTGAAGCAGTTTGTTATCGGTAATGATAAACGTAGCAAAACCAACAGCTGTGGTTACATTGGTAATAAATGTCGCCGTTCCTACTTTCGTTAAAACACGTTGTAAACCTTTCGCTCGGTTACCATGCGCGCGTGTTTCTTGGTGGTATTTATTGGTTAAAAAAATACAATTCGGAATTCCGATAATGACAATCAGCGAAGGAACTAAAGCGGTTAAAACCGTAATTTCGTAACGTAACATTCCTAAAAATCCGAAAGACCACATCACACCAATCATCACGACGAAAAGCGCCATCATTGTCGTACGGAACGAACGGAAAAAAAAGTAAAAAATTAGAGAAGTAACCAATAATGTGGCACCAATAAATAAGCCGATTTCACTAATAATGGCTTTGGCGTTTAAGGTTCTAATATAAGGCATTCCCGAAACTTTAAGGTCGGTTTTAGCACTTTTCTTAAATTCGTCAATAGCAGGAATAAGTTTATTTAAAACGAATTCTTTTCTTTCCGGTTTGTTTACAATGTCTTTTTTAAGATAAATTACACTTCTAACGATACCACTTTTTTTGTTAAACAATAAGCTTTCGTAAAAAGGCATTTTGTTTAATAAATCTTGTTTTTTTGAAGTTAAATAAGCAGCATCTGCCACTTTGTTTTGATCTATAAAGGGTTTTACCTGAAAAGTTTTTAACGAATCGTTTTTAACTAAATCCTGAATTTCATTAAAGGATAAAACACCATCGACTTCTTTGTTTTTTGCAATAGAAGACATCATATCATTCCAAGCTTTAAACGTAGTTGGTTTAAAAACATCGGAACTTTTAACCGCAAAAATGATCACATTACCTTCTTCACCAAATTTCTTTAAAAAATCGGTATAAGCAATATTGTCTTTATGGTCGTTGGGTAATAAATTGGCTTCAGTTTGTGTAAAACGGATGTACTTCCATTGCGTTCCCATAAAAACGGTGAACAAAGCAATCAATAATAGCACCCAATGTCTATTTCTTAAAAGCGTACGCGCTACAAAATTCCAAAAACTGGTGTTTAACCACTTCGTCATGATATAAATTTAGGGTGCAAAGGTAAGAATTATGCTGAAATATAGGCGAAATTTGAGTTAAAAGATGGGAATTATGTAAATTTTTTCACGCTATAAGTCATATAGATTTGTTTTCGAAAACTGGAAACAGATTTTAATTAAATACCCAAATTCAAAGTAAACGATAATTTTATCGCAATATTTCTATCGAATTTTTCCAATTGATACGGTCCATATCTGTAATACGTAGACAATCCGAAACCTTTGAAAATGTTTTGGAGTTCAAAACCGCTTTCATAAAACCCTTTTTCCATGGTTTTAAATGCAATACCTTGATGGTTTTCTGGATGTGAAAAACCACCAAAAGCGACTTTACTTCCCAAAATTAAAGTAGGTTTGATACTTTTAGAAATTTGTAATTTATTGAAGTAATGTTTCAATTGAAAAAGTGAATACCTGTCGGAATAAAATTCATTAAAATACATGGTTTCAAATGCCGTTTTATTAGCAAATGTAATGCGACTTAAAATAGCTTCTCGGTCTAAATTATTTGGAGCAACGCTATACAAATGAGAAAGTGGTGTGTTCCCTAAACTAATTCCACCTTGTAGTAAAAAAGTAGTTTTTTGACCTGATAAATGCTTTTTCTCTTGGTAAATTCGTGCATCAATTTTAGTAAATTCGATGTTATCGCTTAACACATTCGGAATGGCGTGTGAAATTTGTAAAATTACTTTCGGAAATCCTTTTTCCACTTCTAAAATTTCTTGTGGAGCTTGTAAAAATTTACTGTTAGTCGACCATTCTAAACTTAAAGTGGCTAATGTTAAATTATACACTTTATATGATTTATTAGGCGTGCTAAAATCGTAACTAAATAAGGGATTAATTCTCGAGCGATTGATTTTTAATGTGGTTTCAATTTTTGAAATAAATTTCGATTCGAAGGTAAATTCATATGATTGATGGTTGTAAAAAGTTGAAAGACTAAAAGGTCGAGGATCAAATAACTTAAATCGTTTGTTGTCAGCTAAAAGTGTTAAGTCGGCAAATTCTGTAATATCATCTGTAAACGAACCAGAAAGCCAAGTGTCCGTGTTTTTTGAAAGTCGAAATGAACTTCCAAATTGACTTTTAAACACACCGTCTTTTGTGCCATAAGCGCCATAACCAAATAGTTTAAAATATGGCGAAAGTCGGTCGTTAGTTGACAAACCTAAACCTAAACGAAATCCTTCATAATTGTTGAATTTGAATATATCTCGGGCCCGAACATCTACAAAACCAAACGGAATTTGGCCGTTAATTAGTTTTTTTCCAAAATAAATTTTCTTTTCAATTTTAGTGGCCGTGACCAAACTATCCAACGTTTGATAGGTGTTTTGAGAGCGATTATCTAAACTGTCATTCGCAATAGTATTAAAAAAAGCAGGATTCGTTTTGGTAGCGCTTTTGTCAATATGAATTTGATAAAGTTGTTTTTTGGGTTTTTCTATAAAATTATAATTGGTAAAATCTCGGTCAATTTTTACATACAAATCATTCGAATAATCGTATTTTTTCGAAGATGTATTTGTCATGTTTTCAAATTGAACCGTTTCTCCTAAAAAATCGATATTGTGTTTGCCTTTTCCTTTGGTCACTAATAAACTTTGTGAAACCGGAAACCACGATTTTCCATTATTAAACCAATCAAATTTGGTTTCTGTTTTTACATTGATAATACTGTTTATAAAAAAAGTGCTTTTAGTAATAGCAAACGATTTTAAATTGACCGTTACCGAACCTGTAATTTTGTTTGTAAAAATATTTTTTTTCGATTCAAATTGCACTACAATTTCTTTGCCTTTCGGCGTAGTAATCGTATCGGTAATTTCGAATTTATATTTTAAGGAACCTTCAGTAGTAAATGGATTCTGAAACGTAAATTGTAAAATTTTCAACTGTTTTTTGCTCAAATCAAAAGGCATAAATTCTTGTCCTAATAATTCGTAAACCGGTTGTTTTAAACCCGCCATTTTTAAACCGATAATAGTTTCTTTTTTCTTGCCTTTTACGATAGAAATGGTAGAAACTTTTTCGGTTTGATACACATGTTGTTTAGTGATAATTTTTTTGAATTTATAACTCGAAGAATCTACTATAAATTTCGTTTTTCTTTTGTTTTTAAAAATCGTATCAATACGTGCAGAAATAGAATCAGGATAAGCAGAAACAATAGATTTTTCGTAAAACGAATAACTAAAATCAGTGGTTTTTAAATGGTTATTATTCTGAATTCGGATGATGTTATGGACTAGTTTTTGCGTGTTTTCCTCCTGCTTTGATGCCTTCTTTTGAGCCATTCCGCCAAAAGAAAATAAAAACGCAATCCAAAACAATAGTCTCATTCACTAGTAAATTAAACGCAAATATACAGATAAAAAAAAAGCACCCAATTATACTTGAGCGCTTTAATGTTATATTTTTCCTATTATTTCGCTTCGTTGAAACGTTTTGTTACTTCATCCCAATTAATTACATTGAAAAAAGCTTCCACGTAATCTGGTCTTCTGTTTTGGTAGTTTAAGTAATACGCGTGTTCCCAAACGTCTAAACCTAAAATTGGCGCACCACCGCAACCAATTCCTGGCATTAATGGATTGTCTTGATTTGCTGAAGAACAAACTTCAACTTTTCCACCTTTTTGTACGCAAAGCCAAGCCCATCCTGATCCAAAACGTGTTGCAGCAGCTTTAGCAAATTCCGCTTTAAAAGCGTCAAATGTTCCATAAGCAGCGTCAATGGCAGCAGCTAATTCACCTGTTGGTAAACCACCACCGTTTGGAGACATTACGGTCCAAAATAAATTGTGGTTAAAAAAACCACCACCATTATTTCTAACCGGCATGTTGTTCATATCTAAATTCGCCATAATAGCTTCAATAGATTGATTTTCTAAATCTGTTCCAGCAATAGCTGCATTTAAATTTGTAGTATAAGCATTATGATGTTTCGTATGGTGAATTTCCATAGTTCTCGCATCAATATGTGGTTCTAATGCATCGTATGCATAAGGTAATTGTGGTAATTCAAAAGCCATGATATATATTTTTTAAATGATTAATTATAATTTTCAAATTTATAACTTTAACTTTGAAAATAAAAATTTAGACAGTTAATAAAAACACAATAGAGCATTGAAAAATAATCTATGAAATACGTGGCTAAAAAAAATAAACACATAGACACATAGAATTTTTGATGGAAGTGGAGACGCTTCGCTTTAAATAGTTCACAATAGAATGGTAGTAAAAAAAAATCCGTGTAAATCTGTGAAATCCGCGGCTAAAAAAATAAATTAAATTATGGCATTTCAACTCTATAACGCTTCAGCTGGTTCTGGAAAAACATACACGTTAACAAAAGAATATCTAAAAATTTTGTTAGTCGCGCCCGCCAACGATGCGTATAAAAAAATTCTAGCCATTACGTTTACGAACAAGGCGGTAGAAGAAATGAAAAGCCGAATTGTAGAAAGTTTAATTGATTTTACTAAAGAGGAGGTTTCGGAAAAAACAGCCGATTTCATGCAAGAAATTGCTTCGGAAATCAAGCTGGATGTCCATTCTATAAAATTAAAAGCGAGAAAAATTTTAAAGAATTTAATTCATAATTACGCGGCTTTTGATATTTCAACCATCGATAAATTTACCCATCGAATTATCAGAACGTTTACACACGATTTAAATTTACCAACCAATTTTGATGTCACACTTGATACAGATGAATTATTAAAAAACGCCATTGATGTAGTCGTTGCTAAAGCGGGAGAAGATGAACAACTGACCAATATTTTAATCAATTTCGCTAAAAATAAAACCGACGACGATAAAAGTTGGGATGTGACTTTAGATTTATACGAAGTGTCGAAACTGATTTTAAACGAAGAACATTTTTTCAATTTCGGAAAACTGAGTGATAAATCTGTAGATGATTTCACTAAAATTGCCGAAAAAATTAAGCAGAAAATTGAAAGCAATAAATCCAAAATAAAAGAGAATTCCAAAAAGATTTTAGACGATTTTACTGCAAATAATTTAACCAAAGACGATTTTGATCGTGGGACTTTTTACAACCATATTGTGAATTTGTTTCATGAAAAGGCAACAGATTACGATTTTGTAAATAATAGAGAAATTACTGTTCCAAAAAAATCAAATAATTTAGAAGTTGTGGAAAGTTTAAGCGCTTCTTGGAAACAAAAATTAACGATTATTTACAGCGCTCAAAACGAAAATGCGTTGTTCGATTTGATTATCAAAAACATGATTCCGTTATCGTTAATCAACGTGATTTATAAAGAATACAAGCAGTTACAAGAAGACCAAAATGTGTTGTCGATTTCCGATTTCAATACGATCATTCACAACGAAATTAAAGACCAACCGGCGCCATTTATTTATGAGCGATTAGGCGATAGATATCGTCATTATTTTATTGACGAATTTCAGGATACCTCGCAATTGCAATGGGAAAATTTCGTGCCTTTAATTGACAACGCTTTAGCGAGTGAAGATTTAGATGGCACCAAAGGTTCTTTAATGCTAGTTGGTGATCCGAAGCAATCGATTTACCGTTGGCGCGGTGGAAAAGCAGAACAATTTATCGATTTAAGTAACGAAGAAAATCCGTTTTCGAACAAAGACAAACGCGTTAAAAATCTGCCAAAAAATTACAGAAGTTATTCGGAAGTTATTGCTTTTAATAATGATTTTTTTCAATTTCTTTCTGGCGAATTTACCAATGAAGCGTATCGAAAATTATATCAAGAAACGGCTAAACAAGAAGTAAATACGAAGAAAGGCGGATTGGTTTCCGTGAGTTTTTTAAATGACGATATTGAGATCAACGATGATATTGCAGAAGACGAAACAATTACTGAAAAAGACAAACAATATTTATCGAAAACCTTAGAAATTATTCAAAGTTCTATCGCGAACGGATTTGAATATTCTGATATCGTTTTACTTTCAAGAAAAAAGGATAAAGGTGTTTTGTTGGCGAATTTTTTAACCGAAAACAACATTCCGATTATTTCCTCGGAAACGTTGCTGATTCAGAATGCTTCCGAAGTGAAATTTATTATCAATTTCTTAGAATATTTGGATAGCGCGAACAATCAAGAATCGAAAATAAATTGGTTGTATTTTGTAGCGAAAGAAAAGGTTTCGAAACCAGAAATTCATGCTTTTATTGTTAAAGCAAAAGATTTGTCGGAAACCGATTTAGAAAAATATTTAGCCGATTTTAACTGTACGATTTCATTCGAAAATTGCAGAAAAAAATCATTATACGAAGCGGTTGAAAATATCGTTCATGTCTTTTTAAAAGATAAAACTACGATTTCTTATGTGCAGTATTTCCTCGATTTGGTTTTGGAACGAAACGTAAAATATCAAACCAGTATTGCCGATTTCTTAGAGTATTGGAAAAAAACCGGATTCAAACAAAGTATTCCCTCGCCAGAAGGTGAAAAAGCAATCCGAATTATGACGATTCATAAATCGAAAGGTTTAGAGTTTCCTGTCGTTATTTATCCGTTTGCCGATGATAGTTTAAATCCGAGAAGCAATAATATTTGGATTCCAATGGAAGACGAAAGTGTGGATATGCCGCAAGCTTTGGTGAAAAACACAAAAGTTTTAGAAAAGTATAACGACACCACCAACGAAATTTATCAAACCAAATCGCAAGAAGAAATTTTAGATACGATTAACGTTTTGTACGTAGCTTTAACACGCGCCGAAGAACAATTACATATTATTAGTAGTTATAAAGTCACTTCAAAAGGAGAAATTTCAACTTCAAAAACTTTGGCGACGTATTTTATCAATTTCTTACAGCAAAAAGCCAATTTTTCCATTGAACAAAAAGACTATGTTTTTGGAAGTTCAGTCAGACAATCACAACCAAAAAAGTTTTCTAAAAATAAAGCGGAAATTCATGCAGTAGCTAATGCGTTAGATTTCTCTTCGATTAAAATTGCGAAAAAAGAAGCCTTAATGTGGGGAACGTTACAACAAGATGCGATTGAATTCGGAAATATTTTACACCAGATTTTATCGTACATCATTACCAAAAACGATTTAGAATTTGCCTTAACGAAAAGTTTGGATGAAGGATTGATTCAACTTTCGCAAAAAACCATTTTCGAAGAAAAGATCAATCAAATTATTAATCATCCAGAATTAGAAGTTTTTTTCCATCCTAATTATGCCGTTTTTACCGAACACAATATCATTTCACCAAATGAAATCAATTTAAAACCGGATAGATTAGTTCTTAATAATAAGGAAGCTTTTTTAATTGATTATAAAACAGGTATTCCTGAAGAAAAGCATAAAGTTCAAATCGAAAATTATGTACGCGTTATTGAAAAAATGAATGTAACAGTGGTTAAAAAAGTGTTACTATATATAGGAGAAGAATTAAAAATTATACATTTGTAGAAATTTTATTTAAAATTGCAACATCCAACAAGAAACAACTAACAAGAATCATAAAAAATGTACGGAAAAATTCAAGAGCATTTACAAAATGAGTTAAATGCGATTCAACAAAACGGATTATATAAAAAAGAAAGAATTATTACTTCACCACAAGGTGCTGAAATAATTGTAAACGGAGAAACAGTTTTAAATTTCTGTGCGAACAATTATTTAGGATTGTCTTCTCATCCAGAAGTAGTACAAGCAGCAAAAGACGCTTTGGATTCTCATGGTTTCGGAATGTCGTCTGTGCGTTTCATTTGTGGAACTCAAGATATTCACAAACAATTAGAAGCTGAGATTGCAGATTTCTACGGAACAGAAGATACGATTTTATATGCTGCAGCTTTCGATGCAAATGGTGGTGTTTTCGAACCTTTATTAGGAGAAGAAGATTGTATTATTTCAGATAGTTTAAATCATGCTTCTATTATTGATGGCGTACGTTTGTGTAAAGCAGCGCGTTACCGTTATGATAATAATAATATGGAGCAATTAGAAGCGCAATTAATCAAAGCTACAGAAGCGGGTCATCGTTTCAAATTAATTGTAACAGATGGTGTTTTTTCTATGGACGGATTAGTAGCGCCTTTGGATAAAATTTGCGATTTAGCAGATAAGTACGATGCTTTAGTTATGGTAGACGAATGTCATGCTGCAGGTTTTATCGGTGCAACAGGTAAAGGAACGATGGAAGCAAAAGGAGTAATGGGTCGTGTGGATATTATCACCGGAACATTAGGAAAAGCTTTAGGTGGTGCGATGGGTGGCTATACAACGGCTAAGAAAGAAGTTATAGAAATCTTACGTCAACGTTCTCGTCCGTATTTGTTTTCTAATTCGTTATCTCCAGCAATCGTCGGAGCTTCTTTAAAAGTATTCGAATTGTTGAAAAAAGACAATTCTTTAAGAGATCAATTAGAATGGAATACCAATTATTTTAAAGAAGGATTAAGAAAAGCAGGTTTAGATTTCATTGATGGTGATTCAGCTATTGTACCTGTAATGTTATATGACGCCAAATTATCTCAAGTGATGGCTGATGAACTTTTAAAATTAGGAATTTACGTAATTGGTTTCTTTTTCCCAGTTGTTCCGAAAGAAAAAGCAAGAATTAGAGTACAATTATCTGCAGCTCACACGAAAGAACATTTAGATAAAGCTATCGAAGCCTTTACTATTGTTGGGAAAAAGCTAAATATTATTCAGTAAATTAGTAGTATTTAACTTTTAATTAGGAAAAAAAGCACAAAAGTTTTGTGAATTACAAAAAACATATTACTTTTGTTCGTATTATAACGCATTGTAATTAAATTAAATAAAAAGTATGAAACATCTTAACAAACTATTTGCTGGGGCGTTATTATTAGCTGGAATGTCAGCTAATGCTCAAGACAGCACAAACCCATGGGCAATATCTTTTGGAGTTAACGCAGTTGACACAAAGATAAGCATGAAAGGAAATGACCACCTTAGATTTGAACAACTTTATGA
>CAYWVV010000019.1:0-45195 GCA_964461805.1 uncultured Flavobacterium sp.
AAATTGTAATGGCGGATGAAAGAACACAAGCACAATTACAAGGCAGAACGCCAAATAAAGTGATTATCGTTCCAGGTAAGATTATTAATTTGGTAGGATAAGCACTTACTCGCAAACTTGTCATCCTGAAAGGATCTCACGCAAACTTTGTGGTGACTCTTTCAGAGTGACAAACTTTTTGCTTTTTTTGCCACGAATTATCGAATTGTTCGAATTTATTTAATCTGATAAATCCTTTAAATCCGTGTTCCAATTACTCACATAGTAACCACAAACTTGTCATCCTGAAAGGATCTCAAGCAAACTTTGTGGTGACTCTTTCAGAGTGACAAACTTTGTGGATATTTTAACCGCAGCTTCACAGATTTTTTACTGTAAAGCTGCGGTTTTTTCATGTAACAAAATTCCGTGTTATTCTACTAATTAAAAAAGTAAAGATGAAAATAGTACGACTTATTTTACTTCTATTTTGCTTGAATTTAAATGCTCAAGTGAATGATGTTGCTGTTGAAAAAGACCATTTTAAATTATTTGTTGGAGCAGGTGCTTCTTTTAATACTGGTTTTGAAATTAATTCTTACTTAGCTAAAAACAACATTCAAACCATAAATCCAGTTCAAATTAATGCTAATGCTGGTGTAATTTACTATTGTGATGATGTGGATATTGATTTAGGCTATGAATTATTTGCTTCTGGAGATAGCAACGAAAAAACAAAAAACAGATTTATTTCGAATGGAATAAAATTGCGATCTCATTATGTGTTTCAAATTGTAAAGAATTTTGAAATTGGCACGGGTTTTAATATAAGTTATGCCAAACGCAAATTAGCCATTTACTATACGGATTATACTTTAGATTTTAATAATTTACCAGCAGGAGTCAATGGAAATCAGATTTCTTTGTTTAATGAAAAAGCATATATCGGACCTTCTTTCTGTTTAAAAATCAAAGAAGTTGGAAGAAGACACCAACAAACTAAGATTACTTTTTCATATGAATTACCCATAAACAACAAACCTTGGGAAAGTAGTTTTCTGGAATTTGAGAATAAAATTTTCGAAAAAAACAGAAATCAATTCATAATAAATGTATCCTTTATGTTGTAACTATTTATTTTAATGTCAACTTGTCATTTTTAAAAATTGGCTCATAATTTGATGTTTATTTTGTAACTTTAAATTTTTAAAATTAAAAACTATGTTTGATTTACCTTACATGATATTGATTGGAGCGATTGCTCTATTTAGCTGGATAGTGAGTTCCCGCTTAAAAAGTAAGTTTGAACATTATTCAAAACTTACCTTAAGAAACGGAATGTCTGGTGCTGAAATTGCAGAAAAAATGCTAGCAGATCACGGAATTCGTGATGTAAAAGTAATTTCTACTCCAGGAAGATTAACCGATCATTATAATCCTGCAGATAAAACCGTAAACTTATCAGAAGCGGTTTACAACCAACGTAATGCGGCTGCGGCTGCGGTTGCTGCTCACGAATGTGGACACGCCGTACAACACGCACAAGCGTATGAATGGTTAACGATGCGTTCTAAAATGGTGCCAATGGTTAATGTGTCGTCAAGTATGTCGCAATGGTTAATTATGGGTGGAATTATTTTAGGTTTTGCTTCAAAATCTGGAATTGGATTTTATGTAGCTGTCGCTGGTTTGGCTTTAATGGCTGTAGCAACCGCTTTCAGTTTCATTACTTTACCCGTAGAATATGACGCAAGTAACCGTGCTTTAGCTTGGTTGAAAAATAAAAACATGTTAAGTCAAGAAGAATATGCTGGCGCAGAAGACTCTTTAAAATGGGCTGCCAGAACGTATTTAGTTGCCGCTTTAGGTGCTTTAGCTTCTTTATTATATTGGGCTTATAGAATTTTAGGCTCAAGAGATTAAGACTTAAAATAAAACAAAAAAGTCCGTCAATTCATTTTGACGGACTTTTTTTTACTCTAAAATCCCAAATCGTAAATCCCAAATCGTAAATTATAGTTGTATTTGTCTTTCAATTTGTTGTTCCAATGAAATATACGTTTCTGTACGAGATACACCGTTAATACTTTGAATTTTTTGGTTTAACAATTGCATCAAATGTTCGTTATCTCTACAAATAATTTTGGTTAAAATACTCCAATTTCCAGTGGTATAATGTGATTCTAACACTTCGGGAATTTTTTTTAATTCTTTTACGACATCTGGATTATCGGAAGCTTTTTCTAAATATATTCCAATAAAAGCCATTGTTTTATAACCCAAAACTTTATTGTCTACAACATATTTCGAACCAGAAATTACACCCGCTTGTTCTAGTTTTTTTAAACGTTGATGAATCGCCGCTCCAGAAATTCCGAGTTTATTCGCAATTTGAAGAATCGGTTTTCGAGCATCTTCCATTAAGTTACGAAGGATTTCTTTGTCGATTCCGTCAATTTCAATTTGTAAGTGATTTACCTTCATAGCTTATAATTTTAAATAAAAAATCCGAAATAAGTTACTATTTCGGATTAAAGTTATGAAATTTATTTAAATCTATTACATAGAATAATTATATCCAAAATAAGGCACTTCAAATTCTTTAAATAAAACGCCGTACGCTTCTAGTTCTTTTAAAATTGGTTCGTAAACTTCTTTTGAAATTGGCAATTGTACACCAGCTGTAGTAATCTCACCATTTAATATTTTTAAAGCTGCGATAGCAACAGGCAAACCAACCGTTTTAGCCATGGCTGTATACGTTTGATCATCGCCTAAACACACCATGGTAGAATCAATTTGTTTTTCTTCACCATTGATTTCGTATCCAAATTTATGATACATCACAATCATATCTTTATCATCTGGTTGTAACGTCCATTTGTCAGCTAGTATTTTTTCTAACATTTGTGCTGGAGTGGCATTTTTTAAACCTGAAATTGCAGTTTTGCTAAATAAATCTAATTCTAATAATTTATCCCAAATAACATCATCTTGGTCGATTTTTAATTGATGTCTGAATTTAATTTCTACAGAATCTGTTGGATGATAGGGCAAAAATAAATTCACAAACTCTCTGTTACTCATGGTTTCAGAATCGTCTACAATAAATGTGTCATCAGTCATTCCTAATTGAACAAAAACGTCCCAAGCTTTTGAATACCCTACTCTTCTTATCGTTCCGCGATAACATGTTTTGGTATCATCTAAACCATAAATTTCTCGATATTTCAAAGAATCTCTATTCGCGTAAGCCTCAAATCTTCCGAAACCTTCAACATCTAAAAATTCCGTTCTTCTGAATAATTTATTGTATGGAATGTATTTGTATTTTCCTTCTTGGATGAATTTAGCAGCACCACCTTGTCCGGCTAAAACTACATTTCTTGGATTCCAAGTAAATTTGTAATTCCATAAGTTGTTATCACTTTCTGGAGCTACTAATCCGCCACAAAACGATTCGAAAAGAATGATTTTTCCGCCTTGGCTTTTGATTTCATCCATAATTTTCATGGCACTCATGTGGTCAATTCCTGGATCTAAACCAATTTCATTCATTAAAACGATATTGTTTTCTTTCGCCACAGCATCTAAAGCTTGCATTTCTGCACTAATATAAGAAGCGGTTACCATATGTTTTTTAAACAAAATACAATCTTTGGCCACTTCAATATGCATATGAGCGGGTAACATTGAAATTACCACATCTGCTTGTTGAATTTCTTGTTTTCTTTGGTCGGCATTAAAAACATCAAAAGAAATAGCTCTTGAATTTTTATGATTTCCTGTTTTCTTTTTGGCTAATTCTTCAGACAAATCACCAATAGTCACAAATAAATTTTCTATTTCCGACTTGTCTAATAAATATTTTATAAGGGAAGAAGCAGATCTACCCGCTCCTATAATTAAAATTTTTCTCATTATTTCATTAAAATATCACACGAAGGTAATAAAATGTTGTATTTCTAAAAAATAAAACCAAGTATTTCTAAAAAAAATTGCTTTGAAGTTTAGTATATTTGTAGTACTTAAAAACAAAACCATGGAAAAGAAAATTCTCTTAACCGCATGCATCTTGGGCTTTTTAGCTATAATTTTTGGTGCCTTTGGCGCACATGCTTTAAAGAAAACACTTACTACTGAACAATTAACATCTTTTGAAACAGGTATAAAATATCAAATGTATCATGCGTTGTTTTTATTATTTATTGGAATGACTCAAGTTATAACATTAAAAGAGAAAGCAGTTTTGTTTTATTTGGTTTTAATTGGCGTGTTATTTTTCTCAGGCTCAATATATATTTTAACTACAAGTACGATAACTGGAATAAAATCAAAACTAGTTGGACCAATTACACCAATTGGAGGATTATTTTTAATCCTTTCTTGGGGATATTTATTTTACGCTATTTTAATGAAAAAATAACAGAAATCGTTTATTTGTCAAATTATTGTTTAATTTTGCGTTTTAAACAAAAGCAACATAACTTATTATTTTATGGATACATACGCTCAATCTACGAAATCGATTTCGCTAGAAAAATATGGAATCAAAAATGTTAAAGAAATCGTTTACAACCCGTCCTACGAATTATTATATGACGAAGAGTTAAGCGACAACCTACAAGGCTATGAAAAAGGGCAATTAACTGAACTTGGTGCGGTTAATGTAATGACAGGTGAATTCACAGGTCGTTCTCCAAAAGATAAATATATTGTTAAAGATGCTACAACAGAAAACACCATTTGGTGGAATTCTGAAAAAGCAGTTAATGACAACAAACCTATCTCTACTGATACTTGGAATGCTTTAAAAGAAACTACAGTTTCACAATTATCTGAAAAGAGACTATTTGTAGTAGATGCTTTTTGCGGCGCGAATGAAAATACACGTTTAAAAGTGCGTTTCATTATGGAAGTAGCATGGCAAGCCCATTTTGTGACTAACATGTTTATTAGACCAACCGCTGAAGAATTAATGACATTTGGTGAACCAGATTTCGTTGTAATGAATGGTTCAAAATCTAGTTTTAAAGATTATGCTGCTCATAATTTAAACTCTGAAGTATATGTAGCTTTCAACTTAACAGAAAAAATTCAGTTAATTGGTGGAACTTGGTATGGTGGTGAAATGAAGAAAGGTTTATTTGCCTTAATGAATTACTACTTACCACTACAAGGAATTTCTTCAATGCACTGTTCTGCAAATAAAGGAAAAGATGGCGATGTTGCTGTTTTCTTCGGATTATCTGGAACAGGAAAAACAACCTTATCTACAGATCCAAAACGCGAATTAATCGGTGACGATGAACACGGATGGGACAATGATGGTGTTTTCAACTTTGAAGGTGGATGTTATGCCAAAACTATCGATTTAAGCAAAGAAAACGAACCAGACATTTTTAATGCGATTCGTAAAGATGCCTTATTAGAAAATGTAACCGTAGATGCTAACGGAAAAATTGACTTCAAAGACGGTTCTGTAACACAAAACACACGTGTTTCTTACCCAATTTATCATATTGACAATATTGTAAAACCTGTTTCTAAAGCAGGTCATGCCAATAAAGTTATCTTTTTAACAGCGGATGCTTTTGGAGTGATGCCTCCAGTATCTAAGTTAACTCCAGAACAAACTAAATATTACTTCTTATCAGGATTTACAGCTAAATTAGCTGGAACAGAAAGAGGTGTTACACAACCAGAACCAACGTTTTCTGCTTGTTTCGGAAAAGCTTTTTTAACTTTACATCCAACGAAATACGGTGAAGAGTTAGTAAAGAAAATGGAAGAACATAAAGCCACTGCTTATATGGTAAACACAGGTTGGAATGGAACTGGAAAACGTATTTCTATTAAAGACACTCGTGCCATTATCGATGCGATTTTAGATGGTTCGATTGAAAATGCTGAAACTACAGTTGTACCAACATTTAACTTTGTTGTTCCTACATCTTTAAACAATGTTGACTCCAACATTTTAGACCCAAGAAATACTTACGCAGATGCTTCTGAATGGACTACTAAAGCGGAAGATTTAGCTGGAAGATTCATTAAGAACTTTGTACAATATACAGATAATGAAGAAGGTGCTGCTTTAGTAAACGCAGGTCCGAAATTATAAAAGTATAAACAACCAAAACACTACTTAAAAAACGTCTTGAACATTTCAAGGCGTTTTTTTGTGGAATAAACTAATGGTGAGAAAATAATAAAATAGAAAGATCTTCTTGAAACATAGATAATTATTATGTCTAAACTGACTTACTCTACTAATTTTTTAAGAAATTTGCATAAACTTTCAATATTTATTCAAAATGATTGATAAGTTAAAACAGATGAATATAGCTAACCTTTGAGCATATAAAAGGGTTTAACAAAACAATCATAAAACATGGAAAACTGTAATATATTTGAAATATGGGAAGATTATAAATCTTCTTTGCTGGGTTATATCCAAAAGAGAGTTAGCGATAAAGATGATTCAAAAGATATTTTACAAGACGTGCTACTTAAAAGCTATCAGTTTTGTTCAAAAGGAAAAACGGTTTTACATTTAAAATCATGGCTTTACAAAATAACTCATAATGCCATTATCGATTATTATAAAAAAGACAATAAAAACATTCCGTTAGAATTTGATATCAAGGAAGAAGATGTTGAAAATTCTTCTATTGGTGAAGCTTCAGAATACATTAAGGCGCTATTAAAACTCCTACCTGATGAGTATGCACAACCACTATACATGTATGATCTTGAAAATATAGACCAAAAAACAATAGCTGAAAAACTAAATCTAACTTTACCTGCTACTAAATCAAGAATTCAAAGAGGTCGAGTTAAATTAAAAGAGCGTTTTTTAGAATGCTGTGTTGTAGCTTTTGATACTAATGGCGAAATGACAAGTTTTGACATTAAACCTGAATGCACATTACTTCAAGACGAAAAAAAGCGACTAAATAAAATTTAGTTTTTTTTGCATCTTTTTTAACTATTACAGTCTTAGTCCATAAAATGAAAAAAGTAATCATCGTTGGTGGCGGATTAAGTGGTTTAACCATAGCCTATCATTTAAAAAAACAAAACATCCCTTTTCAAATCCTTGAAGCACAAGATAATTTAGGAGGAAGAATAAATACAATTAGAGGTGTGTTAGATTCTCCTATGGAAATGGGAGCAACTTGGTTTAATACTATTCACACAGCTTTAATTCAACTGTTAAAAGACTTAGAAATTAACTATTTCCCTCAACATATTGAAGGAAAGACTTTTTTTCAAACCCATTCTTTTGAGCCTCCACAACTATTTTATGTTCCAAATTCTGAACAAGCTTCATTTCGAATAAAAGACGGAACTTTTGCCATTATTGAAAAACTTGTTTCAATAATTGGTGAGGAAAATATTTTCACAAACACTGTCGTAAATAAAATCATTGATAAAGAAAACCATGTTGTACTAATAGATTCTTTGGGAAATTCTTATGAGGCAGAAACTGTAGTTTCGACTATTCCACCACAAATACTCATTGAAAACATTCAGTTTGAACCTTCACTACCTTTACAATTAACTAATTTAATGCCTGAAGTCCAAACCTGGATGAGCGGTTCAATTAAATTTGCTGTTGAATATAGTGAACCCTTTTGGCTTAATAATGGTTTCTCAGGAACGATATACAGCCAATCTAGTATTGCTGTTGAAGTGTATGACCATAGTAACTATGAAGCTAATAAATTTTCATTAGTGGGGTTTTTAAGCGGATCGGCAATTAATTATACAATTAAACAAAGAGAACAACTAGTTATCGAACAAATTGAAAATCTTTTTGGAACCATTGTACCCAACTATATTTCATATCATGAGAAAGTATGGAACAATCAATATGTTTTATCTACGAAACCAAATTCTTTATATGCACACCAAAATAATGGGCATGAATTAATGCAACTTTCATACATGAAAGAAAAATTATTTTTCGCAGGAACAGAAACTTCCTCTATACATCCTGGGTATTTAGAAGGCGCTGTAAGGTCAGCAAACAGGGTGTTTAAAATTATTTCTGAAAAATAATTTCTCTTTTTTTGCATCTTTTTTATAGATGCAAGTCTTAGAGTTATAATTTTTAAATAATTTAATCATGAACACAGGAAACATTCAAAAAAGAGTATTGCTTATTATGTCATCTTATGACGATATGGGAATAAGTGGAAAACAAACAGGAACTTGGTTTACAGAATTAGCTGCGCCTTATTACATTCTTACAGATGCAGGTTATGAAGTCGTTTTTGCATCGCCAGATGGTGGTGAAGCACCTATCGATTTGTTAAGTATGAAAGTACCTTTTACAACAGAATACACAGATAAATTTCTAAATGACCCAGTAGCTTTATTTGCTGCAAAACACACTAGAAAATTGCGTAACATTGATTACAACACTTTTGATGCTGTATTTTTTCCGGGTGGATATGGTTTGTTAACCGATTTAGCTTCAGATCAATTTGTAGTAAAATTAATTAAGGACTTTTATGAGACTAACAGACCAATTGCGATGGTTTGTCATGCACCAGCTATCTTAAGAGATGTAAAATTATCTAATGGGAAATTCTTAGTAGAAGGTAAAAACCTAACTGGATTTAAAGATGCAGAAGATGCAGAAATTGAATTAGACAAACATTTGTTATTCTCTTTAGAGCAAGAATTAAAAGGAAGAGGAGCTAATTATAAAAGTGTAGCCAACTGGGAACCTAATGTAGTTGTAGACGGAGCGCTTATGACTGGTCAAAGTCCAGCATCTGCAGCGCCATTGGCTGTAAAATTGGCAGAAACACTTAGCAAGTAATACAAAAGCATTGAAAATTAAAATAATTCTATAAAAAAGAAAAGGCTGTTTAATTAAAAACAGCCTTTTCTTTTTATATCTAAGGAACTTTTTACTTTCCTTTATTCACTTCTGCTACATATTTTTCTAACGCACCTGTCATTGAAGGAGTTCCTGGAGCTGGCGCCATGATATCCACTCTTAAACCGTGATCTAAAGCTTCTTTTTGAGTTGTAGGTCCAAACACTGCAATACGCGTATTGTTTTGCTCAAAATTCGGGAAATTCTTAAATAATGATTTAATTCCAGTTGGACTAAAAAATGCTAATACATCGTAATATACATCTTTTAAATCCGTTAAATCACTCATTACTGTACGATAGAAAATTCCTTGTTTCCAATCTACTTTTAAACCATCAAGTGTTTGTGGCACATCGTGATTTAATTGATCTGTATTTGGTAATAAAAACTTTTCGTCTTTATACTTTTTAATAAGCGGTGCTAAATCAGCGAAATCTTTCTGACCAACATAAATTTTACGTTTTCTGTACACCACATATTTTTGCAAATAAAAGGCAACAGCTTCTGATTGACAAAAATATTTTAAATCCTCAGGAATTTTATATCTCATTTCTTCAGCTACTCTGAAAAAATGATCTACTGAGTTTTTACTCGTAAATATAATTGCGGTAAAATTATTTAAATCGATTTTCTGAACTCTAACTTCTTTTGCCGAAACGCCTTCCACATGAATAAAAGGTCTAAAATCAATTTTTACCTTAAATTTATTTTGCAGATCATAATATGGAGAATTCTCCACTTTCGGTTCTGGTTGAGAAACCAAAATCGTTTTTACTTTCAAATTTGACATATCTAACAAATTCCTAATTTTTCGTTACCCAATAATACATGAAATAATACGGTGCTATTTCAAGCGTGCAAAGATACAAAATAAAATAAAACAATTTACCAAGTATCATCTTTTGATACGTTTTTACTAAAAAATAATAGGTAAAAACGTTATAAAGCAAGAAAACACCGAGTATGACATAAAAAACTTCTTTAACTGGAACCGCATTATAGTACAAAACTATATTAACTGGTAACAAAATAAATCCTAAAAAAGCTCTATAATTGGTTTTTATTAAGTTAAATTGATCTACTACGTTTTCAGATTCGATGGCCGTACCAACAATTTTTTCAATTAAAAATTTCGACAATACAAATACAAAAAGAAAAGTAACAATTTGAATATAAGTAATATAATTATCTGTTTTTGTGTAATTAAAAAAACTTAAAAGAAGCAAAATAAAGAACGAAAAAGAAATTAATTGAATGATAAACATAGAAATGGTAAACCAGTTCAACAGGTTATTGGTATCTTTATATACTTTATTATATTTATCTGAATAGCCTAGCTTCATAAATTCATTAAATCTAACAGAAAAAATAGATTTGTTAAGCGCAATGATTGCTATGGCTAACACAAATAAAACTGTGGCCCAATCTTTGTTTACTATAATTCGTTCTGATAATTGCATCATGTTCATATCGCAAAAGTAACAAAAAAAATAACTAAGAATTAATTATAATATTATTAAGACATTAAATCTAAAAAAATCTTAATTTTGCAACGAAAATAAAATCACATGTCAGCAGGAATAGTAATTATACCTACCTATAACGAAATTGAAAATATTGAACGCATTGTTCACGCTGTTTTTCAATTACCTTCCACTTTTCACGTTTTAATTGTGGATGATAATTCTCCCGACGGCACCTCTCAAAAAGTAATCGAATTGCAACAACACTATTCGGGAAAATTATTTTTAGAAGTTCGTACGAAAAAATCTGGATTAGGAACCGCTTATGTACATGGTTTCAAGTGGGCTATGTCTCATAATTATGAATATATTTATGAAATGGATGCTGATTTTTCTCACAATCCAAACGATTTAGAAAAATTATACTTAGCTTGTCAAAATGGCGCCGATGTGGCTATTGGTTCTCGTTATTCTAAAGGTGTAAATGTGGTAAACTGGCCGTTAAACCGTGTTTTAATGTCCTATTTCGCTTCAGTTTATGTTAAATTTATTACAGGAATGCAAATTCATGATGCAACAGCTGGATTTATTTGCTATAAGAGAAATGTTTTAGAAAAAATAAACATTGATAAAATAAAATTTGTGGGTTATGCGTTTCAAATTGAAATGAAATACCGTGCTTTTGTACACAAATTTAAAATTGAAGAAGTGCCAATTATTTTTACCGATAGAACTTTAGGTGAATCTAAAATGAGTGGTGCGATTATTCGCGAAGCTGTTATTGGGGTAATTATGTTACGAATTAGAAAAATATTTAATAGACTATAAATGAGCACGTTTTTAATTAAAAATGCAAGAATTGTAAATGAGGGAATCATCTTCGAAGGAGATGTATTAATTGAAAATGAAAGAATAAGTCAGATTGCGGAAAGCATTAGTCCAAAAACTTCAAACTGTGTCATAATTGATGCCGAAGGTAGTTTTTTATTGCCTGGTGTAATTGACGATCAAGTACATTTTAGAGAGCCTGGCTTAACACACAAAGGTGATATTTCTTCAGAAAGCAAAGCTGCTGTTGCAGGTGGAATTACTTCATTTATTGAACAACCTAACACAGTTCCTAACGCTATTACCCAAGAATTATTGGAAGATAAATATCAAATAGCAGCTAAAACATCACATGCGAATTATTCGTTTATGATGGGCGGAACCAATGATAATTTAGAAGAAATTTTAAAAACCAATCCGAAAAATGTTGCAGGAATTAAGTTGTTTTTAGGTTCCTCTACAGGAAATATGTTGGTTGACAATCCAGAATCCTTAGAAAAAATATTTTCTTCCACAAAAATGCTAATTGCCGTTCACTGTGAAGATGAAGCAACAATAAAAGCCAATTTAGAGAAATATACAGAAGAATATGGTGAAGATATTCCTGTGAACAAACATCATTTAATTCGAAGTGAAGAAGCGTGTTATTTGTCTTCATCAAAAGCAATTGAATTGGCTAAAAAAACTGGAGCACGTTTGCATATTTTTCATGTTTCTACAGCAAAAGAAACGGAATTATTTACGAATAAAATTCCGTTAGAAGACAAAAAAATTACCGCAGAAGTTTGTGTACATCATTTGTGGTTTACCGATAAAGATTACGATACTAGAGGAAATTTTATCAAATGGAATCCAGCTGTTAAAACACAAACTGACCAAGATGGTTTATGGAAAGCTTTACTTGACGACAGAATTGACGTGATTGCAACAGACCACGCGCCTCATACTTTAGAAGAAAAGCAAAATAAATACTCTAATTGTCCTAGTGGTGGGCCTTTAGTACAACATGCTTTAGTAGTGATGATGGAAGCCTACATTAAAGGCAAAATTTCTGTTGAAAAAATTGTAGAAAAAATGTGCCATAATCCTGCTAAACTATTCAAAATAGAGAATCGTGGTTTCATTAAAGAAGGTTATTTTGCAGATATAGTTTTAGTAAATCCACACATGCCTTGGAATGTGAAAAAAGAAAATATTTTATCAAAATGTGGTTGGTCTCCTTTTGAAGGAATTAATTTCAAATCACGTATTTCACATACCTTTGTTAATGGAAAACTGGTGTACGCGAATGGTAAAGTAAAAGATGTTATTGCAGGTCAACGCTTAACTTTTAACAGAGAATAGTTATGAAGAAAGTCATTTATTTATGTGTTATTCTAGCGATTTTCGCTTGTAGTGAAAACCCAGTACCCAAACCAAAAGTTTTATTAGACGAAGAAACAATGGAAAACATCCTTTTTGATGTGGCGGTTTTACAAGCAGCTAAAGCAAATGGAGCAGATGTTTTACAAAACAACAACATAGATTCAAAAGACTACATTTATAAAAAATATAAAATTGATAGCGCTACATATCATCAGAACAATAGATATTATGCTGGTAATATGAGAAAACACAAACACATGCATAAAAGAGTTTTAACTCGAATAGAAGAGCTTATACAAAAAACAAAAGCCACTTCTATTACTACTTCAAAGCAATAAAAAAAGGCGACCAAATGGTCGCCTTTTTTTATACAAGTTGTTGCGTAATTACATGGTCAATAGCATTCCATAATTGAATTCTCATTTGCAAAGAATCGTGTGCAACTTGTTTCACCTCTGCCCATTTTTTCGGACAATCTCCACATAATTCATCAATCATTTTCATGGCCATTGGTCCGTGTTCATCGGCATCTAATTCGATATGTCTTTCAAAATAATAAATCAACTTTGATAAGTTTACATCTGGAAAATTCACTTGAAAATTTCTTAATATCTCAGTAAACATATTCGGTATTAAATCTTCTCTACCAAATGTAAATGCTGAAGCAATTTTGTGCGGCTCTCCTTCTTCTACAATTGTAAAGGTATACTTTAAAAACGCTTTTACTTCTTCTGGTAATTTAGAAGCATTAATCGAAACAAAAATATTCTTTGTTTTTTCTACATTTTCTAAAAATTCGAAAATATGATGTGTTGTGGCACCACATTCGTTCATCGCATCCACATACATTTCAAAATGACTTTGTCTTTTTCCGTCGAAGGAAATATCAGTTTCTTCGGCTACAACAATTTCATTAATTAAATATCTAATTTCCGGATTTCCAATTGGTTTCCAAGGAATAGACACAGATGTTAAATGAATTTGCAAACCTTTTAACAACGACATAAAATCCCAAACGGCAAAAATATGATACTCTAAAAAAACGTGCAACTCTTCAATAGACGTCACATTTTTATATAACGAATGATTTACCAACTCTTGTTTTATATCTTCAATACTGTTTTTAACTTCTTGTGTGTTCATCGTATTTAAAATTAATTGATCTCTTCTTACTTACGTAATTTTGCCTTATAAAGTTTAGCAAAAGTAAAAATGCTTCTCTTAAAAGAGAAGCATTTTTGATAACTTTTATTTATTGTGATATTATTTAAATGCAGGGAAACCTGTAACATCCATTCCTGTAATTAACAAGTGAATGTCGTGTGTTCCTTCATAGGTTACTACAGATTCTAAATTCATCATGTGACGCATGATAGAATATTCACCAGTAATTCCCATTCCGCCTAACATTTGACGTGCATCACGCGCAATAGTTAAAGCCATATCTACGTTGTTTCTTTTCGCCATAGAAATTTGAGCAGTAGTTGCTTTTCCTTCATTTCTTAGCACACCTAATCTCCAAGTTAATAATTGTGCTTTTGTGATTTCAGTAATCATTTCAGCCAATTTCTTTTGTTGTAATTGCGTTGCACCAATTGGTTTGTCGAATTGGATTCTTTCTTTAGCATATCTTAAAGCCGTATCATAACAATCCATGGCTGCACCAATTGCACCCCAAGCGATTCCGTAACGTGCTGAATCTAAACAGCCAAGTGGCGCACCTAATCCAGATTTATTTGGTAATAAATTTTCTTTAGGTACTTTTACGTTATCAAAAATAAGTTCACCCGTTGCTGAAGCACGTAATGACCATTTGTTATGTGTTTCTGGAGTTGAGAAACCTTCCATTCCTCTTTCCACGATTAAACCGTGAATTCTTCCTTCTTCGTTTTTAGCCCAAACTACAGCGATATCTGCGAAAGGTGCATTTGAAATCCACATTTTAGCACCGTTTAAAAGATAATGATCACCCATATCTTTATAATTCGTAATCATACTTCCTGGATCTGAACCGTAATTTGGCTCAGTTAATCCGAAACATCCGATCATTTCACCTGTAGCTAATTTTGGTAAATATTTCACGCGTTGTTCTTCGTTTCCGTATTTCCAAATTGGGTACATTACCAATGAAGATTGAACCGAAGATGTTGAACGCACACCAGAATCACCTCTTTCAATTTCTTGCATGATTAATCCGTAAGAAATTTGATCTAAACCAGCTCCACCATATTCTACTGGAATGTAAGGTCCAAAACCACCAATTTCACCTAAACCTTTAACAATTTGTTTAGGAAATTCGGCACGTTGTGCAAAATCTTCAATAATTGGAGAAACTTCTTTTTTTACCCATGCTCTAGCAGCATCACGAACTAATTTATGTTCTTCTGTAAGTAAATCGTCTAATAAATAATAATCTGGCGATTGAAATAAATCTGGTTTCATATGTATAAGTCATTACGAGAAACTCACAATACAGTGCAGTACTCTCTATTAAAAATCAATTTGTGTTGCAAAAGTAATTATTTTTTAACAAAAGTAAATTGATTTGTTAGATTTATTGAAGAACAAAAGTTAAAAAAAATGTGAAGCTTCAAATTTGTTTTCAATAAAAATGTATTTTTGCTCAAAATCATCCCATGAAATATTATTTGTATTATTTTTTTCTACTTGCTTCTTCATTTGTTTTCTCACAAAACCAGAAAACATTAACGGATACTGAATACCAAAAACTGCATGATAAAGCCAGATTAATGTTAAGTTCAGATATAGAAAGCTCTTTTAGTATTGCTACTAAAATTCAAGCTTCAAAAAGCAACCTTCATAAATCTTTTGCATATGGTATTAAATCGTACATATATCAGGGAAAAGATGATAGTATTTCTTCCAAAAAATATTATCAAATTGCACTTAATTATTTAAAACAATTAAAGCCATCCACAGAAAAAACGAAACTTCATGCTTATTTGTTAAACTACAAAGGACTATCTGAATGGAAAAGAGGAAATCTAAACACCGCGTTAGAATCTTATTTGGATGGAAAAAAATTATCTATTCAAGTAAATGATATTGTTCAAGTAATTAAATTCAACATTAATATATCGTTGATTTATGGTGAAATTCAAAATTACAAATTAGCTATAAAAACCTCTAGAGAATCAGACGTACAAGTTAATAAATACGAAAATTTATACACTCCGGAACAATATGAAAACAATAAATCTAATATTAATTTGAATATTGGAAATTATTATTCTAATTATTATTGGCTTGAAACATCTAAAACACAAAGATTGGATTCTGCAATTTACTTTTTTAAGAAGGCAATAATTTATTCTAAAAATTTAATTGAAAATAAAACAAACGCACAAATTGGTTTAATAGCTATTTATCAAATTCAAAAGAAAAATACATTAGCAGAAAAAAGCTATATGAATCTTTTGTTTGATATCAAAGCTAATAAATTAGACAAACCCTATTATACAACTTGTTATAATGTAGCTCATTTTTATTTTCATTTAAAAAAATATGATAAATCATTAGTTTATTTTAACAAAGTAGATTCTATAAACAAAATAAAAAATTTCAATACAGATTCATTCATATATACCAATTATTATTTATCTAAACTATATGAAATTAAAAATGATCCCGAAAATGCTGTAAAATATTCAAAAATTTACTTAGATAATTTTGAAAAAAGCAAAAATAATTTAAACGATCAAACCACTGATATTAATTCAAATCTTGAAAAATCAGACCTTAGAAAAGAGATGTTAGGGATTCAAGAAAAGTTTAAAAATGAGGTTTTATTCAAAAAATGGTCGGTAATTATTTCAATACTACTTTTCATAGGTTTACTTGTATTACTTCTGAAAAATATTATTGAAAAAAATAGGGTTAAGAAAAAAGTACAGGATTTATTAAATGAGTTTTCTGTTAAAACTGAAGTAGAAAACAAACAAATAGAACCTAAAAACGTTCCTACAGAAACTATTGACTTCCAAAACAATAAACCTGTAACTACTATTAGTATTGACGAAGCAAAAGAACTTGAAATTATCACTAAACTAAAAGCATTAGAAGAAAAGAAATATTATTTAAAAGCAGAATTCAATCAAAAAGAAGTAGCTAAAAAATTAAAAACAAATACTACTTATTTGTCTTATGTAGTAAATAAAAATTTTAAAAAATCATTTAGTGAGTATTCCAACGAACTTAAGATTAATTATGTTATAAATGAAATGATAAACAATCCAACGTATAGAAAATATTCTACGCAAGCTATTGCGGAAAGTGTTGGGTTTAAAAATGCCATTTCATTTACAAAATCCTTTAACAAAAGAACAGGCGTAACACCTGTTCAATTTATTAAAGGAATTAATTAAAGATTTGTTACAACTGGTAGTATTTCATCTGTATCTGGTCTTGTACAATAAAGAAGTTCTCCATCTAAGTCATAATAACATATTCCACCAGAACCACCTATACCGTTTCCGTTACCAGTAGAGGTTGGCTTAGGGATAATTGGACCACCTGCTACAAACAAAGAGCTATCTGTGTTGCTTATTTCATTTTTTTTAAAATCTAGTAAATTTAATTTTTTGGTTTTCATAAAATGTTTTATTTTTTTAAGTTTAAAATAGTGCAAGGAATCAATTAAAGTTCTGATGTTGGAATAGAAATTTGTTCTATTGGCTCGCAATAAACAGCACCCGTTTCAAAATCATAATAACATATTCCACCGGCTCCAGCACCAGAACCAGACGCAGTAGATGTTGGTTTCATTTTAACTGGATCTCCAGCCTTAACTGAAGAGAAATCTTCTCTACTCAATTCATCTTGCTTAAAAGCTAATAAATTTAATTTTTTGGTTTTCATAAGATAGTTTTTAATTTATATTCAAATTTAGGGTTTTTCTAAAAAAATGTATCGGGTTTTACTTTTCAAGAATATCATACAGTCCAATTGTTTATTAACAATCTGAATATCATTTATTTACTGCATATAAATTCACTACACAATTTATAAATTATGACACTATAATTTACAAATTGTAAACCCTTACGCTTTTTTTCTACTATAAACTATCTAATATTTGTCAAATATCCAGAAAATCATTTGGGTTTTCTTTAAACAAAAAAAAGATGAAAAATTTAGTAAAAAAGTATTTACATCAAAATCAATTTAGTGAAGAAGTTGATGATTTTGAAGATCTATTTCAGTCTCATCCAAATTACCCAAGTTTGTATGCCATTACAGACACGCTTAATTTACTTTCCATTGAAAATATTGCTGTAAAAATTCCGAAAGAGCAAATTGAAGAACTTCCAAAACAGTTTTTAGCTATTTATAAAAACGAATTAGTATTGGTAACCAAATCAGATAAAAACATTAGTATAGAAAAGGATGATTTAAAGAAGAAACAACTAGACTATTCCAATTTCTTAGAATTTTGGAACGGAATCATACTGGCTATTGAACCAAATACAAAAATCACATCCATTTCAAACAAAAAATCTACATCATGGCTGTTATATACTTTGCCGTTTATTGCGTTAATCTCATTGTCAATTTATTATAATACTTACAGTTTTAATGCTTTAGGTTCTTTGGCAATTAGCTTGGTTGGAATACTAATTAGTATTTTTATTATTCAGGAAAAATTTGGAGTAAAAAATGAAATGGCCTCTAAATTTTGTAACATGAATCCGAGCGCTTCCTGTAATTCGGTTATACAATCAAAAAACAGCAAGCTAAATACTTTTTTCAATTTTACTGATTTACCAATATTATATTTTGGTATTAGTTTCTTATCCATACTAATAGCACCAAAAACCTCAAGTTTACTTTTTGGTTTATTAAGCGTTCTTAGCTTTCCAATGTTAGTCTATTCGGTTTGGCTACAAAAATTTGGAATAAAAAAATGGTGTACATTATGTCTTGCTGTTAGTTTTTTAATTGTGCTTCAAAGTGTGTTTTTTATTTTGGCTGACACTTCGTTTGATGTGATTTCTCAAATTAATCTGGCTGTATTTCTTTTCTCAAGTATTCTTTTAATCTCAATTTGGCTGTTTATAAAACCTGTTTTAGAATCCAAATACAGTTTAGAAAATGCAAATACTGCATTAAATAAGTTCAAAAGAAACTTTACTCTTTTTCAATTTTTATCAAAAGACATTGAAGAATATGATGATTTTGAAAAACTTAAAGGTATCACATTTGGAAATACAAACGCAGCTACACAACTTACACTTATTTTAAGTCCTAGTTGTGGCCATTGTCATAAAGCCTTTCAAGATGCATATGAACTATATCAAAAGTTCACTGGGAAAATGCATTTGAATATTCTTTTTAACATCAATCAAGAGAACAACGACAATCCATATAAATCAATTGTGGAGAATATACTTGCATGGAACGAACAAAATCCTGAAAAAGCTCAAGAAGCAATTATCGATTGGCACATCAACCGATTAGATTTGGAGGATTGGAAAGCAAAATGGACAGTAGAAACTCCGCATATGATTGTGAACCAACAAGTACAAAATCAATATTATTGGTGTTTGAAAAACGAATTCAATTATACGCCTGTAAAAATAATCAATGGCGAATTATTCCCAGAAAACTATGAAATCAACGACTTAAAATATTTCATGAATGAGTTTCAACAAGAAATTGAAACGGAAGAAACATTACGTGCAGTATAAAAATATTTAAAAAAATTCTTGGCCGAGAAGCGTCAAAATTCTCAATTGACATAAAATGTTTGAGAAAAAAACAACCAAAAAAATAATTATATCATGTTAAAAAACATTTTAAACTTAAACGGAGCTCAACAATTGAGCAAAAACGAACAAAAAACAATTTCTGGTGGAATTACAGAAGCAATGTCACAATGTTTAGCTAATGGATGCAAAATGCAAACTAATTCTCCTGGAATTGGATGGGTTAAAGGTTGTGGAGGATCAAGCAGAATCTGGTGCAGAATTGAACTATAAAATAACAATTTAAAAAACTAAAACCATGTTAAAAAACATTTTAAACTTAAACGGAGCTCAACAATTGAGCAAAAACGAGCAAAAAAACATTAACGGTGGAATTTGCCAAGGTCAAACCTTATACTCATGTGCTACAAAAATATTTTGTCTTGAAGAGGGCGGAAGATGGACAGGTACAAATGTTAACTGCGGAAGATGTCTAATTGGATCTTGCTAATTATTAATAATTAAATAAACATATTATGTTAAAAAACATTTTAAACTTAGACGGTGCTCAACAATTGAGCAAAAATGATCAAAAAGAAATTATTGGTGGAGTACCATATTCTTGTTCAACTTCATATGAAGCTGGTTGTTTAGGGATGACCAAAACGACTTGTATTAATAATGGTGGTGAGTATTATATGCTTTGCAAATGTTGTTGGTAATAGTTAGTTAAAATACTAAATCTTGTTAAAAAACATTAAGTTTTAAAACAACAACTTAAACTGTCTGAAAGTATTTTCAGACAGTTTTTTACCTATTTTTGAAAAAAATTTATAAAAATTGAAAAAATTTCCAACCTACATACAAGCCGATGCTAAAGATTGCGGACCTACCTGTTTAAAAATAGTAGGAAAACATTATGGCAAAACCATCAACATCCAACAATTAAGAGATTTCAGCGAAACCACTCGTGAAGGAAGTAATTTACTTTTTTTATCTGATGCCGCTGAAAAAATTGGATTTCGTACTTTAGGAGTGAAATTAAACTTAGAACGTTTAGATGAAGCACCTTTACCTTGTATCTTACACTGGAATAAAGAACATTATGTAGTTCTTTATGATATCAAAAAAGGCAACTATTTAATTTCAGATCCGGGTTACGGATTAATTGAATACAATCAAACCGATTTTATCAAATTCTGGATTGGTAACAATGCAGACAATTTTACCCAAGAAGGTGTGGCTTTATTATTAGAACCAACACCTACCTTTTACGATTTAGAAAATGACACAACAGATAAAGACGGTAAGAAAAAAGCCTTAGGTTTTGGCTTATTATCTCGTTATGTATTTAAATATAAATCATTTTTAATACAATTAGTTGTCAATCTTCTTGCAGGAAGTATTTTACAATTAATTTTCCCTTTTTTAACACAAAGTATTGTCGATGTGGGTATTCAAAACCAAGACATGGGCTTTGTGTACATGATTTTATTCGCCCAACTTTTCCTTTTTGCAGGAAGAATGGGTTTAGAATTAATTCGAGGCTGGATTATGCTTCACCTTTCCACTAGAATCAACATTTCATTAATTTCCGATTTCTTTATCAAATTAATGAATTTACCTATATCTTTTTTCGATGTTCGTATGACGGGCGATATCATGCAACGCATCAACGACCACCATCGTATCGAAAGAATACTTACAACTTCTTCCTTAAATGTGATTTTTTCTGTTTTTAACATGATTGTGATGGGCGGCGTTTTAGCGTATTATAATTTAATGATCTTCTTTGTGTTTTTTGCTGGAAGTATTCTATATTTTGGATGGATTACTTTATTTCTAAAACGAAGAGAAGAATTAGATTACAAACGTTTTTCTGAAGTTTCGCAAGAACAAAGCAAAGTCATTGAACTAATTAACGGCATGCAAGAAATTAAATTGCACAATGCCGAAAAACAAAAACGTTGGGGCTGGGAATACGTGCAAGCTCGCTTGTTCCGAGTTTCTACCAAAGGTTTAATCTTAGAACAAACCCAATCCTCTGGTTCTCAAATCATAAATGAATTAAAGAATATTTTTATCTTAGTTTTATCTGCAAAGCTAGTGATTGATGGCACAATTACGTTAGGAATGATGTTGGCCATTAGTTCGATTGTAGGAAGTTTAAATGGTCCGATTTCTCAATTAATTGGTTTTGTAAGAGAATTACAAGATGCCAAAATTTCCTTAGCACGTTTGTCTGAAATTCACGAAAAAGAAGATGAAATTCAGCAAGAAGCACATCAAAACCATGACATTCCGAATGATAAAGATATTACCGTAAAAGAAGTCTCCTTTCGTTATTTAGGATCCGATGTTTCTGTTTTAGATAATTTAAACCTTACGATTCCAGCCAATAAAATCACAGCCATTGTAGGAACTAGTGGAAGTGGAAAAACGACTTTAATGAAATTACTTTTAAAGTTTTACGAACCACAAAATGGAGAAATTTCCATTGGAAATGCACAACTAAAAAACATTTCTCAAAAAGCTTGGCGAAACAATATTGGAGCCGTAATGCAAGAAGGTTTTATTTTTAACGATACGATTGCCAACAACATTGCCATTGGCGTGGATAGCATTGACAAAGAACGTTTAGTGTATGCAACTGATGTGGCGAATATTAAAGAATATGTTTCTGGATTGCCTTTAGGATATAACACTAAAATTGGTTCGGAAGGTATTGGAATGAGTACCGGACAAAAACAACGATTATTAATTGCAAGAGCCGTGTATAAAAACCCAGAAATGTTGTTTTTTGATGAAGCTACTTCTGCGCTTGACGCGAATAACGAAAAGGAAATCATGGAAAAACTAGATATCTTTTTCAAAGACAAAACCGTTGTGGTTATTGCACACCGATTAAGTACAGTAATGAATGCCGATCAAATTGTAGTGCTTGAAAAAGGAAAAATAATTGAAATAGGAAACCACGAATCCTTAGTAGCCAAAAAAGGAAATTACTATAATTTAGTGAGAAATCAGTTGCAATTAGGAACCTAATTTTCCTGCAAGGTTTCTAAAACCTTGTAGGTATCAATATAAAAACAAAACCTACAAGGTTGCAAAAACCTTGCAGGATTAAAAACAAAAATATGTTAGAAAACCAAAACACCGACTTCGAGCTTCGTAGCGAAGAAGTACAAGATATACTTACCAAAGTTCCGAATTGGATGATCCGTTGGGGTACTTTTTTAATTTTTGGAATTATTTTATTGTTGTTATTCACTTCTTGGTTTATCAGATATCCAGATGTGGTGACTAGCGAAATTATCATCACCACCAACACGCCACCAGAAAAATTAGTCGCCAAAGTGAATGGAAAAATTCAAGCGATTTTAATTGAAGATAAAACCAATGTGAAAGCCGACACACCTTTAGCGGTGATTGAAAACTCGGCCAACTACAAAGATGTTTTTTTGTTAAAATCGACTATTGAAAATATCGATATAGACAAAAGCGAATTCCCTTTCGGAAAATTTAAAAACGTCCAATTAGGAGAAGTGGAAGCGAGTTTTGCTGTTTTTAAAAAAGAATATATCGCAGATCATTTAAATAAAAAGCTACAACCTTTTGATGTAGAAACCAACGCACAAGGTTATGAAAAAACACAATTAGCCGAAAGATTACAGTTGTTACTAGCTCAGAAAACAATTACTGAAAAGGAATTACAACTTCAAAAAAACGATGTCAACCGACAAGAAACCTTGTTTAAAAAAGGCGTAATTTCGGCTCAAGAAATCGAAAAACAACGTTTAATTTATTTGCAAGCGGAGAAAAATTATAAAAATTTATTGAGTTCTATTTCTCAAACCAAATCATCCATAAACGACTTAAAAAGAAACAACCAAACAACACAAATTAACGAAAACAAAGAAAATACCAATTTAGAAACGAATGTGTTACAAGCCTTTTACCAACTTAAAAAAGCCATTAAAGATTGGGAATTGAACTATGTTTTTCGTTCGTCTGAACAAGGAATTGTTTCATTTTTACAAATTTGGTCGGTGAACCAAAACATTACGGCTGGAGAAAATATGTTTGCGATTATTCCAACAAACCAAAATGGATTCATTGGTAAATTAAAAGCGGCTGCCTTAAACTCTGGAAAAATTAAAGAAAACCAACGTGTCAATATTCGTTTAGCGAATTTTCCAGATAAAGAATTCGGAATTTTAAAAGGTAACGTAAAAAGAATATCGTTAACTCCGGATAAAGACGGGAATTTACTTATAGATATTTCTTTACCAAATGGATTGGAAACATCGTATAAAAAGAAAATTCAATTTCAACAAGAAATGCGGGGTTCTGCAGCTATTATCACAGAAGATTTACGACTTTTAGAACGTGTTTTTTATCAGTTTAGAAGTATGTATAAAGTGGAGTAATTGAAAAACTACAGATTCATTTTTGCCTAGAAGTTAAGAAGTCGTTAAAAAAATAGTTTTTGAAATTCTTATATATATTTTAGCACTTTATAAGAAAAATCAAACAAATAAAATGAAAAAAAATTCTGTTATCCTATTTTTATTATTGAGTTTAAATCTGTTTTCTCAAGAAATTATGTTTTATGAGAAAGAAATTTCAAATCGAGAAAATTATGAGTTTTATGATTATACCGTTTTACAAAAACAAGACAACATAAAACTTACTGGAACGCTAATCACACCAAAAGCAAACTACGACAAAATTGTATTTATTGTTCCAGGTTCAGGTAAAGACACTAGAAATTCACATTTTATCTTAACGGAATTATTATTAAAAAATAATATCGCAGTCTTTAGATATGATGAAAGAGGTGTAGGGAAATCAGAAGGTGTTTTTAACAACAACTCCTACACGATAAATGAAATGACAGAAGATTTCCAATCTATTTTTAATGAATTAAAAACAACAGAGAAATTTATAAATAAAAAAATTGGACTTATTGGACATAGTTATGGTGGATTAATTACAATAGGAGCCATAGAAAAAGGTTTGAAATGTGATTTTTTAATCCAATGGGCTACACCAGTAGAAAGAGCTACAGAATCATTAAAATATCAAATTAAAACAGGACTCAATAAACAAGAAAAAAACCTTCAATATACTGATAATGAAACAAAATTCAAGGTCATGGATAGTATTTCAAAAATTATAGATAGAAATCCTACTTTAGATCTAATGCCTCTTAGAAAAGTAATTTATAGTACTATGAAAAAGTATGGGTACAAGAAAAAAGATTTTGGCTGGTATATCACCTTTTCATCCTACTTAGAATTATTAAAAAAGAATTTTATTCCTGTTTATGAAAAACTTACCATTCCAACAGTTTATCTAATAGGGAACAATGACATTTTTGTAGACCCTATTGGCAATACTGCTTTGCTAAAAATTATAAATAATAAAACCATTGATATTAAAATTTTTGAGTCGTTAAATCATTATTTAACAAGTTCTAAAAATCTAGAGCTTAATACCTCATTTTATGAAATCGATGAAGTGGCAAAAACGTATGTATTAGATTGGATAAAATCTAAATAAACCTACATCTTCAAATAAAACTCTTTCGTAAGTTCAATATATTCTGAAGTGTATTGATGACGTGCGGTTTCAATGACTAATTCATCAATAATTGGCGTTTGTTCGACACGAGTAAAGGCTAATAAACTTCTTTTAATTTCGGAAGTGGGTGTGCCTTTTACACGGGTAATTTTTAAAGGATATAATAAAGATTGTTTCGCTAAAGCGATGAAATTTTCTTCTGCGGAATAAGGAATAATTACGGAGAAAATTCCGTTTTCAGACAACAACAAATAAGCCGCTTCTACTAAATCTTCAAAAGGAAGGGCATCTGCAAAACGAGCTAAATCGCGCGCTTCATCTGGTGTTTTATAATCTTCAGAATAAAAAGGTGGATTGGAAACAATAATGTCATATTGCTCTACCATTTCAAACTCGTTGGTTGCTTCGTCAATTTCTTGCAATTCTTCCACAAATTCATCTAAACCAGCGTGATAACAAAATAATCGATCGCCCCAAGGTGAGTTTTCAAAATTATCTACACATTCTTCAAACGCATTTTCTTCAATTTCAATCGCATCAATTTGTTCTGCATAGCTTCTTTGAGCCAGCATAAGCGAAATTAAGCCCGTTCCGGCGCCAATATCAAGTATGTTGTAAGGATTGTTGATTAGTGGTGTCCAAGCGCCTAATAAAACACCATCTGTTCCCACTTTCATGGCAGATTTTTCCTGTTGAATGGAGAATTGTTTAAACTTAAACATAAAATGAATGTTGAATGTTGAGTAACGAATGTTGAATGTTGAAGTTGACTACTCCAAATACAAATCCACTAAACCAATTGGAGTGTTTAAAACCAATTCTTTATCTTTTCTATTGACTTCAATAATAAAAGAATCAATCATTGGGACTAAAACTTGTTTTTGTCCTTTGAAAATTTCAAAAATAGGTTGTGCCGCATTATCCAAAATAGCATGAACCGTTCCGATATCGCCTAAACGTTGATCGATTACTTTAAATCCAATAATTTCGTGAAAATAGAATTTGTTACCTTCCAGCTTCGGTAACATCGTAAGAGGTAAATAGACTTCTAAATTTTTCATGTTGTCGGCTTCTAGTTCCGTATCAACATCTTCAAATTTAACTCTAAGGAATTTATCTCTATGAATGGCAGATTTTTCAATAAAAAATGGAACCAGATTTTTATTGTATTCAATAAAAACTGATTCCAAATTTTGATAAAGTTCAGGTTCATCCGTATCTAAAAAGATAAGAACTTCTCCTTTGAAACTAAATTTTTTAGCGATTTTGCCTAAATAGAAACATTCGTCTTTACGCATAATCGCAGTATATTAAGCTTCTGTTTCTTCGTTAGTTCCTTCAGCAGCAGGCACTTCTGTAGTTTCTTCAGCAGCAACTTCTTCAGTAGCAGTTTCTTCAACTACTTCTTCTACTTTTGCAGCTTCAGCTTGTGCAGCCATACGCTTTTCGTTAGCTACTTTTTCTGCTTTTAAAGCAGTAGCTTTAGCATCAGCATCCGCTTTGCTTAAACCGTCTTTTTTAGCGTCAACTTTTCCAGCTTTAGCTTCTAACCAAGCTGCTAATTTAGCATCTGCTTGTTCTTGAGTTAATGCACCTTTTCTGATACCACCATCTAAATGATGTTTCAATAAAGCACCTTTGTAAGACAAAATTGCTTTAGCTGTGTCAGTTGGTTGTGCACCATTGTGTAACCATTGAACGGCACTATCAATATTTAAATCAATAGTTGCAGGGTTAGTGTTAGGATTGTAAGTTCCAATTTTTTCTAGGAATCTACCATCTCTTTTTGAGCGTGCATCAGCAGCTACGATCCAGAAAAAAGGTTTCCCTTTTTTACCATGTCTTTGTAATCTAATTTTTACTGGCATAATCTTGTGGATTAAATTTGAGGTACTCGACCTCGGTTAATTAAGGGTGCAAAGATAATAATAATTATCTATTTCCAATGTTCAATGTTCAATTATTTTTATATCAACGATTTAATAGTGTTTTTTACTTGAATATTTCGAAACACAGATTGAAGAAGTTTTAGAAATCTGAGAAATTTCTCTAATTCTACTTGCTAAATTTGATTTTAGATATTGATTTTTTCGAAACACAGATTCAGGTAATTAAATAAATCTGAGAAATATCTCTAATTCTACATGCTAAATTTATTTTAGATGTTGATTTTTTCGAAACACAGATTGAGAAAATTAAATAAATCTGAGAAATAACTTTAATCCTACGTGCTAAATTTGATTTTAGATATTGATTTTTTCGAAACACAGATTCAGGTAATTAAATAAATCTGAGAAATATCTCTAATTCTACATGCTAAATTTATTTTAGATGTTGATTTTTTCGAAACACAGATTGAGAAAATTAAATAAATCTGAGAAATAACTTTAATCCTACGTGCTAAATTTGATTTTAGATATTGATTTTTTCGAAACACAGATTCAGGTAATTAAATAAATCTGAGAAATATCTCTAATTCTACATGCTAAATTTATTTTAGATGTTGATTTTTTCGAAACCCAAATAAATAAGTTATACTAATTTCTTAAATTCATCCAATCTGTGTTGTTTACGTTCCAATCCTCACCTTCTCCCTTTCACCTTTTCTCTTTTGCCTTTTCTCTTTTGCCTTTTCCCTTTAAAATTCATTTCGTATATTTGAACTTTATAAAAAAACAACATGGAAAACATAAAACAATACGTTCAAGAAAACAAAGAACGTTTCATTGAAGAATTAATTGAATTACTGAAAATGCCTTCTGTAAGTGCGGATAGTGCGTATGCTCAAGATGTAATTTATACGGCTGAAGCGGTAAAAGCAAGTTTAGAAAAAGCAGGTTGCGATGTGGTAGAAATGTGTGAAACACCTGGTTACCCTATCGTTTATGGACATAAAATTATCGACTCAAACTTACCAACCGTTTTGGTTTATGGTCATTATGATGTGCAACCCGCAGATCCAATTGAATTATGGACTTCACCTCCATTTGAACCCGTTATTAAAGTAACCGAAATTCACCCAGAAGGTGCAATTTTTGCTCGTGGTGCTTGTGACGATAAAGGTCAAATGTATATGCACGTGAAAGCTTTCGAATACATGATTGCGAACAACAATTTACCTTGTAACGTGAAATTCATGATTGAAGGTGAAGAAGAAGTAGGTTCAAAAAGCTTAGGTTGGTTTGTAGAACGCAATCAAGAAAAATTAGCTTGTGACGTAATTTTAATTTCAGATACGGGAATGATTTCTAACACACAACCTTCAATCACTACTGGTTTACGTGGTTTAAGTTATGTGGAAGTGGAAGTTACTGGTCCGAATAGAGATTTACATTCTGGTTTATATGGTGGTGCTGTAGCGAATCCAATTAATGTGTTAACGAAAATGATTGCTTCATTACACGATGAAAACAATCATATTACGATTCCAGGTTTTTATGATGGTGTGGAAGAATTATCTTTAGAAGAAAGAGCCGAAATGGCAAAAAGACCGTATTCTGAAGACGATTATAAAAAAGCTTTAAACATTTCAGATACTTTCGGTGAAGCTGGTTATTCTACTAATGAAAGAAATTCTATTCGTCCAACTTTGGATGTGAACGGAATTTGGGGTGGTTATACTGGTGAAGGTGCAAAAACAGTAATTGCTAGTAAAGCATTTGCGAAAATTTCTATGCGATTAGTACCTAACCAAGATTGGGAAAATATTACAGAATTGTTTAAAAAACACTTTGAATCTATTGCGCCAAGTGCAGTTACGGTTAAAGTAACTCCACATCATGGTGGTCAAGGTTATGTAACTCCGATTGACAGCATCGGATATCAAGCCGCTAATAAAGCGTATACGGAATCTTTTGGCGTTTCTGCTATTCCAGTTCGTTCAGGAGGAAGTATTCCGATTGTAGCGTTGTTTGAGAAAGAATTAAAAAGCAAAACGATATTAATGGGATTTGGTTTAGATAGTGATGCGATTCACTCACCAAACGAACATTACGGTATTTTTAATTATATGAAAGGAATTGAAACGATTCCATTATTCTATAAATATTTTACGGAATTATTTCAAAAACAATAAAGCATAAAAAAGGCTCCGAAATTCGGAGCCTTTTTTATTTTAATCTATTGAGAGAAACTATATAATGATTTTCTTCACTACTAGTTCTCCATTCTCTAATTGAATTTTCACAAATAAAGCTTGTTTTGAAGCTGTAATTTGATTCGTATTAAATTGCTTGTTATTGATTCCGTTTTTAGTGAAAACTACTTTTCCTAAAACATCGTATACTTCAATACTAGCGATTGCAGAGTGATACGTTTGAATTGATAGTTCGTTATTTTTTACTAAAACATCAACTGAGTTTCCAATACTAATAGCTACTTCATTTGTTGGTTTTTTGTAAATCAATTCGAATCTATCATTAAAAGTTCCCGCTTGAGAGATAAAGTAATAAGCACCATCTTTTAAGTTATGAATCGCGCCAGTGTACTTATCTTTAACAAAAACATCTTGTCCTTCAAACACGCCATCAACTTGTTGAATGTTGATTTCGAAATTACTTGCCTCCGTTACTTTTAATCCTAATTTCACTACATCATCATCAGAGAAAGGCAATCCTTTACCTTGAATAACAAATTCTTTATCGTCAATTAAATTATACAACATCGTTTTAGATGTGTCTAACATTTTACCATCAATTTTATTATCAATTCCATTAGTAGCATTTTCCACATAACCTAATAAAATTTGATTATAGCTTTTGCTACTATCATTTAAATTCAACCAAATTCTGTGTTTTTCTGCATCATTATCTGTCGTTCTGAAAAACTGAGAAGTTGTAGAAGCATCTTCACGTAATTCATTTTCGAAAGTTACTGTATAAGCTGCAGCCGCTTGAATAAAGAAACCTTGACCTACATTGATTTTATCGTTTGGAATAGCGCCACCTGCAGCAGAAGCAGTTCCTCCTAACGTAGTATATGAAGCATAATTATTTTGTGGAAACGCACCTGCAACCGCGGCAACAGTATGTGTCCAATAATAAAGAGCATTTACCTTTGGATTCGTAATTAAAAATCTATAAGCACTAATTGGTGAAGCGTATGGATTACCTAATAAATTATATCCTTGACCCACAGCATAAGTTACAGTTCCATTATTTGGAACACCTGTAAATTGTCCATTAAATGCAGCCGGAGTACTAGTCCAGTTATTGTCTACACGTATCATATATCCTTTAGCTAAAGTAAAAGGGTTTGAAGAAGGCACTACAGATTGATAAGCCGTTGGTGTTGTTGTTCCGG
The DNA here is from genome assembly GCA_964461805.1 of uncultured Flavobacterium sp. Taxonomy (GTDB): domain Bacteria; phylum Bacteroidota; class Bacteroidia; order Flavobacteriales; family Flavobacteriaceae; genus Flavobacterium. The sequence continues at coordinate 30,123 of CAYWVV010000019.1, forward strand.
TAAATAAATACTCGTAAAAACGTGTTGCGACAGTATTTGGAGAAAACGCTAATAAATTCTGACCAGCTACTGGTGAAGACCAAGCAGTATAATCATTACGAACCATATTAGTTGAAGTACGTTTCACGATAATATTTCCTGTATTTACAGCATGTTTTGTATATTGAACTAAAGCAGCCCCACTATTAATAGTTAGAGAAGCTGTTGCATTTACTGAAATATTTTCACCAACTCTCAACGAATGACCAGAAACAAAAGTTACTGCTGCACCTGCGTTAACAGTCACAGAACATGCATCTAAACTTGCTGTAGAGGTGTAATTACCAGCAAAAACAACCGCATCACGTTTTGTTGGTGTTCCAACTGGAGACCAAGCGGTTCCATTCCATGTTTTAATTGTTGCGCCACATTGCCAGAACTCTCCAGTCCACATACCTCTACCATAAGTAGCAGCTAAAATTACTCTATCTGCTGCTCTATAATCAAAAGATAAAACAGGAACGTCTTTCATTCCATTATTAGCACGACGCCAATTTGGTGAAGCGTCATTAAAGTTCACTGTATACCAAACTCCTAAATTAGTACCTACAATCACTTCATTTGTAGCATAAGGGTTTTGTAAAATACATTTAACAGATAAATTCGGTAAATCACCTTCTTTACTTACCCAAGAAGTACCACCGTTAGTACTGTACCATACGCTTGTTATACCATGATTATGAAACGTAACAAATATTTCATTATCTGAAGCTCCAAAACGAATATCCGAAATTGCACCAACCCAACTTGCATCACCAATTGATGAATAGGCTGGTTGACTTCCCACAGGACCAGTAGTTAATCCATTAGAACGAATAATCTTTATTAATCTACCATTTGCTAAACCAACTAATAAATTATTTGCCGTATATGGTGAAGCTTCGAAATAAGTAGGAATACTAGTTAAAAGCGCATTTGACAAAGTAGAAACTGTTGTTGCACCATTCCCACCTCCAGCAGCTGGATCAATGGCATATCTATATATTTGAAAAACTCCTGCTGCAGTTCCGTTTGCAAAAAGAATATTGGCATTACTATCTAAACCACATTGATTCACAAAATCCCCATCAGAACCACCATAATCATTAGCTATATAAGTTGTAGCGATTTCAGTATCATATCTGGTAAAGAAATAACTATTATAAACGTAGGATGTAACCATAAATTCATTTTGCTTGTCAATAAATTCCCAACATCCATCACCTCCAAATACCTCGACAGAACTACCAACAGCAGCTGGTGCAGGACTAATTAATTGCGAACCATTGTCTTGCGCACCTGCTAATAATTTTTGGCCACCTGTTTGATTAATTCCACCTTTGTAGAATTGAGTTACATTATATCCATTATTTCTTTCTCCGATTGCATTTCCTGAATCATTTGAATAATATATCCCACCATCACAACCAAAAGTTACTCTTGTTGTTAACCCTGATGCGAATGCCATAACATGATGATCCGAATGCACACCATCTAGCGTACTTGCTACTGCATTCCCCGTTGCTGAAGGAGCCAATGTCCAATCTGTTAATTGTACCCAATCAGCGGCAAGTGGAGTTGCTTTAAACATTTGTGTGTTTCTGAAAATTTCAATCCCAGCCACATAAACTTCTGAATCATTTGTAGGATTCATTCCAATCATTAAATCGTAAAAAGCTTGACCTCTGGTAAAGTCTGTAGCAGCTGGTGGTTGCGTTCCACTACTTACTGGTAAAGGAACACTTGTGTCTATAGTTGCAAAAGCATCTGTTGATCTTCTAATAACAGGCAAACCGCTAGTGTAATTTTCACATAACGCTACCATTCTTCCTGCTGTAGTTTTTGACGCTACTAATTGAACACGTCCATTAGCAGAAGCCAAAGTTCTCACTAAAGCCCAATCTACACCAGTAGTACATTTATAAATTTTTCCACCACCACCTGCATTCACGTAGCTGTATTTTGTTCCCATAAATAAATTACCTACAGAATCTATAGTAAAACTGTCGGCTGTCACGTATTTTCCTACAGTATAAAGCAAACTTGCCGTTGTTTGACGCGCAAAATTTACGCCATCTGTACTTCTCCAAACACCAATAGTATTTCTTCCAAAAGTTTCAGTTGCTCCTCCAGGATTTAATGCACCTGCATAATTTACATTCATGGCATCGGCACCAAAATAAACTTCTGTTAAATTAGTTGTTGGATTTCTCCATGCAATAATTGCTTGAATAAACGTTAATCTATCATTAATATTTACAGCGTCAGAAGTACTAAAAACATTTCTCCAAGTAACACCTGCATCAATTGATTTGTATACTCCATTTCCGTTTACTGCACCCCAAGTATATACTTCACCTGTACCAATATACATGATATTAGCATTTTGTGGATCAACAGTTATACAAGTAACTGACATGTTACTTGGAACTCCAGAAACTTGAGACCAAGAACTTGCAGCGCTTGTAATATCATTATTTACCCACAAACCACCGCTTGTGGCTCCTGCAAAAACTTTTGTTGCACTACCTGGCGCAAACATTAAAGCTCTTGTTCTTCCTCCAACATTATTTGGACCTCTTTCAACCCATTGATTATCCATACCATCACCTGGAACTCTTCCAGATTCAAGTTTGTCATTTAAATCTTTTTGTATCGCAAGAGTAATTTCAGGAGTTGGTCTGCCTAAATTTGGATCTGCAGAATACAACCAATCTTGTTCATTATATTTATTTGGAGGCAAACCTATAGCTTTTCTCTCTAATTTAGGCAGAGCCATTGTCTTTCTATTAGGATGATTGACAATAAAATCTTCATATTTTGCTCTTAATTTTTCAACAGAATCTAATTGCTTTTCACTTAAAACAGAACCACTTTCCGAAGTGACTTCTTGAATTTTAGCAATTGTTGAAACTTTTTTTCTGTTATTAAAAACTTGTCCTGCTTTTGTTTCAGCAGATACAATTGGTTCTTTTTCAACCTTTAAAACAGATAGGTTAGATTTGTGATTTTTACTTTTTGTTTTATTATCTCTTGATTGTCCTTCTAAACCAGCTTCTTGAAAAGAATCTTTTTGGTATAGAAAAAAGCAGCTAAAAGCAATAAAAACAAATAAAACACTGATTTTTAGTAGTTTATTTTTCATTTGGGGCATGTGTTAATTTAACTTTAGTTCACGAATATAAAAAAATATTTTAAAAAAATCGTTAAACAAACAATAAAATCGATAAAAAACACTAATACAAAATTGGCTCCATATCAGGAGCCAATTTAAAAACTTATAAAAAAAAAATTTATACTATAATTTTCTTAATGAATGTTTCACCATTTTTCAATACTATTTTAACAATTAAAGTTTGATTTTTACTTATAAGATTTGAAATGATTACTGATTTTTCATTACAATTTTTATAGTTATAAATCGATCTTCCTAAAATATCATACACTTGAACAGCAGCTATTTCTGAAGTTGCATTTATTTGAATTTTATCATCTTTAGTAAAAACCGTAATACTTTCATTAGACACAAAAGTCTCATTTGATAGTGCTGAATTTTGATAAACTATAGCAAATCGGTTATTGAATACTCCCTCTGTAGTTGAGAATGAATAAGGCGCTAATTTAATATCATGTATACTATTTGCAACTTTATCTTTTAGGAATATATTTTGAACAGCAAATAAACCATCTACATTTTCTAATGAAATAACATAGTTTCCAGCAGTAGTAGCTTTTAATCCTAATGGAACTTCGTCTGTATCTGTAAATGGTAAACCTTTACCTTGAATAACAAATTCAGAATCATTAATGATGCTATATAACATAGTGTTAGACGTATCAAATACTTTCCCATCAATTGTGTTGTCAAATCCGCTAGTAGCATTATCTGTATAGCCAACCAAAATTTGATTGTATGAATTTGTAGAATCATTTAAATTTAACCAAATTCTGTGTTTTTCAGTTTGTTCATTCGATGAAATTTCATTGGAAGATTTGAAAAACTGCGTACTTACAGAAGCATTAACTCTTTGTGTATTAAAGAAATTTGCTGTTCCTGCAGCCGATGCATTAATAAAAAACCCTTGTCCTGTTTGAATTGTTCCATTTGGAACTGCACCACCAGCTGCTGAAGCTGTTCCACCTAAAGTAGTATAGGAAGCATAATTATTTTGAGGATAAGCTGAACCTATAGCCGCCACAGAATGAGTCCAAAAATACACTGTTCCGATTGATGGATTTGATGTCAAAAATACTCTAGCATCAATAGGTGAAGCATACGGATTCCCAAGTAAATTATACCCAATTCCAATACTTTGAGAAACATTACCATTTGTGGGAACACCTGTAAATTGGCCATTAAAAATAGTTGGTGTAAGAGGCCAATCATTTGCTGCACGAATCATATACCCTTTTCCAGTAATAAAATTATTAGTTGCGGTTACGGATTGATATGAAGTAGCCGTTGTTGTTCCTGTAAATAAATATTGATAGAATCTTCCAGCTAATGTATTAGGTGAAAACGCTTGTAATTGTTGTCCTACAACTGGTGAAGACCATGCTGTATAATCTAATCGAACCATTGAAGCTGAGTTTCTTTTCACAATAATATTACCAACATTAACAACTGATGGATCAATTTGTCTTAACGCTGCATTGTTATTTACTGTAAACACTCCAGAACCGTTTGTTGTAACTGAACCGTTTGTGATAAATGTGTGACCAGAATTAATGGTTACATTTGAACCTGTATTAACTACTACCGAACAAGCCTCTATATTTCCTATTGAACTATAATTACCCGTAAAAACTACTGCAGTTGTTTTTGAAGGAATTCCATTTGACCATGCAGTACCATTCCATGTTGTGGATATACTTCCACAAGCCACAACATTAACAGATACTTGTCTACCTCCAACCCATCCATTAGAAATGTTTTTAACCTCAATTTTAAAAGAGGTTGTAGTAGAAGTTACTTCAGTGTTTACATAAGTTATAATTCCATCATTAATATCTTTTTGAGTGAAAGTATTACCTGCAATCAAATTAGTTCCATTCTTTTTTAAATTCCCTAATACCGGAGCCTGAACCAAAGTATACGTTTGTTGTAAATCTGTTTGCGCAGTTGATGTTGCATTTATATCTGCACTAGTAATTACTGAAGTAGAAGTAGCTACAACATTAAGAGCATTTGTAGTTAAAACAGGGACTGGTGTGATGTTTGTTTTTGCACAAATTTTTAAACTTACAGAATTTAAAGTTCCACCGTCTCCATTATACGGATCGTTAACGGTCAAAGTCCAAACTCCATCAGCCAACAAACCATCAAAAGCCGTAAGTGATTCAAAAGATTTAATTGATCCTGAAATAGCTGGAGTAGTTGCACTACAAGTTGGAGCAACACCAGCGTCATCATAAGTACAATTAATATCTGGTTGACCACCACAAGCTTCTTTTTGCAAAACTACTACAGGACTTCCAATTGAAGTTGGTCCAGTTAAAGTAATGGTCATATCTTGAACATAGGTATGAGTAATATTAACCGTTGCAGAGATTTTACCAATAGTTAAACCACCCGTTACATTTATGGTTTTAGAAGCAGTTGCTCCAGCAGTTGTTGGAATAGTTACTACTCCTGCTGCTCCATTAAAAGCCGCTGGTGCGCAATCCACAATAGCTGTTTGAAAACTTTGTTTCGAAATATAACTACCAGTTGCACATGAATTTAAAGGACGTACTCTCCAATAGTAAATAGTTTGAGAAGCTAAACCAGATAAATCAAAAGAAGGAGTGGTTACATTTCCAGAAAAAGCAATTGTACTAAATATTGGAGAAGTTGAAACTTGTACATCCCAACTAGTGGCGTTGATATCATTTTGCCAGATTAATTTTTTAGCGGTAGTTACACCTGTTAAACCATCGGCAGGAGAAGAGTAAATTGGAGAAGAAAATGTAGGGTGATATACGGTCAAAAATAATTTTCTTATTTCGGTTTCCGTGCCATTATTCCCAATTATATCGATAGTATATGAACCTGCAGCAACTGAAGCTAAATTACTTATAGTAATATCAAATGTTGCGTTGGTCGAAAAATTATTGGCACTAAAAGCTAAAGTTGCACCAACCGGAACGTTTGCAGAGCTCATTGTTATATTTGCTCCACCAATTTTTGTTAAAGAAAAAGGATAAACTGCATTACCTGAGTTAGAACATTTAGTTTGTGTATCTGTTAGTGTTTTAAATGTAAAGTTTGAAGTAACTCCAGTAACTACTAAGGCAAATTTTTGAGGTCCGTCTGCCAAAGTACCCTTGTGAGTAATTGTAACGGTATAAACAGCTGAAGCTGTTGGCGCATCTATATTAACTCTTTCAACATTGTCTACAGGATTGTCCCCTGATCTTGTTGCTGGATTTGTAGCAACATTTGTTAAACGCCAAGGATAAAAAATTGAAGCCCCTTGAGTTACTCTAATATCTAAATCATTAGTTAAATCTGGAGTTGTATCATTGACTGTTGAAGTAGTGTTAACTTTTGAAATATCGGGTACGTCTGTCCAACAAATGGAACTTAATAGCGGAGTTGTTCCACCTGTAGCTACAAATTGTTTCACTACAGATTGACCTTGAGCTAAAGATTCTTCTGATATCCATGAAGTTAAACCATTATTTGTTATGGTTTCGGCTGCGAATCTCGCATCCACTAAACCCCAACCATGATTGGCATCTGGTCCAACATTCCCTCTATCTGTTGCGGTATGACATACTAATCCTTTTAAAGTAGAAGCACGCATAAATTTACCATTCACATTATTGGCATGTTGTTGAATTAATGTCAAAGTTCCTGTTACATTTGGTGCTGCCATTGAAGTACCAAGTAAAGTTGAATATTGCATAATATTACCTCCAGTACCTGAACCGTTTCCTGCAGAATAAATTCCTGAACCAGTTCCTGCTCCATCTCCAGTTACATCTGGTTTAATTCTTTTATCATCTGAAGGACCTTGACTAGAAGAACTATGTACAGTTCCACCACTAATTAAAGCAAACGGTGCAGTTGCATTAAAAGAAGCATCTTGAGCATTTGCAATAGTTAAAATATTTTTGGCGTTTTTATTTCCATTTAATTTATCATATCCAGTTGTAGTTGGGGTTGTATTACCATTATTTGTGCCATCATTTCCTGCTGACATAATTGGTAAATAATTTGGAAAAGTATAGGCAATAACATCCCAATTATAACTATCTGCCACATAAGAACCCATATACCAAGCCGGCATTAAGTTAGGTGGAACAGCGCTACTACTTCCAACAGGAGTTCCGTAAGAATGATTGGACAATAACATCCCATTCATAGCTTCAGAAATTGCCTCCGATTCATCTTCATTCCAATCAAATGATCTTGAAGTAGCATCAGGAGCCATACCTTTTGCTGCAGGTGTTACTCCAGTTCCAATAATAGTTCCCATTACATGGATAGCATGAAAACTATTGACATCTCTAACCGTATTATCCACCATGTTTATTTTTCCTGAATATTCACGATGATCATGAATAGGACCTCCATCCCACATACGTGGCACCATTCCGAGTCCAGTTAAATTGATTCCTAAAGAACCACCTGTTCGTAAATGCGGTACTCGGGTTGAAATTGCGGCTTCTACATTGTCAATAGAATAATACAATGGAATTCCTTCTGGTGAGATTCTCATTAACTGATCAAAGCCTCCTTTTGGATTTTCCTTGTAAATCGGAAGTTTGTTTGCTTTAGCAAAAGCTTGAACTTCTTTACGTTGTAGAAGCTCTCTTTGCTTTACATTTTGTAGTAATTGATTGGCCTTAACCATATCATAATCTTTTATTATTTCTTGAACTTGTTTTTCAGTTTGGGAATAACCCTTACCAAAAACGACAGAAATTAACATAAAAAAAATGATTTTAACAAAAAATGACTGGGGGTTTTTCATAATGTTTTATTTTGGGCCTAATTTATAAAAAAAAAGTTAAAATTAACAAAAAACGAATAATATTCCACAAAAAACAAGATATAACAAAAAAAGCCCACATAAATGTGGGCTTTTTTAAAGATATTTTAAAAATTACATAACCATCTTCTTCACGACAACTTCACCATTTTCTAATTGAATTTTCACAATTAAAGCTTGATTATTTGCAGTAATTTGATTCGTATTAAACTGTTTTGACTTGATACCTGTTTTCGTAAAAATAAGTTTTCCTAAAACATCAAACACTTCTATACTAGAAATAGCAGATTGATTAGATTGAATTGTTAAATCATTATTCTTTACAAAAAGATCAACTGTGCTTATTGCTAACACTTCTTGGTTTGCATTCTTGTAGATTAATTCGAATCTATCGTTAAACGTACCCGCTTCAGTCGTGAATTTATATGCGCTTTCTTTTAAATTATGGATTACATTACTGTATTTATCTTTAACATAGATATCCTGATTTGTAAATAAGCCATCAACTTGTTGAATATTGATTTCCAACTCACCTGCTTCAATAACTTTTAATCCTAATTTAACAACATCACTATCTGTAAAAGGCAAAGCTTTACCTTGTATTACTAGTTCTTTATTATCTAATACATTGTATAAAAAGGTTTTAGAGGTATCAAACATTAATGCATCAACATTATCGTCAAAATTATTTGTTGCAATAGAAGAATATCCTACTAAAATTTGATTGAAACCTGTTGTTTTCCCATTAAGATTTAACCAAACTCTATGGTTTTCTGCCACTTCATTAGTAGAAGTATTTTCTCTACCTGATCTAAAAAACTGAGTTGTTGTTACAGCATCAACACGTAATTCATTTTCAAATTTCACATCAAAAGCTCCAATTGCATTTACAAAGAATCCTTGACCAACTTGAATTTTGTCATTTGGAATTGCACTTCCATTTGCAGAAGCCACACCACCTAACAAACTATATGAAGCATAATTATTTGAAGGATAAACTCCACCACTTGCTGCAACTTTATGTGACCAATAATAAAGCGCCCCTAATTTCCCGTTTGTTTTAATTAAACTAGTTGCGTCAATAGGTGAAGGATAAGGATTTCCTAATAAATTATATCCTTGACCTACAGTATAAGTAATACTTCCATTATTTGGAACTCCAGTAAATTGACCATTAAATACAGTTGGTACAGTTGGTGACCAAGCTGTTGCTACACGAATCATATATCCTTTTCCAGGTAAAAACGAATTCGTTGACGGCGTAACAGACTGATAAGCTGTAGGCGTTGTTGTTCCTGTAAATAAATATTGATAAAAACGACTTACTGCAGTACCCGGAGAAAAAGCTAATAAATTTTGATTTACAACAGGTGATGACCAAGCAGTATAATCATTTTGAATCATTGCTGTAGAATTTCTTTTTACCACTATATTTCCAGTATTTACAGCATGTTTAGCATTTTGAATTAATGCCGCATCATTATTAATAACTAATGATCCTGTACCGTTCACTGTAATGTTATCACCTACTCTTAAAGTATGTCCAGTCGCAATTGTAACTGTTACACCTGTATTTACTGTTATTGAGCATGCGTCTAAACTAGCAGTTGATGTAAAGTTTCCTGAAAAAACAACAGCCGTTTTAGATGTTGGCACACCATTACTCCATGCAGTACCATTCCAAGTAGTTGTAGTTGCTCCACAAAACCATAATTGGCTTGAGAAAACACCTCTTCCGTACGTAGAAGCAAAAACATTATAGGCAGTTGGTGCAGTTGGTGAGTTGGGTTGTAAATCTAAATCCGTAACTTTAACATTACTCATTCCATTAAAAGAAGGATACCATGTTAATGCTTGATTAGCAGAAGTTGCAGGATTAAATCCAACTGTATACCAAACACCTAATTCTGTACCAATCATTAATTCATTAGCCACTAAAGGGTTTTGAAGAATTGCTTTTACAGGCATATCAGGTAAATTACCTTCCAAACTATACCAGTTTGTACCTCCATTTAAAGTATACCAAATACTTGTAACACCATAATTACTCATGGTTACAAAAATTTGATTGTCTGTTGCTCCAAAAGAAATATCAGAAATACTTCCCACAAAACTAGGCCCAGTAATATCTGTCCAAACTGAAGTAGCTATAGCTGTATTTGCATTTACTAATTTTAAGAATCTTGAATTAGCTGTTCCAACATATAATGTAGTTGGTGTAGCTTTTCCTGGAGAAATAGCCGTTGGATATGAAGTTAATAACGTACTTGTTAAGTCAGTTCTAGTAGCCGCAGCTACTGCTCTATAAGCAGAATATCTTCTTACATAATAAACTCTGTTAGTTCCATCTGTAAAATCTGAGTATACAATATCATTAGCAGAATCTAGTCCCATGGCAGGGTAAAACAAACCTCTATCTAATGTTCCGTCACTTAATACTTTTGTAGCAGCTCCATTTAAACCTCTTACATTCATATTATCATTATAAACATAGTTTGTAACATAATATTTATCTGAATCTTGGGCAAATAATGGAATTCCACCATCTCCACCTTGAACTTCAGTACTAGCATTAACAGAAAGAGGATCACCTGTAGTAGTACTTTTAGAAGAAGGGAAATAATTTGAACCATTATCTTGAGCTCCCGCTACAAAGAAGTCGCCAGTTACTCCCGCAACACCTTGTGGCATTACTGCAACACCAACAAATTGTGTAACGTTATAACCGTTATTTCTTTCTACCATTGCTGATGATGTATTTGTAGCTGTAGATAAACTTGCGCAATAATAAACACCTCCGTCATTACCAAAAACAGCTGAATTTGGAGTTCCTGGTCTGAAAGTCATAGCGTGTTGATCTGAATGTACTAAATTACCACCATTCCATTGTGAAATTTGAGCCCAAGAAGTACCACTATTTGTAGATTTTAATATATTTAAACCTCCAACAAATAAATTGGCATCATTAGAAGGATCTGATTCAATAAATAAATTATAAAAAGATTGTGCACCTGTAAACCCATAAGTAGCAGATCTTGTATCGTTATCTGCCGGAAGAGTTAATACTGTTGGAGCAGTAGTAAATCCATCGGTAGTTCTTAAAATTTGAACTTCAATAGTTGGATTAGCTGCGTCCGCTTGATTTAATTGAGCTAACACATAAATTTTGTCTGCCGTTGTATTAGAAGCTTCAATTTCTGTTCTTCCTCCACCACCGTTACCAACTATAGTATGTTTAGTAGTAAAAGTTGCACCATTGTCTGTAGATACAAAAATCTTCCCTCCTCCATCTCCAAAAGTTGCACTTTCAGTAGAAGATACCCAAATTTTACCTCCAAAGGCAATTTCTATATCCATTGGACATGTTTGATTTCCACTAGGAGTAACAGGTAACGTTAATTTGGTCCAAGTTGTACCACCATTTATTGATTTATATAAACCATAATTACTTGCATTTGCATAGCCACCATTATTATAACTGTCACCAACAGCTGCATAAATTTCAGATACTCCACCATTATTTTTTATAGCAAGATCATTAATATATTGGACATTACTAATTTCTAAACCTGTAAATTCACCAGGCCCAGTTGGTTGAAAACTTCCAGTTAAGTTAGCTAAATTTGCTACTAACAAATCTCCATCTTCTTTAGAAACCATAATGGTTGGCACGGTAGCTCCTAAGCTAGAACTTGCCATACCTAAAACACCACCACCAGCAACATTATTCATAATAATTACACCAACTGCACCCGCATTTTGGGCAGCTAAAGCTTTTGATTCAAAAGAACACTGACCTCTTCTAATTAGTGCAATTTTTCCTGTTAGTGAACCTACTGTTAAAGCTGAACAAGCATCATCTGTTGTACTTCCAGCTGGAGTTGTAGTGTTACCATCATTTACTAAAGCAATAGGAGCTGTAAAATTAGTTATCGGATTACCAAAACTTGCAAGTGAAGTAACATAACCTCTTATTACACCTGCGTTTGAAGGAGAAATTATTTGAAGATTATATACCGCTCTTGGTGTTGAAGTAACTGTACCTCCACCAAAAACTCTAAACCAAGAATTTCCTGCATTTGTTGATTTCCAAATTCCATTTCCATTTGCATCACCACTAGTATATGATTCACCAGTTCCAACATACCAAATACTAGAATTGTTTGGATCTACTGTTATGCTTTGTACATTTAAATGTTCTGGCAAAGTCATTCTAGTCCAATTTGTAGCAGTTGTAATATCTGTATTTTTCCAAAGACCTCCGCTTACTCCTCCAGCAATCACTGTTTTAAATGTAGCGTCAGTTGGATCAAAAAGAAGCGCTTTTGTACGCCCACCTACATTGTTAGGACCACGTTCAATCCATGGATTATCTAATCCATCACCAGGTGTTCTTTCTGTTAAAGCATTCTGTCTAACTTTTTCAAGTTCCTCTCTGATTTTTGTTAAATTTTCAGGAGTAGGTCTTCCTAAAGCTGGGTTCATAGTTAAAGCCCACTCTACTTCAGCATATTTATTTGGAGGAAGTCCTGCTGCTTTTCTTTCTTTTCTTGATAACATTAATGTTTTCTTAAAAAGTTCTTTGTCCAGCAATTCTTGATGCTTTGCTCTTAAAACATCAATTTCAGTTGAAGATTTTTCATTTTCAACTACTTGGTGATTCTCATCAGAAATAGTTTGAATTTTTGAAACGACACTATTGTTAGAAGCATCATTTTGATTCTTCACAATAAAATCATTAGACTTTGTGTCTAATTTTTGTTGATCAACTACATTTTCGTTAGTTTTCACAACGTCTTTTTGAGTATTACTTTTTACATTTTCTGATGCAGAAAAATTAACAATAGTAGCTACAGAGGCAACAATAGCAACTAAAAAAAGTAAACCAAACTTAAGTAATTTTGATTTCATATTTGGGGAATTTAGTATTATAGGGAGCTAAAATAATGATTTATTTAAAATAATCAATGAAATTATGAAAAATTCTATATAAAATAACAAAAAAATATTATTATATAAAATTAAACCTATAAAAAAAAATTAGGTATACACGAGTTATTTTAATGTAAATAAAATAAAAAATCAAAATTCTTTTGCAAAAGCGAACATAGTTTATATATTTGCACTCCATTACACGCGGGTGTGGTGAAATTGGTAGACACGCCAGACTTAGGATCTGGTGCCGCAAGGTGTGAAGGTTCGAGTCCTTTCACCCGCACAAAAAAGCTCAAAACATTGTTTTGAGCTTTTTTTATTTTATACTTAACATATAATCTTCCAGCGATTTAAGCTCTTCTTCTGTCATGGTTTTCGTAATTGCGAAATTAGCTTTCATGATTTCATATTGTGTTGGATCCACAATTGGATCGGCTTCTCCTTGCAAAAATATAGAAATACTCGCTTTTTTTTCGGTGTAGATTTTCGCAATTTCTTTGATACTTGGACCAATAATTTTTGCATCTGGTTTGTGACAAGTAGCACACATTCCTTTTCCTTCAAATAATTCCTTTCCAAATTCTGTAGATGAAAACTCTTGAGTTGTATTTTTTGTTTCCTCAATAGGATTTCCCATTGGATCGGTTTCTTTTTTTTCGCCACAGCTAACAAAACCTAAAGTAAGTAAAGCTAAATAAAGAAATTTTGTATAGTTTTTCATTTCGAATTTATTTTGATCCCCAAATCTATTACTCTATTTCAAGTATAAAAATGACAAATATCACTTCATTATTTATTCAATAAAATCGCAGCTTCTTTAGCAAAATAGGTTGAAATTAAACTCGCACCTGCTCTTTTGATACACATTAATTGTTCCATCATAATTTTATCGTGATCTAACCAACCTCTTTCTGAAGCCGCTTTAATCATCGCATATTCTCCAGAAACATGGAAAACCGTTACAGGAACATTCACTGCGTTTTTCACTTCACGAACAATGTCTAAATACGCAATTCCCGGTTTAACCATCACCATATCTGCACCTTCTTCTACATCCATTAAAGCTTCTTTTATGGCTTCGATACGATTGGCATAATCCATTTGATACGTTTTTTTATCTTTAGGAATTTCGATATTATCAACTGGCGCACTGTCTAATGCATCTCTAAACGGGCCATAAAATGCGGAAGCATATTTCGCAGAATAACTCATAATTCCCACATTGTGGAAACCAGCAGCATCTAAACCTTCACGCAATCTTAAAACTCTTCCATCCATCATATCGCTAGGTGCTACAAAATCGGCACCCGCTTGTGCATGAGAAACGGCCATTTTTACTAAAGCTGCATTAGTCGCATCGTTAGCAATATCACCCTTTTCAATTATTCCATCATGACCATAAATCGAATACGGATCTAAAGCCACATCTGGCATTACAATCATTTCTGGACAAGCTGATTTAATTGCTTTAATAGCGCGTTGCATCAATCCATCAGGATTCCACGCTTCTTTACCCGTATTATCTTTTAATGATTCATCTACTTTCACATAAATGTTTACAGCACGAATACCCAAAGCAAATATTTCTTTTACTTCTTCTACTGTTAAATCGATAGAACGGCGATAAATGCCAACCATAGATGGGATTTCTACTTGTACATTTTCGCCTTCTGTAATAAACATCGGAAACATAAAATCACTTGGACTTAATGTGGTTTCACGAACTAAACTTCTTATGGATTCGTTTACTCTTAAACGACGCCCTCTTTGTAATGGGAACATAATTTTTTTATTTACGATTTACGATTTGTGATCTTAGCACACCATCCAATCTATCGGATTTTCTTAAACTTGTATTAACTTTTCTTCTAGAATTATTTAACTCCGCTGGAGTTATATCCAATCTATCGGATTTTCTAAAACTTTAATTAACTTTTCTTCTAGAATTATTTAACTCCGCTGGAGTTATATCCAATCTATCGGATTTTCTAAAACTTTAATTAACTTTTCTTCTTCGCTTCCAACTTCTGGATGATGGTCGTACACCCATTGCACATGTGGTGGTAAACTCATCAAAATACTTTCAATTCTTCCGTTGGTTTTTAGTCCGAAAAGTGTGCCTTTATCGTGAACCAAATTGA
>CAYWVV010000020.1:0-44316 GCA_964461805.1 uncultured Flavobacterium sp.
AGAAAAAGTTTGACTGAAAAGTTGGCGAATATTTTAAGTAAAAAGGAAAAAGAGCTAAGTAAAAAGTTGTAAAAACAAATATATCAACACAGATTTAAGAAATTATTGAAATTAATAAAATCTATTATATCTGTGTTTTAAATAAATCTATATTAAAAATATCCAATTCTTACTTTTAAAACTGAACACTAAAAACTGAACACTGAATACTAAAAATATGGGAATCGTAATCAAACAATCTATTAAAAACACTATTGTAACTTTTATTGGTTTTGCAATTGGTGCAATCAATATTTTGTATATGTATCCTGTTTTTTTGGGTAAAGATTATTTAGGTTTAACCAATTATGTTTTATCTGCAGCCAATATTTTATATCCGATTTTGTCTTTCGGAATTCAGAATACTTTAATTAAATTTTTCAATGAGAATAATAAAACGGAAGAAGATTTAAGCAGTTATTTTAGTTATATGCTTTTATTGCCTTTGCTAATAATTATACCTTTTTTCGCTTTGTTTTATGCTTTTTATGAAAATATAGCTTTGTATGAATCGGCAAAAAATAGTATTGTTTACGATTTTGTTTGGGAAATTCCCTTAATAGCATTGTTTATTGGGTATTTTGAAATTTTTTATGCTTGGTTACGAGCTCATATGAAATCCGTTTTTGGTTCGTTTGTCAAAGAAGTTTTTGTTAGAATTTTAGTCACTATTTCTCTTTTTGGAGTGTATTTTAAATTCATAACGTTACCAGAATTTATACATTCGTTGGTTTTAGTATATGGAATTAGTTTGTTGGTAATTATTTATTATGCGAATAAAGTCAAACCCATCCAGCTGAATAAGAAATTTCCAAAGAACACAAAGTCTATTTTCGTATTTACCATTTTCATTATTTTATCGGCAAGTGTAGCCAATATGTTGTTAGACATTGATAAATATATGATTAATCAATTCTTAAAAATTGAAAACATTGCGTTTTATTCTTTAGCGGTTTATTTGGCTATGGTTATTTCCGTTCCACAACGAGCGATGCATCAAATTACCTATCCGATTACAGCCAAATTAATGAGTGAAAACAAATGGCAAGAATTAAATGAATTGTATAAAAAGTCGTCTGTAACACTTCAAGTTATTGGTGGTTTAATTTACATCGGAATTTTAGTAAACATTAAGCAGTTGTATGCACTTTTGCCAGATGACGGTTATGATCAAGGTTTGTTTGTAGTTTTCACGATTGGATTATCTAAATATTTTGATGTGATTTTAGGGAATAATAATTCCATCATTTTTAATTCTAAATATTATAAAGCCGTATTAGTTTTAGGCGTTTTATTAGTATTTGTAATTGTAGGATTAAATTTAATTTTCATACCAAAATATGGAATTGATGGAGCAGCTTTGGCAACTTTAATTGCGATAGGAATGTACAGTTTAGCGAAATTATTATTTGTAGTTTTTAAAATGAAATTATATCCGTTTACGAAAAACACTATCGTTTCATTTATTATTACGTTAGTTTTATTTTTAGCGTTTTATTTTTGGGAATTTCCTTTTCATTCGATTGTAAATATCGGTTTAAAATCAACTATCATTTCAATTTTATATTTGTCTTTACATTATTATTTCAAAGTGTCTAGCGATATTAATTTCGTGATTAGAAATACTGTGGAGAAATTCTTAAAAAATAAAACATAAAAAATCCTTTGAATCCTTTCAATCTGCGTGCAAATCATTTCGTGAGATGTTTTCAGCATGACAAACTATAGGTAAATATAAATCCGCGTACCTAAAAAAAAAATCCCGCTTCGTTTTCACGTTACGGGATTCTTCAATCAATCAACCAACTATAAACTATCTTTTTCTCTCCACAGCATCTTTTCTAACTGCATCGATGTCTTCTTTTCTCATTTTTTCTTTGCTACCATCTTTTTTGTAGTAGTAAAAATCATCATCGTCATCATTTCCGTAATCATCGTCATAATTACCTCCGCTATAACCAGCTGGGCAAGGGTTGTAAATATAACCGTAGTTGTATTCGTTTATATAACCTGTTACTCCTACAATTTGTCCGTGATAGTTGTAAAATAATCTCATTCCACCAATTCTTGTTAAGGCGAAACTGTTGTAAGTCATATACACACTACCAATGCGTCTAACTCTTCCGAAATAGTCGTAGTTGACAAAAACATTTCCAATTCGTCTAACTCTTCCATAATAGTCGTGTTCAATTTTTATGCCTCTTGGACCTCTTTCTTCAACATTAGTAGTTGGAACTCCACCACGTCTTGCGATATAACTGCTGCTTCCTGTGTTGAAATCGAAATCTCCGTTAGGAAACACATAAAATGAAATGCCTCTTTCTCTAAATTCTATCGGTTCAGCATCTCTATAATCAATCGCATAATAATCGTTATGTCCGTTATGGTGTCCGTTTCCGTTTGAATGACTATTTCCGTTTCCGCGTCTGTCTGTTCTAATTTCTTGTGCAAAAGTTGCGTTTAACATGAATATGAAACTGGCAACTAAAAATGTAATTTTTCTCATGATTTCTAAGTTTTAATTGTTAAACATTCTACGAATTGTTTTCGTTAATTAGGTATTTTCAATTGCTGTGCCAAAGCTCAAATTATATGTGATAACGAAATGATAACGACTTGTTAATGATTTCTAATTTATTGATATATAGGTTTTTATTTGTGAATATTGAAACATTTAGATTGAGTTCGCCAACTGTTATTTACAACACAGATTTTAATAATTTCTAAAATTTCTAAAAGCTGTGTTTCAAAAAAGCAAAAAATGGGATTGAAATCGAAATTTATTTTTGTCATTGCATTTGAATTTAGTATTTTAGCACAAATCAAAAACCACAATGAAAAAGTCGATAGCCATTTTAGTAGTATTAGCCAGTCAAGTAATTTTTGCCCAATATCCAAAAGAGTATTTCCGATCACCTTTAGATATTCCAATTAATTTATCCGGAACCTTTGGAGAACTCCGCCCGAATCATTTTCATTCCGGATTAGATATTCGAACCAATAATATAGAGGGTTTACCAGTTTATGCATCTGCGGATGGAATTATTATCCGAATAAAAGTTTCAGCATTCGGTTATGGAAAAGCTTTATATATTGCTCATCCAAATGGATACACCACAGTTTACGGTCATCTTCAAAAATTTAGCGATAAAATAGAAGCTTATGTAAAAGAGCAACAATACCGTCAAAAAAGCTACGAAGTAGAATTATATCCAAGTACTTTAAAAGTTACTCAATCTGAGATTATTGCTTTATCAGGAAATTCTGGTGGAAGTGGTGGACCGCATTTGCATTTTGAATTTAGAGATACGGCTACTGAAAAAATCATCAATCCGATGGCGTTTGGAATGAGTAAACTAATTAAAGACGAAATGAATCCTGTGATTTCAAGTTTGATGGTATATCCTGTTAATGATTCTATTTCAGTAAATAAAAGTAAAAATCCAGTTAGTTTATCGTTACAAAAACAAGTGGATGGTTCCTTTTTAGCTTCAAAAGTAGTAGCAAGTGGAAAAATTGGTTTCGCACTAAATTCATATGATTTATCAACCAATAATTACAATAAAAACGGAATTTATAAAGTGATAAGTTATTTAAACGGTTCTCCTGTTTTTAAATATGAGTTTGATACTTTTGCTTTTGATGAATCCAAACACATCAATTACTTTATTGATTTTTATAAATATAAAAAACTAAAGCAACGTTTCCAGAAATTATTTATCAAGGAAAATTATCCGTTATCTTTAGTCAGTGGAAACACAAAAAATGGTTTTATTGATATTAAACCTAATGTTAATTACACCTACAAAATTGAAGTTTTCGATTTTCATGGGAATAAAACGATTGTAAATGTCCCAATTACCTATGAAAAAGAGGTAAATCCAATTCCAAAACCTTCAAAAGGGAATTATTATATCAAATCAAAATCAGATTATAATTTCGAATTCGAGAAAACGGCAGTTTATTTTCCAGTAAATGCTTTATACGAAAATGCTTCTTTAAATATTAGTGAAAAAGACGGTATTTTAGATATGGAAAACAACTATGAAGCCATTCAAAACGGAGTAACCGTAACTTTAGATATGTCTCATTTATCTGAAGAAGAACAGAAAAAAGCTTTTGTAGGAACAGTTTATGGTTTGAAATTAGATTATAATTCTTCTTTCAGAAAAGCCAATAAAGTCTCTTCAAAAGTTAAAGCTTTCGGAAAGTACAAAGTCGGATTTGATACTGTAGCACCGCGAATTTACAATCCTAACTTCATTGAAGGCAGCAATATTTCTAAATTATCTACGTTAAGTGTTTCTATCAGTGATGCAGTTTCCGGAATTGACACGTATAATGCGTATTTAAATGGAGAATGGATTTTAATGGAATACGATTACAAAACCAAGAAATTAGTTCATAATTTAAAAGATGGAAAAGTAATTTCAGGAAATAACGATATTAAAATTGTGGTAACAGACAAATTAGACAATAGCGCCACATTTTCATCCAATTTTATATATTAATTTATGAGCTTAATTATTAAGTCAATTCGATTTATTTTATTTTTTATTTTAATTTCTTCTTTTTCTTTTGCCCAAAAAGCAAGAATTAAAGGGATTGTTTTAGATGAAAACAAACTACCCATTGAAAATGTTACGGTAAGTGCACCAACCTCGAATACGGTGACAAATAAAAATGGTTTTTATGAATTAGAAATTGATGCTGTTACAGAAGTTACTATTATATATTCTAGTGCGAATTTCAAAAAATCAACCTATAAAGTAAAGTTAAAGCCCAATGAAGATTTTGAATGGAATCCTATTTTAGGTACCTTTTCAGAAACGATTGAAACGGTAGTAATTTCAGGTAAAAACCGAAAACTTGATGGCGGAACTGCTGTTTCTCCTGTAATCATAAGAAGAATTCCTGGTGCTAATGCGGGAGTAGAAAATCTTTTAAAAACCCTTCCAGGTGTGTATTCTAATAACGAATTGAGTACGTCTTATGCCGTTCGTGGTGGAAATTACGATGAAAATTTAGTGTATGTAAATGAAATTGAAGTGTATCGTCCGTTTTTAATTCGTTCTGGACAACAAGAAGGTTTGAGTTTTACGAATACCGATTTAGTACAAAATATAGATTTTTATGCAGGTGGATTTCAAGCCAAATATGGGGATAAATTGTCTTCAGTTTTAGATATTGCATATAGAAATCCAAAATCCTTTCACGCAGGTTTAGAAGCGAGTTTATTGGGTGGAAGTATTTTTGCTGAAGGTGTTTCTAAAAACCAAAAATGGAGTAATATTACTGGTATTCGTTACAGAAATAATTCACTTTTAGTAAAAAGTCAAGAAACACAAACCAATTATAAACCTTCTTTTTTAGATATTCAATCGTTGTTTAATTTCAATTTAAATACGAAATGGAATTTCAGTTTCTTAGGTAATATTGCGCAGAACAATTACAATTATGAACCAACTTCTCGACAAACTAATTTCGGAACAATTAGTGAACCAATTGCTTTGTTAATTCAGTATGAAGGACAAGAAAAAGATAAATACACAACTGTTTTCGGTGCGATTAAATCCGTTTATGAACCTAATAAAAACAATAAATACAAATATATTTCTTCTGCATATCATACCGTAGAACAAGAATATTACGACATATTGGCTCAATATCGTTTAGGAGAAGTAGATGCAAATATTGGTTCAGAAACGTTTGGAGATGTAGTTTTTTCTCGCGGAATTGGTTCGCAATTAAATCACGCTAGAAATAATTTAGATGCTTTAATCGTAACCAATGAAATTAAAGGGAATCATAAATTAAACTCGGATAATGTCATCGAGTGGAGTTTTAAACATAATTTCGAAAACATTAGAGATAGGTTAGTAGAGTGGGAAGTGATTGATTCTGCTGGGTTTTCATTACCAAATCCGTTATTAGGTTATGTGAATGACCAACCATACAATCCATATTACGGACCATTAGCGCCTTATCAAAATGTAAGAGCTAAAAATAATACCTCAATTAATCGTTTTAATACGTACTTAAATTGGAATCATGAAGGAAAAATAGGAGAGCATACGTATTATGTAAATGCTGGTGTTCGTGGACAAAGTTGGATGGTTTCTAATAATGGTACTTCTGGAGACAATCAATTTACATTTTCTCCAAGAGCACAATTTATTTTAAAACCGAATTGGCAAAAAGAAATGATTTTCCGTTTTTCTGTTGGAGTGTATAATCAACCACCGTTTTATAGAGAATTACGTGCGAATGACGGAAGCGTTAATCCGGATGTGAAAGATCAAAAATCGATTCACTTTGTTTTGGGTCACGATTATAGTTTTAAAATGTGGGAAAGACCGTTTAAGTTAGTCAGTGAAGCATATTATAAAACCATGAATGATGTAAATACCAATACAATTGACAATGTGCGTATTCGATACCGAGCTAATAATGATGCGACAGCATATGTATACGGAATTGACGGACGTTTAAATGGAGAATTTGTTCCAGGAGTTGAATCTTGGTTTACGTTTGGGTATTTAAAAACAGAAGAAAATCAAAATGGAAGAGGAAATATCGCACGTCCAACGGATCAACGTTTAAAATTTGCGATTTTATTTCAGGATTATATGCCTAACATTCCAAGTTTAAAAATGTATTTAAATTTGGTATACAATACTGGTTTACCAGGTGGTTCGCCAGCTTATGCAGATTCCTATGATTATCAAATGCGTTTAAAAGATTACCGTAGAGTTGATACAGGATTTTCATATGTTTTTAAAGATGCAAAATTAGGAGGACACAGAAAATGGCTAACTAATTTTTCAGAATTTAGTTTAGGTTTTGAAATCTATAATATGTTTAACAATCAGAATTCAATTACGAATACTTGGGTGCGTGATGTGTACACGAAAACACAATACGGTGTGCCAAATTATCTAACAACGAGAACATTTAATTTAAAATTGAGTATGAGAATCTAATTTCAAATTGCTATATTTGATACACAAACCGAAACATATGAAAAATTATATATATATCCTTTTAACTTCCAGTGTACTGATTTTTTCTTGTCAAGAAGAAAAAGCAAAACCGAAAGTGAGGTACACGGAAAAAGAAGCAAAATCACCACAAAAAGACACAACTAAATTAGAAATAGCTGATTTACCGATACAATTTGAAGGTTCTAGTGCATTAGTGTATACTATTGGGAATTTAACACTTGGTGATATCAATAAGAAAGGAAGTTATGAATCAACAGCTTATGAAGGTGTTGCTGGATTTAATGTTTCTAATTCTATGGAAAATGAAATTACAGGATATTTGCAAAATTTAAAATTTCAAGCAGTTGGTTCCGATTCACTTCATGTTTTAACAGATAAAGTAATGCTTATTGAACGTGTTTCTTTTATTAAAAGTAATAAAATATTAGTTTATGTTTTGGCTGATACCGATACAAATCAAGATGGTGTTATTGATTCAAATGATATTAAATCGTTATATACAAGTACGGAATTAGGTAAGAATTTCACGAAAATCTCTACAGATTTACAAGAATTAGTAGATTGGAAACACATGGTGTCCACTAATAAAATATATTTCAGAACCATTGAAGATGCCAACAAAAATGGCGAGTTTGATAAGAAAGACAAAATTCATTATCATTTTTTAAACTTAAAAGATAGTAAGGTTTCTGAATATTTTCCTTTGTAGGTTTCTAAACACATAGTCACATAGATTTTCTGATACAACCATTTATTTAATATAAACATAGTGAGCTTTGCGCTTAACTTTGCGGCTTTGCGGTTAAATTTTTATATCAAAATATCACTTTCTAAATCCGATTTTTCAATTTCAATGGTATAATCTAATTTAGAAACCAGTTCAATTACTAGTTTTTTATACCAGTTTTCAGATTTCGGATGGATGTATATTTTTTCTATCAATTGGTTAATATCTACATCAATTTTTAATCCATCGTTGATTTTAATATTATTTTCAGATAAATCGGAAATAATTCTCACTTCTCGTTCATATTGAAAACTTTTGCGTTTGAACATAAACGGGAAAAACATATCATCAAACGGAATGTATTCTTTTTTGTAGTCGATATAATTGACTTCACCAATAAATTGACTAAAATTAATCTCTGGCTTAAGTGCTTTTTGCAATCTTCCAATTGTAGATTGAATAGCCAAACCTTCATTGTTTTGGGTAAATATTTGCCACATCGCAAACGATTCGTATTCGTTAATGTGCCAACTACTCACAACTACTTTTTCACGATGCGACTTGTAATATTGTAAAAACTCAGGATTGTTTTCCGATAGTTTTTTAATTTCTTCATAAGTAGGTTCTGAAAAGGTACCTTCGTATTGGTCTTCAAACTTATCGGAACGCGACATAAATAGTTTTCGCGACATCAATAAATCCAAAAATTTCGACAAGTCTAAGTATTTCCAAACAATAGTGTCTGGATCTTCAGGTAACTTAATGTTGTCGTTTTTTTTATACATTCTAAGTTATTTCGAATAATGTAATTAATTATTCAAGTGATTGTAACGCCACCAATCTAGCATACGTACCATTTTTAGCAATCAATTCTGCGTGTTTACCTTGTTCTACAATTTCACCCTTTTGCATGACAATAATGTTGTCAGCTTTTTGAATAGTTGATAAACGGTGTGCTATTACAATAGAAGTTCGGTTTTGCATCATTTTCTCTAAAGCATCTTGAACTGATTTTTCACTTTCTGTATCTAAAGCAGAAGTCGCTTCATCCAAAATCATAATTGGTGGGTTTTTCAATACCGCTCTGGCAATAGATAAACGTTGTTTTTGTCCACCAGATAATTTTCCACCAGCATCTCCAATATTGGTATTAATACCGTTTGGAAGTGTTGACACAAACTCGTAAGCATTGGCAATTTTTAAAGCTTCGATAATTTCTTCATCGGTAGCCTCTGGTTTTCCAATCAGTAAATTATTTTTTATAGATTCATTAAATAAAATAGAATCTTGCGTTACTAATCCAATTAAGCTACGTAAAGCGTGCATGTCCCAATCTCTAACTTCAACACCGTCGACTTCAATTGAACCATCATTAATATCATAAAAACGAGTTAACAAATTCGCAATCGTACTTTTTCCAGAACCAGATTGTCCTACTAAAGCAACGGTTTTTCCTTTTTCCACTTCAAAAGAAAAGTTTTTCAATACATTTTCCTCTTGATATGCAAAATTGATGTTTTTTACAGAAATTCCT
This sequence comes from uncultured Flavobacterium sp., assembly GCA_964461805.1. Taxonomy (GTDB): domain Bacteria; phylum Bacteroidota; class Bacteroidia; order Flavobacteriales; family Flavobacteriaceae; genus Flavobacterium. Next base: position 9,305 of record CAYWVV010000020.1, read on the forward strand.
TTATCGAAAGTATGTTTTACAAAAGCATCTGGTTTATTAACTACTGCATTTTCTTGTTCTAACAACGTAAAGACTCTATCAGCAGCAGCTAATCCACTTTTCACTTGATAAGAGGCTTTAGATATGGCTTTTGCCGGAGTTAAAATATTATATGCCATTCCAATGTAAACCAAAAATTGATCTGGATCTAAAGTTCCGTCCACTAATACTAAAATTCCACCATACCATAATAAAATTCCAATCGTAACAATTCCTAAGAATTCACTCATTGGTGAGGCTAGATTGTTTTTATTAGCAATACTGGTTGATAATTTTAATAATCTTTGTAATGAATCATTGAATTTATTAATAAATAAATTTTCTGCATTATAACTTTTAACTACTTTTAATCCAGTTAAGGTTTCATCTAAAGTGGAGATAAAAACTCCTTGTTCATTTTGTGCTCTTACTGATTTTGCTTTTAAATTTTTACCAACTCTCGAAATAATTAAACCTGTAATTGGAATAAAAGCAAAAACAAACAAAGTCAATTCTGAACTAATTTTAAACATAAAAAATATAGTAAAAACAATTGTTAGAGGTTCTCTAATTATTAATTCGAAAATTTGAAAAAATGAATTTTGAACTTCTCCCACATCGCCTAACATTTTGGTCATTACATCTCCTTTTCTTTGGTCAGAATAATAGGAGACAGGTAAATGGATAATTTTAGAATATAATTTACTTCTAAGCTTCATTAGTATCCCATTTCTTAAAATGGTAATATGGTAAGATGCTAAATAGTTAAATAAGTTTTTCAATAAAAACACAACGATAACTAAACAAATTACTAAAAGAAGTGCGTTTTGTTTACCATTTTCTAAACTTAGTTTTGATAAATTATAATTAAGTAATTCTTTACCGTAATCAAGTGAGTTTAAAATTCCTTTATAAACTGGTTTTTCTAATACAATTTCTTCTTTACCAAATAAAACTTTTAACATCGGTATCAATGTTAAAAAACTTAGAGCACTAAATAAAGCATATAAAATATTAAAGAAAATATTAGATATTGTATTTAGTTTATATTCCTTTAAATAAGGAATTATTTTTTTTAAATTATCATCCATTAGTTTAATTTCATTTCAGTGATAATATTCTGAATTTTTGTATCTAAATACTGATTTGCTTCTTCAAAATCATTAGCATCTTCTAATATAGCGTTGACACTAAAGTAGAATTTAATTTTTGGTTCTGTTCCACTTGGTCTGGCGCAAATTTTTGTACCATCTTCTAAATAATAAATCAACACATTCGATTTAGGAATGTCTAAATCAAACGTTTCATTATTAATTAAATCACGAGCCGTTGTATTTTGGTAATCTTCAATACAAACCACACGTTGTCCGTTTATTGTTTCCATCGGATTATCACGTAAATCCACCATCATTTGGTTGATTTCTGCCAAACCTTCTTTTCCTTTTTTAGTTAAAGATATTAAATGTTCTTTATAAAAAGAGAAATCTAAGTATAAGTTAATCAGTTCTTTATATAAACTGCTTCCAGCAGCTTTGGCTTGTGCGGCAATTTCGCAAACTAATAAACAAGCTGCAACAGCATCTTTATCTCTTACGGCATCACCAACCATAAATCCGAAACTTTCTTCGCCACCGCCAATAAATTTCTGATTTGGGAAGTCTTTAATGAATTTTGCAATCCATTTGAAACCTGTTAATCCTACTTTACATTCAATTCCGTAAGCACTTGCTAAATCTAACATCATTGGAGTGGAAACAATAGTAGAACCAATAAATTCTGTTCCTGTGATTTTGTCGGCGCGTTTCCATTGTTCTAATAAAAAGGCTGTCATGACTACCATAGTTTGGTTTCCGTTTAACAACATCATTTTACCATTGTTATCTCTAACGGCAACACCTAATCGGTCTGAATCTGGATCCGTTCCAATAACAATATCAGCATTCACTTTATCTGCTAAAGCTAATGCCATGGTTAAAGCTTCTGGTTCTTCCGGATTGGGTGATTTTACTGTTGGGAAATTTCCATCTGGAATTTCTTGTTCTTTTACGATATTTACATTCGTATAACCTGCTTTTGCTAAAACGGCAGGGATTGATTTTACAGAAGTTCCGTGTAAAGGTGTAAAAACAATATTTAAGTTTTCTTTGGCTGCTTTTGGCGTATGGAAACTTGCATTTTCAATAGTTGAATTGACAAACGCTTCATCAATTTCAGTATCAATGTATTCAATTAAGTCTTCGTTGGCTGTGAATTTAATATCGCTATATTTTAAAGCTTCTATTTCTGCTATAATTTCTCCGTCTTGTGGTGGTACGATTTGTCCGCCATCTTGCCAATATACTTTGTAACCGTTATATTCTGGTGGATTATGCGAAGCTGTCAATACAATTCCAGCATGACAATTTAAATGTTTTAAAGCGAAAGATAATTCAGGAGTAGGGCGCATTTCTGAAAATAAATATACCTTGATTCCATTTGCTGAAAAAATATCAGCTACTACTTTAGCTAAAGTATCACTGTTTTTTCTACAATCGTAGGCAATAGCAACTTTTAACTCTTCATTTGGAAAACAGTTGCGTAAATAATTAGACAAACCTTGCGTGTTTTTGCCTAACGTATATTTGTTGATTCTATTGGTTCCAACACCCATAACACCACGCATTCCACCTGTACCAAACTCCAAGTTTTTATAAAAAGCATCTTCTAAACCTTTTGGGTCGGAAGTCATTAAGTCTTTTATTTCTTCTTGTGTGTTTTGGTCGAAAGTAGGCGTAAGCCATTCGTTAATTTGATCTAAAATATTTTGTTCTATGTGCATAATCTTATTTTTTATAACCGCAAATGCGCAGATTTTTTTATTTGAATTATAAATTCGTTGTTGTATTAACAAACTAAGCCCAATCTTGTCATGCTGAAAGCATCTCGCCAAACTAAGTTGAGACTCTTTCAGAGTGACAAACGTTGTGGTTAATTTATTAATCTTGAGGTCATAAATTGTGACCTCAAGATTTTATTCCTAATAATATCAAATTTTGTGATACCACAATTTCTAAGGTCACAATTTGTGACCTTAGAACTATAATGTCTCCGCTATTTTGTAGCGTTCTTCGTTGTTTTTTGTGCGTAAAATTATTTCTCCTAAAAATCCAGCTAAGAACAATTGCGTTCCAATAATCATCGTGGTTAACGCGATATAAAATTCTGGTCTGTTGGTAATTAAACGAGAAGTGGTATGAAAGAACAATTTATCAATTCCCATATATAAGGCTAAAACCAACCCGATGAAAAACATTAAACTTCCTAATAATCCGAAGAAATGCATAGGACGTTTTCCAAATTTTGAAATGAACCAAATCGTAATTAAATCTAAAAATCCATTTACAAATCTGTCGATACCAAATTTTGAAGTTCCGTATTTTCTAGCTTGGTGAATTACGACTTTTTCGCCAATTTTTGCAAAACCAGCATTCTTGGCTAAAACGGGAATATAACGGTGCATTTCTCCCGAAACTTCGATATTTTTAATCACTACATTTTTGTAGGCTTTTAATCCGCAATTGAAATCGTTTAGTTTGACACCAGAAATTCTTCTTGCTGCCCAATTGAATAATTTAGATGGAATATTTTTGAAAACGACAGAATCGTAACGTTTTTTCTTCCAACCAGAAATTAAATCAAAACCTTGATTTTGAACTAAATCGTACAATTCTGGAATCTCATCTGGACTATCTTGCAAGTCGGCATCCATAGTAATTACTACATCTCCCAAGGCTTTTCCAAAACCAGCGTGTAAGGCTTGACTTTTACCATAATTACGCAAAAACTTAATTCCTTTGATGTTGGAATTGGTTTTTTGTAAGTCTAAAATAGTTTGCCAAGACGCATCTGTACTACCATCATCTATAAACAATACTTCATAAGAAAAGTTATGACTAGTCATAACTTTCTCAATCCAATTAGATAATTCGGGTAACGATTCTTGTTCGTTTAATAAGGGAATTACTAGTGATATATTCATTTATTCGTTATATGTTGTTTTGCTTTTCATTATTGCGGCAATAATCAATCCTATTATAGAAGAAAATACAATTCCCATTGCGCTTCCTTTAATAATGTTTGCAATTGAATATTGATCGTTTTCTTTCATTCCTTTGATTGTTTCTTTTAAAATCTCTTTTGGAGTATCAAATTTTTGCATCATTTCAACTGTTTTATTAATTGTGATTTCTAAAATTTGTTCTTTTGCTGATGGGTCAATGAAATTAAATAAGATGTAATTAAAGAAGTTTGCTATTAGGATTCCAATTACAGAATATAAGAAGTAGACTGTAAATGCTTCTTTGAAATTAATGGTTCCACCCATTTCTTTTTTTGTGGTTGAAATAACATAAATCCCCAGCGCTAAATAGAAAATTACCATTCCAATTCCAATATATGAATTGGCAAATAAATTGATGTCAATCGCATACATTAATACAGTTACAACAATTGAAATAATCGCTGAAATAAGTCCAAATTTAATTCCGTTTTTCTTAATAGCTTCGTTCATAATTTTTTAGTTTTTAGTTAGTTTGAATTATTAGTATAAAATTTGTTAAAAACGTTACACTGATTTTTGTACTACTTCAAAAACTTTACCATCTTCAAATTTTAAGGTTTTCGATGGATATTTTAATAGCAAAGCATAATCGTGCGTTGCCATAATTACAGTTTTGCCGTTAGCATTAATTTTTCTTAAAACTTCCATAATTTCAATACTCGTTTGAGGATCTAAATTTCCTGAAGGTTCATCTGCTAAAATTAATTCTGGATCATTTAATAAAGCTCTAGCTATCGCTACACGTTGTTGTTCTCCACCAGATAATTGATGAGGCATTTTATTAGCAAAATTTCCCATTCCCACTTTATCTAAAACTTCTTGGATTTGTTTGTCCATTTCAACCACATCTACCCAACCTGTTGCTTTTAAAACGAAAAGTAAATTTTCTTTAATATTTCTGTCAGATAATAATTTGAAATCTTGAAAAACAATACCAATTTTTCTTCTTAAATAAGGAATGTCATTTTCTTTTAAAGTATTCAAATCATAATCTACAATAGTTCCTTCACCTTCTTTTAAAGGTAAATCGGCATAAAGGACTTTCATAATGCTACTTTTTCCAGATCCTGTTTTTCCAATAAAGTATAAAAATTCTCCTTTTTGAACTTCTAAATTAATATCAGATAATATTAAATTGTTTTCTTGATATATAGAAACGTTTTTTAAAGCTAAAATCGTTTGACTCATAATTACATAATTAATGTGTAAAAATAGTAACATTTGAACGTTAAACAAAATTATTGAACTAAATAATTTCAATAACAATATTTAAGATAATTTTTGCGTTTATAGTCATATCGATTTGATATATTTGAACTTTAAAAAGTATTCAACTATGAAAGTTTTATCAAAAATATTCTTACTTCTAATTTTTATTTCACAATTCGCTACTGCTCAGCAATCTGCGATTTATACTGATCAAAACCAAGACTTCAATAAAGCAGTTCAATTATATAAAAACCAGCAATTTCAGGCTTCGCAAATTTTATTTGATAAGGTAAAAAGTACGGCAACTTCTGAAGAAATTATTTCAGATTGTGAGTATTACATTGCAAATTGTGCCATAAAAACCAATCAATCTGGTGCAGATGCTTTGATGGAATCGTTTATAGAAAATCATCCAACAAGTACGAAAAGAAATTCGGCATATTTAGAAGTGGCTCAGTATTATTTTGCAGAAGGTAATTACACGCAATCGTTAAAATGGTACGAAAACATTCACGAGCCAGATTTGTCTGCTTCCGATATGGAAAAAGCCAATTTTCAACGCGGTTATGCTTATTTTTCGACTAAAAATAATAAAGATGCTTCAAAATATTTGAATAAAGTGGCAAATTCTAAGGAATACGGAAACCAGGCAAAATATTATTTAGGGTATTTGGCTTACGAAGGCGATAAATACGAAGAAGCGAATGAACTTTTCGGACAAGTTTCTGACCAAGACAAGTACAAAGAAAAAATGGGCTATTTTCAAGCCGATATGAATTTTAAATTAGGAAATTTTCAAAAAGCTATCGATTTAGGAGAACCACAATTGAAAAAATCTTCCGCTTTAGAAAAAAGTGAATTGTCTAAAATTATTGGGGAAAGTTATTTCAATTTAAAAAAATACGATAAAGCTTTACCTTATTTACAAACTTATAGAGGTAAAAACGGAAAATGGACGAATACCGATTATTATCAGTTAGGATACGCTTTTTACCAACAAAAAGAGTATGAAAAAGCGATTACACAATTCAATAAAATTATTGAAGGTAATGATTTCGTTGCCCAAAATGCCTATTATCACTTAGCAGAAAGTTATTTGAATACCGATAAAAAACAACAAGCTTTAAACGCTTTTAAAACGGCTTCTGAAATGACTTTTGATACAAAAATTCAAGAAGATGCAGCATTAAATTATACAAAATTAAGTTACGAAATTGGAAATCCATATGTTTCAACTCCAGAAATTCTGAAAGTATTTATGGATAAATATCCAGCGAATCCGAACAATCAAGAATTGAAAAGTTTATTGATTAATTCGTACATCACATCAAAAAATTATACAGAAGCATTGGTTTTATTGGAAAAAAACAAAACTCCAGAAAACAAAGCTGCATATCAAAAAGTGGCTTTTTACAGAGGTTTAGAAGTCTATACTGATGGAAAATACCAAGATGCTTATGTGCTATTTAAAAAGTCATTAACGGAAAATAAAGATCAAAAAATAACAGCTAGAGCCACTTTCTGGAAAGGAGAATGTGAATACAGTTTAGATCAATTTTCAGAAGCGGTTTTAACCTACAAACAATTTTTAAATAACGCTTCGGCTAGTGAAACTCCGGAAAACAAAACGGTGAATTACAACTTGGCTTATTCGTATTTTAAAATTAAAGAATACGAAAATGCCATTCCGTATTTCAATACTTATATTACGAATTCAAAAGAAGATAAAAACCGATTGACAGATGCGTATTTGCGTTTGGCAGATTGTAACTATATTTCGTCAAAGTATTGGCCAGCAATGGATGCGTATAATAAAGCCATCGAATTAAAATGTGTTGATGCAGATTATGCCGCTTTCCAAAAAGGTATGAGTTACGGTTTTGTCAATAAAAACGACAAGAAAATTGAAGATTTAACTAAATTCATATCAACCTATAAAACCTCACAATATTTAGATGATGCTTTATATGAATTAGCCAATACGTATACTGCTGAAGAACAAAACGATAAAGCCATTTCGACATTCGATAACTTAATCAACAATAATAAAAACAGTGCGTATGTTGCTAAATCAATCTTAAAACAAGGTCTGATTTATTACAACACAGACAAAGATGATGCGGCGATTGTAAAATTCAAAAAAGTAGTGGCTGAATTTCCAAATTCTCCAGAATCTTTAGAAGCCGTTGAAACTGCTAAAAGTATATACAAAGCAAACGGAAATGTAGCGGAATATGCAGCTTGGGTAAAAACACTTTCTTTCGTAGAAGTGACGGATGCTGAATTGGATAACGATATGTACGAATCAGCTGAAAAGCAATATTTAGCCAACAATCCGAAAAAAGCAATTGAAGGTTTTAATAGTTATTTGGGGCAATTTCCAAATGGATTACACGCTTTAAAAGTGCATTTCTATTTAGCGCAATTGTATTTTGCAGATAAATTAGAAAAAAACGCGATTCCACATTACGATTATGTAATTGGTCAAGCCAGAAACGAATTTACAGAACAAGCTTTAGTTCGATTATCCGAAATTCATTTGAAAGATAAAAATTGTGATTTAGCCATTTCAGTATTAAAACAATTAGAAGCGATTGCAGAATTTCCTCAAAACACCACTTTCGCACAAGCAAATTTAATGAAGTGTTATTACGAAAAACAAGATTTTACGAATTCTGAAATTTATTCAGATAAAGTGTTGAAAAATCCAAAAATGGATGATAAAATTAAAAGTGATGCACAAATTATCATTGCACGTTCAGCGATAAAAACCAATAATGATGCCAAAGCAAAAGAAGCTTATGCTAAATTACAGAAAATAGCAAAAGGAGAATTAGCTGCGGAAGCTTTGTATTACGATGCGTATTTCAAAAATAAAGAAGGAAAATTTGAAGCTTCTAATAAAGCCGTTGAAAAATATTCGAGTACCTATTCTGGATATAAATATTTCGGTGCGAAAAGTTTAGTGGTAATGGCAAAAAACTATTACGGATTAAAAGATAGTTTCCAGGCCACAGAAATTTTACAAAGTATCATCGACAATTTTACAGAATTTCCAGATGTAGTTACAGAATGTCAAACGGAATTAGATAGAATTAAAGCGGAAGAAGCGAAAACGAATTCGTCGGTAACGAAGTAAGTGCCAAGTAAAAAGTAAAAAGAGCCAAGTAAAAAAATTGCGAACCTTGCGAAATCCTTTGCGGACTTTGCGGTTAAAAAAATAAGACATGAAATCAAAGATTCACGAACACCAAAAAAACAATACAATAAGCGTGAGTAAAAAGTTAATTTTTAGTATCATCGCCATTGCAGCTATTCAAGTTGGTTTTTCTCAAAAGAAAGACGAAAACATTGGTAGTGAAGTTGTAAATATTGTAAAGCCTTATACGCCAACCATTTCTGATGCTTTTAAAGTAAAGGAAACTCCAGCCGTAGAAGAAGAAGTTGTGGAACCAAAAATCCCAATCAAATATCAAATTTTTTCTTTTCCGGTTGCATCAACTTTCGTACCATCAAAAGGAAAAGCCGCTGATGTAGATAAAGAAGCACAAGAAAAAGGATTTTCTAATTATGCTTCACTTGGTGTAGGTAATTACGGAACTGTAAACGGTGAAGTTTTCTTAGCACATCAATTAAGTAAAACAGACTATGTTGGAGGTTTACTTCGTCATTTGTCGTCTCAAGGTGGAATTAAAGATGTTGCTTTAGATGATAAATATTATACTACGGCTTTAGATTTTACTTACGGAAGTAGAACTAAAGACATGAATTGGAATGTCGATTTAGGTGTGAAAAATCAAACCATCAATTGGTATGGGTTACCAACAGAAAACATTATTTTTGATGATGCAACCATTGGTGAAATCTCACCTTTACAAAGTTATAACACAATTTCACTTGGCGGAAGAATGCAATTCAACGATGGATTATTCAATGATGCTTCGATGCAATTCAAACGTTTTTCGGATAAATTTGGTTCTGGAGAAAACAGATTTTTTGTAAAACCAGCGTTTGATTTTGAAATTATGGATAGCAAAATTAAAGCTTTATTTCTATTGGATTATGTTGGTGGAAATTTCAAAAAAGACTTTTATAATCTTGACGAAATGAAATACAGTAACGTAATTTTTGGTGCTAAACCAAGCTTTTTATACCAACAAGATGATTTATCTATTCATGTAGGAGCAGGATTGTTTTATACGACTAATAAATTCAATGGCGCTTCAGATGGAAAATTTTTCGTATATCCAAATGTAAAAGCTTCTTATCGTTTAGTAGGCGATTTAATGATTGCCTATGCTGGTGCAGAAGGGAATTTAAAACAAAATTCGTATGCTGATTTTGTTGATGGAAATCCGTTTGTATCACCTACTTTATTTGTATCACCAACTGATAATTCATATGATTTATATATCGGAATGAAAGGGAAATTAGCGAATGCTGTTTCTTTTAATGTTCGTGGAGGCATCAATAATGAGAAAAATAAACCGTTTTTTGTTTCGAATGAATACGATCCAACAATTGTGGAAAAACAAGGTTATCATTATGGAAATTCGTTCAATGTAGTCTATGATAATTTGAATACATTTAGTCTTTTCGGAGAAATTAAAGCTGATTTTTCTAAGAAAACTTCATTAGCTTTAAACGGAACATATAATACTTTCAAAGTTTCCAACTTACAAGAAGCATGGAATTTACCGCAATTAAAAGTGGAATCAACTTTAAATATCGATTTCACAGAAAAATGGTACGGTGGCATGCAATTGTTCTTCGTTGGAGAAAGAATGGATTTAGTAACAGTTCAAGATAAAACAATCGTAATTCCAACTTTCAATCAACAAAAAGTAACGTTAGATAGTTATTTCGATTTGAATGCTAATGTGGGTTACAAATACAATAAAAGACTAACTTTCTTCTTAAAAGGAAACAATTTGGCGAATCAACAATACAACCGTTGGGCGAATTTCCCAGTGCAAGGTGTTCAGGTTTTAGGTGGCGCGAGCTATAAGTTTGATTTCTAGTTTTACCGCAAAGACGCAAAGTTTTACGCAAGGTTCGCAAATTTTTTTATAAAGTTTTGTCCGCAAAGTTTGTCATGCTGAAAGCATCTCATAAATTCTCTAATTCATTAAAATCAAATTAACCCGCTTAGCCAACAAATGCAAAATTTCAAACAAAAAATACTTTCTCAATACCAAGTTTTATTGCAAGATAAAATAGATATTTATCAGGATTTAATTAATTCTTTAACAGAAGATGCACAAAACGATGCCAAATCTTCTGCAGGTGATAAACACGAAACTACTTTATCTAAACTACATATCGAACAAGAAAAAATTGCCAATAAACTTAAAGAAGCTTTAGAACAACAAGCCATTTTATCTAAGTTAGATATGGAACAAGTCACTGATAATGTTGTTTTAGGAAGTTTAGTTAAAACCAATCATTTAACCGTTTTTGTTTGCACAGCTTTACCAAAAATTACCGTTGATAATCAGGCTATTTTTGCCATTTCTCCACAATCGCCTTTAGGAATGCAATTGATGCACAAAACCATTAATTCAGAATTTCCTGTAAACAATGTGACTTATAAAATTTTAGAGATATTTTAAGATTTTAATTCAAAATAAGCTAAAACAAACAATTACGCAGCTACTTTTTATTCTTCGTGACTTTGTGTCTTCGTGGCAATTTTTTATAACTGTAAGTAAATCTTCATTATTATTCTTTTTTAGTTTTATATTTAATTAAAAATTCACTTTTTAGTTTATATTTTTAATCAAATTGATATATTTAGTTTTATTGGTAAACTTAATAGTTCAATTTTGCTTAAGAATAAACACATAGACACATAGAGTTGTTTAAGTATTTTATTTGTGGAGTGAAATCTATATGAACTATTTATAGCGAAGCTCCTAAAATTAAAACTGAAAAAAACCTATATGCCTATATGTTTCAAAAAATATGAAATAAATTAAATATAAAGTTATGTGCGGGATATTAGCCATTATCGGAAAAGGAAAAGACGAAAAATTAGTACAACAATTATCAAAACGCATGAGCCATCGTGGACCTGATGAAAGTGATATTCATATTACAGAAAAAGGTCATTTTTTAGCTCACGAACGTTTATCAATCGTCGATTTACATACAGGAAAACAACCAATTCAAGGAACATCTACTGCATGGATGATTCATAATGGAGAAATATACAATCACCAAGTATTACGTGATACAACTTTAAGAAATCATATATTCAGAACCACTTCAGATTCAGAAGTCATAGTACATTTGTATGAAGAATTTGGATACGATTTTTGCAACTTTTTAGATGGAATGTTCGCTTTTGTAGTCATTGATGGTGACGATTATATCGCCGCTCGTGATCCACTAGGAATTAAACCTTTATATTACGGAATTGATGAACGTGGTAGAAAATATTTTGCTTCAGAAATGAAAGCTATTGCGGATCAATGTGTAACGTTTTCAACATTTCCACCTGGACATATATATACAGAAAAAACGGGATTTGTAAAATACTATCAACCAGAATGGGAAGACGCCTCAAAAGCAATTGAACCTGTTGATTATAAAGCTATCAGAAAATCGTTAACTAAAGCAGTTCAAAAACGTTTAATGGCGGATGTTCCCTTCGGAGTATTACTTTCTGGAGGATTAGATTCCTCCTTAACTTCATCAATCGCTTGCCGATTATTAGAAGGAACGGGTCAAAAAATTCATTCTTTTTCCATTGGTTTAGATGCCGATTCACCCGATACGAAAGCGGCCAGAAAAGTAGCCGAATTTATTGGAACAGAACACCACGAAATTCATTTCACTATCGAAGAAGGAATAGAAATTCTAGAGAAATTAATTTGGCATTTAGAAACGTATGATGTGACGTCAATTCGTGCGAGTACACCCATGTATTTCTTATCGAAAGCGATTACAGAACAAGGCATAAAAATGGTTTTATCTGGTGAAGGTGCTGATGAGGTTTTTGGTGGCTATTTATATTTTAGAAACGCGCCAAGTGCTGCAGAATTTCAACAAGAAACGATTGATAGAGTGCAAAAATTATTTACAGCCGATTTATTACGAGCCGACAAGTCGACAATGGCTCACGGTTTAGAAGCTCGAGTTCCCTTTTTAGATAAAGAGTTTTTAGAATTAGCGATAAAAATTCAACCAGAAGAAAAACAGCCAAAAACATATAAGGGCATCGAAAAATACATTTTAAGAAAAGCATTTGACACACCAGAAAAACCGTATTTACCAGAAGAAGTTTTATGGCGTCAGAAAGAACAATTCTCAGATGGAGTAGGCTATAACTGGATTGATACTTTAATTGAATATTGTACGTCTCAAGTTGCAGATGTTGATTTTGAATTAGCTTCTCAACTGTATCCATATAATACGCCAACAACGAAAGAAGCATTTTTCTATAGAAGTATTTTCCACAAATTCTATCCTCAATCTAGCGCTGCAGAAACCGTTAGAAAATGGATTCCAAAATGGCAAGAAAACCAAGATCCAAGCGGAAGAGCTAATGCCGCTCACGTAAAAGCAGATGTATTAATTGCTTCCGAAACAGTTTAAAAATAAAGTTATGTTTGTTTGTAAAAAGAGTATCAAGATTTTTTCATGATGCTCTTTTTTTATAAAATAACATAAAAATGAAGAAATAGTAACATGCAAGATATTTTTCAACCTATAATTTGGATATTTGAATTTAAAAAGAGCTCAAAATGTTAGTTTTAAGACGCTTTTTATTTTTATTCCATTTTGAAATGATTCAAAAAAAACACTAAAATCTAATTTTTGATGTTTTTTAGCTTGTTTAAGTGAAGATTGTCAGAAATTAACAAATGTTGATAACTTAAAAGTATTTTAAGACGCTTTTAATTTCTATTTTTTGATCAATTGGTTATATTTGTTACTGTAGAAATAGTTTATAAGAACAATTTATTATGAGTGAAGAAAATAAAAAAGGTAGTTATTCAGCGGATAGTATTCAGGCACTAGAAGGAATGGAGCATGTAAGAATGCGTCCTTCCATGTATATTGGAGATACTGGAGTTCGTGGATTACACCATTTAGTTTATGAAGTTGTAGATAACTCCATTGATGAAGCTTTAGCTGGGCATTGTGATACGATTTACGTAGCCATAAACGAAGACAATTCGATTACAGTAGAAGATAATGGTCGTGGTATTCCAGTTGACATTCACAAAAAAGAAGGAATTTCTGCTTTAGAAGTTGTAATGACTAAAATTGGAGCAGGAGGAAAGTTCGATAAAGATTCGTATAAAGTTTCTGGAGGACTTCACGGTGTTGGGGTTTCTTGTGTTAATGCACTTTCAGACCACTTACGTGCTACAGTTCATAGAGATGGAAAAGTATACGAACAAGAATACGAAAAAGGAAAAAGTTTATATCCAGTAAAACAAATTGGTACAACAGACAAAAGAGGAACAATTGTTACTTTCAAACCTGATGCTACAATTTTTACGCAAACTTTAGAATATTCTTACGATACATTAGCGGCTCGTTTGCGTGAATTATCTTTCTTAAATAAAGGAATTACAATCACATTAACAGACAAAAGACATTTAGCAGAAGATGGAAGTCAGCCTGTTGAAACGTTTCATTCTAAAGAAGGTTTAAAAGAGTTTATTAAGTTTTTAGACGGAAACAGAGAGCCAATTATTTCTCATGTAATTAGCATGGAAAATGAAAAAGGAGAAATTCCAGTTGAAGTAGCTTTAATTTACAATACTTCGTACACAGAAAATATTTTTTCTTACGTAAATAATATCAATACTCACGAAGGTGGAACGCATTTACAAGGTTTCCGTATGGGATTAACTCGTACGTTGAAAAAGTATGCTGATGCTTCTGGTTTATTAGAAAAATTAAAATTCGAAATTGCAGGTGACGATTTCCGTGAAGGGTTAACAGCTATTATTTCTGTAAAAATTCAAGAGCCACAATTCGAAGGACAAACAAAAACCAAATTAGGAAATAGAGAAGTAGTTTCACCAGTTTCGCAAGCCGTTGCAGAAATGTTAGAAAACTATTTAGAAGAAAATCCTAACGACGCTAAAACAATCGTACAAAAAGTAATTTTAGCAGCTCAAGCACGTCACGCGGCGAAAAAAGCACGTGAAATGGTACAACGTAAAACCGTAATGGGAGGTGGCGGATTACCGGGGAAATTATCAGATTGTTCTGAACAAGATCCTGAAAAATGTGAGATTTACTTAGTAGAGGGAGATTCTGCAGGTGGAACTGCAAAACAAGGTCGTGATAGATTTTTCCAAGCTATTTTACCATTAAGAGGTAAGATTTTGAATGTGGAAAAAGCGATGCAACACAAAGTTTTTGAAAACGAAGAGATTAGAAATATATTTACTGCTTTGGGTGTAACCGTTGGTACTGAGGAAGATAGTAAAGCCCTGAATTTATCAAAATTACGTTACCATAAAGTAATTATTATGTGTGATGCCGATGTCGATGGTTCTCACATTTCTACTTTAATTCTAACATTCTTCTTTAGATACATGAAAGAATTAATTGAAGGCGGTCACGTATATATTGCAGCACCACCTTTATATCAAGTTAAAAAAGGAAACAAAAAACAATATGCTTGGAACGATGACCAACGTGATAGAATTTCATTAGAAATGGGAGGAAGCACAAGTATTCAACGTTATAAAGGTCTTGGAGAAATGAACGCAGAACAATTGTGGGAAACTACAATGAATCCAGATTTCAGAACTTTCCGTCAAGTAACAATTGATAACTTAGGTGAAGCAGATAGAGTTTTCTCTATGTTAATGGGTGATGAAGTACCACCTCGTAGAGAATTTATCGAGAAAAATGCAGCTTACGCTAAAATTGACGTATAATATATATGAAATATAGTTTTGTTATTTTCGCTCTGTTTTTTGGATTTTCAAATTCAGCGCAAGCGCAAACACCATTACAACTTGAACAAATAGGGTATCTTTTAGAAGATGCCCTTTTGTATTCCAAGCAGTATCTAATTCCAGCTACAGATGGTGCCGTGTATCAAGCTTCTTCTGCTTGGATGAATTCTGCTAAAAAGAAAAAAGATTGGGAAATACATATTGGCTTACATGGAAACACATTTAAAGTGCCGAATTCAGATCGAAGTTTTATCATTAACAACTCAGATTTTAAGTTTTTGCAATTGGAAGGAACTGCAACTTCTGCTGAGGTTCCAACGGCTTTAGGAAATGATGATACTTTTTATTTAGTTGGTGATTTAGATGGACAACAAGTTAGGTTAAAAACGCCAAAAGGAGTCAATAGAGAATTTATTACTTATCCGTATTTAGATGTTTCTTTTACTTTGCCAAGTGGTACGGAAATTATTGGTCGTTTTTCGACTAAAACCAATTTAAAAAGAGGAGATTATCAAGTGTATGGATTTGGTTTGAAACATAATTTAAGTCAATATTTCCGAAAATTGGAGAATAAGAAAATTCACGTTTCCGCCATGTCATTTTATTCTAATGAAGATATTAGTTTCGATTTTTTAGATGTAAATACGGCTTATGGTAATTTAGGAATTAATAATTTAAACGGAATTGTAGATACCTACCATTACCAATTATCAGTTTCTAAAGAAATTAAAAAATTTGAAATACTTGGAAGTTTTATCGTAAATACAAGTGATTTCAACTATGTGGTTAGTGGAGATAAAGGAGCAATAGAAAACATTCTTCCTGCTCAATACATTATCAATCAGTTATTAGATACCATTCAAAAAAGAAAAACCAATTATATTGGAGAAGTTGCTGTTAATTATAGTTTGAAAGATTTTAATATTCTAAGCGCTTTTGCTTTCGGAAAGTTTATGAATTTTAATGTTGGCGTATCTTATAAAGTAAATTAAAAAAGTCCCATCTAATACAAGATGGGACTTTTTATATATGCTAAATTTAGAATTAGAAGTTTGGAGACAATTCGTATTTTTTGTAAAAAGTATCTAAAACCTCAACCACCTCATCTTCGTTATCTACAATTTTGAATAAATTTAAATCTTCTGGTGAAGCATTTTTAAATTTATCAATCATAACCGTTTTTACCCAATCCATTAAGCCTGTCCAGAATTCTGTTCCAACTAAAATAATAGGAAATTTGGCAATTTTTTTAGTTTGAATTAAGGTAATCGCTTCGAACATTTCATCCAAAGTTCCGAAACCACCTGGCATCACTACAAACCCTTGAGAATACTTTACAAACATTACTTTTCTCACGAAAAAGTAATCGAAATTTAAATTTTTATCTCTATCGATATATGGATTGTAATGTTGTTCAAATGGTAATTCAATATTTAAACCTACAGAAGTTCCACCACCATGATGTGCCCCTTTGTTACCCGCTTCCATAATTCCAGGTCCACCACCAGTAATTACACCGTAACCTGCTTTAGAAATTTTATAGGCAATTTTTTCTGCTAATAAATAATATTTATCGTCTGGTTTTGTTCTTGCTGAACCAAAAATAGATACACATGGACCAATTCGTCCCATGCTTTCGTATCCATTAACGAATTCTGACATGATTTTAAAAATAGCCCAAGAATCGTTTGCTCTAACCTCGTTCCAAGTTTTTTGTTTTAATTTATCTTGGATTCTTTCATCGTCATTTTGATATATTCCACTCATATTTTTGTATTTTAATTTTAAAAAAGCCTGCTAAGATAATTCTTTTTTCAAAAATTGAGCCGTATAGCTTTTTTTATTTTTTATGATTTCTTCTGGCGTTCCTTTGCATAAAACTTCACCGCCGCCTTTTCCGCCTTCTAAACCAATATCAATAATATAATCCGCCAATTTTATTACATCTAAATTGTGTTCAATAATTAAAACCGTATTTCCTTTATCAACCAATTTATTAATCACATCCATTAAAATACGAATGTCTTCGAAATGCAGACCAGTTGTAGGTTCATCTAAAATATAAAAGGTATTTCCGGTATCTTTTTTAGATAATTCACCCGCTAATTTAATACGTTGTGCTTCACCACCAGAAAGAGTTGTACTTTGTTGTCCTAACGTTATATATCCTAAACCAACATCTTGAATGGTTTTTACTTTTCGATAAATTTTCGGAATCATTTCAAAGAATTCCACAGCTTCATCCACCGTCATATTCAATACATCAGAAATTGATTTTCCTTTAAAACGAATTTCTAAAGTTTCTCTATTGAAACGTTTTCCTTGACAGCTTTCACATTCCACATAAACATCAGGTAAGAAACTCATTTCAATGGTTCTCACTCCAGAGCCTTCGCAAGTTTCACATCTTCCACCTTTGACATTAAAGCTAAAACGACCTGGTTTATAACCGCGAATTTGTGCTTCAGATGTCATGGTAAACAAACTTCTTATTTCAGAAAAAACATCGGTATATGTCGCTGGATTGCTTCGAGGCGTTCTTCCAATCGGACTTTGATCAATATCAATAACCTTATCTAAATGTTCTAATCCTTCAATTTTTTTATAAGGCGCTGGTTTTTTAACCGCATTATAAAAGTGAGCATTTAAAATAGGGTAGAGCGTTTCATTAATTAAGGTCGATTTTCCACTTCCAGAAACTCCAGAAACACAAATCAGTTGTCCCAAAGGAATTTCAATAGTAACATTTTTCAGGTTATTTCCTGTCGCACCAGATAGTTTTAAAAACTTTCCGTTTCCTTCTCTGCGTGTTTTTGGGACTTCAATTTCCATTTTACCGTTCAAATATTGAGCAGTTATGGTGTTTTCTTTTAATAATTCTGCTGGCGTACCTTGACTGATAATTTGTCCACCATATTTTCCAGCTTTCGGACCAATGTCAATTACGTGATCCGCACGAACAATCATATCTTTATCGTGTTCAACTACTAAAACCGAATTTCCAATATCGCGTAAGCTTTCTAAAGATTTGATTAATCTTTCATTATCACGTTGATGCAATCCGATACTTGGTTCATCTAAAATATATAAAACTCCCACTAATTGCGAACCAATTTGTGTCGCCAAACGAATACGTTGTGCTTCACCACCAGAAAGGGTTTTCGAACTTCTATTCAAGCATAAATAATCTAAACCAACATCCAATAAGAAATTAATTCTAGCTGTTATTTCTTTTAGAATTTCATGTGAAATGGCAACTTGTTTTTCTGATAAATGTTCCGGTAAATCTGCAAACCATTTTTTTAATTCCACAATATCCATGTGAACTAAATCGCCAATGCTTTTTTCGTTGATTTTGAAATATAAAACTTCTTTTCGTAAACGCGTTCCGTGACATTCAGAACATTCGTTTTCGTCCATAAATTCTTTTGCCCAACGTTTGATGCTTGTAGATTCTGATTCTTCAAACTGATTTTTTATGAAATTTGAAATTCCTTCGAAATCAATTTTATAATCTTTCGTAATTCCCATCACTTTAGAAACCACTGAAAATTTCTCGTTTCCTCCGTATAAAATCATTTCCATAGCTTCCGCTGGAATGGTTTCAATAGCATCCGTAATTTTAAATCCGAATTTTTCGCCAATTAATTCCAATTGTTTAAAAATCCATGTGCTTTTATATTCGCCTAATGGAGCAAAACCACCAGCTTTGATAGTTGCTTTTGGATTAGGAATAATTTTTTGAAGGTTGATTTCATTGACAACTCCTAAACCGTTACAGTTCGGACAAGCACCTTTTGGTGAATTGAAAGAGAAATTATTAGGTTCTGGATTTGGGTAAGATATTCCAGAAGTTGGACACATTAAACTTCGACTATAAAAACGAACTTCCTGACTATCTTGTTCGATAACCATCATAATATCATCACCATGATGCATGGCCACTTTGATGCTTTCAGTTAATCTTTTGTCGGTGTCTTCGTCTTGTTTTACGGCAACTCTATCAATAACAATTTCAATATCGTGTGTTTTATAACGATCCACTTTCATGCCATATTCTAAATCTTTTATCGTTCCGTTTACACGAACTTTTAAAAAACCTTGCTTGGCAATTTGTTCGAACAATTCTCTATAATGTCCTTTTCTTGAACGAATTACAGGAGCAAGAATATTAATTCTTTTTCCATCAAATTCTTCATGAATTAGATTTTTAATTTGCTCATCTGAATACGAAACCATTTTTTCGCCTGTATTATAGCTATATGCATCTGAGGCACGCGCAAATAATAAACGAAGAAAATCGTAAATTTCAGTAATGGTTCCAACTGTAGAACGCGGACTTTTATTAGTAGTTTTTTGTTCGATGGCAATAACTGGAGACAATCCGTCAATTTTATCTACATCTGGTCTTTCTAATCCGCCTAAAAACTGACGTGCATAAGCAGAAAAGGTTTCGATGTATCGACGTTGCCCTTCAGCATAAATCGTATCAAACGCTAATGACGATTTTCCAGAGCCTGATAAACCAGTAATTACGACTAACTTTTCACGAGGAATGATAACGTCAATATTTTTTAAATTATGAGTACGAGCCCCAATAATTTCAATAGAATTTTCTGTGTGTTGCATACAATTTTTATCAAAACGCAAAATTACGATTTTTTGTCTGATATTATTAAGGTAATTTATTTTGTTTTATAAAGATTTTAAATTTGATAAATAGAATTTATATAAAACATAAAGTATAAATTATTTTACTTTATTTGCGATGAAATTAAAAAGTTTTGGCCAGTCGGCATTTCCATTTCTTTTACCGAGCTTTACAATAATTAGTTTCTTATTAGGATTTACATAAATATATTGTCCATTAATTCCTTGAGCCATATAGCTACCAGAATCGGGATTTAACCACCATTGATTTTTATAATTTGCATAATCTCCAGTAATATTTGGCTTTAAAGAATTTTGTATCCATTCTTTTGATACAATTTGTTTACCGTTCCAATTTCCTTCATTTAAATATAACCTTCCAATTTTTGCAAAATCTCGGGCACGTGCATTTAAACAACAAAATGTTTTTTCTACACCATTTTTTTTATCTAAACTCCAAGTTGCATCGTATTCCATACCTAAAGGAATCCATATTTTTTCTTGTAAATAATTGGAAATAGTTTGGCCTTTTAAACTCGCATGCAATACCAATCCCAAAATTTGCGAATCACCACTGCTATATTTGAATTTAGTAGATGGTTTTCGAGTTATTTTTAGTTTCGAAATTTCTTTTCTTAAATCAGTGCCATAGTAAACACTTGCAGCATTTCCGAAAGGATTATAGTAACTTTCGTTAAATTCAATTCCTGATGTCATATTTAATACATCATTAATTTTTATTTTATTAAAACCTTCTTTTTTTAATTCGGGTAAATAATTGGTAATAGGTTCATTTATAGATTTTATTTTTCCATCATCAATAGCACAACCAATTAATAAGGATAAAACTGATTTTGCCATCGAAAATGAAGCTACAATAGATTCTTTTTCATAATTTGAAAAATAATTTTCATATAAAATGGAGTCGTTTTTAATTACTAAAAAAGCGACAGCTTCATTTTCAGATAAAAAATTATACAATGATTTTTTTGATGTTGATTTTTTTGTAGTGTAAAAAATTGAATCTATTGGAAAAGATTTTTTACTATTTGTATAAACAAAATGATTGCTGTTGTTTTCGATGTGATTTGATGGAAATATTTTATAATCAGTAATGTCTGAAAAATTATAAGCTACAAATCTGTATATCTTGCAATTTGATAAAGTTAAAGTGATTATTAAAGCGATACTAATTTTTAGAATTTTCGATTTCATGTGTTTCATTTTTTAATTTTTAACAAATTTATAGAATCGAATTTTTTTAATAAGAAAATAGGGGTGTACCAACGTATTTTGTGGTGAACTTAATGATTTTGGGACGAAAAATATTTTTTTTGGGTGAATTAATTCAGTTTTTTTTGATTTAACTCATTAAAGACATGCTCTGTATTTAGAGATGAAACGGGTATTTTTAAATGAAACATATCAAAATGTAAAAAATAATTGTTTTGTGTTTTAGAAACTCTTGATACGTTTTTTAAATTACATAAGTAGGAACGATGCGTTTTTACTAAGAAATGATTATGTAAATCGTTTTCAATAGTTTTTATTTTGCTTCTGATTAATTTTTTTTCTAATTCGTTATTATTATTTATATGAAACACTTCAATATAATTATCAGCAGCGCATACAAACAAAATATCATTTGGTATCAATTCTAAATTTTCTTTTTTGTTTTCGCTGATAAATTTATAGGTTTTATTTTCCTTATTATTAATTGAAAAATTTGAAGAAATTTGATTATTTATACTTTCAATATCGTAAAGCTTATTTTTTAATGTAGAAATATAATCTAACAAAATGGCTAAAAATAAAATTGGAAAAAGAAGTACAGAAATGTATTTAACGTATAAAATAAAACCAAAATAATCTATTGAATTTTCATACACAAAGCAATGAAAAAAATAGGATAAGATTGTACCAAACAACATTGTAATTGCAAACCAAAAAATATATTTTATTAAGCTTAAGCTTTTGTATAATTTAGGAAAAAAATATTTTGGCAAGTAATAAAAGGAGAATAAAAATGAAGCAAAAACAATAAATCCAAAACAACTATAAATTAAAATAACTAATGGAAATGGAATTGTTTCACCACTAATTATTAGAAACAGATAAATAATAAAGAATACACCAAGGAGTAAACTTTTTTTAAAATTAAACGAAAAATTTTTTACTAAAAAAGCATATTCTTGAGTAAAAAAGGCAAAAAAAGTATTCAATTTATTTAGTTTTATTATGATCAAAAAATTTACCTATACATCCTAAACCCATTCTATCCAACATCTTTTTTATAAAATTCCAAAAGAAATTTCTTTGTCCGGCGAGTGTGCCAATTAATAAAAGTAAAACTTTGTAAATCGGTAAAATGATAATAATGTAAAGAGGGTAGTAGAACCAAATGCTTACACTTTCTTTAGTAATTCCTATGAAAGTTAATATAGGTTTAGCAATTAATGCAGAAGTAGAGCCTGTGATGGCAAAAACTAATAAGATCATAAAAAACTGAAAATTACTTGTGATGTTCCAGCGTTGTTTGAGTTTGTTCATAAATTAAATTCTAGCTGGAAAACCGCCTAATTTTTGTTTGTTTGTAATTTGAAAATAAACTAAATAATTGTATATCATATAGTTTACGTGATAGCCATAATCTGTACTATTGTTGTAATCTATCGGCATTTCATACAAGTTACCATAGGTAATTGGACTGTTTGCCCGAAAGTTCCATTCTGCTATCCAAAACCTGTTTCTCGCTTCTAAATACGATTGAGCATAATAATTTTTAGGTTTAGCAAACGTGTTAAACCACGTTGAGAAACCACTATCTATAATAATCACATCATATTCTAATTCTGGATTGGAAATATGAATGGTATCACTAGTTAATTTTTCCTTATTTTCAGAACTAAAATTTTTATTTGAGTTACATGAAAACTGGAAAACTATAGCAATGAAAAGAAGGAATACAATCTTTCTCATAGATTATTTTTTGAAAGTATAAAGATAAAAAAAAAGCACCGATTTATCGGTGCAATTTATATTGAATTTAAATAAAATTTTTACTTTTTTATTTTCCAAAAAGCTTTCCTAATAATCCGCCTAAACCACCAGATTTTTTAGAAACAGCTGCAACGGCATCACTTATTCCAACTTGTCCGTCACCATCTTGGTCTAAACCAAACTGTCCGCCATATTTGGTTACCATATCCATTAATCCGCCACCTTGACCTCCAGAAATTCCAGCAATAATGTCTTGAATATTAAATCCGGGTTGGTTTGGATCTTTAGCTTTGTTTACTAATCCGCTCAAAACTTGAGGAATTAATCCTCCAGCCACACTTCCAGCAGCATCTTGTGATAAACCAAATTTCTCTCCTAAATTTCCAGTTACTTTTCCAGCTAATTCTGCTACTACAGGATTGTTCATGTCAATTGGTGTTTTACCTGAAAGCATTCCTGCTAAATCACCAATATTTCCACTGGCAACCATGTCTTTTAAACCTGAAAGTATTGAACCATTGGCTTCTTCCAATACGGCTTCGTTTTGTTCATTGGGTACTGCAGTATTGTTTACAACTGCTTCGCCTCCATATTGCTTTACTAATTCTGTTAATTGCTCAAACATAGTTTTTGTTTTTTAGTTTAAAATAAAGATAATAAAAATTATTTATTTTTTAATAAACTAATAATTTGTTCGGCTAATTCGGTTCCAATTCTATCTTGGGCTTCTAATGTCGCTGCTCCAATATGTGGCGTTAACGAAATTTTCGGATGCATTAAAATTTGAATTTCTGGAGTCGGTTCGTTTTCAAAAACATCTAAACCTGCGAATAATACTTTTTCAGCATCTAAAGCTTCAACAAGCGCTACTTCATTAAGTACTCCACCACGAGAACAATTTACAATTCCAACGTCATTTTTCATCATGTTGAATTCTTCTTTATCTAATACATAGCCTTCTTGTGCTGGAACATGTAGTGTAATAAAATCCGAATGTTTAATTACATCTTCTAAAGGTTCTGTGATAATTTCAACATTTATGAATTGTCCGTTGTAAAAGTCTATGCGAATTACTGCTTCATTTACATATTTATCAGCGGCAATCACTTTCATTCCTAAACCTAATGCCATTTTCGCAACAGCTTGACCAATTCTTCCGAAACCAATAATACCTAACGTTTTTCCACGAAGTTCTACTCCGTTAGCATACGCTTTTTTCAATCCATCAAAATTTGTATCCCCTTCTAAAGGCATAGTTCTATTGGCATCATGTAAAAAACGAACACCTGAAAATAAATGTGCAAAAACCAATTCAGCTACACTTTCAGAAGAAGAGGCTGGCGTATTAATTACGTGAATTCCTTTTGACCTTGCATAATCTACATCAATATTATCCATTCCAACGCCGCCACGACCGATGATTTTCAATCCTGGACAAGCATCTATAATGTCTTGTTTCACTTTAGTTGCACTTCTTACCAAAATTACTTTGATATCATGCGTATTGATATAATTGGCAACTTGTTCTTGTGCTACTTTTGTGGTAATCACTTCAAAACCTGCTTTTTCTAATGTTTTGATACCACTTTTCGATATTCCGTCGTTTGCTAATACTTTCATGTTATTAGTTTAAGAGTTTATTTGTTTAGAAGGTATTGCGTTCTAAACTTGATATTTTATTAATTTATTTTCTGAACACTAAATACTGATTACCGAACACTCTTTTTCAAGTTCTTTCATCACATTTACTAATGCTTCAACACTTTCTAAAGGAAGCGCATTGTACATAGAAGCACGATAACCACCAACAGAACGATGTCCAGTTAATCCAGAAATTCCTGTGGCTTTCCACATCGCATCAAATTTTTCCGTTAAAGATTCATCTGTTAAAACGAAAGTAGCGTTCATAGTACTTCTGTCTTCTGTTGCGGCTGTTCCTTTAAATAACGGATTTCTGTCAACTTCAGCATACAATAAATGGGCTTTTTGCTCGTTGATTTTTTCAATTGCTGCAATTCCACCTAAATTTTTCAACCATTGTAACGTCAATAACGAAGTATAAATTGGAAATACTGGCGGCGTATTGTACATGCTTTCTGCTTTGATATGTTTTTCATAATCTAGCATACTTGGGATATAACGTCCTGTTTTTCCTAAAATTTCTTCTTTAACAACCACTAAAGTGGCACCAGCTGGACCCATGTTTTTTTGCGCGCCAGCATAAATTAAATCGAATTGTGAAAAATCTAAAGTTCTTGAAAAGATATCTGAACTCATATCGCAAACCAACGGAACATTTGTTTTCGGAAATGATTTCATCTGTGTTCCGAAAATGGTATTGTTACTGGTACAATGGAAATAATTTGCATCAGTTGGAATTTCAAAGTTTTTAGGAATGAAATTATAATTGGCCTCTTTTGAAGAACCAACAATAATAGTTTCTCCAAAGTGTTTGGCTTCTTTAATGGCATTGTTTGCCCAAGTTCCTGTATCAAGATATGCGGCTTTTCCGTCCGTTTTCATTAGATTATAAGGAACCATTAAGAATTCTAAACTCGCACCACCATGTAAAAATAGCGCTTGGTAGCCTTTGTTTTCTAGGCCCAAAAGTTCTAATACCAAAGCTCTTGCTTCTTCCATTACGGCTACGAAATCTTTACTTCTGTGTGAGATTTCTAATAAAGATAAATCGGAATTATTAAAATTTAGAATTGCTTGCGCTGATTTTTCGAAAACTTCTTGTGGTAAAATACAAGGTCCTGCGCTGTAGTTGTGTTTTTTCATTTATTCTGAATTTATTTCAAAATCTTTTCAATTCTGAAAATTAAGTTGTAGTTAGGCGCAAATTTCCAACATTTGAAAAAACCTCGAAAAAATAATTTAACAGTTTCAAAACGATTTATTAACGAAATCGTTTGCGTAACTTTTTATTTTTTCTTTTTCTCTTCTTTTCGGTTCGAATTTACCTTGGCTTCCAAATTGAAATTAGGTTCATGTTTATGAACTTCCTTTTCTTTTTGAAGTTTGATTATTTCGCTGATTTTTGAAGTTTTCATGCTACAAATTATTTAAAAAAGCTAATGTATCCACATTATCCGCATAATCCCATAATTTTGGTTTTTGAGTTTCGCCAAAATAAACTGAATTATCAATAATTCCATTCGAAACCACACATTGAATGATTTCTGAATCTTGTTTCACACGTGCTTGGATTTCGTTAATATCTTCGTAATATTCATAGAAAACAGAAGAAATAGGTGAGGCATGACTTGTATCTTCCTTTATAGTTAAAAATTCATTGTCTAACAATTGAAAGTTACTCATTAAGAAAACAGCTTTGTTATAATCGTAATTATTAGCATATTTTTCATAATAAATGACATCTTTTTGAGCGAACATTCCATTAAAAAACGCATCGAAATTATAATTTTTTGGAACAAATATTTTAGAAACATTTCGGCAACCTAATCCAAAATATCTAAAAACATCTTCGCTTAGTAAAGTCATTTCTTCTGGAGTTTCCTTTCCAGTTAAAACTGCAATAGAATTTCTACTTTTTCTGATAATTGAAGGTTTGTCTTTAAAATAATATTCAAAATAACGTGATGTATTGTTGCTTCCTGTGGCAATTACGGCATCAAAACCTTCTAATTTACCTTCAACAAAAGTTATTTTATCCTTAAAACGAGCATCTAAAGCAATTAGGTATTTTGCTAAAAACTTAATTAAGTAATCGTCTTTGCTAGAGGTTTTTACTAATACATTATTTCCCGAAATTAAAACCGATACAAAATCATGAAAACCTACTAACGGAATATTTCCTGCTAATATTAAACCTACATTTTTTGGTTTTTTTTCAATGAATTTATAAGCAGAAAGCCACTGATTTAGGTTGTCTTCAGTTAAAGCATTCGCCCAGCTAGAAATGCTAAAATGTACATTGTCAGGAGTGAACCAATTGTTATGTGATTGTGATAATGCAATTAAATCTATAAAAGAATCATAAAATAAATCGTTGTTTTTTACATCGTTATTTTGCTCATTATTATCTAATTCAAATTGAGATAAAAATTTACCTAATTCTACAAAACAATTTTTTATTTCAGATTGTAACATTTCTTTTTTGGTTATATTTAGTTTACGTTGTATTTTTGTGCAAAATTAAACATTTAGTTAGACTTTTATAGTAGAAAATTTTAAAACTTCTGACGTATAACTTCTGACTTCTAATATAAAAAAATATGGCAATTATAATTACCGACGAATGTATTAATTGTGGGGCTTGTGAACCAGAATGTCCAAATACAGCAATATATGAAGGCGCTGACGATTGGCGTTGGAAAGATGGTACAAAACTTTCTGGAAAAATAGTTTTACCAGACGGAACAGAAATTGATTCAGATGCGGCACAAACGCCAGTTTCTGATGATTTATATTATATTGTTCCAGGAAAATGTACTGAATGTAAAGGTTTTCATGAAGAGCCACAATGTGCTGCGGTTTGTCCGGTTGATTGTTGTGTCCCTGATGATAATCATGTGGAAAGTGAAGAAACACTTCTGAACAGACAAGCATTTTTACATAATGTGTAAAAAAAAAATCCTGAAATTTAATTTCAGGATTTTTTTTCTTTTAGAATTTGAAGCTAAGTCTGGTGTAGTAATATGCACCGCCAAATCCCATTTGTACAGAATCCCAGTATCCACCAGCCTCAACCCAATCGTCTTGCTGATCAGGATAAATATTTAGTAAGTTATTTGCTCCTACAGTAAGTTTAAATGTTTTGTTTAACCTGAAACCTAAAGTTAAATCTGTTACAATTTTAACACCATATACATCTGTAGCTGCTTTAATTTGATTGTCAAATGAACCACCATAATTTGTAACATCTTCATATACTTGATAATCTAATAATTTTACTTCGCTAAATCTTGTGAAAGCTAAACCACTATCAAACCATCTGAAACCATAGTTTAAGTTAAGTCCAAACTTATTTGCTGGTGCTGAAGCTAATAAGAAAGCTTTATCTCTTTCACCAAAAAATATTTGTTCATCTAAGCCTTTATTTTTTACGTTTGTAATTTCCATATCATTTATGTTTCCTACTAATGCAGCTCCAAATCTAGATTCTCCACTATTTTTTTTCCATGATACAACTACATCTACACCTTTTGTTTTTGTATCTACACCATTTGTAAAAAATTGAGCGGCATCAACATTTAAGCCTAATGATGTAGCATCAAAATATCCTGTTAATACAATTCTATCTTGTACTCTTATCATATAAGCATCAATTGTAGTAGTGAAATTTCCAAAACTACCTGTTAAACCTAACGAGGTATTAATAGCTTTTTCTTGATTTAATTTCCCAATTCCAAAGGCTTTTGTTACAGGGCTTTCATTTCCAGCTAATAACACTTCAGTTGCGCCTGAGCTACTAAAGTTTGTAAAACTTGTATTATAATAAATTTGAGCCAAAGAAGGAGCTCTAAATCCTGAACTAATAGATCCTCTTAAATTAATTTCCTTAGTTAATTTTAATCTTGAAGCTAATTTTCCGTTTATGGCGCTACCGAAATCACTGTAGTTTTCAAAACGAACAGCAGTACTTACCATAAAAGCTTTAGAAATATCCAATTCAGTATCTGCATAAAACGAAATATTGTTTCTAGTTTTATTTACTACATTTGAAGGACTGTATCCTGGAAAGCCTTGAGATCCGCCAGGTCTTGGGTCACCAGAAATTGGATCGGTTGGAATAGTTTGAGTGGATGGATCAGTAACAACATCTCCGTTTATATCATATGTTGCATACGAGCCGGTTTCTCCAGCAAAAATATTGAATTTTTCTATTCTAAATTCAGAACCCATTGCTAAGTTAAACCCTTGTAAAATATTAGGGTAATTTTTTGAAAAATCTAAATTAGTAGTGTTTTGTAAAAGTTTATGTCCTCCTGCATCAAATTCAGTTGGTGATACTGCACCAAGAGAAGCATTTAACGTACCTTTAATGTTATAATGGAAAGAGTTATTACCTAAAGTATTACTAAAATCCATTTTCCAACCATTACTGTATTTTGTTTTTAATCCTAATGCAATGGAATGATCTAAAATTAATGAAGTAATTCTTGGAGTAAAACCTCCTGGATAGATGGATTCTACAACCCTAGCACCATCGTTTCTTGTAAAAGCATAGGCATCAGTATTTCTAATGTTCATACCTGCAAAGGCATAAAAATCTGTTTTTGTTGAAATTGGTACTGAAATATTTGCCATGAAATTTGTTCCAGTCACCGAAGCTTCTCCAAATCCTTTTCTAAAATCAAATCCTGGACGAAGTGTTTTTTCTTTGTTTAAGAATTCACCAGTAAAATTAATAAATCCACCTTTTTTTCCAAGTTCAACTCCATAGTTTAGCCCTATTTTAACAGAGTTTCCATCAAAGTTTTTATTTTTACCATATGAATTTCCATTCCCACTTTCATCTAATCTAAAACCATTGGTATTCGCTGTTCCTAATGGAAAGTTTCCTTTTGCGTTAGTATTGAATGCACCATATGTTACTGCACCTGTAAGTTCATTTATATTGTCATTTAAAACAATGTTAATCACACCTGCGATTGCATCTGAACCATATTGAGCTGCGGCACCATCACGTAAAATTTCAATTCTTTTTATGGCAGTTGCTGGAATAGCATTTAAGTCTGTTCCAGTATTTCCTCTACCACGTGTTCCAAATAAATTAATTAAAGACGATTGATGTCTTCTTTTTCCATTAATTAATACCAAGGTTTGATCTGGTCCCATTCCTCTCAATGAAGCTGGGTCAACGTGGTCTGCACCATCAGATCCAGATTGTTTGTTAGCATTAAAGGATGGAGCAGCATATTGTAACAACTCATTAATTTCAATTTTACCACTTTGTGTAGTAATACTTTTAATGTCAATTACATCAATAGCAACCGCTGAGTTTACTACTGTTCTTTTAACATTTCTTGAACCAACAATAACTACAGTTTCAATTTTATTTGTTTTAGTAGAATCAATAGTGCTTTTTTCGGGAGCTTCTTGTGCAAAAGCAAATGTACCATAGAGAAAAACTAATGTAAATGTTAATTTTTTCATATTTTATAGATTAATTAGTTAGTAAAACAAATATAGTGTATTTTATTTAAGATTTAAGCTGTTAATAATATTATAATATTTTTGACTAATTTTCATTTAGTTCAAGTAGAAAAACAATTTCATGTATTATTTTTGAATTTGCAATTAAACTAAAATTCAACTTTGTAACTCAGCAACTTTTAAGCTATATTTGCAAACTTAAAATTTAAAAACTAACTGTTACTTTAATAAGGAACTGAATACAAATAATATGAAAGCAGGAATTGTAGGCTTACCAAACGTAGGAAAATCGACTTTATTTAATTGTTTATCTAACGCAAAAGCGCAAAGTGCTAACTTTCCGTTTTGTACTATTGAACCAAATATTGGTGTAGTAAACGTTCCAGATCCAAGAATTAATCGTTTAGAGGAATTAGTAAAACCAGAGCGTGTACAAATGGCAACTGTTGATATTGTTGATATTGCAGGTTTAGTTAAAGGTGCAAGTAAAGGAGAAGGATTAGGAAATCAGTTTTTAGGAAATATTAGAGAATGTAACGCAATTATTCACGTGTTACGTTGTTTTGACAACGATAATATTGTGCACGTTGATGGAAATGTAAACCCAATTCGTGATAAAGAAACAATTGACATCGAATTACAATTAAAAGATTTAGAAACAGTTGAAAAACGTTTAGAAAAAGCAAATAAAGGTGCAAAAACTGGTAATGCTGAAGCGAAAATCGAAAAAAGTATCTTAGATAAAATTAAAGAAGCTTTATTACAAGGAAAATCGGCTAGAACGGTTGAACCTAATGGTATTGAAGAAGAAGCTTTGTACGATGCGTTTCAATTAATTACGGCTAAACCAGTATTATATGTTTGTAACGTAGACGAAGCATCTGCTGTAAACGGAAACAAATATGTAGATCAAGTTAGAGAATTAGTAAAAGACGAACAAGCAGAAGTAATTATTCTTTCTGTTGGTGCAGAAGCAGATATTACAGAATTAGAAAGCTACGAAGAACGTCAAGTTTTCTTAGAAGATATGGGATTATCTGAACCAGGTTCGGCAGTTTTAATTCGTGCAGCTTATAAATTATTAAACTTACAAACGTATTTTACGGCGGGAGTTAAAGAAGTAAGAGCTTGGACTATTCAAGTTGGAGATACTGCGCCACAAGCGGCTGGAGTAATTCATACCGATTTTGAAAAAGGATTTATCCGTGCAGAAGTTATTGCATTTGAAGATTATTCAAATTTAGGAACAGAAGCAAAATGTAAAGAAGCTGGAAAACTTAGAGTTGAAGGTAAAGAATACATCGTGAAAGATGGTGATGTAATGCATTTCCGTTTTAACGTGTAGTTTTAGAGAATAGTATGAAGAAAGTTATATATATACTTGTATTTTCATTGTTTGCATTAACATCGTACGGGCAAAATAAAGTCAAGTTTGGAGTTAATAGTGGATTGAATTATGCCAGTTTAAGAGGAAACGCTTATTCAGAAAATTTAGCTGCAAATTTTTCATATTTAGGAGGTTTGTCTTTTGAGTATTTTTTAAAAGACAATTTATCTATAGGTGCTAATTTAAATTATGAAAATAAGACTGCAAAAGATAATGGTTATCTTTATTTAATGAATCAAGATGGTTTTGGTGAAAGAGTGAAAAGTGATGCTAAAATCAATTACAGTTATCTTGTTTTACCAGTTTATGTAAGTTATTATTTTACTCCAAAAAAAGATTTTTATGTTAATGGAGGTTTATTCGTTGGTTATCTTTTAAATTCTAAATTTACGTCTAAAAGGTTTAATGATACTACAGATACTACAGATAAGAATAAAAGTACGGATGGAGGATTAGTTCTTGGTTTTGGAAAGGTATTTAAGTTGAATGAAAAGAATGACTTGAAATTGGAACTTAGAGAGAATTTAGGATTAGTAAATACAAGTGATGTTGAGGTTTATAATGATGGTACAATAAAAACAAATTCAATTAATTTAATTTTAAATTGGAGTTTTAATCTTTAAAAATTAGATTTTTTTAATATATAAACCGCAAAATTTACTTTGCGGTTTTTTTGTGGCATAACATTTGTTAAGTTCTTCATAAAATTGATATTTATGAAAACCATCAAAAAAACTTTCAAATACATTGGAGTATTCTTATTGACTTTAATAGCATACGGATTTCTTGTTACTTTAATGTCTTATGTCACTGTAAATGACAAAGAAGCTGCTATTGATGAACCTAAAGTTGAAATTTTCATATTGTCAAATGGAGTACATACTGATATAGTGGTTCCTGTAAAAAATGATACTTTCGATTGGTCGAAACAAATTAAAATAGAACATACAAAAGCAAAAGATGCTACAGCGAAATACTTAGCAATGGGTTGGGGAGACAGAGGATTTTATTTAGAAACTCCAACTTGGGCAGATTTAAAAGTCAGTACCGCTCTCAAAGCTACAACAGGATTAAGTTCGAGTGCTTTGCATACTACTTTTTACAAATCGATGAAAGAAGACGCGTATTGTAAAAAGATTCAAATTTCGACAGTAGAATATCAAAAATTAGTGTTGTTTATTAATGAATCTTTCGAAACAAATTCTGGTGAAAAAATCAAAATAGAAACCGATGCCGTTTACGGTAAAAACGACATTTTCTATGAAGCAAAAGGAAGTTATTCCTTGTTTTACACGTGTAATTCTTGGGCAAATCAAGCCTTAAAAGCGGCCAACCAAAAAGCAGCTTTAGATACTTTAACCGATACTGGAATTTTCAGACATTATTCGAAATAGTAGTGAGTTATTAGTAAAAAGTAAGGAGTGTTTTCATGCAGTAATAAAAGCTCCCAACTAATTTCTCCCTACTCATAACTTTTATGATAACTTCTTCGAAAAGCATTTTTATTTTTTAATGAAATCGTTTATCTTGCAACAAATCCAAAATCCGATTATGCTAGAGCAACAAGATCAATACAACGAAGATAATATACGTTCACTCGATTGGAAAGAGCATATCCGTATGCGTCCCGGAATGTATATTGGAAAATTGGGAGATGGTTCATCACCAGATGATGGTATTTATATTTTATTAAAAGAGGTTCTCGACAACTGTATCGATGAATTTGTAATGGGTGCCGGTAAAACCATTGAAGTTACGTTAAAAGACAAAATGATGACCGTGCGCGATTATGGTCGTGGTATTCCATTAGGAAAAGTAGTCGATGTAGTTTCTAAAATGAATACAGGTGGAAAGTACGATTCTAAAGCCTTCAAAAAATCAGTAGGTTTAAATGGAGTTGGTACGAAAGCTGTAAATGCTTTGTCCAATTATTTCCGTGTAGAATCTGTTCGTGATAATCAACAAAAAGCGGCTGAATTTTCTGCTGGAAATTTAACTCTTGAAGAAGATGTAATTGAAACCACGAAACGCAAAGGAACAAAAGTTTCTTTCGTAGCGGATGAAGCTATTTTTAAAAACTATAAGTATCGTAACGAGTACATTATAAAAATGCTTAAAAATTATTGTTACCTAAATACGGGTCTAACAATATATTATAATGGCGAAAAATATTTTTCAGATAATGGTTTAAAAGATTTATTAGAAGAAACCATTGCAGAAGAAGATATGGTGTATCCAATTATTCATCTTTTAGGAGATGATATTGAAGTAGCCATCACGCACAGTAAATCTCAATATTCAGAAGAATACTATTCGTTCGTAAACGGACAAAACACAACACAAGGTGGAACACATTTAGGTGCTTTCCGTGAAGCTTTGGTAAAAACCATAAAAGAGTTTTACAACAAACCTTTTGAAGCCTCAGACATTCGTAAATCAATTGTTTCGGCTATTGTGGTTCGTGTGGAAGAGCCTGTTTTCGAAAGTCAGACTAAAACCAAACTGGGTTCTACCGATATGGGACCAAATGCGCCATCTGTTCGTACGTTTGTAAATGATTTTATTAAAACCAAGTTAGATAACTTCTTACATAAAAACCCAGAAGTTGCCGATTTATTATTACGTAAGATTCTACAAGCAGAACGCGAACGTAAAGAATTATCTGGAATTAGAAAATTAGCGAAAGATAGAGCCAAGAAAGCGAATCTTCACAATAAGAAATTACGTGATTGCCGAGTACATTTAACCGATGCGAAAAACCCAAGAAGTTTAGAAAGTACGCTTTTTATTACGGAGGGAGATTCTGCTTCTGGTTCGATTACCAAAAGTCGTGACGTAAATACACAGGCCGTTTTCAGTTTACGTGGTAAGCCATTAAACTCGTACGGAATGACTAAGAAAATTGTGTACGAAAACGAAGAATTCAATTTATTGCAAGCTGCATTGAATATTGAAGAAAGCATGGAAGATTTACGTTACAACAATATCGTAATTGCTACCGATGCCGATGTCGATGGAATGCACATTCGTTTGTTGTTAATTACGTTCTTCTTACAGTTTTTCCCTGAAATGATTAAAGAAGGACATTTGTATATTTTACAAACCCCACTTTTCAGAATTCGAAATAAAAGAGAAACCATTTATTGCTATTCGGAAGAAGAACGAAAAGCAGCCATGGAAAAATTAAAACCAAAACCAGAAATTACCCGATTTAAAGGATTAGGAGAGATTTCACCAGATGAGTTTAAAAATTTCATTGGAGAAACCATTCGTTTAGATCCTGTAATGTTAGATAAAGCGACATCTATCGAGAAATTATTAGAATTCTATATGGGTAAAAACACACCCGACCGTCAAGAGTTTATCATTAACAACTTGAAGGTAGAGTTGGATGTAGTAGAAGAGGAAGTTTAGAACTAGTTAAAGTGAAATTGTTTGTCTAAAGAAGTTCAAAATAAAATGCTTTTTTGCCAAGTTGCTGAGTTATTACAAAATGCTCGACAACAAGTTTTGCGTACGGTAAACTCAACCATGACTTATACTTATTTTGAAATAGGTAGAATGATTGTAGAAGAGGAACAAAATGGAAAAG
>CAYWVV010000021.1:0-28295 GCA_964461805.1 uncultured Flavobacterium sp.
GGAATCAGTAATGAGTCCAGAAGAAGTAGATGAGTTCTTAAAAAAGAAATAATCTGTACAATATAGATACTAAAAAAGCTATTTTCATTTGAAAGTAGCTTTTTTTATTTTATTTTTGTTCCATAAATAATGAAAATCATATCATTACTTACTTAATACAATGAGTTTTTTTAAAAAAATATTTTCTTCTAACAAAAGTGAACCTGTAATTACGGAACAGGAAAAACAAATTTTAGATAAAGGTTTAGAGAAAACAAAAACATCGTTCTTTTCCAAATTGACTAAAGCGGTTGCTGGAAAATCTAAAGTGGACGATGAGGTTTTAGATAATTTAGAAGAAGTGCTTATTTCTTCAGATGTTGGTGTAAACACTACATTAAAAATTATCCAAAGAATTGAAAAAAGAGTTTCTCAAGATAAATATGTAGGAACAGATGAGCTGAATTTAATTTTAAGAGAAGAAATTGGAGCGCTTTTATCTGAAACAAATACCGGAAACGATTCTGAGTTTACCCTTCCAAAAGATACCAAGCCCTATGTAATTATGGTGGTTGGTGTTAATGGTGTTGGTAAAACTACTACTATTGGAAAATTGGCTTATCAATTTAAAAAAGCAGGTTATAAAGTGGTTTTAGGTGCTGCTGATACATTCAGAGCTGCGGCAATCGATCAATTGCAAATTTGGGCTGATAGAGTAGATGTACCAATGGTAAGACAGCAAATGGGTTCTGATCCAGCTTCTGTTGCTTTTGATACGTTACAATCTGCTGTAGCGCAAAATGCGGATGTTGTAATTATTGACACTGCAGGTCGTTTACACAATAAAGTGGGTTTAATGAACGAATTAACCAAAGTTAAAAATGTAATGCAAAAAGTAGTTCCCAATACACCAAATGATGTTATGTTGGTGCTTGATGGTTCTACTGGACAAAACGCTTTTGAACAAGCCAAACAATTTACAGCCGCTACAGAGGTTTCCTGTTTAGCAGTAACTAAATTAGACGGAACGGCAAAAGGTGGAGTTGTTATAGGTATTTCAGATCAATTTCAAATTCCAGTAAAATATATTGGTGTTGGTGAAGGAATTGAAGATTTACAGGTATTTAATAAAACAGAGTTTGTGGATTCTTTCTTTAATTAATTTGATAAAGTATGATGAATTTCTTTAAAAATATGACCAATTCAAAATTGTTATTAATTGCAATTATTGCAGCTTTTCTAGCTTTACCTTTTGACTTAAAATTTTTAAGTTTTATGCAAAGCGAAAGTATCTTTATGTTTCTAAGATTGCTTTCTTTTATTTTGTTCATGTATGTGGCTATTAAAGTAATTAACGGTAAAACGAAAAAACCGGTTAAGAAAAAATAAGCCAACTTAAAAATAAATATTACAAAATCCTCAATAGCTATTGGGGATTTTTTTATATTTACGAATGAATAGAATCTATTATTTGTTATGAAATTTATAAAACATTTATTTTGTATAATATTTATAACTATTAATGGTTGTAATACTATTGAAAGATATAGTGATAACTATCGTTTGGAAAGCAATAATGTTGTTTATGGAGTTATACATTTTTATAATGAAGATAATATAATATCTTCTAAAAAAATACTTAATAGAGATTCAATAAGTCAAATAATTACACACATTAATAATTCTGAATTTATTGGAATTGATAGCCTTGAAAAAGCAAAAGGAAATATTATACTTGTGGTAAAAGATAGCGGAGCCGTTCGAATAGATGTTCTTAAAAATGCTATAAGAATTCCAGTGATTAACAAATGTTATAAGTTAAATGAAAAAATATAAAGGATTAATTCAAAATTCTATTATAAAATAAAAAGTCCGTCCCAATTATATCAGGACGGACTTTTTTAATTATGTTATTTTAGAGTTTACTTTGCAATATTAACCGCTCTAGTTTCTCTAATTACGGTTACTTTAACCTGACCTGGATAGGTCATTTCTGTTTGAATTTTGTGTGAAATTTCAAAAGATAATGTCGCAGCTAAATCGTCAGAAACTTTTTCACTTTCTACTAATACACGTAATTCTCTACCAGCTTGAATTGCGTAAGCATTTTTCACTCCAGGGAAACTATAAGCTACTTCTTCTAGGTCTTTTAAACGTTGAATATAAGAATCTAATACTTGACGTCTTGCGCCTGGTCTTGCTCCAGAGATCGCATCACATACTTGAATAATTGGAGAAATTAAATATTTCATTTCGATTTCATCGTGGTGTGCTCCAATTGCATTACAAACTTCTTCTTTTTCACCATATTTTTCCGCCCATTGCATCCCTAAAATGGCGTGAGGCAATTCGCTTTCTGTATCTGGAACTTTTCCAATATCGTGTAATAAACCAGCTCTTTTTGCTAATTTCACATTCAATCCTAATTCTGCAGCCATTAATCCACATAATTTAGAAACTTCTCTTGAGTGCTGTAATAAATTTTGTCCGTAAGAAGAACGGTATTTCATTCGACCTACAATTTTAATCAATTCTGGGTGTAAACCGTGAATTCCTAAATCGATAACCGTACGTTTACCTACTTCAATAATTTCTTCTTCAATTTGTTTTTTCGTTTTTTCAACCACTTCTTCAATACGAGCTGGGTGAATACGACCGTCAGTTACTAATTTATGTAGTGCTAAACGTGCAATTTCTCTTCTAACAGGATCGAAACAAGATAAGATAATCGCTTCAGGAGTGTCATCTACGATGATTTCAACACCAGTTGCAGCTTCAATTGCTCTAATGTTTCGTCCTTCTCTACCAATAATTCTACCTTTTACATCGTCAGATTCAATGTTGAATACAGAAACGCAATTTTCAACAGCTTCTTCTGTACCTACACGTTGAATCGTGCTGATAATGATTTTTTTAGCTTCTTGTTGTGCTTGCATTTTGGCTTCTTCAATGGTTTCTTGAATATGCGCCATAGCATTTGTTTTAGCTTCTGCTTTTAAGCTTTCAACTAACTGGTTTTTAGCTTCTTCAGCAGATAATCCAGAAATTACTTCTAATTGTTCAATCTGACTTTTATGTAATTTGTCAACTTCTTGAGATTTTTTCTCTAAGTTGTCAATTTTAGTATTGTATTCTGTAATTTTTGCTTCGGCTTCGTCATTTACTTTCTTAGCTTTTGCTAATTCATTTGAAATTTGAGATTCTTTGTCTCTCGTTCTTTTTTCAGCTTCAGCCATTTTTTTGTCTTTTGACAAAATTTCTTTTTCGTGTTCCGATTTTAATTCTAAAAATTTTTCTTTGGCTTGTAATAACTTGTTTTTCTTTTCAGCTTCAGCTTCTGATTTAGCATCTCTTAAAATGGATCCCGCTTCTTTTTTAGCATTTTTGATTAGGGTAGATACATTGCTTTTTTCTAAAAATTTAGCAATTGCAAATCCTATAGCCAATCCGACAACGATTCCAATTATTATACTTGTTAATTCCATAGTTTTGTTTAGTTTAATAAAAAAGCCCACATCAGGTGTTTGAATAAACTCGATTCAGACAGGATTTGAGCTAGAGTAATGATCAAGGATTCCCGTGAAGGACGTGCTTTACTATTACAAATTCACTCGTTTAATTGTTAGTGTTGAGTTTATCAAATATTTACTAATGTGGGCAGTACTTTAGTGTTTTTGTATGAACGTATTTCTTATTTTGAAAGTAAACCTTCAATTTTATCGTTGAGTTTTTTTAGTCTTTCGAATGCTTCTACTGTATCTGTAGAGGTATCTATTTGCGTTTGTTCTATTTGAGAAGCAAATTGTAAAGCACACATAGCTAACACATCTTGCTTGTCTCTTACGGCATAGCTGGCTTCAAATTTTTTAATTGTTGCATCAATTTTTTTAGATGCGGTTCTTAAACCTTCTTCTTGTGTAGTTTCCACGGTTAATGGATACACTCGGTCTGCAATTGAAATTTTTATTTTTAACTTTTCTGCCATAATTATTCAGAAAGTTGAGCTATACAATAGTCGATTTCTCTAATCAACGAATTTATTTTCAGTTTTGTTTCTTTCTTGTATTCTTCACTGCCTAGAAGAGAATTTGTGATTCGTAAGCTTTCCAACTCGTTTTTCAATGACTTTACTTTCTCATTTTCGTGTTGGGCGGTTTGCTTTATTTCTCTTAATTCTTTAGATAAACTTTCGTTCAATTGCTCTAAATTTTCTATTTTTTTAGATAATTTAAAGAATTTTACTTCTAAAGAATCAATAACTTTTGACAATTCGCTCATTTCAACTTAATTCTTTTCTTGATTTTACAAATTTAAAACTTCAATTTCGAAATCCAACACTTTTTTACAAAAATTATAAAGTTTTTTTCTCGAAGTTGTTTTTTTTAATGTTCATTTGGTTTTTTACTCTTCATGAAATCTAAAATTAAGGTTGCGATTAGTTTTCCAGTCAAATGATTGTTGTTTGATTCATCCAAATCTGGTGCACCTTCACAAATGTGCAAATAACATGCATTTTCCTCTTTTCCAACTAAATGAATGAAGTTTCTAGCTTTTTCTACACTAAAACCACTTAATGTCATAGCACTACTAGGAATGTTTGGAATGGCGTCTAAATCTAATTCCAAGCCAAAAGGCGTATTTGAAATAAATTTTAAAGCATTTGTTATTTCACTAGAAAAGTTTTTAGACTTTCTGACGGCCATTTCTTCATACGTAACATATTTTACCCGTTCTTCAATTGTTTTTAAGGTGTTGAAAACACTTTTAGATACGAAATTTTCATGCAATCCGAAGATAAAATATTTTTTCAAGAAACCTTCTTCAAACGCATAGGTAAATCCATTTCCACTATGACGGCCTTCCATAATTCGGAAATCGGTATGCGCATCAAAATTTATAGCATTAACAGGAATTCCTTTAGCTAAAGCCAATCCTTTTATGTTTCCATAGGCGTTATTGTGTCCACCTCCAATTATAATCGGAATTTTATTTGCTTTAATTATAGTGCTTATTACGAAAGAAACATCTTTATCTATGTTTTCAACCAAACTGAATAGTTTTTTTCGATCTTCTTTATCTGTAGTTTCTAGTTTTTTAGAAATTTCCATTTCTTCAGAGAAATCAATATGTCCTAAAGCTATCAATTCACTTCCTTTGCTAAATTTATTGTGTTGGAAGTTTACTAAACTTTTTAGAGTGCTTTCAAAAGCAGATGCTGCTCCTGTTCGTCCTAAGTTTGCTTTTACGCCAATATCTTCAGGTAAGCCAATTAAAACAAATTTTGCTTCACAATTTGTGATAAATTCGATCCAATTTTCGTTAATTGGAACAGTGATCATCTTTTCGCCAAA
This sequence comes from uncultured Flavobacterium sp., assembly GCA_964461805.1. Taxonomy (GTDB): domain Bacteria; phylum Bacteroidota; class Bacteroidia; order Flavobacteriales; family Flavobacteriaceae; genus Flavobacterium. The sequence continues at coordinate 5,331 of CAYWVV010000021.1, forward strand.
CTTTATTTCACCACTTCTATGTTGTGTAATTTTAGCTAAATCTTTAGAACTGAATACGTTTAATTTATCCATTTTGAGTTTTAATGTGTATTCAAATATAATATTTTCAAGATACATTACGTTATATAGTAATAAAAATAAATAAAATTTTATTTTTGTATATATTATTAAACCTAAATCAAAAAAAAATGGAATTAAATCAATCAAATCCAAGAAATTCAGGATTAAAAGCTGCTATTGTGGTTTTGGCCTTACTTTTAATGGGAAGTTTAGCGTATGTGTATAAATTGAATCAAGAAAAAAGTGAAGTTGATTCTAGTCTTTCTAAAACAATGACTGAAAAAGAAAAATTTCAGGTTGAATTAGAAACTAAAATTGCGGAATATGATATAGCTATTGCTGATAATACTGCTTTAAAAGGTGAATTAGAAGAAGAGCAAGCTAAAATAGTTGAGTTATTAGAGAAAATTAAAAGATCAAACGGTACAGTTGCAGAACTTTCTAAATACAAAAATGAGTATGTGAAATTGAAGCGTGAAATGGATAATTTAATCGCAGAAAATAATGTTTTAAAAGAAAATAATACAAAATTGACTAAAAATTTAGATAGTACAATTGTAGTTTTATCTAATGCAAAAACAGCTAACGATACTTTGGCAGCAAAAAATGAAAACCTAACTAAAACCGTAGAGAAAGCGCAGAAGCTATCTGTGTTAAATTTAACTACTTTAGCAGTTAAACAAAGAAGTTCAGGTAAGCAAATTGATACTGATAAAGCTACTAGAGCTGATGTTTTAAAGATTAGTTTCACAATTGCTGAAAACCAAGTTGCTAAAACGGGAGATAGAACGTATTTTGTTCAGGTAATTGATAGTAAAAATAACGTTTTAGGAGATAAAAAAACAGAAGCATTTGGTACAACTTATTTACCATATAGTTTTCAGAAAATAGTTAAGTACGAAAATAAAACGGTTCAAGTTCAAGAAGATTTACCTGTTAAAAATATTTCAGCAGGTACTTATTTCGTAAATGTATTTGATAAAAATGGAGACATAGTTTCTAAAAACAGTTTTAAATTGAGATAATCGAACGATTATGTAATTGATTTTTTATTAAACAAGTTATTTGTTTTCATTAAAAAAAAGGCTTCAAAATTTTTTGAAGCCTTTTTTTTATTCTGCGCTTATTGCGGATTTAAATTTGTCGTTAACTTTTTTCCAATTTATTACGTTAAAAAAAGCATCAATATAATCTTTACGTTTGTTTTGGTATTTCAAATAATAAGCATGTTCCCAAACATCCAAAGCTAAAATTGGCGTTCCTTTGATTTCTACTTTTGGCATTAAAGGATTGTCTTGGTTGATAGTTGTTGAAATTACTAATTTTCCACTTTTATCTTTCACTAACCAAACCCAACCAGATCCAAATAATTTTGTAGCACTGTCTGAAAATTGTTTTTTAAATTCATCGTAAGAACCAAAATCTTTGTTGATAGCTTCTAAAACTTCATCTGTAGCTTCTCCATCGTTTGCAGCTAAGATTTCGAAAAAGAAAGTATGATTGTAGTATCCACCAGCATTATTTCTAATATCTGATTTATTCATGTCTAATTTTTTCAAAATTTCTTCAATTGATTTCGTTTCTAAATCAGTTCCTGCTACGGCTGTATTTAATTTGTTGCAATATCCAACATGATGTTTAGAATAATGCGTTTCCATAGTTTTAGCATCAATAAAGGGTTCAAGACTGTTATAAGCATAAGGTAATCCTTGCATTTGAAACGCGCCGTTTTCATCATCTGCTTTTACATCTGCTGGATTTCCCATGGCAACTTTTTCAATTTTTTCAGGTTCCGGAATTGTAACTTCAACTAATTCTTTGTCTTTTCCGCAACTAACAAAACCAACTATTGTAATAAGTGTTAGTACTAGAATTCTGTTTTTCATTTGATTTGTTGTTTAGATTTGCACAAAAATAAAAAAGATAAACATTACTGTCTATCTTTTAACATTTGATTTATAATTTCTATATATTTTTCTTTTGCTTCATTAGCGCTAAGATGTCTTACTTGCATCCAAGCATTTTGTTTAAAAGCGGTTACTACTTCGTCTGATTCATAACCGTGATGACCATTACTGATGTTTTCAGAAAGTGCTTGTTTGTAATAGGCGTATAGAACCAGCTGTACATCTTGCGGTACAGAAGGTTTAGGAATTTTTTCGTTGGCATTACGTATCGCTTCCTGGAATCTTTCATCTAACGATAATTCACTCATTTATTTTCTACTAATTATAGTTTTATTTCCAATAGCTTTTTGTCCTAATTTCACATTGATTTCTGTTCCGATTGGAAAATATAAATCTACACGAGAACCAAATTTAATAAAACCAGCATCTTTTCCTTGAACTACTCTCATGCCCTCTACGGCATAATTTACAATTCTTTTAGCTAATGCACCTGCAATTTGTCGGTACATGATTTCACCGTATACTCTGTTTTCTATAACAACAGTTGTACGCTCGTTTTCTTCACTCGCTTTTGGATGCCATGCTACTAAAAACTTACCAGGGTGATATTTGCTATATTTTACGATTCCGTTTACAGCATATCTTGTTACGTGAACATTGATTGGCGACATAAAAATAGAAACCATTAAACGTTTGTCTTTAAAATATTCTGGCTCGAAAACTTCTTCAATTACTACTACTTTTCCATCAACTGGCGCTAAAACGTGATTGTCACTATTGTCGGCAATTCGTATCGGATCTCTAAAAAACTGAAGAATCATTACTAATAAAAATAGTATAACACATTGTATAATTATACGAATAACAGTGTTATCGTGCAATAAATAATCAACACCAAAAATACCTAATACGGCAAGTAATGTTGAAATTAAAATAATTTTTCCGCCTTCTGGATGAAACTTAAGCATAAGTAAAGTAAATTAAATATAAAACATATAAAAACGGAACTACAAATATAACACTATCTAGTCGGTCTAAAATTCCACCATGCCCAGGCATAATGTTTCCGCTATCTTTTACACCAGCTTCTCTTTTGAATTTAGATTCTACTAAATCGCCTAGAGTACCAAATAATGCAATTACAATTGCTGTAATAATCCACAAAGTTACGTTAAAAAAAGTATAAAATTGACTAATTATTACAGAAGCAAGTATTGTGAAAACAATTCCACCAATAAAGCCTTCAATCGTTTTTTTTGGTGAAACTCTTTCGAGTAATTTGTGTTTCCCAATAGATTTGCCTACTAAATAGGCAAATGTGTCGTTGCACCAAATCATAATAAAAATAGCTAAAACAATTTCGTATTTAGCAGGGTTTATAAAATTGGGAAGCGATAACAATAAAATGAAAGGTAAAGTTATGTATAGAAATAAATGGCTATACGTTTTATGATATTTGTGGAATGATTTGTTTTTGAATAAATTGAACAACAATAAAGTATTAAAAACGACACAGCCTGAAGCGATGTAAATTAAATTAGCCGGTGGAAGTTGACTAATAAAAAACAATACTGAAATTAAAATGCCACCAATGGCAAATAAATAATAGTACTTATAATTGGTCATTTTAGAAAATTCATAAATACTTAAACACATGAAAACTGTGAATAATATATGAAAGGTAATTGGAGAAAAAAGGGTGCAAAATATAAGTAATGCAATATAAACTACACCACTACTTGCTCTTGTAAGATTTTCACTCATTATTATAAATCTTCAATTAGGATTAAGTATAAGTTTTTGTGACAACTGCCATAGTGAAGAAAGTCTTCCTCGTTAGTTTTTTCAAAATACTTAATTGCAGTAATGTTTGTTGGGTATTCTTTGTCGTATTTGTTTTTGATACTTCTTAAACTATCGCCTTTAGTCATTGTTAATTGGCTAGTGGAAGCAAATACAATTATATTGGTTGGTAACTCATCGATTTTATGTTGCTTTAATTGTTTGGATGAGAATAGGATGGAACCTTCATCAGCAATTAAATTTTCACAAGATGTAAAGAAAAAAGTTGGATTTGGAGCGTTTTTGTATTCTAATCTGTTTTCATCTAAAAAGTGAAATAACCTAGAATCAAAACATTTGACTTCATTTTCAAACCAATCATTTTCTTCTAAAATATTTTCAAAGTTATCATGAACCTCATTCATACTAGAACAATAAATAAATTTTCCACCATTATTTTTAAAGTTAATGGTAAATAATTCGTCTACTGGCGTATTAATGTCTGGTGTATACTGGCTTTTTGTAACGTTTTTATCCGTGTTATCGGTGTCGTCATGGTTGCCAAATATTTTTTTGAAAATATTCATTTTAAATTTGTAAACATTCTTAAGCATCAAATATAAAAAAATCTTAACTTAAAATTACTTCTAGGTTAAGATTTTTTATACAATGTATTGTTAATAACTTATTCGGGTGTAATTTCAGTATTTGTTTCTGAGATTATTTCAGATATGGTTTCTGGTTTTTCTTCTTCAACATCATAAGGTCTTTTTCCGAAAATAGTTTCTAAGTCGTCTTTAAAGATAACTTCTTTTTCAATTAAAATAGCAGCTAATGCTTCTAGTTTAGTTCTGTTTTCTGTTAAAATAGAAATGGCTCTTTGATATTGTTCTTCAATTAATCCTGAAATTTCAGCATCAATTACTTTTGCAGTATCATCTGAATAGGGTTTTGAAAAATTATAATCAGATTGCCCTGAAGAATCATAATAGGTAATGTTTCCGATTTTATCGTTTAAACCATAAACTGTAACCATTGCACGAGCTTGTTTGGTTACTTTTTCTAAATCTGATAAGGCACCTGTAGAAATTTTATCGAAAACTACTTTTTCAGCAGCTCTACCGCCCATTGTAGCACACATTTCGTCTAACATTTGTTCTGTTCTTACGATTTGTCTTTCTTCAGGTAAATACCATGCAGCGCCTAAACTTTGTCCACGAGGAACGATGGTAACTTTTACAAGTGGTGCAGCATGTTCTAACATCCAACTTACAGTTGCATGGCCAGCTTCATGTATGGCAATAGCATGTTTTTCTGCTTTTGTTATAATTTTGTTTTTCTTTTCTAATCCTCCAACAATTCTATCAACAGCATCTAGAAAGTCTTGTTTGTCTACTGCTTTTTTGTCTTTTCTTGCGGCAACTAAAGCTGCTTCATTACAAACATTTGCAATATCAGCTCCTGAAAAACCAGGTGTTTGTTTCGCTAAAAACTCAGTATCTAAAGCTTCAGATTTTGTTATTGGTTTTAAATGAACTTCAAAAATCTCTTTACGTTCTCTAATATCTGGTAAGTCTACATAAATTTGTCTGTCAAAACGACCGGCACGCATTAATGCTTTGTCTAAAACATCTGCTCTGTTGGTTGCTGCTAAGACAATTACGTTAGAATTGGTTCCAAAACCATCCATTTCTGTAAGTAGTTGGTTAAGAGTGTTTTCTCTTTCGTCATTACTTCCAGACATGTTGTTTTTTCCACGAGCTCTACCAACAGCATCAATTTCATCAATAAAAATAATGGCAGGTGCTTTGTCTTTGGCTTGTTTGAATAAATCTCTCACACGAGAAGCTCCAACTCCAACAAACATTTCCACAAAATCAGACCCTGATAATGAGAAGAACGGTACATTAGCTTCACCTGCAACAGCTTTGGCTAACAATGTTTTTCCTGTTCCTGGAGGTCCAACTAATAGAGCACCTTTTGGAATTTTACCACCAATACTTGTGTATTTTTCAGGTGTTTTTAAGAATTCTACAATTTCTTGTATTTCTTCTTTGGCACCTTCTAATCCGGCAACGTTTTCAAAAGTAACTTTTACGTCATTTTTTTCATCAAATAATTTAGCTTTTGATTTTCCAATGCTAAATATTTGTCCACCACCTCCAGCGCCACCAGACATTCTTTTCGAAATGAAATAGAAAAATCCGATAAAAATTAAAGTTGGTAACAATAATCCAATCCATTCTCCCCAATTACTTGTAGGTTTGATGTCGTATGCAGAAATTAATTTTTTCGATTCTGCATCTTCAATTCGTTTTTGAAATAATTCTAAATTACCAACATCTTTTACTAAATAATGAGGACCTTTTTCTTGAGTTACTTTTTTAAGTTCTTTATCTGTAGAACTTTTATAAGCAGTTTTTTTTAAGGTTACCTCTGCTGTATTACCAGAAGTACTTGTTAAAATGTCTACTTTTTCAATTTGATTCTTGTTCAATAAATCATAAAAAGAAGAAATAGAAGTCGATTTCGGATAATTCATATCGAAACCACCATTAAAAAAGTTGATTAATAAAATTATGGAAACGGCTAATATTGGAAAAAACCAAGGCCCCAATTTAACTACCTTGATAATTGGCTTGTTTTTGTTTTCGTTTTCTTTTTCTGACATAATTGGTTTAGAATTTGTTTTCTATAGATGTGATTTTAGCATCACCCCATAGGCTTTCAATGTTATAATACTCTCTAATGTGTTTTTGAAATACGTGTACTACTATGCTAACATAATCCATTAATACCCATTCGCCTACATCTGTTCCTTCAATATGCCAAGGTTTGTCTTTTAATTCTTTAGATACGCCTTTTTGTACTGATCCTACAATTGCATTTACTTGGGTATTTGAATTACCATTGCAAATTACAAAATAATCACAAACACTATTGTCAATTCCTCTTAAATCAAGAATATCAATATCTAATCCTTTTACATCTTCAATTCCTTTGATGATACTTGCTAGTAAATCATCTGTGCTAATATTTTTCGTCATCTATTATTTATTCGTTTTGTGCAAAGGTATCATTTTTTGTCTTTATTTTTGTAACTTCAATTAAGTAATAACAAAATTTCTTATATGCATATCATCAAACTCAGTGCCATTGATTCTACAAACAGCTATTTAAAAGAATTGACAGCGAAACAAACCGTGGAAAATTTTACAGTTGTTGTAGCGGAAAACCAAACAAATGGTCGAGGTCAACGAGGTGCTATTTGGGAAGTAGAAAGCGGTAAGAATCTAACATTCAGTGTTTTGATAAAAGATGTATTGCTTAATTTTGATGAAGTTTTTAACTTAAATGTAGTTGTTGCTGTTAGTTTGTTTCAAACTTTTTATGCTTTAAAAATTCCGAATTTAGCGATCAAATGGGCGAACGACATTTTGGCAGAAAAAAAGAAAATTTGTGGCATTTTAATTGAAAATCAGTTTAAAAGCAACTCTGAAATTTTTTCTGTCATAGGAATTGGCATAAATGTGAATCAAGAAAATTTCATGAATCTGCCACAAGCAAGTTCTTTGAAAAAGATTTCTGGCATAGAATGGAACAAAAATGAAGTGTTATTGACTTTCTTAAACCAATTTCAAAAAAACATTAATTTGTATAAAAAGGAAGGTGCTTCTTATTTTTGGGACGTTTATCACGAAAATTTATTCAAAAAAAATGTACCAATGGCTTTTGAAGATATTTCTAACACTAAATTTATGGGGATAATCAAACAGGTTTTGCCAAATGGATTATTGCAAATTGAGCTTGAAGACGATTGTTTGCAAGTATTCAATATTAAAGAACTTAAAATGTTGTATTAGATTTTCAACTCCAAATTTTAATCTTCCAACGTCCTCCTACAAATATTAAATTTTGTTAAAATAGTTACTCTTTCTTTTCAATTCTGTACATTTGCACTACTCAAAAAAAAGACAACATTTTATGTTACAGAAATTACTTTCCGCGCTATATTCTACACGCTTAATGGCTCTTTTATTTATTGGTTTTGCAGCAGCAATGGCAGCAGGGACTTTTATTGAAGACGCTTACAATACCGAAACTGCCAGAATTTGGGTTTACAATGCTTGGTGGTTTGAAGCGATTATGGTCTTTTTTTTAATTAACTTTTTTGGAAATATTAAAAGGTATCAATTACACAAAAGAGAAAAATGGGCCACATTATTATTACACTTGTCATGGATTTTTATAATTATTGGAGCTTTTGTAACCCGATATATTAGTTACGAAGGATTAATGCCAATTCGTGAAGGGGCATCAGCCAATATGGTGTATTCAGATATGCCACATCTAACCACTTTTGTAGATGGTGAATATAAAGGTGAAATGAAACGTAAAACAATGGAAAACCAATTGTTGCTTTCTCAAGCTGCGAACAATACTTTTCAGCTGAATGACGAATTTTCGGACATTCCATATAAGATTGAATTGCAAGAGTTTATTATGAATGCAGTTCAAACATTAAAACCAAACCCAAAAGGTGATTTATATATTAAATTAGTAGAAGCGAGTGGTGGAAGTAGAAAAGAACATTATTTACGTGATGGAGAAGTGAAAAACATCAGCAATGTGCTTTTTGCATTCAATAAATTCACCCAAGGCGCTGTAAATATTACTAAAATTTCTGAAGCTTATACGATTCAAACTCCTTTTGATGGGAATTTTATGCGAATGGCTGATAAATTTCAAGGTACAATTGAAAAAGACAAACCAAGTCCATTGATGTTCCGTTCTTTATATAACGCTGGTGGAAGTCAGTTCGTATTTCCAGAACTAGCCCAAAAAGGAGAAGTGGTTTTAGCTTCAAATAACAATTATAAAGATAAAAAAACAGATGATGCTATTATAGTAAAAGTGACATCTCAAAATAAAGAGGAAACTGTTACTTTAATGGGGTCTAAAGGAAAACAAGGTGAACCAAAAAGTTTCAAAATTGGTAAATTAGATTTCACTTTAATGTATGGAAGTAAAGTGCATAACTTGCCTTTTTCTATAAAATTAGATGATTTTATTGCAGAAAAACAACCTGGAACAGATAAAAGTTATTCGGCATTTAAAAGTAAAATACAAGTAATAAACGGAAAAGAAAGTTTCAAAGACAGCGTTTTTATGAATAATGTTTTAGATTACAAAGGATTCCGATTTTTTCAAGCCAGTTTTGATGAAGACGAAAAAGGAACCGTACTTTCTGTAAGTCACGATTTCTGGGGAACTTGGATTAGTTATATCGGTTATTTTTTATTGTATTTAGCTATGATGGCTATTTTGTTTGATAAAAATACTCGATTTAACGATTTAAAAGTAAAATTAGATAAAATCCGAGCTAAAAAAGCGACTTTGTCTGTATTGTTGTTTTTCTTTGGATTAATTGGTTTTTCTCAAGATAATCATACCAATCATGACGGGCATAATCACGGGACGGAACCACACCAACATGAAACTTCTGTTCAGAAACCTAAAATGCCAACAGTCGAACAATCTTTAAAAGAGATTAAAAAATATATGGTGACTGCAGAACATGCAGAAAAATTCGGAAGATTAGTTATTCAAGACTATAGCGGAAGAATGAAACCGGTGAATACTTTCTCTTCTGAATTATTACGAAAAGTTTCTAAAAACGATACGTTTGAAGGCTATACCTCAGATCAGGTATTAATTTCGATGAATCAATTTCCTGAGTTTTGGTACCAAATCCCAATTATTTATTTAGAAAGAGGAAATGACAGTATTCGTAAGATTATTGGTGTTGATAAAAAAGCGAAGTATGCACCGCTAATTAGTTTTTTTGATGATTTTGGAAATTATAAATTGCAAAAACAAACCGATGAAGCCTATAAAGAAGTAGTGCCAAATAAGTTTCAAAAAGATTTTATAGATGCCGATAAAAAAGTCAACTTGTTATATTCATCCATTAGCGGACAAATTTTACGTTTTTTTCCACTTCCAAAATCTGAAAATAACAAATGGGCATCTTATTTAGAATTGCAACATCCAACCAAAACGAATTTAGATACGATTAAAAATATAATTCCGTTTTATTTCGGAGAAGCAGCGAGAGCTTCACAATCTAACGACTATAAATCAGCTGAAAGTTTGTTAACTGGTTTGTCAAAGTTTCAAAGAGAATTTGGAGGAAAAATAATGCTTTCTGACGATAAGCTGGAAACAGAAATTCTTTACAACAAATACGATATTTTCAAAAAATTATATACGTATTACGCTTTAGTAGGAATAATAATGTTCATTTTTGTTATTGTACAAATTTTTAATAAAAAGAAATGGGTCAACTATACAGTGAAGTTTTTCCACGGAACTATTATTTTATTATTCCTTTTACACTTAGCTGGATTAGTTGTTCGTTGGTACATTTCTGGTCATGCACCATGGTCAGATGCGTATGAAAGTATGATATATGTGGCGTGGGCGACTATGTTTTTTGGTGTAGCTTTCGGAAGAAAATCGGAACTGACTATAGCTTCAACAGCTTTTGTAACTTCGATGATTTTATGGGTTGCACATTTAAATTGGATGGATCCAAGTATCGCTAATTTACAACCGGTTTTAAATTCCTATTGGTTAATGATTCACGTAGCTGTAATTGTTGCTAGTTATGGACCATTCACTCTGGCTATGATTTTAGGATTAGTTTCTTTGTTTTTGATTATTTTCACTAATAAAGGTAACAAAGCAAAAATGGAATTAAACGTAAAAGAAATTACTTACATCAACGAATTAGCTTTAACTGTAGGTTTGGTCATGTTAACTATAGGTAATTTCCTTGGCGGACAATGGGCGAACGAAAGTTGGGGTCGTTATTGGGGTTGGGATCCAAAAGAAACATGGGCGTTAATTAGTATTATGGTCTATGCATTTGTAATTCATGCCAGATTTGTACCAGCTTTACGTGGCTTATTTGCTTATAATTTTATGTCGGTTTTAGCTTTCGCAAGTATTTTAATGACGTATTTTGGAGTAAATTTCCACTTGAGTGGATTGCATTCTTACGCCTCTGGTGAAGAACAAAATGTAGTTTATTACGGATATGCTTTAGCAGTTGTTTTAGCGATTTCAGCGATAGCTTACGTTCAATATAAAAGATTTTATAAGAAGAAATAAATAAAAAGTTTACTTTAAAAAGACAACCTGACAGATTTTAAAAACTGTCAGGTTTTTTTATATAATAATTTGACTTTTTTATCGTTAATTTCTTAATCAACTCATTAACTATGAAACAAAAAGTAATTGTCGTTTTTTCAATTTTAGGAATTGCATTATTGTGTAATTTTTATTTAAAATCTTCTTCTATTGATAAAGTAATCTCTGAAAATATTGCTGATAAAACAGCAAATAAAGCTGAAGAAATAAAATCTTATTTAAAGAAAAATTCAAAATACAATAAAGATGTGTTTTTTCTTTTAGATATGAGAATTCCTTCTAATAAAAATCGTTTTTTTGTTTTTGATACGAGGAAAAATCAAGTGACCGATTCGGGTTTAGTCGCTCATGGTTCAGGTTCAGCAAAGGCAACTGGTGAATTGCAATTTAGCAATACGGATGGTTCATTAATGACTTCGTTAGGTAAATATTATATCGGAAATTCGTATGACGGAACTTTTGGGAAAGCTTATAAAATGTATGGTTTAGATGCTACAAATAGTAATGCTTTTTTAAGAAATATAGTGTTGCATTCGCATAAAAGAATGCCGTATGAAGAACAAATATTACCTATAATATTAAGTTGGGGTTGTCCGATGTTAAACGAGAAATTCTATTTACGAATTCAAGATATTTTAGATAAATCGGATAAAAATGTACTGCTATATATTTATTATTAGTTTTACTTTTAATACAACATTAACTTTTGTTTTCTGTATCTTTTCTTACATTTGAAAAATAAAATATTTGTTTATGAAATTATTTCACACATTCACAGGAATTGTAATGGTTGCATTAGCTTGTAATACAAAAACGGAAACCAAAACAGAAAATTGGGAACATTTCGTTGAAAACACAAATGAAACTACTTTACCAGTAACTCCAAAAACAAACACTATGGAACAAGGTTCAATTTATACTTTTAAAGTAAAAGATTTATCAGGAAACGAATTTGATTTCGCTTCACTAAAAGGAAAGAAAATACTAATTGTAAATACGGCTTCAGAATGTGGATTAACACCACAATACGAACAATTACAAGCCATTTACGAAAAATACCAAGATAAGAATTTTGTAATTGTAGGTTTTCCAGCAAATAATTTCGGTGCACAAGAACCAGGTACAAATGCAGAAATTGGCGCGTTTTGTAAGAAGAATTATGGTGTAACGTTTCCAATGATGGAGAAAATTTCTGTAAAAGGAAGTGACATGCACGCAGTGTATCAATTCTTAACTCAAAAAGCTAAAAACGGATTAGAAGATAGTTCAGTAGAGTGGAATTTTCAGAAATATTTAATCGACGAAAACGGACATTTAGTAGACGTGATTTCACCAAGAGTGTTACCAAACGACAGTTCAATTACTAATTGGATTGAAGGGAAATAGTTTTCAGTCGCAGTCGCAGTTTTCAGTTAACACATACTGAAAACTGCGACTGCGACTAATTATTACAACATTTTCTGCATAAAAACCGAATGCAACCAACGGTTAAATTTAAAACCAGATTCTTTTATAAAACCCGCCTTTTCAAATCCGAATTTTTCGTGAAAGGCAATACTGCTTTCATTTTCTGAATCGATCACACCAATCATTGTGTGTAAGCCTTGGTTTTTCGCTAAACCAATTAAATCAGTCAATAGTAAATTGCCAATTCCTTTTCCTATAAAGTTTTTATTGGCATAAACAGAATGTTCGACGGTGAATTTATAAGCTTCTCTAAAACGGAATTCGCTGTAATAACCAAAACCTACAACTTCATTATTAAGCTCTGCTACAATAATTGGAAACCCTTTTTGCAATTTATCTTCAAAAATAGCCAATTGTTGTGCTAAAGTTCGTGGATGATAATCATAAAGTGCCACACCATTTAAAATTTGGTCGTTTATAATTTCTAATATGGCTGGGCAATCTTCGGTTTGGTAGGTTCGAATTATCGGGTTCATTTTAGTATTTATTTATGATATAAAAGTATAAAAAAATCTGTATTTATTAGTAAATTTGTATCTATCATTTTAAACACATAGAGACATAGTTTTTACATTAAAATTAATCTATGTTCCTATGTGTTTATTAATTTTTTAACTAGTAAAATTGAAAGCTAACTTATACCCTAAAATACAATTAGCGCAAGCTCTCATTGCCATTTTTCGTCAAAAAGATATTCAGCATATTGTAATTTCTCCAGGTTCGAGAAATGCACCTTTAACGTTAGGATTCACCAATCAAGAAGGTTTTTCTTGTTATAGTATAGCAGATGAACGATGTGCTGCATTTTTCGCTTTAGGTTTAGCACAACAATTACAGCAGCCAGTTGCTGTAGTTTGTACTTCTGGTTCGGCTTTGTTAAATTATTATCCAGCGGTTGCGGAAGCGTTTTACAGTCAAATTCCTTTATTAGTGGTTTCTGCCGATAGACCGCAAAGTAAAATCGATATTGGAGACGGACAAACGATTCGTCAGGAAAATGTTTTTGCGAATCATATTGTTTTTTCTGCTAATTTAACCGAAAATGCTTCTGAAGAAAATGACACTTTAATAGTTGCTGCGATTGAAACAGCTATTTCTCAAAAAGGTCCAGCACATATTAATGTTCCTTTCGAAGAACCTTTATATGAAACACTTTTAGAACCAACTTATGTTCCGAAAATTACTGTTTCGAATAATGAAAAACCAGAATTTAATTTAGAAGCGAAGTTTGTTTCAGATTGGCATTCTGCAAAAAAGAAATTGATTTTAGTAGGCGAGTTGTTGCCGAATTCTATCGAACAAAAATATGTTGATTTTTTAGCTCAAGACGAAAGTGTTTTGGTGCTTTTAGAGAAAACGTCCAACTTACATCATCCAACTTTTATTGACAGAATTGATACGTTAGTCTCTACTTTTTCAGAAGAAGATAAACTTAATTTTCAACCAGATATTCTGCTTACTTTTGGCGGAATGGTAGTTTCTAAACGAATAAAAACTTTGTTGAGAAGTTATCAACCGAAACAACATTGGCATGTAGATGAACTTCGTGCGTATGACACATTTGGTTGTTTGTCAGAACATATTCAAACGAATATTTCTTGCTTTTTTAATCAATTGTTAGTTGAAAATAATATCATTGAATCGAAATATCAATTTGATTTTCAAACCATTTGGGAAGAGAGATTAGCGAAACACGATAGTTATATATCGCAAATTCCATTTTCAGATTTTAAAGTTTTCGATTTTTTAAGTCGAAATTTACCTGAGCATATTCAGTTGCAAGTCAGTAATAGTTCACCGATTCGTTATATTCAATTGGTCAATATTAATAAAACGATTGAAGTGTTTTGTAATCGTGGTACAAGTGGCATTGATGGTAGCACATCAACGGCAATTGGTGCAGCTTTTGCGAATGAAAAACCAACAATCTTAATTACGGGTGATATAAGTTTTCTTTACGATAGCAATGCGTTATGGAACAATTATATTCCGAAGAACTTCAAAATTATTTTGATTAATAATAACGGTGGCGGTATTTTTAGAATTTTACCCGGTCATCAAGAAACGGAAACGTTTAATGTTTTTTTCGAAACTTCACATCATTTAACGGCGGAGCATTTGGCAAAAATGTATCAATTGAATTATGTTTCTGTACAAGATGAAAACGAGTTGCAATCGGTTTGGAATACTTTTATTTCAGAAGAAAATGCACCAACAATTCTTGAGATTTTCACTCCAGAAAAATTGAATAACTCTGTTTTATTGGATTATTTTAAGCATTTGTAGGTTTTAATTTCAACATTCAAAATTCCAAGTTCAACATTCGTTCTTTTATTTTCTCCATAAAAGTCATATTAGTTTTTTTAATAAGTCTAAACTAAGTTTTTACTTGTTTTATTTTCATTATTAAAAGGTTAAATTTTATTTCAAATTCTTTATTTTTTAAGTAAATTATTGTAAGTTTGAAAGATAACTAACAAAAAAACAAGCAATTATGAGTAAAAGAGATGAATTAATAGTAAAATATGCTGCTGATTTAAAGGACAAATGTGGTGTAACTGCCGATATGGATTTATTAACTAAAGTAGTGATTGGTTGTGGACCATCTATTTATAATGCTGATGCTGCAACAGTTTCTGGAACAGATGAAAAAGAAATAGCTACTGTAAAAAATAATTTTTTAATTAAGAAATTAGGTTTAACTGATGGCGCAGATTTAGATGCAGGAATTGATGCAGTAATTGAGAAATATGGTCGTTCTAATAGAAGTAAATACAGAGCAGTAGTGTATTATTTATTAGCAGTTCATTTCAAAAAAGAATCAGTTTACAATTAAAATAGCATAAAAAAACCTGAATTCTCATTCAGGTTT
Organism: uncultured Flavobacterium sp.; assembly: GCA_964461805.1. GTDB lineage: Bacteria > Bacteroidota > Bacteroidia > Flavobacteriales > Flavobacteriaceae > Flavobacterium. The sequence goes on from CAYWVV010000021.1 coordinate 20,634, forward strand.
TTTTATGCTATTTCTTTCCGTCTTTAAACTTAAATTTTTCAACAGGATTTTGCTTGGCTGGTTTTTTGTCGTTACCAAATTTGTTTTTTCCAAAAGCCGGTTTTTTATCTGAACTTTCACCAGTTTTTGGTTTGAATTCTTTTTTGTCACCGTCTTTTGTAAAAGGTTTTTTATCGCCAGTTCTAGGTTTAAATTGTGTTTTACTATCCGTTTTATTGTAAGGTTTCTTCGGTTCGTAAATGGTGTTGTCTGTTCTTTCCGTTTGTGTTACGTAATCTTTGTGTGTTTTAATTACTTCACGTGGATTTTTCGGATTTTCCTTCGTTCCTCGTAAATGAATAATTAATCCGTTTAAGAAATTACGCAATACTTGGTCGCCACATTCCATGAAATTAGAATGATCTTCCGCTCGGAAAATATCGCCTAATTCGCCTTTCGACATTTTAAAATCGACTAGATTTAAAATCTCAACTATTTGGTCGTCACGTAATTGTAAAGCAACACGTAGTTTTTTGAAGATATCGTTGTTATTCATTGTATAATGTATTTTGTGTTTTGTATAATGAGTTTTCTGTATACATTTTACAGTCTGCATTATACAATTTTATTAGAAAAGCCAAAGATACGCTTTTGCAAACGCATTTCGCCATAATTTTTCGTTATGTTCGCCACCTTTTACAATTACTGATTTATTTAGTTTCTTGCATTCGCATCGTTTTGAATTGATTAGCGTCTCCATTTGTTCCATATTTGCAACCATGTCTTCCTTTTCTTCCTTGTCGCCACAAAGCAAATAAATTTTAGTATTGAACTTTGGTGTGTTTTCCATTTTCTGAAAAATTGCTTCTTTATTAATCCAAAAAGCAGGGGAGAAGCAACCTACTTTCCCGAACACATCTGGGTATTTCAAAGCGGCATAAAAAGACACCAATCCACCAAGCGAACTTCCCCAAACACAAGTATTTCTAGCGTTTGCCTTGGTTCTGTATGTCGAATCAATTTGTGGTTTTACTGTTTTTACTATGAATTCTAAATAAGCATCGGCATTTCCGCCACCTCGTTTTTCATTTTTATAAGGAGTTAATTCTTCAAAACGTTTTTCATTTCCATGTTCTATTCCAATTACAATCACTTTGGCTTTTAAACTATCTAAAGTTTCATCAATATTCCATTCGCCGCCAAAAGAAGCTATAGTGTCAAATAAATTCTGCGCATCGTGCATGTAAATTACTGGGTATTTTTGGGTTGATTTTTCATAGTTCAAAGGTAAATACACCCAAATTTTCTTTTTGGTTTGTAATTGTGGCGCGTCAATTTCAAAAGTGGAATATCGATTTTGTGCCTTTGTTGTATGGATGGTTAAGAAAAAAAAGAATAGAAAAAGTCTTACTACTTGTTGCATTTTTTTATATTTGAAGAATATTATAAAAGTAATAATTTTGATGGAAACTACTCAAGAAAAAATTAGTTTGTTGCAAGAAATGATTTCATTTGCCTTAATTGACGGTGAATTGCACGACAAAGAATATGATTTTATTGAAATTGTAGCTTATGAATTAGGCATAAATAAAGAAACATTACATAAACTTTACGAAAATAAAGGTGAGGTTCAAGTAATAAAAGACGAATTGAACAGAATTTGTCAGTTTTACCGTTTGGCTTTATTAATGCGTTGTGACGATGTTTTACACGAAAGTGAACGTGTGAAAATTAATGAAATCGGAATCAATATGGGTTTGGATCCGTATGCGATGAAACGCGTTTTGAAATTAATAGAAAATTCTCCAAATCATATGGTTGATGGTCAGACTTTGATGGCTTTATTTAGTGAACAATTGAATTAGGTTGTTGAAGAGCCAAGTGAAAAGAGCCAAGTAAAAAGTATTTGAAAGTTATTTACTGATTACTTAAAACTGCGACTGTTTACTTATTTAATAGGAATCCAAATTTCTTCTTCGCTTTCTGGGTTTTCGTGACCTAAATAAGCATCTCCTAACACTTCAAAATGCGGTTTGTTATCTAAATGAAAGCCTGATTTTGGTAACCATTCTTCATAAATGAATTGTGCATTTTTGGCAAACATTTCTGTGTTTCCTTTGTGTAGAAAAACAGCATATTTTCCACCAGTGATTTCTAATTTTTCAAATCCATTTGGAATATTTTCAAAATCTTTCACTTCTACAGCCGCCCATTTAGTGAAAATAGTTTCTGGAGTGAAGTTTGTAAAATAATTTTCAGGATAATTTTGTAATGAAAATAAATCTGCACTTACAGCATTTTTGATTTCTTTTAATCTAGGCATAAATAATTGCCAAATGGTTTGTGTTTGATTATCTAATAAAGACATTTCAATTGAAAACCCGATGAGTTTTTTAGCTGGTATAGTTACAATTTTTGGAGTCATAGTGTAAAATTAAATTCAAATGTATAAAAAAATCCCTGTAAATTTGCACTACAAGGATTCTATCAAAATAAAAAAGAAGAAATTAATTATTCGTTAAAAACTGGTAAATTTCATCTTTTAAATGCACTCTCTTTTTTCTTAAATCATTCAAAGCGTCATCTGATGCGGGTTCAGCATCGCTTTCAATTCTATAAATTTCATGATCTAATTCGTCAAAGTCATGAAACATTTTTTTGAAATGTGCATTTTCAACTTTTAAATGGCTAATTTTTGAATCGAACTCTGGAAATTCTTGAGTTAAAATGTGTTTAGTTATCATGGTTATTGTTTTAATTTACTACTCAAAGTTCTGAATATTAAATTGCAATAAATATGATATTAGTCATGTGTTAATTGCCTTGAATTCGGATAAATAATTTTCTGAAAATTTCGCCGTAATTTTTAGGTGGATTTTGCAAAGCATAATAGCTACCGTCAGGTTTTATACACATTGGAAAGGCGAACTTTGGTCCGTTTTCATCCATAGTCATTGGTCCGAATTTGGTCACGTAAATTTTAATTAAATCACCGTCTTTTTTAACTAATCCGTAACCTTGTGCAAAATTGAAAAAAGGTTCTAATTCAGGTCTTTTTTCTAAATCTGGTAGCAATTGATTTTCGCTTTTTACAAAATGAAAAGTGGTGTTCATTTGTTTGTCGAAAATACTGTAATCGCTCAGGTAAAAACCTTCTTTGGTTTTAATAATTGCTTGCCACAAAAAGGTGTTAAATGGAGTAGGAGCAACTGTCATTTTTTCATAAACGATGTTTTTTTCTTGTAAAACCGTTTCGAATTTATCGTAAACGATTTCTCTCACAACCAATCCCCAAAGTAAATATCCTGTGGAAAGTAGTAAGCTAATGTTAATGACTTTACTTCTTTTTGGATTTTTATTTTTCATTACCCATAACGCAATTGAAGCAATTAAAAGCGGAAGTGTAAAACCTAAATCTACAACAAAAACATTATTTAATGAATAATACGATTTGGTTAATGGATATAAAATTCGTGTGCCGTAAGTGGTACATAAATCTAATAAAGGATGCGTGAAAAGAGCAACGAAACAAGCCCAAACCCATGAAATATAACTCGTGCTGTACTTTTTAGAAAGTAATTTACCTGCTAATAAACTTAGCAATATGGAGAAAAATATGGAATGTGAAAATGCTCTATGTATTGCTAATTGTTCTACGCTATCAAAAAACGGATTTAATAAGACATCTAAATCAGGAATAGTTCCTAAAACAGCACCATAAACTAATGATTTTTTACCAATTTCTTTATCTTTTACTAAGGCAAAAGTGACTGCGCCTAAAACGACTTGTGATAATGAATCCATTTATTTAGTGAATAGTCAAAAGTGACTAGTTTTAAAGTTTTACTTTACAGGAATTAAAAACTCATGATGAAATAACTTTCCTTTTTTGCCTCTAAAAGTTATCATTAAGGAGTAAATACCTTCTTTTAAACCTTCTTTGGATGGTTTTATTGTCCAATTAGTAGCGTTTTTATCATTTGATATTTTGCTTCTCTTTAAATTTTGTCCAATACAAGACAAGTTTACAGGATCAATATTTTTGGTTACAATTTGAATTTTATTTTCTTTATCTAAATCTAAGGAATTTATACCGTTTTCAATTTTAATTTCAACGGTATAAATACTTTCCTTAAAAACTAAAGTATTTTTATTTTGAGCAAGTAAAACACTTGAAAATAGAATGAATAAACAAATGATGTATTTTTTCATTGTGTTGAGATAATTATTTTGAACTACTATCTACTGGCTCTGCGTATAGATCAAATTCTGTCGCGTCAATGATTTTTAAATTTACGAAATCACCTGTTTTTAAATAGAATTTTGAAGCGTCAATTAAAACTTCATTATCCACATCTGGGCTATCAAATTCTGTTCTTCCTATAAAATGCTCACCTTCTTTTCTATCGATAACACATTTGAACGTTTGTCCAATTTTTTCTTGATTTAAATCCCAAGAAATTTGTGCTTGAATGTCCATAATTTGAGCGGCTCTGTCTTGTTTTACTTCTTCTGGAACATCATCTTCTAATAAATAAGCATGTGTGTTTTCTTCGTGAGAATACGTAAAACATCCTAAACGTTCGAAACGCATTTCTTCCACCCAATTTTTAAGAGTATTGAAATCTTCTTCCGTTTCACCAGGATAACCAACGATTAAAGTGGTTCTGATTGTCATTTCTGGAACTAAAGTTCTAAAATCGTGAATTAATTTCGTCGTTTTTTCTTGAGTAGTTCCACGACGCATTGATTTTAAAACACTATCTGAAATATGTTGTAGTGGAATATCTAAATAATTACAAATTTTTGGTTCGCGTTTCATTAATTCTAAAACGTCCATTGGGAAACCAGTTGGGAAAGCGTAATGCAAACGAATCCATTCAATTCCTTCTACTTTAACTAAAGCTTCTAAAAGTTCGGCTAAGTTTCTTTTTTTGTATAAATCTAAACCGTAATAGGTTAAATCTTGTGCGATTAAAATTAATTCTTTGACACCGTTTTTAGCTAATTTCTCAGCTTCAATTACTAAATGTTCAATTGGTGTCGATTTGTGTTTTCCACGCATTAATGGAATGGCACAAAAACTACAAGGTCTGTCGCAACCTTCAGCAATTTTTAAATATGCGTAATTTTTTGGAGTAGTTGTTAAACGTTCTCCAATTAATTCATGTTTATAATCGGCACCCAAAGCTTTTAATAATAAAGGCAATTCTGTAGTTCCGAAAAACTGATCTACATTTGGAATTTCTTTTTCTAAATCGGGTCTATAACGTTCAGATAAACAACCAGTAACAAAAACTTTGTCCACCAAACCTTGTTCTTTTTTATCTGCGTATTCTAAAATTGTATTTACTGATTCTTCTTTAGCATTATCAATAAAACCGCAAGTATTAATTACAATAATGTTCCCTTCGTCTTCAGTTGCTTCGTGTGTTACTTCTTTTCCGTTGGCACGAAGTTGTCCCATTAAAACTTCACTATCATATACGTTTTTAGAACAACCTAAGGTAATGACGTTAATTTTATTTTTCTTTAAAGACTTGGTTCTCATAGTATTTGTTTTATTTCAGGGTGCAAAATTAATAAAAAAATGTCGCTAAACTTGAAGTAAAGCGACATTTGTGAAATATTTGTATTTTATTTAGAAATTTACCACATAGGTTACAGTAACATTGTTGTTGTAATTTTTAATTCTTGATGGGTCATTTAATCCGGAAGTTAATAAGGCTTCTGTTCTGGCACGGTGTTCGTTAGTATAAGAAATATCTAATTTAGACTCTCCGAAATTGTACCCTAAACCACCAGAATAGCTAAATAAATCTCCGAATGCATAATCTGTTTTGTATGGAGATTGTTCAAAACGATAACCACCTCTAACACTCCATTGTTTGATTTTGTATTCTCCACCAACACGTAATTCGTAATTGTCTTGTAATTCGTTTTTGATTTGAGTATTTAAACTACTGTAAACCACTTCATTTTTAGGTTTAAATTGAGTTTTTGCATAGTTTTTTGAAATGTAATCTACACTTAATAATCCTTTTTTACCAAATAAAACAGTAGCACTTCCTGTTAATTTACTTGGAGTTTGAATTTTATAAGTCGGATAAACATTCACAACACCTGGGTTTTCAAAATTAACAAAATCAGTTGTTCCATCAGTTGTAGCTGTAGAAACGCTTTGCGTTAATTCGTCATTTAGTCGGTACCAAGTAGGTGTTTGGTATGCTAATCCTAAACGAATATTATTAGTTGCTTTATAAATGGCTCCTAAATTCATTGAAAATCCAGAACCATACGTGTATAATTCGTTATCAAAACGAGCTGCTTCAACTGTTCTTCTTGTTGGATTTAAAGGGTTTGAATTACTTTCATATAATGACGACTTTCTTACATAATCTGTAAAATGAAAATTCATGTTAAGACCTATGTATAATTTGTCATTGTATGCTCCAGAAAAGTTAGCAGTAAATTTTCCGTTGTATCCTTTAGCTTCGATAGTTTTTTTGTGATAGTAATTTCCTCCTGCAGGCACTAAAGAAGAGTAAGAATTGATATTAGGATTGTTGTAATTTGAAGGGTCAGTAACCAATGGGATAGGATCAATCATGAATGATTGGTAGCCTAATAGAGCTTGTTGGTCGATAAATCCTACATCTCCATAATTAATACTGTTTAAATAACCTTGCGATGCTCCCTCCCAATAAGGAAGATTAGCATTGGCATATTGCAGGAAATATTTGTCCATAGAGTTGTAAGTGTTTATACCTTTACTTACAATGAAATCGTCAAAATTATTAGCGTTTTCGTAGTTTAATCCAATGGCAAATTTCTTCCATCCGCTTTTTCCAGCATTATCATTGAAAACGAAAACAGCACCTAATTGGTTGATGTCTAAAGTGTTTTCCTGTGTGGTATTACTTGTGCCAAAATACTTTGCGGTGTTGCTTTTATTAAAACTAGTTAAAGAGATTGTTGCTTGGTTATAATTAAAAATTGAGGAACCGGCAGGGTTAATGGTTATAGCGGACATGTCACCACCAATTGCGCCAAAAGCACCTCCCATAGCTCTAAAACGAGCTGTACCATTTAAGTTTTCTACGCCATATCTTAAAGCGTCAGTCATTGAAGTTTCTTGCGCGTAAGTCATAAAAGAACCGCCTATTAACAAGGAAAGTAATATCTTTTTCATATGTTGATATTTATTATTTTTTTATTGGTCATATGTAATTCGCATATACTTATTGGTTTTAAAACCAATGTTCGGAAATGCTCAATTCATAGATTTTTTAATTATAGTTATACAAAAACCTGCCTGTGTTACACAAACAGGTTTTTGTAAATTATTTTATCCTCTTCCGCCACGACTTCCGCCGCCAGATGATCTTCCGCCACCCATTGAGCCACCTCCAAATGATCTTCCTCCACCGAAGTCTGAACTTCTTGGTGTAGAAATGCTTCTTGGTGAATCATTTCTTGGAGTAGAAATTGATCTTGGTTGAGAACTTTGACCTCTTGGATTAGATATGCTTTTTGGTTCAGAAACTTGGTTCCTTGGAGTGTCATATGTAGTTCCTCTTGGATTTGATAGGCTTCTTGGTTCAGAAACTTGGTTTCTTGGAGTGTCGTATGTAGTTCCTCTTGGATTTGATAGGCTTCTTGGTTCAGAAACTTGGTTTCTTG
>CAYWVV010000021.1:28395-40967 GCA_964461805.1 uncultured Flavobacterium sp.
GAGTTCCATTTGTATTACCTCTTGGGTTATATGATCTTGGTTGAGAAGATTGACTTCTTGTATTACCGATGTTACTTCCGCTTCTTCCGTAAGAATTTCTTCCAGAATTTCCGTTTCCTGCATTTCTATTAACATATCCTCCACGCGGACTACTGTTGTAAGATACGTTTCTTCCTCCTCCATAATATCCATAATATCCATTATTCCAGCCATTTCCGTAATATCCGCCGTAGTATCCATTACCCCAATACGGTCCGTAATATCCACCATACCAATTATTGTATCCCCAATTATTTCCGTACCAGCCTGTATTCCAACCCCAGTTGTTTCCGTACCAGCCGTTTCCATACCAACCAGTATTCCAGCCCCAGTTATTTCCATACCAGCCGTTTCCATACCAACCAGAATTACCATATACATTTACGGTTACATTACCTGTTTGGTTTTCACCCCAACCTGCATATCTTGTGTTGCCTTCTTGAACATAAACAGTATCTGGTGTAGATTTATAATTGTCAACATCTGTTAAAACTTCAGTGGTGCCAAAATCTCCCTGCATGTTTTTAAATTGCTGGGCATATTTATTATTATCTACTACGACAACATTTTCATTTTGAATAGGTTGTTCATATGTAACAGTTTTGTCAGGTCCGTAAACGCCATCATTATCATAATATGAGGAATTTTGGTACGAACCACAAGCTGTCACTGTGATTGCACCTACAAATAGACTTAAAAATCTAAGTGTTTTTTGCTGAAAAGTGTAATTTGTTTTCATATATAGTAAATTTTATTGTTGGTCTTTACAAAATTAAGTAGTTTTGTACCACTAAATTAATACAAATAAAACAAATTTTGTGCCAATATTATAAAAATGAGTAAAAATTTAACAACTAGAAGCGAAGATTATTCTGCATGGTATAACGAATTAGTCGTAAAGGCTGATTTAGCTGAGAATTCAGGTGTAAGAGGTTGTATGGTAATTAAGCCATACGGTTATGCAATTTGGGAAAAAATGCAAGCAGAATTAGACAAAATGTTCAAAGAAACAGGTCATAGTAATGCATATTTCCCCTTATTTGTTCCGAAAAGCATGTTTGAAGCGGAAGAAAAAAATGCAGAAGGTTTTGCAAAAGAATGTGCAATTGTTACTCATTATCGATTGAAAAATGATCCAGATAAACCTGGGAAATTAATGGTAGATCCAAATGCGAAATTAGAGGAAGAATTAATTGTTCGTCCAACTTCTGAAGCGATTATTTGGAGTACTTATAAAGGATGGGTGCAATCGTATAGAGATTTACCTTTATTGATTAACCAATGGGCGAATGTAGTGCGTTGGGAAATGAGAACCCGTTTGTTTTTAAGAACAGCGGAGTTTTTATGGCAAGAAGGACACACCGCTCACGCAACAAAAGCAGAAGCGATGGAAGAATCTGAAAAAATGATGAACGTTTATGCTGATTTTGCTGAAAATTTCATGGCTATTCCTGTTGTGAAAGGTTTAAAAACAGAAACAGAGCGTTTTGCTGGTGCGGATGAAACGTTTTGTATTGAAGCGTTAATGCAAGATGGAAAAGCGTTACAAGCAGGAACCTCTCACTTTTTAGGTCAGAATTTTGCGAAAGCTTTTGATGTGAAGTTCACGAATCAAGAAGGGAAACAAGAATATGTTTGGGGAACGTCTTGGGGAGTTTCAACGCGTTTAATGGGAGCTTTAGTTATGACGCATTCGGATGATAACGGATTGGTATTGCCTCCAAACGTAGCGCCAATTCAAGTAGTTATTGTGCCGATTTTCAAAACGGATGAAGAGTTTGCTAGAATTTCTGAAGTTGCAAATGGTTTAGTAGCTCAATTTAAGAAATTAAACATTTCAGTTAAATTTGATAACAGAACCACTCAAAAACCTGGTTTTAAATTTGCTGAATGGGAATTAAAAGGTGTGCCAGTTCGTATAGCAATTGGTCCGAAAGATTTAGAAAACGGAACTTTTGAAATCGCACGTAGAGATACATTGACTAAAGAAGTAAAACCGGCAGAAGGAATTGTTAGTTATATTCAAGATTTATTAGAGCAAATTCAAAAGGATTTATTTAATAAAGCAGTAGATTACAGAACAGCTCATACTACAGAAGTAAATTCTTTTGAAGAGTTTAAAGATGTTTTAGATAATAAAACTGGTTTTGTATCCGCGCATTGGGATGGAACAGCAGAAACAGAAGATAAGATTAAAGACTTGACAAAAGCCACTATCAGATGTATTCCTTTGGATAGAGTTGAGGAAGCTGGAGTTTGTGTGTTAACAGGAGCGCCTTCAAAAGGAAGAGTTCTTTTCGCAAAAGCGTATTAGGGATTTTACAATTTGGGATTTGGGATTTCGGTTTTCAGAAATTTATTTATTTTTTTTTAAATAGTTAAATTCCTTATAAATAAGGCCTTAAGTTGAGGTTTGAAAAAAAAATAGAAAAATTTTAGCTCAGGTATTGCACAAATAAAAAATAGTTGTATTTTTGCACTCGCATTACAGCAAATGCAATGGTCCGTTCGTCTATCGGTTAGGACGCCAGGTTTTCATCCTGGTAAGAGGGGTTCGATTCCCCTACGGACTACAAAGTTTTTACTGGAACTTAAAATCAGTTAATGGTCCGTTCGTCTATCGGTTAGGACGCCAGGTTTTCATCCTGGTAAGAGGGGTTCGATTCCCCTACGGACTACAAATTAGTTTTGAAATAGTTTTATAAAACGAAAGAAGGTGTCTCCTCTTAAGTTTTGTTAGTTAAAACTGAAGTGATTGATTTTTTTATAAAATTCAATTGTGGGAGGTTTTTCTTGTTTTTACTAATAAGTAAATAAAGTTATTACAATTTAAAAATTAAGAAAATGGCAAATCATAAGTCAGCTTTAAAAAGAATTAGAAGCAACGAAAAAAGAAGAGTATTAAATAAATACCAACACAAAACTACACGTAATGCTATTAAAGCAATTCGTTTAGCAACTGTAAAAGCAGAAGCTGCTGCAAAATTACCAACAGTTATTTCAATGATCGACAAGTTAGCTAAGAAAAACATTATTCATGCTAACAAAGCTTCAAACTTAAAATCTAAGTTAACAAGATTAGTTGCTAGTTTATAATTAGAACTTACAATTTATATAAAATCCCATTCTGTTTTCAGAGTGGGATTTTTTTATTTAGACCTGTCAGGTTTCAAAAACCTGTCAGGTCTTTTTTTTTTATTTTTGTTCTGAAATACTAAATTTCTGGTCTAGCCGTGGGTGTAGTGGCATCCTTTTGTTTAATTGTGACCAAGACAATTAAACAAAAGATATAGCGGAACACGCGACTGTTAGTGTATTGAAAATGAATAGTTCTGCTCCTAAATTTATTAAAATGTAAACAAAACAAATAGTTGTTTGAATATCAAGATAATAAACGTACCTTTGCACTTTCAAAAAAAGAATATATGTCATCTATTAGAAACATTGCAATTATTGCCCACGTTGACCACGGTAAAACTACATTGGTTGATAAAATTATGTATCACTGTCAATTATTCCGTGATAACGAAAATACTGGAGATTTAATTTTAGATAATAACGACTTAGAGCGTGAAAGAGGAATTACAATTACTTCTAAAAACGTTTCTGTTTCTTATAAAGGAACTAAAATTAATATTATCGACACTCCAGGTCACGCCGATTTTGGTGGTGAAGTAGAGCGTGTATTAAACATGGCCGATGGTGTGTGTTTGTTAGTAGATGCTTTTGAAGGACCGATGCCACAAACTCGTTTCGTATTACAAAAAGCTATCGATTTAGGTTTAAAACCTTGCGTAGTTATTAATAAAGTGGACAAAGAAAACTGTACGCCAGAAGAAGTTCACGAAAAAGTATTCGACTTAATGTTCGAATTAGGGGCTACGGAAGCTCAGTTAGATTTCCCTGCGGTTTATGGTTCTGCTAAAAACAACTGGATGTCTGATCATTGGGAAAATGTAACGGATAATGTGGAAGCGTTATTAGATATGGTTATTGAGCACGTACCAGCTCCAAATGTTGGACAAGGAACACCTCAAATGTTAATTACATCTTTAGACTTCTCAGCATTTACAGGTCGTATCGCGATTGGTAGATTAGAAAGAGGAGAATTAAAAGAAGGAATGAACATTTCGTTAGTAAAACGTGATGGTTCTATTACAAAATCAAAAATTAAAGAATTACACACTTTTGAAGGTTTAGGTCGTAAGAAAGTAGAAAGTGTAGTTGCTGGAGATATTTGTGCAATTATTGGTGTTGATGGTTTTGAAATTGGTGATACTATTGCCGATTTTGAAAATCCAGAAGCCTTAACTTCAATTGCTATTGATGAGCCAACAATGAGTATGTTGTTTACAATTAACGACTCTCCATTCTTTGGTAAAGAAGGTAAATTTGTAACGTCTCGTCATATTAGAGAAAGATTAGAAAAAGAATTAGAGAAAAACTTAGCTATGAGAATGGGTGAGACTGATTCTGCTGATAAATTCATGGTTTTCGGACGTGGAGTATTACACTTATCTGTTCTTATTGAAACCATGAGAAGAGAAGGTTACGAATTACAAATTGGACAACCACAAGTTATCATTAAAGAAGTTAATGGTGTTAAATGTGAGCCAATTGAAGAATTAACGATCGATTTACCAGAAAGTTTATCAGGTAGAGCGGTAGAGTTTGTAACTTTACGTAAAGGTGAAATGTTGAGCATGGAAACTAAAGGGGAACGTATGATTATTAAATTCAATATTCCATCTCGTGGAATTATTGGATTACGTAACCAATTACTTACTGCTACTGCAGGTGAGGCTATTATGGCACACCGTTTTATTGGATATGAACCTTACAAAGGTGAAATTTCTGGACGTAACAAAGGTTCATTAATTTCTATGGAAAAAGGTAAAGCGATTCCTTATTCTATTGATAAATTACAAGATAGAGGTAAGTTCTTCGTTGAACCAAATGCTGAGATCTATGAAGGTCAGGTAATTGGTGAAAACTCTCGTGGTGATGATATGTGTGTCAACGTAACGAAAGAGAAAAAACAATCTAACGTACGTTCGTCTGGTGCAGATGAGAAAGCAAGAATTATTCCTCCAGTTATTTTCTCTCTTGAAGAAGCTTTAGAGTATATTCAAAAAGATGAATATGTAGAGTGTACGCCAAAATCTATCCGTTTAAGAAAAATTTATTTAACGGAAACAGAAAGAAAACGTTTTAAAATCTAATTAGATTTTTTATAAATATACTAAACCACGAATTTCATTTGATTTTCGTGGTTTTTTTATTTCTGAATATTTATTCATTTTTGTCAGTCTGAGCGGAGTCGAAGACTTTTTTACATTAAAAATAAATGGTATAAAAGCACTTCGACTCCGCTCAGTGTGACATTGCGTAAATTTATTTTGTAAGAATTTGAACAATCAATATGTAAAAACCCTAACTTTGTTAGACAAAAACCTTGAACCATGGAAATTAAATTAAAAAACGGAATTGATAGATTAGAGTTTGGTATGACTCCAAAATACGTAGAAGCTTTATGTGGTAAACCAAATAAGACGTTTACAGATGATGAGAACAATACGATTTATGTGTACAACAATGAGCGAATGAAGTTAACGTTTTATGTAGAAGAATACATGAAATTGGGTTACATCACCACTACAAATCCAGCCATTAAATTGTTTGGTTCTTCTATAATAAATCAGCCTTGGGATTTGGTAAATGGCGATTTAGCTTTAAATAAAATCACCAAATTTGAAAAAGATTCAGAAGAAGGCATTGATATTTATTTTAACGAAGACAATTGGTTGTTTTTTCATGTAGATTATGACGAAGTCGTTGAGGTAGAAATTGGTGCTATCATCAACGATAAAGACGAATTTGAATGGAAGTTTAGAGGATAAAACATAAAACAAACGGCAAACATCTAATATAGAGTTTGCCGTTTTTTATTTTTATTCAGAATTTATTTCAACTTGAATTTTTCTTTTAAAAATTTCACAGCCATAGCATTTGCTTCGGTTGCAGCTTTTTCATCAAATTTTGGATTACTTGGATTTGCAAAAGCGTGTTCTGCTTCAAAAATTTTATAGTTTAATGATTTGTTCGCTGTTTTCATGTTTACAGCAAATTCTTCAATAATTTTTTTAGAAATCCATTCTTCAGTTGCGAATAAACCTAGCACCTCACAATTTAAGGTTTTCAATTTTTCAACATCTTGAACAGGCATTCCATAATACATAACAGAACCAACGGCTTGTTTTTTAGATAAAATTGCCGATTTTAAAGCCCAACCGCCACCAAAACACCAGCCAATACTTGCTACTTTTGCTTTTTTACCAGCATAAACTAAAGCGCCATTTACGATATTTTCTAAACGTTTTTCATCAGCACCTTGCATGTATTTTGCGGCGTCTTCGCGAGTGGTAGCTATTTTTCCATCGTACATATCAATAGCTAAAACATTTACATTTCCACCCATTTCATTGTACAAAATATCAGCTTGTTTTTTGATGTGATCATTTAATCCCCACCATTCTTGATAAACGAAAAGCCATTTGTTAGATTTGATTTTTGATTTTACTACATACGCATTTGCATCAGTAGCATCAGTAGTTTTGAAAGTAATCATTGTTCCGCCTACTACAGAATTGTGTGTGTATTCTAAAGGAAGTTGGTGGGAAGATACAAAACTTGCATCAGTGGTAAATCCAGCCATATTACCTTCATTTGAAGCAAATGCCAATTGACAACAACTTTGAGAAAACGAGAGTGTAGTGGTTAACACTACTAAGAACGTTAAGATAATTTTTTTCATATTGATTTGGTTTTTATAATTTAAAGTTCAAAATTACATATAAAAAAAACACGCTCAAGGCGTGTTTTATAATTTTTAACTATTGTTGGATAAGGTTTTCTTTTGTGAAGCATAAATGAAATAAAATCCAAGTATGATGAATGGAATGCTTAGCCATTGTCCAGTAGATAAAGTGTTGAACATTGTATATTCTTCAAATCCACCTTGACTATCTTTTACAAATTCCACAAAGAAACGAACCGACCAAAGTAAGACTAAGAATGTTCCAAAAATTAATCCTGGTTTGTTTCTTGCATCTGTTCTCCAATACATGTAAAATAAGATGATGAAAACTGGAACATACAAAATAGCTTCAAATAATTGAGCTGGATATCTGTATGGAATTTTCTCTAAAATATCTTTAAACTGTATGTCTTTGGCAATCGCATTATATGCTTGTGTTCCATCAGGAATATTTGTTAATTGAGAGGCCAATTGTGGTGGTAAATTATCTTCTCCTTTAACGAACTTCATTGCCATGAAACTCTCTTTTGAAGTCACTTTTCCGAAAATTTCAGAATTCATAAAGTTTCCTAAACGAATAAAAACAGCTCCAGAAGCCACTGGAATAACAATTCTATCTAAAATCCATAATAATGGTCGTTGTAATACTTTCGTTTTAATGTAATACATCGTGATGATGATCGCAATTGCCGCACCATGACTTGCCAATCCACTAAAACCTGTAAAATGAAATTCGGGTTTAGTACTAAATGGCAATAAAACACTTAAAGGATCTTGTGAAATTAATTCGGGTTGGTAAAAAATAACATGACCTAAACGTGCACCAACCATTGTAGCAACAATCGTATAAACAAATAAATTGTCTAATTTTTCTATAGATTCATTTTCTCTTTCAAAAATAAATTTCGTAATGTACCAGCCTAATGCAAAGGCTGCAACCCATGTTAAGCTGTAAAAACGAATCATGAAAAAACCTAAATCGATACCTTCTGTTGGATTCCAAATCATATTTTATATTGTTATTTTAGTATTTAAACTTTTTACTTAAAACTTATCCCTTTTGCCTTTTTACTTTTGCCTTGGCTCTTTTTACTTGGCTCTTTTTCCTTGGCTCTTTTTACTTTTTCCTTGGCTCTTTTCTAAGGAACCGGATCGTAACCACTTCTTCCCCAAGGATGACAACTGGCTATTCTTTTAATCGCAAGCCAACTTCCTTTTAATATTCCGTGTTTTTCTAATGCTTCTTTGCTATAACTAGAACAGGTAGGAGCGAACCTACAAGTTGCCGGTGTTAAAGGCGAAATTACGATTTGATAAAACCGAATTATTACGATAAACGGAAAAATTAAAATCTTCTTCATATTTTGTTACTTATAAAGTATCAAACTTTTATCTTTTTACTTTTTCCTTGGCTCTTTTATAATGTAAAACTCGTTCCTTCTTTTCCGTCTTTCAGTTGAATGTCTAAAACGGCTAATTTATCTCTAATTTCATCAGATAAAGCCCAGTTTTTATTGGCTCTAGCTTCCATTCTCATTTCGATAAGCATTTCGATAACACTTCCTAATTTATTATTGTTTCCTTCTGCTTTTTTATTTGTTAATCCTAAAACATCAAAAACAAAAATGTCTAAAGTTGCTTTTAATTCAGCTAAATCAGCTGCAGAAATCGTTTCTTTTTTGTCATTCAATACATTAATAATTCTAACTGCTTCAAACAATTGTGCGATTAAAATCGTAGTATTAAAATCGTCATTCATCGCATCATAACACGCTTTTTTCCATGTTGTAATATCAACTGAAGATGAATTGCTAGCTTCAATTTTTGATACAACATCCATAGCTTCCATCAAACGATTGTAGCCTTTTTCACTCGCCATCATCGCTTCATTAGAAATGTCTAAAACACCACGATAATGCGCTTGCATAAAGCAAAAACGCACCACACTTGGATCAAATGCTTTTTCGAAGAAATCATTTTTACCATCAAGTAATTCCATTGGTAAAATATAGTTTCCGGTACTTTTACTCATTCGTAAACCATTCATAGTAAGCATGTTAGTATGCATCCAGTAGTTTACAGGTCTGTGTCCATTACAAGCCGTCCCTTGTGCGATTTCACATTCGTGATGTGGAAATTTTAAATCTAAACCACCACCGTGAATGTCAAATGTTTCGCCTAAGTATTTGGTGCTCATGGCTGTACATTCTAAATGCCAACCAGGAAAACCTGCTCCCCATGGCGAATTCCAACGCATAATATGTGCTGGAGAAGCGTTTTTCCAAAGGGCAAAATCTTGTGGATTTCTCTTTTCCGATTGTCCATCTAAATCTCTTGTATTGGCTAATAAATCTTCAATATTTCTATTATTTAATTCGCCGTAATTTAAACCACGTTTGTTATATTCTAACACATCAAAATAAACCGAACCATTGCTTTCATAAGCAAAACCAGTTTCAATTAATTTTTGAGTTAATTCAATTTGTTCTATAATATGTCCTGTTGCCGTTGGCTCAATAGTTGGAGGTAAGAAATTGAAAGTTTCTAAAACTCTATGAAAATCTACAGTATATTTCTGTACAATTTCCATCGGTTCTAATTTTTCTAAACGAGATTGTTTTACAAATCTGTCATTATCTACATCGCCATCATCTGTTAAATGTCCAGCATCTGTAATATTTCGTACATATCTAACTTTGTAACCTAAATGCAATAAATAACGATAAATCATGTCAAAACTCATAAAAGTTCTCACATTTCCTAAATGCACATTGCTGTAAACCGTTGGTCCACAAACATACATACCAATTTGACCTTCGTGAATCGATTTAAAATTTTCTTTTTTTCCCGATAAAGAATTATACACCTGAAGTGAATGGGTTTGGTAAAGTGACATTTTGTTTAATTTATGTTTAATTATTTTTTTTGGAGCTTTATCCTGCTTTACGTTACAATCTTTTTATTTGTTGTATTCAGTTTGTCTTTAGCAACAAATAAAAAGGATTTTCACTGCAATCAGGGCTAGTTAAAATCTCGTATCTAATTTAATATAGTCTAAGAATTCTCTTTTTACTTTTTCTTCTTTAAATTTTCCGCCGAATTCAGAAGTAACTGTGCTACTTTCAATATCTTTAATTCCACGTGAATTCACACACATGTGTTTCGCATCAATTACACAAGCTACATCTTCCGTGTTTAATACTTCTTGTAATTCTTTTACAATTTGAATCGTTAAACGTTCTTGAACTTGAGGTCTTTTCGCGTAAAATTCCACAATTCTGTTCATTTTAGATAAACCTACAACTGTTCCGTTTGAAATGTAACCAATATGAGCCCTACCATATATAGGTAGTAAATGGTGTTCACAAGTAGAATATACTACAATGTTTTTCTCCACCAACATTTCTCCGTATTTGTACTTATTATCAAAAGTAGAAGCGCTTGGTTTTTTATTTGGATTTAATCCGCCAAAAATTTCTTTCACAAACATTTTTGCTACTCTATTTGGCGTGCCTTTCAAACTATCGTCTGTTAAGTCCATTCCAAGAGTTAGTAATATGTTTTCTACGTCTTTTTTTATTCTTGTAATTTTTTCCTCGTCAGAAATATCAAAAGCGTCCTCTCTAACTGGATTATGAGTGTTTGTAGCAATATGGTTATTGCCTATTTCGTCGTTTTGTTCTTCGTTATTAATCATCATACCTTTAATTTGCAAATTACTGCAAATATATACATTTCTAAATAAATTTGATTTATATTATTTTGAAAGTAAATTCCTAACTATTATTTTTTGTATTTAAGTGTTCTATTGTAAAATATCGATAAAAAACACATAAAACCGACGAAATGCATCGGTTTTTGTTAAAAAAGCAATTTATTAACGTAAAGTTAAATTTTTATTTATTTTTGCTAGATACAATCAACCAATACTTTACTAATTTCATACATAAAATGAAAAATTTTATTTTACTATTTTTTACTTTTTTAAGTTTTAATTCTATTTATTCACAAAATACTTCATGTGCTACATCGGATCCTGTTTGTAGTGGAAATATTGCACCAAGACGAAGTGGTACTAATTCTCCAAGTTATGGTGCGATTGGATGTTGTGCTACAACTCCAAATGCAGCATGGTTTACTTTTAGAGTCGGATTTTATGGGAATTTAAATTTTAGCTTACATCAAGGGGATAATGCGCCTTTATACAACAATAGAGATGTTGATTTTGTTTGTTGGGGACCCTTTAATGATAATTCAAATTGTAGTGAATTGTATGATTTTCCTGACGGAAACACTAATGGAGGAGTTAATAATATTGTAGCTTGTAGTTATTCTGGAGTTGCTACAGAAAATTTTACCATTCCAAATGCTAGTCCCAATACTTATTATGTATTGTTAATTACGAATTATTCAAATTTTCCTGGTTTTTTTGTTTTAGAACAAACTAATTCAGGTCTTCCAGGTTCGGGTTCTACAAACTGTGATGTGGTTTGTGGAGTTAAATTAGGTTCTACTCCATTAACTACTTTTCCAGATCCTCCTGCTGTAAATACCATCCCACTTTGTGCTGCTAGTGTAAGTTCTTACACACTTCATTGTAATTTTGAAAATCCACCAGCGAATCAAGCTACCTTAGCGTATAAATGGTATTTGAATGGTGTTTTGCAACCCACTTTAACAACAAAATCAATTACAGTTACACAATCCGGTCTTTGGAAGGTTGTTGTAATTCATCCAGATTGCGGTTTACCATCAGAGGATTCTGTAAATATTTTATTTGGTTCCACGCCTGTTTTAACAGCTCCCCCCACGCAATTAGGCCCGTTGGGAGATTGTAATCCAACTTTTAATTTAACATCTTTAATACCAGGTATGTTAGCGCCTTTAAATCCTGCGGATTTCTCTGTTTATTTTTTTACAGATCAAAACGATGCGTTAACTTTTAATACAGCCAACAGTATTCCAAATCCATCTGCTTTTCAACCAAATCCTGCAATTGACACAGTAATTTACGTAAGAGCAAGAAATAGTATAGCTACACTTTGTGAAGATCAAGATGAAATTTCATTCTTGTTAGATGTAAGATGTACAAATAATGCTACTGCGACTGGTAATACAGTATGTGTAGGTAATTTTGGACAGTTAGTTTTCTCAGGCCCGCCTAATGCAAATGTTGCTTTTAATAATGGAACAAATTTTTATAACGTTACGTTAAATAGTGCAGGTTCTGCAACTTGGACAACTCCATTGGCGTTTATGACAGCAGGAACGTACACGTATACTATAACTAATGTTGCTGCAGGTTCACCAGTAGTAAATACACCACTTAATAATACTGCAACAATTACTGTAGTAGCCAATAATACTGTTTCTGCAGCGTCATATTCTCCTACTATATGTGTGAACACTGCGATATCGCCGGCAATAACACATGCTACAACGGGTGCAACTGGTATTGGAACTCCGGTAAATTTACCAGCAGGTGTAACAGCTACATGGTCAGCAAATACAATAACTATCGGTGGTATACCATCAGTAGCAGGAACTTTTAATTATTCGATTCCATTAACTGGAGGCTGTGGTTCGTTTAGTGCTACAGGAACTATTAATGTTACGGCTGCACCAACAGCAGCAATAACATACGCTTCTCCATTTTGTTCTAATAATGCTACGGTACAACCGGTAACATTCTCAGGAACAAGTGGCGCATTTACAG
>CAYWVV010000022.1:0-40960 GCA_964461805.1 uncultured Flavobacterium sp.
CATAACTCTAATATATACGAAATCGGAATTTCGAATATTTTGTTAATGTTTTGTTATTTAATGTTTTAAGTGAAATATATTTGTAAAAGCGCATTGCGTAAAATGGAATATGTTTTTACTTTATGTTTCAAAACCAAATATAGTATTTTTATTATAAAAAATCTAGTGGGCTAACTATTTTTCTTAAACTATTATCCGTAACGTGGGTGTAAACTAATGTGGTTTTTATGTTGCTATGTCCTAATAAATCCTGAATAAACCGAATATCTGTGCCGTTTTCCAATAAATGTGTAGCAAAACTATGTCGTAAACTGTGAACTCCAACTTTTTTTATAATATTTGCTTTTTTAGCAGCAATTCTAAATATTTGTTGAATGCTTCTAACGGAATAAGCACCTCCATATTGCCCTTCAAATAAATATTCTTTCGGTTTGTAGGTTTTATAATAGTCTCGTAATTGAGGTAAAATGCTTTCGGGTAAATTTACATAACGGTCTTTTTTGCCTTTTCCACGTACTATAAATACACGCATAGCTTTGCTGTCTATATGTTCTATTTTTAAATTTATGATTTCAGAAACGCGTAAACCCATGCCGTAAATTAACTTTAAAATGGTATTGTGCTTTAAGTTTTCTGTATGGTGTAACAAACTTTTTACTTCCGATAGGTGTAACGCTTTGGGTAATATCAATTGTTTTTTTGGTCGAGGTAAATCTAAAAGTAATTGTGGCTGATGTTCTACTTTTTCGTAATAAAATTTTATACCATTAATACGACTATGTAAAGTGTTTTCAGCATATTTCAAGATATTTATGCAATGAAGTAAATAATTTTGAACATCTGAAAGGGCACACTTTGTTGCTGGTTTTTCCTTAAGGTAATACAAATATTGTGCAAAATCCTGAATGTAGGTTCGAATAGTGTTCGAACTGTAACCAAACAATTGCAATTGATTAACGAGCTTCTGAATTTCGTCTTTGTTTTGATCAGATATTTTACTTAATACAAGTTTCCCAATTACAGGCGTTTCCGGTATGTTGAATCGTTTTCTGTATTCAGAATTATTCGGTAAATACCACATTTTATGTGTGTTACTCCAGTTTCTTCCTACACAGTTTTTTATTTCTGTTAAAAACGGAATGTCATTTGTGATTTTAAAGAAAATGACATTTTTATCGCGATGTTTTCCTAGTATAATTTCATAGGGCATAGACTGGTTTATTTTGGCGGTTACCTCACAAATTTAATTTAAATTTTTATAGTTTCAAAAAATTAATGTGTTTAAAAATCGAAACGTGTTGTATAGCCCCGATAGGAGCAAAGTACCGTGTACTGCGGATAGCGGGTGTGAAGTTGTTTGAAAGGAGATTTGTCTGCTTCTAAATAAAAAAACGACTAATTTCTCAGTCGCTTTGTAGTTGTTCGTTGAAATTATTTTATTTTCGATGTTCAAACCCAAATCGAATGGCAGTTTCTAAGACATTTATAGCGATGTCTTTTATGGTTTTGAATTTGATGCAATATCCGGTAATAGTAGCTTTCCCAAGGTTTTCCCCAAACGTATTGATTAAGTATTTTTTGTCTTCAATTCCCATAATATAAACGGAGATTCCAGTCGTGTTCGCACTCAAACCAATTTGATAAAAGGCTTTAGTTTTCCCGTCTTTATAGGTAATAGTTTGCTGTCCATAGCCAATATTTGGATTAGAAACCGTTTTACCATTAGCGTCTTTTCCGTCTAAAAACCATAATTTACAGTTGGGATGTATTTGCAAAATTATTTGATGCAAGGTTTCCATTTCACTCCGTTTTGCTTCGGTTTGATTGGAAATATAAGCTGCGATTTGTTCTTGTACATTCATATCAAAATCAAATTATGATTGGCTTGTTTTTTATTAATGATTCGATAATGTTTCCAAAAGATGTTCCAAATTGTCAATAGACATAGTAAAGCCTTCTTTGAAACCCATTGCGATCATTCTTTCTAAACGTTCCAGTGATTCATTATAAATGCGAATAGTTACTTTTGTAATTCCGTTTTGTTCACTGAAGTTGTACTCCCATTCCGAACCTGGTAATTCTGGATTTTCATCGATGTCTGCAAATGCATTATACATTTTGAAATTGGTTTTTGGAGAAATAGAAGTATATTCTTGAATGGACCAACGTTCTAATCCTTCAGGACTTACCATCGCATAAAATCTTTTGCCGCCTACTTCAAAATTCATGTATTTGGTTTTAGACGACCAAGGTTTTGGCGCCACCCATTGATCCAAAAGTTCTGGTTTTGTAAAAGCATCCCAAACCAAGGAAAGTTCCGCATTAAATTCTCTAGTTATGTGTACCGTTTTTGCGGGTTTGTCAACAGTAAAGTCAAATATTAAATTAGGATTCATCTTATTGTTTTTTTATGGTTTCTAAAAGTTCGTCAAGTTGATTAAATCGGGTTTCCCAAATTTTTCGGTATTGTTCCAGCCATTTGTCAATTTCTTTCATTTTTTCGATTTCAAGCGAGTAATAAATTTCTCTGCCTTGATGCACTTGCTTTACCAAGTCACATTCTATTAAAATTCGTAAATGTTTAGAAACGGCTTGTCTTGTGGTATTGAAATTTTCTGCAATTGCATTAGGTGTCATAGCTTGAATGGCTATTAAAGCAATAATGCTTCGTCTTGTCGGATCGGCAATGGCTTGAAAAATATCTCTTCTCATTTTAAAGGGTGTTTAATACGAAACTAATCGTTTGCAAATATATGTGCAACTTTTCGGTTTCGCAAATTTTAGAATAGTTTTTTAGGAAGGTTGTTTGAGAATCCTAAAAATTTCCACAAAAAAAAACGACTAATTTCTTAATCGTTATGCTTTTTATTTAGTTTTTTCGATAGTATCCCAACTTTTCATACCGTTACCAGAAATCGGAATTTTTTCGCCTAAAAATGTTGGATTTGAAGAAATGAGTACATCTTTAAAAGCTTTAACTCGAGTCAATAGTTCTCTAATTCTCCAATTGAATCGTAAGGATTCTTTATAAACACTTTCATCAACTGCAAAACCATACGCGTCAATGCCTAAGCTTCGAGCAATATAAACGGAACGATTGATATGAAAATCCTGAGTTACGATAATGGCACTTTTAATTCCGAAAATCTCTTTGGCTCTAAACATGCTATCGTATGTGTCAAAACCGGCATGATCCATGAAAATTTGCTCTTTTTTTATCTTGAAATTTCGTCGTAAAATATATTTTCGCATGCTATTTACTTCGTCATATTCTTTTTGACCGTGATCGCCTGATAATAAAAGGGCTTGGGCTTTATTGGCATAAATAATATTCACTCCTGCAAGTAAACGATCTTCTAATACATAAGATAATTTTTCATTTGTTACTTTGGCTCCTAAAACAATTATAGCATCTACTTTTGGAAGCTTTTTTATGTCTGAAAACACATACGCTTCGGTTGATTTTACGATATAATAATTGATGCTAAAAATAGAAATTCCAATGATGAAACAAGCTATTAGGAATTTTTTTAAGTGTTTTTTTAGAAATGTTTTCATATATGATTTTTACCTTTCAAATATATAAAATTTCCCACAAAAAAAGCGACTAATTTCTTAGTCGCTTTTACTATTTTATTTTGAAAATTACTTAGAAAGCGTTTTCATTTCTTTTTCTAACATGTCGTAAAATTGGTCAATTTTTGGCATAATGATGATGCGCGTTCTACGGTTTTTGGCTCTGTTTTCTGCTGTGTCATTATCTACTAACGGAATAAAAGAACTTCTTCCAGCCGGAATTAATTGTTTCGGATTTACACCTAAATCGTTTTGTAACACACGTACAATTGAAGTTGAGCGTTTCACAGATAAATCCCAGTTGTCTAATAATACCGAATTTTTAATCGGCACATTGTCTGTGTGACCTTCTACCATACATTCGAAATCAGGTTTGCTGTTCACCACTTTCGCTACTTTCGCTAAAACAGATTTCGCTTTTAAATTCACATCATAACTTCCTGATTTAAATAATAAATTATCAGCAATAGAAATCATAACGACACCTTTTTCAACGTTGATGTTAATGTCTGGATCGTCAATACCAACTTCACGTTTTAAACTCGTAACTAAAGCCAATGTAACACTGTCTTTTTTCGTTAAAGCATCTTGTAAACGGGTGATTTTTAAATCTTTTTCACGTAAACTTTCTAATGATTTCTCTAGGTTTTGAGCGCCTTTTGTAGTTAAAACAGTCATTTCTTTAGAACTGTTTATTAAATCAGAATTATTTTTCTTTAAATAATCCAATTGGCTCATTAAACTACTTCTTTCCGCATTTAATAAGTCTTTTTCACTCAAACAGCTGTTTAATTTAACAGTTGCAGAATTTAATAAATCTTGAGTTTCTTTTTGTTGCGCTTCTAAGGCTGCGAATTTCTTTTTAGAAACACACGACGTAAGCACGAATGGAACGATTGCGGCTAAAACTAGTACTTTTCTCATTTTTATTAGGATTTTTTACAAAGTTATACAGAAAAAATCATACCAAAGTGTTGCAAAAAGTGAAATTTTAGTTAAAAAAGTTTTGAGTCAGAAGTTAAATACTGGAAGTCAGCAGGTTTTAGTTTTGAAATTTCAGCAAAGCTGAAAACTTAAATGAACTATAAAAATTTTACTTTTTTGAGTTGACGCAAAACTTATATGACTTATATGATTAAAATAGTAAGCAAATTGATTTAAGTAACATAATAATCCATGAAAATCTGTGCCATTCTTGGCTAAAAAAAACAATGTATTAAAATAAAATCTGCGAATCTGTGGTGAATATTACAAACGATCAAAAACTTTTTTTCTGAAAAATCTATATTCTCTCTTTTAAGCGAAGCGACTTTTTTTTCACATAAAAACCTATGTGCCTTTGTGTTTAAAAAAAACTATTTCTTATTTTAATTTCTCAAAAGTCTTCTTTTTCTCAATAAAATAGCTCCAAACAATAGATTTCGTATAGAAATAATCTCTTTTTTGATGTAAAGCTCTCTTTTTTAAATTTCTGGAAAGTAAATGATAATATTCAAAATGCGCTTTTAATATCGCCCAAAAATGTTTGAATTTTCCTTGAAAAATAAATTGAATTCCAGCAATTCCATCCAAACACATTCTGATGAAAATGATTGGAAACAATTTCCCTTTCGGAAGGTTTTTGGTTAACATTAATAACGAATTTCGAAAATTTAGAAAGGTTTTCTTTGGATTTGCCTCGTTTAATGTCGCACCACCAACGTGATATACCACAGAAGTCGGACAATATTTTGCTGTAAATCCTAAGTTGTTCGCACGCCAACACAAATCAATTTCTTCTTGATGTGCGAAAAAGTCATCATCAAAACCTTGTAAAGTTCTGTACACTTCTTTTCTAATGAAAAAACAAGCACCAGTTGCCCAAAATACTTCTGTTTCTTGATTGTATTGTCCTAAATCTTCTTCCAAGGTATCAAAAATTCGACCTTTACAAAACGGATAGCCGTATTTATCAATAAAACCACCAGCGCCACCAGCATATTCGAAATGCGTTTTCTTTTTAAAATCTAATAATTTAGGTTGAATGATAGCCGTTTTCGGTTGGTTATCAAAAATAGCTTCAATCGGTTGCAACCAATTTTCGGTAACTTCAATGTCCGAATTTACTAATGCGTAATAAGGTTCTTCCACAAATCTCAACGCTTCGTTATAGCCTTTTGCAAAGCCAAAATTACCTGTGTTTTCAATGATTTTTACAGAAGGAAATTCGTTTTTCAAAACATCAATGGAAGTATCTGTTGAAGCATTATCCGCCACATATATCGTAGCATTTTCAGAAAACTGAATCACAGAAGGCAAGAATTGCTGCAATAATTTCGCACCATTCCAATTTAAGATAACTACGGCTGTTTTAGTCAAGTTGTTTATGAATAAGGTTGTTTATTTTATTTTGTTTTTGATTTCTTTCCAATGAAAAATTACCAGAAATTGCATCTGCTTTTTTTGAAAGTTTATTGGAAATAGTGAAATAGGTTATAGCTAGTTTTGAATCGGAATTTTGATGGTTTTTACCGAGTATATAGGCAAGTTCAGCTAAGTGTTCTAAATGGGATTCGGTTAATGAGTTTTCATTTATAAATGCCTTCATTTGATTGTCGTCGAATTCGGAAACAGCTATTAAATCAAAATTTAACGTAGTTTGTATGGCGTTCGAAATTTCTTCTGTAGTTTCTATATTAGAGCAGCCTAATGCTTTAGAAAGTAATCGTTTAATGAATAAACTTAATTGTTCTATTTGTTTTTCTAATGTGTCTCTTTGTTCCATTATTACTTTTTATATTCGGGCAGTTCCTTCAAAAATGTATATTGCTCTTTTTCAAAATCCATTTGGCAAAAATAATGATTTAATCCGTTTGTGACCATTAAATATTCGGCTTTCAGCGTAAAATTATATCTTGCAATTTGATCAAAAGTGTTTTGCGAAATTGCTACATCAGGTTGCTTGCATTCCACAATCAAAAAAATACTACCATCCGAATTAAAAACTACAATATCGTAACGTTTACTCATTCCGTTAATTATTACTTGTTTTTCAACATTAATTAACGATTTCGGATAGTTACATTCTTCCATCAAATAGAAAACCGTATGTTGTCTAACCCATTCTTCCGGAGTTAACACCACAAATTTTTTTCTGATTTCATCAAAAATAGCAACTTTATTTTCACTATTTTTGAACCGAAAGGAATAAGATGGGAAATTCAGTTTTTGCATGATGCGAATTTATAATCAAATCAACGAATAACCAAATAAACAAATCAACATATTTTGACAGACGTTATTAAAATAGTTAACGATATTAAATCTAGAAATTTTAAACCTGTATATTTTTTATGTGGAGAGGAAGCCTATTATATTGATAGAATTTCTGATTTAATTGAAGAAACGGCACTTACAGAAGATGAAAAAGCATTCAATCAGATAGTTTTATACGGAAGAGATACCTCGGTTGAAGAAATAGTTTCTACCGCAAAACGTTTTCCTATGATGGCAGATTATCAGGTGGTTATTGTGAAAGAAGCGCAAAATTTAGTTAAAACGTTTGAAAATTTCGCCAATTATATGGCTAATGTGCAACCAACAACAATTTTAGTTTTTGCTTACAGAGCCAAACCTGATGGAAGAAAGAAAATTTTCAAAACGATTAAAGACATTGGTGTATATTTTGAAAGTAAAAAATTGTACGATAACCAAGTTCCAGATTGGATTGTAAAAGTTTTAAAAGGTCAGAATTACGGAATTGAACCTAAAGCTGCAGCGATGTTAGCAGAATTTTTAGGTACCGATTTAGCTAAGATAAATAACGAATTAGATAAACTAAAAATCGTTTTTCCAGCCGGACACGTTTTTACACCAAAAAATATAGAAGAAAACATAGGCTTCAGTAAAGATTATAATATTTTCGAATTGAAATCGGCATTAGCGGTTAGGAATCAAGAAAAAGCATATACTATCATTCATCATTTTGCTTTTAACATGAAAGAAACACCAATGATATTAGTAACTGGACAAATGTTTTCGTTTTTCTCACAGTTGTTACAATACCATGGATTAAAAGATAAATCGAAATTTAATGCCGCAAAAGTATTAGGAGTCAATCCGTTTTTTATTGATGAATATGCTGCAGCTGCTCGAAATTTTCCGATGCGAAAAGTGAGTCAAATTATTGAAGTTATTAGAGATATTGATGTGAAATCCAAAGGAGTTGGCTCAGGTTCCATGAAAGAAAATGATATGTTGAAAGAAATGGTTTATAAAATTTTTAACTAATGAGTTTTTTTGCAATCAATTGGTTTACAAGGCTTTTTTACGTGTTAAGCTTTTTGGTTGTTTATTTAATTCAGGTTCCCATATTATATTTTTATATTTTGGTTTTATTTATAAATGTAGAGATTCTGTTATTACACAAATCGAAATCAGAAACCAATATTTTTAAAATATCACAACTCTTTTTTATAATTTTTGTAAGTTATGTGTTGTTTGCTAGAGCAGATATTTGGGATTTTTCAGATGAAACAAATTATAATTTAAATTCAATAGAACATATTCTTTTTGCTATTGTAATAAGTTTACTTATTTATTATTATGTTCTTTTTTATGATCAAAAAAAGAAGTTAAATCCTATTTTAATAAGTGTGTTTTTATTTAATTCTATTGGAATCGTTAATGAGTTTTTTCAAAATTATTTTCAAGGAAAATCTGTGTTTTTTTTAGATGAGTTTTCTATTAAAGATTTAATTGTAAATGTAATAGGTTCTGCATTTTTCATACTAATTATACGATTTTTAAAAGTAAGAATGTCTGTTTTAAGTAGTATAGAAAAATAAAATTTCCGATATTTGCAGACCTAAATTTATAAAATTAAAAAGATGAACAAAAATACAGTTTTAGCCTGGGCTACCGGAATCATGATTGTAATGGGTTTACTTATCATAGGTTTAGCTATTTACAGATACGATGATGTAGCAGGCTGGGGTTTTGCCGCAGTTGGTGTTGGTTTTTTTGCCAATGCGTGGGTTTTTAATGCCTTAAAAGGAAGAATGTAATTCTAATTTACGATTTAAGAAGTACGATTTACGAAGTTTGAGCGTTTTAAACTTGAAACCTGAAACTTGAAACAAAAAATAAACAAATAAAGATAAATTATGTCAGACGATAAGAAAGTCATTTTCTCAATGCAAAAATTGAGTAAAAGTTATCCAGGAGCAGATAAACAAGTACTTAAAAATATATATTTAAGCTTCTTCTACGGAGCAAAAATTGGAATTCTTGGATTGAATGGTTCAGGAAAATCCTCTTTATTAAAAATTATTGCTGGTATTGATAAAAATTACCAAGGTGATGTGGTTTTTCAACCCGGTTATACCGTTGGATATTTAGAGCAAGAACCACTTTTAGATGAAACAAAAACGGTTATTGACATTGTTCGTGAAGGAGCTGCAGAAACATTCGAATTATTAGCAGAATTCAATAAAATTAATGACGATTTCGCTTTGCCTGAGGTGTATGAAAACCCAGAGAAGATGGAAAAGTTAATGGATCGTCAAGCAGAATTACAAGATAGAATTGACGCTTCAGGAGCTTGGGAAATCGATACGAAATTAGAAATCGCAATGGACGCACTTCGTACGCCAGATCCAGAAACTCCAATTTCTGTATTATCAGGTGGTGAAAAACGTCGTGTCGCTTTATGTCGTTTACTTTTACAACAACCAGACGTTTTATTATTAGATGAGCCAACCAATCACTTGGATGCCGAATCAGTACTTTGGTTAGAACAACATTTAGCACAATATTCTGGAACTGTAATTGCTGTAACGCACGATAGATATTTCTTAGATAACGTAGCTGGTTGGATTTTAGAGTTAGATAGAGGTGAAGGTATTCCATGGAAAGGAAATTATTCTTCTTGGTTAGACCAAAAATCAACACGTATGGCACAAGAAGAAAAAGTAGCTTCTAAACGTAGAAAGAACTTAGAACGTGAGTTAGACTGGGTTCGTCAAGGAGCAAAAGGGCGTCAAACCAAACAAAAAGCGCGTTTACAGAACTACGATAAATTATTAAACGAAGACCAAAAAGAACTAGACGAGAAATTAGAAATTTATATTCCTAATGGACCACGTTTAGGTACTAATGTAATTGAAGCTAAAAATGTAGCCAAAGCATTTGGTGACAAATTATTATATGACGATTTGAATTTCGTTTTACCACAAGCTGGAATTGTTGGAATTATCGGTCCAAATGGTGCGGGTAAATCTACCATTTTCAAAATGATTATGGGAGAACAACAAGTGGATTCAGGAAGTTTTGAAGTGGGTGAAACCGTGAAAATCGCTTATGTAGATCAATCGCACTCTAATATTGATGTAAATAAAACACTTTGGGAAAACTTCTGTGACGGTCAAGAATTAATTATGATGGGTGGACGTCAAGTAAATTCGAGAGCATACTTATCTCGTTTCAACTTTGGTGGAAGTGATCAGAACAAAAAAGTGTCGACTTTATCAGGTGGTGAAAGAAATAGATTGCACTTAGCCATGACGTTAAAAGAAGAAGGAAACGTACTGCTTTTAGATGAGCCAACCAATGATTTAGATATCAACACACTTCGTGCTTTGGAAGAAGGTTTAGAGAATTTTGCAGGTTGTGCGGTAATTATTTCTCACGACAGATGGTTCTTAGATAGAGTTTGTACACATATCTTAGCTTTTGAAGGCGATTCACAAGTATATAGTTTCGAAGGAAGTTTCACAGAATATGAAGAAAACAAACGCAAACGATTAGGTAAGGATGTAACACCTACTCGTATCAAATACAAGAAGTTAATTCGATAATTTGTAAATAATTTATATTAAAAATCCTGATTTATATCAGGATTTTTTTATTTTTACAATTCTCAACTCATAAAATGAAAGCAAAGCTATATTTTATACTCTTTTTTTTTCTCTTATACCCAAAATTTAATTTTGCTCAACTTGTTGTAAATAATAGGGCTCAAGCTAAAATACTACTAAAGAATGCCGTAAATGATTTGAATACTTTAAATTGCAAATCATCTTTAGAGAATTCACAACGTGTACTTCAATTTGCTTTAAAAACAGATGATTATAGTTATGCGGCAAAAGCATATAACATAATTGGCTTGAATTACGAAGAATTTTCAGATTTAAAAAAAGCTATTTATTACTATGAAAAAGGAATTGAGAATGCCTCAATAGCAAACGATATTCAATTATTAGATTTCCTACATAATAATATTGGAAATGTTTATTTTTTCAGGTTGAATAACCCGAAAGTAGGACTGAAATACTACAGAAAATGCTATGAATATTCTAAACAAAATGGAGTAAAAACAGATATAGCTTACGCAGAAGTTAACATTGCCGATGCCAATATGCAATTAGGCGATTTCAAAACAGCTAAAGTTTATTTAGATAGAATTTATACCCTAGCTAAAGATTCTAAAGATTTTGAAATTCTAGTTACTTATCATTCTTTGTTAGGAAAATATTATTCTAATATGAATGATGAAAAAAAAGCGGCATTCAATTATCAAATTGTAATAAATAAATTGAAAGTTGGTGATAAAAACTTCATAAAAGCAAATGAATTAGAATTGTATGATGAGTTATATTCCTTTTTTAAAAAATATAATGATGTACCAAAGGCGCTACGTTTTTTAGAAATGCATGATAGTTTACAAGACGTTGTTTACATGAAAGAACGAAATCAAGAAATTAAATTTTCGGGTTCCTCAATCGACGTCATTGAAATGAACAATAAAATTCAGAAAAGTGAATCTGAAAAAAAAGTGCAGGATCAAAAAATAATCTCTTCTAATAAAGTATTAAAAATAACTTTATTTTTTGCGGGCATTCTGTTCATCTTTTTAATTTATATGTTTAAAAATTATCTAGATTACAGAAAATTAAATAAAAAACTTTTTGAATCCAATGAACAATTAAAGATTGCTAATGTTAAATCTGAAGAAGCTTCTTTGTTAAAATCTCAATTTCTATCAAATGTGAGTCATGAACTTAGAACACCGCTTTATGGTGTGATTGGAATGGCTGATATTATCGAATCAGAACATGAAGAATTGAAAAAAAATAAATATTTTAATGCGTTAAAATTTTCTTCAAATTACTTACTTTCATTAATAAACGATGTGTTGAATGTGTACAAAATTGAAGATACAAAGTTTGAATTAATTTATGATAATGTAGAAATTAGAAAAGAAATTTCTGTAATTCGAGAAGCATTAGGAATAATAGCAAAATCAAATAAAAACAAATTAAATATTGAAGTTTCAGATGATGTGCCTCAATTTATAAAAACCGATTTAACTCGATTTTCTCAGATTCTAATCAATTTAATTAGTAACTCATTAAAGTTTACTAAAATAGGAATAGTTTCCATTAAATTACAGCTTTTAGATGATAAGGGTTCTCGAAAAATTCAAATCCAAATTGAAGATAACGGCATCGGAATTCCAGAAGAATATTTAGAGAAAATTTTCGAAAAATTTGTTCAAGTTGATGTTAATTTAAATGAGCAATACAAAGGAACTGGATTGGGATTGTCTATTGTAAAACGTTTAGTTGATTTGTTTAAAGGCGAGATTAGCGTAACCAGTAAAATCAATGAAGGTTCTGTTTTTACAGTCAAAATCCCTTATATAGAAGCAGATAAGGAAATTTTAATTAAGCAAAATTCGAACACAAGTGCAACAAATTGTAAAAACCATTTAAAAATTCTTATAGTAGAAGATAATAAGATCAATCAAATGGTAACTAAAAAATTATTAGATAAAAGTGAGCATACTTGTAAAATTGCTGAAAATGGCATAGAAGCGATAAAATTGGTTGAAAAATATAAGTTTGATTTGATTTTGATGGATATTCATATGCCTGTTTTAAATGGTTTTGAAGCGTCTAAAAAAATAAGAGAAATAGGTGTTTTAACTCCAATTATTGCTTTAACAGCTTCTGATAAAAACGAAATTATAAATGAAATGGCTATAAACGGAATTAATGATGTTTTAGTAAAACCCTTTGAAATCAAAGATTTACAATTAATTATCGAAAAACATGTGTAACATAAATTCTAATTCCTTTATTTATAAAAAAACCTTTTTCCTAGTTTTTTTATTTTTTATTAGTTTATCTGTTTTTTCACAGCAATCGGTTAATGCTGAAAAAAAAATAAAAAAACTGATAGTAGAAACGAGTAAATACTTGAATTCTGCACAAAATGATAAATCGTTACTAACTGCTAAAAAAGCTCTTAATTTGGCTTTGGAAAATAATTTAGACAGTTATTCGGCAAGAATTTATAACTTAATTGGATTAAATTTTTCTAATTCTAAAGATTTTAAAAATGCAGATTTATATTTTAAAAAAGGGTTACTTTATGCCAAAAAAGAGAAAAATGATACAATTTTAAGTTGGATTTATAACAATTTAGGCAATTTGTACTCTTATAATAATAAAGATACCAAAAAAGGAATTGAATATTATTTAAAAGCTGTTGAGTATTCCAAAAAAGTAAATGAAGTGGAATACATGTATAATTCTTTAAATTTAGCCAATACTTTTATTGATATCCATGAATTAAATAAGGCAAAATATTTTTTAAATCAAGTTGAACCTATTTTAATAAAATTTGACAAAGAATATGAAGCTAGTTATTTCTATAATAGTTTAACTGGTGGATATTATGAAGCCAAAAACGAGTACTTTTTAGCGGAAAAACATTATCTAATTGCCGAAAAAGTATGTCTTCAAAATCATCCTAATTTCTTAAAAACAAATGAAGTAGAAATTTATAAATCGTTATCAGATTTATATAAAAAAAATAATTCCTATAAAAAAGCATACGGTTATTTAATGAAATCGGATTCTTTAAAACAACAACTTTTTGACGCAGAGAAAAACGATAATATCAAAATATTATCCCAAGAAATTGAAAAAGAAGAAGTAAAAAGAGAATTAGTAAAAGTAGAAGCAGAAAAGAAAATCCAAGAGCAAAAATTAGCTAACAATAAAGTTTTCATAATATTAATTTGTATTATATTTTTAGCTTGTTTGTTCTTTTTAAATAATCAACTTAAATTAAATAAATTTAAAACAGAGACCAATAAATTACTTTTAAAAAGTAATGATGAGCTTAAAATTGCTAAAATTAAATCTGAAGAAGCTTCTTTGTTAAAATCACAATTTTTATCTAATGTCAGTCACGAACTAAGAACTCCATTATACGGGGTTATCGGTATGGCTGATATTATAGAATCTGAGCATATAGAATTAAAAAAAGACAAATATTTTAAAGCTTTAAAGTTTTCTTCCAACTATTTATTATCCTTAATTAATGACGTATTAAATGTTTATAAAATTGAAGATTCTAAATTTGAATTAATTTATGATACCATTGAAATTAGGAAAGAAATTCAAGTAATCATAGAATCTTTGAGTGTGATTGCTACTTCGAATAAAAATAAATTAATTGTAGAAATTGCCACTGATTTTCCTCAATTCCTTCAAACGGATTTAACGCGTTTTTCACAAATTTTAATTAACCTAATAAGTAATTCGTTAAAGTTTACAAAGCAGGGAAGTGTGGTCATAAAATTGCAAATGATTGAAGTAAACCAAGAACAAAATATCCAAATTGAAGTTGAAGATAATGGGATTGGAATTCCAGAAGAATATGTAGGCAAGATATTTGATAAGTTTGTACAAGTTGATGTTAACTTAAATGAACAATATAAAGGTACTGGTTTGGGATTGTCTATAGTAAAAAGCCTTGTGAATTTATTTAATGGTACTATTTTTGTAACCAGTGAAATTAATAAAGGAACCGTTTTTAAGGTTCATTTGCCATATATAAAAGCGGATTTAGAGGTTAATAGACAACAAGATTTGCCTCGTATAAATTCAAATAAAATTAAACTTAAAATTCTAATTGTAGAAGATAATAAGATCAATCAAATGGTTACAAAAAAACTTTTAGATAAAAGTAACCATACTTGTAAAATAGTAGAAAATGGCTTAGAAGCCATAGAATTGGTTGAAAAACAAAAGTTTGATTTGATTTTGATGGATATTCATATGCCCGTTTTAAATGGATTTGACGCCTCTAAAAAAATTAGAGAATTGGGGGTTGTAACTCCAATTATTGCTTTAACGGCCTCTGATAAAAATGAAATAATAAATGAAATGGCATGTAACGGAATTAACGATGTTTTAGTTAAACCATTTGAAATTAAAGATTTACAATTAATTATCGAAAAACATGTGTAAATTTTTTAAAAGGAACTATCGAGTTAAATTTTATTTTTAGTAAAGTAAGCTATGAATACTTATAAATATATTTTATTTTTTTTATTGATTTTCAATAAACACTTTTCTCAAACTACTCCGAATAGTAAGCAAGAAGCTTTGAAATTATTCGAAATAGCAAGAGAAGATTTCTATAATTTGAATAATAAAGCTTCTGTTAAAAATGCTGAAAAAATTTTAATTTACTCTTTAAATAAAAATGAACTTACCCTTGCGGCAAAAACCTATAATTTATTAGGTTTAAACTTCGAACAATTTACAGATTATAATAAAGCAATTTTATACTATAAAAAAGGAGTGGATTGCGCTAAAAAAGCAAACAGCAATGAGGTTTTAGGTTGGTTATACAACAACCTTGGTGGCGTTTATTCGTATAACGGAATCAATTTAAACGCTGGAACTTATTATTTTAAAGAAGCTTTTAAACACACAAAAAATATCAAAAACAATTCGGATTTTATTGTTGCAGGTTTAAATATAGGCGCTAATTTATTAGAGTTAAAACAGTATGAAGAAGGTAAAAAGTATTTAGACCTAATTAATAATCGAGTTCTAAAATCCAATGAATCTGACATTCACGTTTCATTATATACTTCTTATGCAGTATATTATGATGAATTTGAAAAAGATTTTACTAAAGCGGAAGAAGCCTATTTAAAAGCTATTAATGCTGGAAACAAAGACAAAACACCAGCTTTAAAAGTCAATTTATTAGATGTGTATAAAGCATTTTCAGAATTTTATGAAAAACACAATAAATTGGATAAATCTGTAGCGTATTTAAAATCATATATTACTTTAAATTCAGAACTTTTTAATGCGGAACAAAAAGAAATACTTAGAGGAAAAGACAATACGTTTCGTATTGATGAAATCAATTCTAGAATTGAAAAAGTAGAACAAGAAAATAAAGATTATGTCAAAAAATTAAATATCAATAAATATTTTATTATTTTTCTTACGATTTTAGTTTTTACTTTTTTAACTTTGATGTATTTTCTGTATAAAAATTTCACTAAAAACAGAAAAATAAATAGAAAACTAAAAAGAGCAAATATAGAACTTCACAAAGCCAAGCAAAAAACAGAAGAAATTGCACGTTTGAAAACCCAATTTATGTCAACTGTTAGCCACGAGTTAAGAACGCCACTTTATGGAGTAATTGGAATGACTGAAATTATTGAAAATGAACATGCCGAATTAAAAGACAGTAAATATATCAATTCATTAAAATTTTCTGCAAAATATTTATTGTCACTTATTAATGATGTTTTAAGTTTATCTAAAATTGAATCGGAAAATATTGAACTTATTTATGAAAACATCAATTTTAAAAATGAAATTGAAACAATTGTCAATTCTATGGAAGTGATTGCAACTCAATATCAAAATGTAATTACAACTGATATCGAAACAAACGTACCTCAATTCATAAAAACAGATAAAACGAGATTGTCCCAAATTATTATCAATTTATTGAGTAATGCGTTAAAATTCACGAAACTTGGTACAGTCAATATTCATATTTACTCAAAGAACAATTCTGTTTTAAATTTTGAAATAACAGATTCAGGAATTGGAATTCCTCAAAAGTATATTGATAAGGTTTTTGATAAATTTGTTCAGGTTGAAAGAAATTCTGATGAACAATTTCAAGGAACAGGTTTAGGTTTAGCTATAGTAAAACGATTTATAGATGCTTTTGAAGGTACTATTCATATAGAAAGTGAATTGAATAAAGGAACAAAAATTACTTTTTCTATTCCTTTACTTATTGGTGAAGAAATGGTAAGTGTCGTATCAAATAAAAATACAACATCAATGGAAAATCTTAGTGTTTTAGTTGTGGAAGACAATAAAGTAAATCAAATTGTTACCCAAAAAATACTTGAAAAAAACAAGTTAAAATGTACCATAGCAATAGATGGGTATCATGCCCTAGAAATTTTAAAAACAAGTAACTTTGATATTATTTTAATGGATATTCATATGCCAGGAATAAACGGTTTTGAAACCACTGAAAAAATACATGAATTAGGAATATCCACTCCAATTATTGCCTTAACAGCATCGGATAAGTACGAAATTGAAGGCGATATTTCTAAATATAAAATGAATGATATTTTAGTAAAACCTTTTGAGTTTATTGATTTGCAAAATTTAATAATCAAATACATAAATTAAAAGAATATATATGAATTTATTAAAATATTTCCTAATAGTATTAATTAGTTTTCAGTTAGGATTTGCTCAAAATAAAAAGTACACCTCTAAACAAGTAGATAGTTTGTTTGAGTTAGGTAATAAGTATTATAAAAAATCTGATTATTATAATTCATTAAAAGAATTAAGATTTGCCTTAATTGAAGCAGAGAAAATAAAAAATGATACATTAGTTTCAAATATTTGTAATAGAATAGGAAGAAACTTTGCACAAATTAAAAATTTAGAATTTTCAAATTATTTCTTTAATAAATCTTTAGTATTAGCAAAAAAAACTAACAACTTAAAACATCAAATTCTTGTATTAAATAATTTAGGTAACCTTTTTACGGCGTTTAGTGAAAAAAAATCAAATCAAAAACAGGCTATATCTTATTATAAACAAGCGTTGCGTCTTGCAAATAAAAATAGACTTAATGAAGATATTTGCTTAATTTCAATGAATTTAGCATGGTCCTATTTAAAATTTAAAGAATTTGAAAATGCTAAACCTTACTTAGACGATTTTATAAAGTTACATCCAAAATATGGCAATCAACTTTTTAATAACATCGTTTATATGTTGCAAGCAACCTATTATGAAGGAATTGGCAAATATCAATTAGCTGAAAAAACGTATCAGGATGGCTTGGCTACATTTAGTAAAAAATTAATATTTAAAGAAAAGAAAAGCGAATATTTATATAGATACTCAAGATTATTATCAAAAATTAATAAACCACAAAAAGCCGTATTTTACTTAAAAAAAGCCGATAGTATTAATGAAATATTTTATAACACAGAAATATTAAAAAAAGCTAAAGAAACGTCTTCCGCTTTAATTTTAGAGGCTTTCAAAATTGATAAAATTAAAGCAGACTTTGAATTAAAAAGTAAAGAACAAAATTTAAAACTTAACAAAAATATATTTTACATAACTTTAATTTTTCTTGCAATAATTAGTTGTTTTTCTATTTATATTTTAAAGTTATATAAAAATAAGCATAAAATTAATGAACAACTTGTAAATTTAAATATCGAATTAGAAAAGGCTAAACTTCTAGCTGAGGAGTCAAATGAAATGAAATCTAAATTTGTTTCTACAATAACCCATGAACTTCGTACGCCGCTTTTTGGAGTTATTAGTTTAACAGAAATTTTAGAAAAATCAGTAGTTGAAGAAGAAAGTAGAAGTCATTTAAAATCATTAAAATATTCAGCTAAATATTTATTAAGTTTAGTAAACGATGTTTTGCAAATTTCAAAACTTGAAAATAAAAATTCTAAATTAGAAAAAAGTATTTTCGAATTTAAAAGCATAATCAATTCGGTTAAATTAAATTTAGAACAAATTGCAATTCAAAATAACAATAAATTTCTAATAGATATAGATAAAGATGTGAATGAATATTTTTGCTCAGATGAAGTTAAATTGACTCAGTTATGCCTAAATTTAGCTTCAAATGCATTAAAATTCACCAAAAATGGTGTTGTAACTATTAAAATTGATAAAATAAGTGAAATTGATAATTTACAAGTTGTTAAATTTAGTTTTATAGATACTGGGTTTGGAATTTCAGAAGAAAATCAAAAAAGGATTTTTGATAAATTTTTTCAAATAACTCCTAAAGATAATTTTTTTCAAGGAAGTGGCTTAGGATTAACAATTGTAAATGATATTTTATTGCTTTTTAATTCTAAAATTGTATTAAAATCTGAAATAGGTAAAGGAACTGAATTTAGTTTTATTCTTAAATTAGAAAAAGCTTCTAATAGTGATCAGTTTGAAGATGTTGTAATCAATCATGAGTTTAATAATTTAAATGTATTAATTGTAGATGACAACAAAATAAATCAAATAGTAACTTCTAAAACTATTGAAAATTTAAACTGTATACCAACAATTGCAGATAATGGATTTGAAGCTATTGAAATGATTCGATTAAAGGATTTTGATATTGTATTAATGGATATTAATATGCCGGAAATTGATGGGTTTGACACTACTATAGAAATTAGAAAATTTAATAAAAACATTCCAATTATTGCTTTTACTGCTTTTGATAAATCAGAAATTCAAGAAAATGTACAAATATCTGGAATTTCTGATGTTTTAAATAAGCCATATACAAGTTCTGATTTAATACATATAATTAATAAATATACTTTTTCAACTAGCGTGTAATTATAAAATACTTATATATATAAAGCAAAAAATCCATTTCGAAAAATGGATTTTTGTATTTAATTGGTTTTATTATTTTTTATTTTCTATCCAATTTTTGGCGTTTACAAAAGCTTCTAACCAAGGTGAAACTTCATCTTTCACACTTCTTTCTGGATAATTAGCCCAGTTCCAAGGGAAAGTAGAACGTTCAATATGTGGCATCATTACTAAATGTCTTCCAGTGGTGTCACACATCATGGCTGTGTTATAATCAGAACCATTTGGATTAGCCGGATAGCCTTCATAACCATATTTGGCTACTATATTATAATTTTCTTCCGCCATTGGTAAGTTGAACTTTCCTTCACCATGTGAAATCCAAACGCCTAAAGTAGCACCTTCTAAACTAGATAACATTACAGAATTATTTTTCTGAATTTTTACAGAGGTGAAGCCGCTTTCATGTTTATGCGAATCGTTATGTTTCATTTTACCATGTACTTCATGTTCTGGAGTAATCAATTCTAATTCCATCATTAACTGACAACCATTACAAATTCCAACAGAAAGTGTATCTTCTCTTTTAAAGAAGTTTTTTAAGGCCGTATTCGCTTTTTCGTTGTATAAGAAAGCACCTGCCCAACCTTTTGCCGAACCTAAAACATCCGAATTCGAAAAGCCACCAACGGCCCCAATAAATTGAATGTCTTCTAACGTTTCTCTTCCTGAAATTAAATCCGTCATGTGAACGTCTTTTACATCAAAACCTGCTAAATACATAGCATTCGCCATTTCACGTTCCGAATTACTTCCTTTTTCACGAATAATCGCTGCTTTTGGCTTCTCAACTGCGCTCGAATTGACAGGTAATTTACCAGTGAAGTGCGAAGGGAAAGTAAATTGTAAAGGTTGATTAGCGAAATTTTCATAACGCTCTAAAGATTTACCATTTTTAGTTTGTTTTTGATCTAATAAAAAAGACGTTTCAAACCAAATTTCTCTATATTTTTTTGAAGAAAATTCAAAGGAATCTTCATGATTTACAATTGAAATTGTATCCGAATTCGTTACTGTTCCAATATTAAAAATTTCAATTTCATTTGCTTTAAAAGTCGCTTCTACTTCTGCATCAGCTTGAAAAACTACGGCAATATTTTCAGAGAATAATAATTTAGTAGAATCGATTTCATTGATAGAAGTTAAGTCGAAATTCGCACCCAAATTCACATCTGCAAAACACATTTCTAATAAAGTTGTGATTAAACCACCACTTCCAATATCATGTCCGGCTTTGATTTTTCTATCTTTAATTAAATCTTGTAACGTATTAAATGCATTTTTGAAAAAGGCAGCATTTTTGATAGTTGGCGTTTCATTTCCAACTTTATTTTGTGTTTGATTGAATGACGAACCACCTAATTTAAACGAATCTTGAGATAAGTTTAAGTAGTAAATATTTCCACCATTTCGTTGTAAAACTGGTTCTACAACTTTCGTAATATTGGAACAATTTCCAGCTGCTGATATAATCACCGTTCCTGGCGCAATTACTTCATCATTTGGATATTTTTGTTTCATCGAAAGCGAATCTTTTCCTGTTGGAATGTTGATTCCTAATTCGATAGCGAAATCTGAACAAGCTTGAACAGCTTCATATAAACGCGCATCTTCACCTTCATTTTTACAAGCCCACATCCAGTTTGCCGATAAAGAAACCGAATCTAAACCGTCTTTCAATGGCGCCCAAACTAAGTTAGAAAGCGACTCAGCAATAGCATTTCTTGTACCAGCAACTGGATCAATTAAAGATGAAATAGGAGCGTGGCCAATGGATGTCGCAATTCCTTCTTTTCCTTTGAAGTCTAAAGCCATTACACCTACATTATTTAAAGGTAATTGTAAAGGTCCAGCACATTGTTGTTTGGCAACTTTTCCACCTACACAACGGTCGACTTTATTTGTTAACCAATCTTTACAAGCTACTGCTTCAAGTTGTAAAACTTGCTCCAAATAGGTTGGAATTTCTTTTGAGTTATATGCTGAATTACTATAATTTCTAGTAATAGTTTTGTCATTCATAATGGTTTTTGGCGAACTTCCGAAAAAGTCTTCCAAAGCGTAATCCATTGGTTTTAAGCCTGTAGTTTTAGACTCAAATGTAAATCTGTGATCATTAGTTACCACTCCAACTTCATACATTGGAGAACGTTCTCTATCTGCAATTCTTTGTAAGATGTCCATGTCTTTCTCACCAATCACTAATCCCATTCTTTCTTGAGATTCGTTTCCGATGATTTCTTTTGCAGAAAGTGTTGGATCTCCAACTGGCAATTTATCTAAATCGATTAATCCACCTGTTTCTTCTACTAATTCAGATAAACAATTTAAATGGCCACCTGCACCATGATCATGAATAGATACAATCGGATTATTATCACTTTCCACTAAACCACGAATAGCATTTGCGGCACGTTTTTGCATTTCTGGATTAGAACGTTGAATGGCGTTTAATTCAATTCCTGAACCAAAAGCTCCTGTGTCTGCAGATGAAACCGCTGCACCACCCATTCCAATTCTATAATTTTCTCCACCAAGAATGACAATTTTATCACCTTCTTGTGGTTTCTTTTTAATGGCTTGATCTAATTTTCCGTACCCAATTCCACCCGCTTGCATGATTACTTTATCGTAACTAATTTTGCGATTTTCTTCCTCGTGTTCGAAAGTTAAAACCGAACCAGTAATTAAAGGTTGACCGAATTTATTTCCGAAATCCGAAGCTCCGTTTGAAGCTTTAATTAAAATATCCATTGGTGTTTGATACAACCAAGGACGTTCTGCCATAGCTTCTTCATGCTTACGATTGTTAGTCAATCTTGAATAAGAAGTCATATAAACAGCTGTTCCTGCTAATGGTAAAGAACCTTGTCCACCA
The DNA here is from genome assembly GCA_964461805.1 of uncultured Flavobacterium sp. GTDB lineage: Bacteria > Bacteroidota > Bacteroidia > Flavobacteriales > Flavobacteriaceae > Flavobacterium. The sequence continues at coordinate 22,223 of CAYWVV010000022.1, forward strand.
GCTAAACGGTCACGAATTTCTCCTCCAGAACCTGTTGCTGCTCCGTTGAAAGGCTCAACTGTTGTTGGGAAATTGTGAGTTTCTGCTTTTAAAGAAAGTACCGATTCAAATTCTTTCTCTTCGTAAAAATCAGGTTTGTCAGCGCTTTTTGGTGCGAATTGTGTCACTTTTGGACCTTTAACAAAAGCGACATTATCTTTATATGCTGAAACGATATCGTTTGGATTAGTTTCAGATGTTTTTCTAATTAATTTGAATAATGAAGTAGGTTTTTCTTCACCATCCACTACAAAAGTTCCATTGAAAATTTTATGACGACAGTGTTCCGAATTGGCTTGAGAGAAAGCAAAAATTTCAGAATCCGTTAGTTTTCTACTTAATTTTGTTGCTAAATTATCCAAGTATTCTACTTCTTCTAAACTTAAAGCTAAACCTTCTTGTTTGTTGTAAGCATCAATATCATCAATTTCTAAAATGGCTTCAGGTTCAATATTTATGGTAAATATGTCTTGATGTAATTCCGTATATTTTTGAAGTAACATCGGATCGAAATCAGTAAAATCGGAAGCTACTTTTTCGAATTCTTCAATTCTAATAATTCCAGAAACCCCCATATTTTGCGTGATTTCAACGGCATTTGTACTCCAAGGTGTAACCATGGCAGCACGTGGTCCTACGAAATTTTGAGAAATGGTTGTACTGTCAATTTGTTGGGTTTCTCCAAATAGCCAGTTTAGTTTTTGGATGTTTTCGGTAGAAATTTCAGATTGCGTTTGAACGACAAATACTGTATTGCTTTGGTTTCCAAAGAAAAAAATCATTATGTTGTGTTGTTAGTTGTTTGTGATGCAAAGTTAAACTTTCTTATTAAAGTATAAAAAAAAAGAGCGGTAAAAACCGCTCTAAATTTTAGTTTACAATAACCTTTTTCGTTTTTGTGTTTTTTTGATGGTTGACTTTAATGAAATATACTCCTTTTTCTAAATTTAAAATTTCAAGAGTATTCGTTTTTATGTCAGATTTTTCAAATACTTTTTGACCTAAAACAGAATAAATTTCCACAGAATTATTTTCGGAAATAGTATCAAATTGAATGGTGAAATTTCCATTATTTGGGTTTGGAAAAACGTTAATTTCTGTAGTGTTTTTTTGTGTTTCTTTTTCGTTTCCCATACTTTTATTACCCAATCCCGTACAAGCATCTAAACCTAAAACATCCCAATCTGCTGCGGAATAAGTTGCTTTGGGAACTGTTGCAGTTGCTTTTCTTCTTAAAGTAACATCAGCACCAAAATTAGCTGTTCCTCCATTGAAAGTTCCAATACCGTCAATTAAAACTCCATTTTTAAATAAACCAATTGCGTCATTTCCATTAAAAGTCATTTCTCCAGCAGCAGTTGATACATTTGCGGTGGTAATGCTGTAACAAGTTGAAGCCATTCCGTTATTTACAATTACGAATTTCCCATTTACTGCAAGCGTTCCAGATAATATTAATCCTGAACTCCAAGCACCAGTTCCATTAGTTTGCTTTTTGATACTATAATTGGATAATGAAACAGAGGCACTAGTTTCATTTTTGATTTCTAAAGCTTTATTATTTGAAGAACCTTCGACATATTCGGATAAATAAAGTTCTGTTTTTGTTGAAGTAGTTGTTGCATTTGTAGTAACTGATAATGGTGAACTACTTGCTGATTTATTTCCAGCTGCATCTTTAGCTTTTATTGAAAACGAATAAGCGGTAGAAGCAGTTAAACCTGTAACATTATAAGAAGTTGCAGTTGTAGTTGCTACTAAAGAAGCTCCATTATATACTTCATAACCTGTTACACCAATATTATCTGATGAAACAGACCAAGTTAAAGAAACAGAAGTAGTAGTTTTTGCATTTGAACTCAGATTTAATGGAATACTTGGAGCAGTTGTGTCAGTAGATCCGCCTCCTGGAGCTGCACCCCAAATAGCATTTACATAACTCGGATTATCTATAAAAGGATTTCTATTTCCTTGTCTGGCATAAATGGCATTATTTCTTTCAATTTCTCGGGCACTTACGGGGTCATTAGCATGCCAAGTAAGTAACATATTTAAAAAAGATGTAGTAAATACTTGATTACTTGTTCCGTTAAACATAGCATAAGAATATCCTGCAACCGTATTTTCATATCTTGTGGCAAAATAAAAATACATTCTTGCAATATCGCCTTTAAATGCATTTACGGGTTCAAAAACGGTTCCAGTAAAACCAGAAACCGCACTTGTTCCTAATTTACAACCATTTTGTGTAGTTGTAGAGGCCACTGCAACCATTCCATGAGGAAAATCAGAACGTAAACCATTTACTTTCCCATCTGTTGGTGGAATAAAATGGGCGTCAGAAACCATTGGAGCAGCAGAATTGAAAACGGATTGAGGAATCATGTGTTCTCTATTATAACAATCTCCTTCAACAGCATAGGTACCACATTGTCCGGTACTGTAAATAAAAGTATAAGGATCGGCTCCAGTTTGATTTTCGGAATATAAATCGAAAATCGTATTGTCATTTTCATTTTGATGGTCTCTATCAGAAGTAGCATAAGTTGTCCAAAGACCAGCATATCCTTTATCGGTATGTCCTTTGATTTTGTTGTAAAGTTGCGTTTTTAAGGTGAACCCTGTTCCAGTAGCAGTTGAGTAATAGCCAGAAGGAGCTTGAGAAAATCCTGCAAAAAAGCAGCATAACCCAATTAGAAGTGTAATTTTTTTCATTGTTAGTTGTTAAGATTTATTCAAATTTAACAACTTTTTTCTGGATTAATGTTACCTGGTTTTCAACTTATTAACAGAGTTATTAAATTATGGTAAATATTCATAAGCCCCAATGTCTGATGAGGTAGCTCTTGAGTTTCCTAAAATATCAGTAAACGTTGAAAAGGCTAAATTCGCATTCCCAATGGCTTTTGAAGTACTTAATAATTTAAAATCATTTCTATTTGCGTTTTTAAAATCTGGCTTGTTAGTGATCGAACTCGTAGCGATAATACAACCACTATAATTGATAGTATCCGTGTTTGGATAGAGTGGGTTAGTAGCAAATTGATTATTAAAATCAACAACTTTTATCAAACAATTTTCAAATTGATATTCGAAAGTTGTTCCTGTTTTCTCTAAACCAATGCTTATATTAGAGGAACCATAAAAAATACAGTTCTTAAAATCCGCTTTTGTAAGTGACGTTGGAGTAGTGTTATTTATGTTTTCATTACTCAAAATCAAACAATACTGGCTTGGAGCACTCCAATAATTGGCAAATGTACAATGTGTAAATTCGTAACTTCCACCAAAAGTACAGGCTAAACTCGCTTGTCCGCAATTGTTAATGACTACGTTTTTTCCAGTTATATTTCCAGTTCGGGCTAAAATTCCGACATTGGTACAATTGTAAATTTGTACATTTTTTAAATCTAAAGTTGGAGTAGAAGTTCCATCATTTCCAGATACTAACATTCCAACTGTGGCATTTTTAATGGTTAAATTAGAAATTGAATTTCCTTTACTTCCAGGTAAAAACCAAACAGTTCCCCATTGCCCCGCAACATCTGAGTAATTTGGTTCCAAACGGTCACCTTCAAAAATGACTTCATTATTCACTAAAACGTTTCCGTCCGAATCATAAGTACTCAATCCACCATTAACTTGTAAATGAGCATCATTAGCCACAATCAAACCTGAATTTGCATGAAAATGTACTTTTGCTCCTGCGTCAACAACCAACGTTTCATTTTCTGGAATTTTCGCATAACCATACACTACATAAGGTTTTGTTTTAGTCCAATGTAATTCATCACCATTAACAACATCAGTATGACTTAAATTGGTTCCTGTAATTTTAATTGGATTTCCATTTCCGTCTAAACCTAGTTGAATTTCTTCGTAGGTATAGTTATTTGGGCTTCCAGCTCTTTCAGGGTAAATAAAAACCGCGTCTTGAATTAAAGTTACCAATTCGACTTTCTGAAAATTGGTAGCGCCACCAAATTCTATTCTGTCTGTATATAAAAAGTCAGTTGGGTTAGCATCTGCGACATCCGATGTTACTTCAATAAAAATAAACATACTATCTTTTGCTAAAAGTTCTACGTTTTCAAACTCTTTTCCGGGAACACCGTCTACCATTAATCGGTAATTAGAAGCTTGCCCTTTTCCTAATCTAACCCTAGGAATAGAAATGTTTTTATTACTTTTATTATATACTTTTAAAGTATAAGTGCTAGAACCAATATTTGTGAAAACGGTATCTAAATACACGGTTTCTTTTGAAAAGGATAAGGTTCCAATACTTTGTTCAAAATCAAGTTCGTTTCTGCAAGAAGTGAAGCAAAAAGTAGTAATTAAACCAAGAAAAAGTATAAATTGACGCATGTTTTTTATTTTTTTAACCGCAGATTAGCAGTTTTTTTTATTTGAATTATTTTCTAAAACTTAATTTTTTACAAATTTATTCGTGCTAATTTGTGAAATTCGTAGCAACTTAATTTAAAACGGAAAAATCTTCGTTTTGGTATATTTATATTCGAAATATAAATTTGTAACTTTGTAAAAATAACTATTTATGTTTAATAAAGAAAAGTTTTTAGCACTTTGTAACGAATGGTCTAAAAACACCTTAATGGAAACGCTTGAAATTGAGTATATTGATGCTGGTGAAGATTTTTTAAAAGCGAAAATGCCAGTTAATTCTAGAGTACATCAACCAATGGGTTTATTACATGGTGGCGCAACAGTCGCTTTGGCTGAAAGTGTGGGAAGTGCCGCTTCACTAATGTTTATAAATCCAGAAAAACAAGAAGTTCGCGGTATTGAAATTAGTGCGAATCATTTGCGTAGTAAACGTGAAGGAACTGTTTTTTGTACTGCAAAAATTGTGCACAAAGGCGCAAGTATTCATTTGTGGGAAATTAGAATTGTAGATGAAAACGACAAACTAATTTCTTTATGTAAATTGTCTAACATGGTTTTATCAAGAAGAGAAAAAAGATAATGAACTTGTTAGATAAAGCTTCTTTTTGTTTTCAAAATCAATTGCCATTTGTTATTTATGCAAAGCCAAATGATGAGGTTTTATATAGTGTTTTTCAAAATGATGCAACTTTACACGTTTTTGAAAAGCAAAGTGGATTTGTATTTGCGAGTTTTTTTAAAGAGCTAAATGTGGTCTTTCCATTAGCCGATTCTGAGGTTTTTGAAGAAAAAATCAATTTTGTATTTGAAAATACTTCTACTCAAATTGAGGATGATTTTGATGGAAAAGCTCAAATTTCTTTTGAAAATTTAGTCAGAAAAGGTATTTCAGAAATTGAAAAAGGAACCTTTAAAAAAGTGGTTTTATCTCGTAAAATAGAAGTTTCTCAATCGGTAGATATTATAAAATCGTATCAAAATCTATTAAAAAAATACCCAACAGCTTTTAGATATTTATGGTTTCACCCAAAAGTTGGACTATGGATGGGCGCTACACCAGAACAATTAGCAATAATTAAAAATAATACCTTTGAAACGGTAGCTTTAGCTGGAACTCAAGTTTTTTCTGAAAATGTAATTTGGCAAGAAAAAGAAATTGTAGAACAGCAATTGGTAACAGATTATATTAAAAATCGAACAGAAAGTTTAGTTGAAGATTTAAAAATTTCTGATTCGTACACACAAAAAGCGGGAAATTTAGTACATTTAAAATCGGATATTTCAGGGAAATTGAAACTTAACTTTACAGAATTAGATGTTATAAGTGCTTTACATCCAACTTCTGCGGTTTGTGGAATGCCTTTAGAAGCAGCCAGAAATTTTATTTTAGAAAACGAAAACTATAATAGGAAATATTATTCAGGTTTTTTAGGCGAATTTCAAATGCAAGAACAAACCAATTTATTTGTAAATTTGAGATGTTGTGAAATTGAAAATCAGAAAATAACAATTTATGTCGGTTGCGGAATCACAAAAGATAGTCAAGCCGACAAAGAATTTATAGAAACAGAAAATAAATCGAAAACAATAAAAAATATTTTGGTAATCGCATAGGTTTAATTTAGTCATAATTAAACTTTTTACTTTTGCCTTTTTACTTGAATCTTTAACATATGAAACTAGACATATTAGCATTCGGTGCACATCCAGATGATGTAGAATTAGGTTGTTCAGGCACAATTGCCAAAGAAATATCATTAGGTAAGAAAGTTGGGATTATCGATTTAACTCGAGGTGAATTAGGAACTCGAGGAACTGCTCAAACCAGAGATGAAGAAGCTGCTGATGCTGCGAAAATTTTAGGCGTTTCAGTCAGAGAAAACTTGAATTTCAGAGATGGCTTTTTTATCAACGATGAAGCACATCAATTGGAAATCATCAAAATGATACGCAAATACCAACCTGAAATTGTATTGTGTAATGCAATTACCGATAGACATATCGACCATGGAAAAGGTAGTAAGTTAGTTAGTGATGCTTGTTTTTTATCAGGTTTATCCAAAATTGAGACAGAGTTAAATGGCGAAAAACAAATACATTACCGACCAAAATTAGTATATCATTACATTCAATGGAAAAACATTGAACCTGATTTTGTAGTAGATATTTCTGGTTTTATGGATGTGAAAATGGAATCCGTAAAAGCGTATAAAACGCAATTTTATGACCCAAATTCTAAAGAACCTGTAACGCCAATTACTTCTAAAAACTTTTTAGATAGTGTGATTTATCGTGCAGTTGATTTAGGACGATTAGTTGGCGTGGATCATGCAGAAGGTTTTACTGTTGAAAGATATTTGACAGTCAATAGTTTAGGGGATTTGTTGTAAAATTGTTGTAAAATTTATTAAATTTTCTTTGCAAGTTTCAAGTTTAGTCTTATATTTGCACCCGTATTCATACATGGTGGTTGTAGCTCAGTTGGTTAGAGCATCGGTTTGTGGTACCGAGGGTCGCCGGTTCGAACCCGGTCTTCCACCCAAAAAATGCCTTACAGAAATGTAAGGCTTTTTTTATGCCTAAAAAAAATCGTCCCGATGTAATCGGGACGATTTTTTAGTTTTATTTACTTTCTCTTTAAGATTAATAATCCCAAAATACTTATTACTAAAATTGATAAAGCAGTTACTACGGTTACGAAATCACGAATTGGTTTTCCAGCCCATTCTAAATATAAAAATTTATGTAATACTGCAAAAGTATAGCCTTCAGCTCTGTCATAATTATTTACTTTTGCAGCTATTCTTGAAGTATTTGTTTCAATAAAAAAGGTATTGTTTTCAGGCGTGTTATAAGCTATTTTGACAACAGGAAGCCTTTTGTTTACAAAACCATATTCTTTTTTATCAAAATCATTTAAAACAACAACTTCTTTTTGATTATTCTCTAACACTAAACTTTTATTTAAAAACTTATGTTTATCATTTAATTTTTCAACTAAATATTGAGCGTATTTTAAGTCTAAATCTTTATTTTTTGTAAAATGTTTCAAATCATAATAAGAAACCTCATAGTTTATTTTTGGTTTACTTTTTTGGTCTTTTGAATCTGATTTTTTTTCTTTATCAAATGTTTTTGTAATACTTCTTAGATGAGTTTTATCTTTAAAATCAACTAAACTGAAATTTATATCTTCATTCCAATTTAAAGGCAATCTTTTAATATCAAATTCGATGTCTTGAGTTGTGAAGATTGGCTCATAAACTAAAGAAGAAATTGTATTTGGTTCCCATTTTTTTAGGATATGGAACAAGCCGCTTATAACAAATGCTAACGTGAAAAAGGAAAATAAAAGACCTAATTTTCTGTGATTTTTTCTGGTTTTTAGTTCTCTTGTTGTGGTGTTTACTTTTTTAAATTGTTTCCAAAACAAACCATAAATGATAAGCCCGCTGATAGCACTACATAAAATAATAAACAACGAAATCCCAACAAGTAGAATTCTTATGTATTCGTTTGATATTTTTTCAATAAATGAAAAATTATGAAACGTATCAAAAAACCAAATAAAAACTTGACGCGATTTAGGATTAAAAGTGGCTAATTTACTGGATGAAGTTTCAACATAAATCTCCATAGCATCTGTTCGATTAAAAGAGATTTTATGAACAGGCAAATATCTATTAATATATTTGTATTGATTGTCAAATTCAGTTAAAATAATTTGGTTTGAAACTTTACTAATACTATCATTTAAAAAGTATCTAGACAACCATTCAGCATATAAATTATCTCCATTTTGAAGCAAATTTCCATTTGAAGTATTGAAATACAAAAATTCGTTTTTGTTACTTTTTACTTGATAATATTGTTGGTTTTTAAAACTAACAATTCGAAAGTTTTTAATAGAATTGATGTTGTTCTTAGTTAAAACTTCTTTTACTGTAAAATTTATCTTAGATGTGTCAATTTTCTGATTTTCTAAATATTCTTTAGTAATTTCTGGTTTAAAAAAATGCGACATCATTGGATGTGTTATTCCAGATAAACTCCAAAAAATAACAGGTAATATGGTAAAAAAAGCTAAATATTTATGATATTTATAACTAATTTGTTTTACTCTTTTTTTAAATTTTGAATCTTTTCTTTTCATAATTATTTTTTCAAATCAAAATTGTATTGTAAACCAAACATAAAGGTTCTGGGAGCTGCTACTGTATAGGTAGGTTGCGAAGAATTTGTATTGCCTCGAGAAACATTATAAGCATATAATTTATCGGTTGCATTTAAGATATTCGTAAACACCTCAAAATTTTTCCATTTATAACCCAATCTCGAGTTGAAAATGGTGTATCCTTCATATTTTACAGTATTAATTTGATCTTGGTAATAACTTGAAACATATTGACATTCCAAAGCAATTCTAAAGTTTGGAAACCAATTTGGTTTATAGGTAATTTCACTATTTCCTGACCATTTTGGAGCAGAAGGCATTTCAAATCCATCTAAGTTTTTAAGCGCATCTGTCGGTTTAGCTGATACATCAAATTTTACAAAAGTATGTTGTGCTGTTGTGCCTCCAATTCTAAATTGCAATTGCTTAGAATGATTGTATTGTAACGAAAATTCTACACCTTTATGTCGCGTTTGTCCAGCCGATTGATAATCAAAAGAATTATCCGCTTGACGAATGTTTAACAATTCATTTTTACCGTTTAATAAGTAAAACGCATAATCTATCGTTAGTTTGTTAGTGATTAAATTCGCATAACCACCAATTTCATAGTTTCTGAATAAAGCAGGTTTTAAATTGTAATAAAAATCAGCTGGAATTCCCGTATTACCTCCAGTTCCTGGTTTTAATCTGAAAATGGAAGTGACTCCAGGTGGTGTAAATCCTTCTGAATAATTAATATAATAACCCACATTTTTATGGATGATAAAGTTCAAACCTCCTTTAAAAGTGGTGCTTTCATATTTCTGAATTCCGTTACTGTTATTCAAATAGTTGTTGTAACTCAAATCCATGATATCATGTCGCATGCCAAAAGTTAAAATCAAATCGTGATTCAATTTAGTTTTGGTTTGAATATAAGTTGCAATGTTTTTTACTTCTGAATCGTAATTGGCTAATTTCACACCATTTTCGCCTAAATTTTCATAACTAGAAACGGTTTGTCCGTCTGTATTTAAATTGGCTTTTAAATTAATCTGATTCGAAAAATAAGTAATTGGAGAAAAATCATATAAAAAACCTGCAACAACCTCTGTTTTAAGACTATTTATATTTTGAATTTGTTGAATTAAAGTACCATAACTTTTAAAATTATTGGAATTTACTTCACCTTTTGCAACCGTTTGACCTGTTGTCCAACGAATTCCGTATGATGGATTTTGTCCTAATTTATTGTCTCTAAAATAAGTTGTAATGGAAGTTTTTGAGGTACTGTTCCATTTTTTTTCAAAAGTTAATTTGGTTCGAAACGCTTCAGATTTTCTATAAGTGAAATCGGTTTGACTAGTATAATTTCTATCATAAAATGTTTTTTCATTTACACTTCCAAACATATCTGAATAGTAATTTCCGTTAAAAACAGTACCAATTAACTTTGTTTTGTTGTTAAATTGATAAACTAACTTAGCATTAATGTTAGCTTTTTTATAATCAGAATACGCCATCCAAGAATCTTTTTGGTCCGCATACAAACCTGCAATATGTATCCCCAATTTTCCAAAAGTAGTACTTCCAGAAGCGGCAATATTTCTATATCCGAATTGATCTGCTTGTAAACCAATTTTAAAACTTGGATGTAAACTCGGATTGACAGAAATTAAATTGATAGATCCTCCAATCGCATCTGGACCATAAATAGAGGAAGTTGGCCCTTTTACCACTTCAATAGTTTGCAAATTGAACTGATTAATTTCTAACAAAGCATTGTGATTAAAAATTCCTAACGGACGAATCGGTAAACCATCTTCTAAATATAAAAAATACGAATTGGTGGTCATCGGTTGTCTAATTGCCATAGAATGTTGCTCATTACCTAAGTTGACCATTATTGCTCCAGGAACTTTATTTACCAATTCATACATGGAAGTGGCTTTGGTTTCTTCAATTGTTTTTTTAGATACTTTATGAATGGCAACAGGCATTTCTGCTTTCTTTGTTTCGGTTCTGTTCGCTGTAACAAACACTTCTTCAATAGTATTTGTAAGCGTGTCGTTGCTTTTTGAGTTTTGAGCAACAACAAGGTTTCCTACTAAAAATAGTAAGATAATATAAATGTTTTTCATAGTACAATTTGGCTAAAATCAATATTTCTAAATGATTATAGCGCAAGATTAGGTTTCAATAGAATTTTCTATTGAAAAGGATTAAAATTAAATTTCGATAATTACGTTTTAAAAATAAACGCATAAAAATTAAATTTTAAGTAAGCGGCGGGTGAAAAATACGATTTGTTAGGGTTGGAATTTCACTTTCGATATAAAATGAAAACGAAGATTTTGGCGTTTGAAAATTGTAGAAAGAAAAAGTGAATTCAGGTTGAATAAATACCAATTCCATTTTTTCTTTATAAGAAATAGGAAGGTTCGATTCATTTTCCGTTTCTGAAACTTTTTTTAATTCTTTTTTCAGATGGCAATGACCATTACACGTATTTACCTTTTCTTCTTTTTTTTCACATAGTGTTTTCGAAATATAGTCTTGGTTTATTTTGAAACTAATCACAACAGCAAGATTACTTATTGCAGGCAAAAAGAGTAAAAAAGAGATAAATATGGAAATTGTTTTTTTCAGGATTGAAATTTTATGCAAAAATAGGCAATCATTGAAAATTAATGAAACTTAATCGGGAAAAAAATACTTATTTTTGTTTCCATCTTATTATTAGAATTCTAAATGCCAAACTGGACTACGTACATAAAAGAATTTCAAAATTATTTACGATTAGAACGTGGATTGTCTCCTAATACGATTGAAAATTATAGTTTTGATATTGAAAAATTAGTAGGTTTTTTGGCTGTAAATAATATTGAAGTTTCTCCAGTAAAAATTACAGATGAACAGGTACAACAGTTTATTTACTCAATTTCTTCTCAAGTTAATGCGCGAAGCCAATCAAGAATAATTTCAGGTTTGAAAAGTTTTTTTACCTATTTGATTTTTGAAGATTACAGAAAAGACACACCTTTAGAGTTAATTGAAGTCCCAAAAACAGGTAGGAAATTACCAGATACACTTTCAACTCAAGAAATCGATTTACTGATAAACGCGATAAACTTAACTTCGGCTGAAGGCGAACGCAACAAAGCAATGTTAGAAACTTTGTACAGCTGTGGTTTACGAGTATCCGAATTGGTAACGCTAAAAATTTCTGATTTATTTTTCGAAGAAGGTTTTGTCAAAATTACAGGAAAAGGAAACAAACAACGTTTTGTGCCGATTGGTTTACCAACTCAGAAAATAATTCTGAATTATAAAAACTTCATGCGTAGTCATTTGCCTATTCAAAAAGGGCATGAAGATACTTTGTTTTTAAACAGACGAGGAAAACAACTCACTCGCGCTATGATTTTTACAATTATTAAAGATTTAGCCGTAAAAATCGATTTGAAAAAGACAATTTCTCCACATACTTTTCGTCATTCTTTTGCTACACATTTATTAGAAAATGGTGCTGATTTGCGTTCCATTCAATTGATGTTAGGTCACGAATCCATCACAACTACTGAAGTGTATATGCATTTAGATAGAAAATTCTTAGCAGATGTGATGGAAAGCTATCATCCTAGAGGAAAATAATATTATAAAACTTTTTCAATTGAAAAACTTGTAGATAATGAGGTTCCTGTTGAACCACTATTTTGGAATTTAAGTTTAGCATTTCTATTTGGACCTGTTATGTTAGCATCATAATCACTAAAAATTCTAAATCCATAAGAATGACCTTTTATTAATCCTAAATAATTAGAAATACCAAAACTTTCGTTTCTTCCAGGCGTCATTGAAGCACTGTTGTTGTCTCTGTGTTTAAAAGTTCTTCTTAAAACCCAGTTATTATCTGTGAAATCCCAAAGTCCAATTAAAATATCTAAATCATAATCATCACTAGAGTAGTCTCCAATATCAAAATCCATTGATATTTTATAGTAACCAGTAAATAAAGGAGCATATTTTCCTGATGTTCCATTGTATTCACTATTTACATCTATTAGTTCATTGGATAAAATAATCTCTTTAAAATTATAATCCTGATCTAATAAAATATCTGAATTTAGAAAACCTACAAATTTTGTTCCTGGTGCTGATGGATCAGTAAAACTATTTACTAATGTTCCATCTGGTTTTGCATAAACGGCAACAGTTTTGCTATTTGGGTTAGCCAAACCTCTAATTCTTACATCTCCATTTACATCTAACTCTTTTGTTGGGTTAGTGGTATTAATTCCTACTTGAGAAAAACTGAATACTGACAATAAGGCGAATAAAAAGGATACTTTAATTTTTTTCATTACTATGTTTAATATTATTAATTAAATAGTAAGTTAATTTTTGCAAACTTGGGGGTTTTACTTTGCAAAGGTCTCATAAAAATAAATTTAAAAATATTATTTTCGATGAATGCTTCATTTAATCGATAGACTGCATCTGTTCTATGTTTTTCAGTTATAAACCTCAAAAATTACTTGTAACTTTTAAAGATATAATTGCGTGTTGTTTTTGTTTTTTTTTGTGTAAAAATGCTAAAAAATTTTATATTAATTAGTTTTAACGTAGATTGTGGGAAATATTTTAATTTTTTAACGAATTTTAAATTTTTAATCCATTCAAACTACTACTAATTAACTTTTAATTTAAATGAAGACTTATACGATTCAAGAAATAAACCAGATTCTAAAAGGAGAAATTGTTGGAAACACAACCATTTCAATCACTGCTCCAGAACAATTAGAAGAAGCAAAAAACACTGAGATATCTTTTATCGGAAATAAAAAGTATGAAAAATTTTGGGCCACTTCAAAAGCTTGTGCTGCCGTTGTAAACAATGATATTGCTATTGAGCCAGGTGAAAATCGTGCGTTTATAAAAGTTGCTAATGCTGATTTGGCCATGTCACAAGTTTTAGAAATGTTTGCACCGCCAGCACCTGTTTTTGCCGTAAATATTCATCCAACAGCAGTTATAGATGCTTCGGCAAGTATTGGAAATAATACAAAAATTGGACCAGGAACTTATGTTGGACCAAATGTACAAATTGGCGAAAACGTAATTATTTATCCTAACGTAACTATTTTAGATGAATCAACAATTGGCAATAACACTACAATTTGGTCGGGAACAGTTATTCGTGAGCGTTGTCATATTGGTAGTCATTGTATTTTGCATCCCAATGCAACAATCGGTGCTGATGGTTTTGGATTCCGTCCTGATCCTGAAAAAGGCTTGGTGAAAATTCCACAAATCGGAAATGTAATTATTGGAAATGGTGTTGAAATTGGTGCGAATTCTTGTGTAGATAGAGGAAAATTTAGTTCTACCATCTTAGGCGATGGTTGCAAAATTGATAATTTAGTTCAAATTGGACACAATAGTAAATTGGGTAAATTTTGTATTATGGCAGGAAATTCTGGATTAGCCGGTTCTGTAACTTTAGGAAATGGAGTAATTATTGGTGGAAGCGCTTCTATAAAAGACCACATTGTAATAGGAGATGGCGCTATAGTTGGTGCGGGTTCAGGTGTTGCAGCAGATATTCCTGCAGGAAAAGTCATGCTTGGTTATCCAGCAGTGGAAGCCAGAGACGCTTTAAAACAATGGGCGATTTTAAAACGATTAGTTAGAGACGCGAATAAATAAAAAATATAAGAAAAATCGCAGTTTATTTACGTGTTTAAGTTGTTGATAATCAATAATTTAAATCTTATGTGTAAAATAATTTCAAAAAAATCGCATTTTTTATTAGGAAAATATAAAAAATAAAATAAATCTTTGCATCAGAAAATTAATAACCTTTTAAACGAAGAAAAATGTTTGTATTTAATTCATTACCTCAAAGCTTTGCGTCAGTTGGAACTGATGTGGCTCTTCTTCGTGGCTTCACACAATCATAGATAAAACAACATATATGAAAAAGCCCGAAGACATTTAGTTTCGGGCTTTTTTTTGTGTATTCTAGAACCTTCAAAAAACTTTCCCGGAACGTATTCAAAATAGTACAATGCGCTATAGCTATGCCTTTTTGGTAGGTCTAAGCTCATTGTTAGGAATCATTTTTAAAATAATCATGGGAAATAAACTCTCTGGGAAAGACTTAATCAAATTAGGCTTCCCAAAAAATAATGCCATAAACATTGCTTTAGGGCAAATTAATAGATATCGAAAAAGAGAAAAAAAGGAAAGTATTTTAACCGAAGCGAAACAAGTATTGCTGCATCCAGAAAAATATAAAGGAGACGGCACTTGGGGAAAAGTCGCGGAAGGTTTAGTGAATCCAGTTCAAGTAAAATTCAATGAGTTGAAAACCACTAGAGCTCCTTTTTCCATCTTTGGAGAAAACGAAATTGACGAACAAGCTAAATTTCAATTATACGACGCTTTAAAATTACCAATTTCAGTAAAAGGCGCTTTAATGCCCGATGCACATTACGGTTATGGATTGCCAATTGGCGGCGTTTTAGCCACAGACAATTCGGTAATTCCGTATGGAGTTGGAGTAGATATTGGTTGCAGAATGAGCTTGTCGATTTTCGATTTACCAGCGTCTTTTTTCAAAGGAAAAGACCATCAATTGCAAGCGATTTTAAAAGACAACACCAAATTTGGAATGAGTGAAACGCATAAAATAAAAGCCGATCACGAAGTGTTTTATAGAGACGAATTCAAAACGATTCCATTAGTAAAACAGTTGTTAGACAAAGCGTACAAGCAATTAGGTTCTTCTGGTGGAGGAAATCATTTTGTAGAATTCGGAATTGTGAAATTAGATAATCCGTTGCCGGAATGGAAATTGGAAGCTAAGGAATACGTAGCTGTTTTATCGCACAGTGGTTCTCGTGGATTGGGTGCAAACATTGCCAAACATTACACATATTTGGCAAGTAAACAATGTCCGTTACCCAAAAATGTGCAGCATTTAGCATGGCTAGATTTGAATACGCATGATGGTCAAGAATATTGGATGGCTATGAATTTAGCGGGTGAGTATGCCAAAGCGTGTCACGAAGACATTCACAGAAGATTGGCTAAAGCGCTAGGAAAACGTATTGTGGTAACCATTGAAAACCATCACAATTTTGCTTGGAAAGAAATGGTGGATGGCAAAGAATGTATTGTGCATCGAAAAGGTGCCACGCCAGCGGCTAAAGGACAATTGGGAATTATTCCAGGTTCGATGACGGCGCCAGGATTTATCGTAATGGGTAAAGGAAACGTAGACAGTTTACAATCGGCTTCTCATGGAGCTGGGCGTTTGTTTTCGAGAGCGAAATGCAAAACCAATTTTACGCAAAGTCAGATTAATAAAGTCTTGAAAGATAACGACGTGACTTTAATCGGCGGCAATATTGACGAAGCACCGATGGCTTATAAAAACATCAATACTGTGATGAATTTACAAACAGAATTGGTGGATGTGTTAGGCACATTTACGCCAAAAATTGTTAGAATGGACCGATAAGATGGAAAAGATAATTCAAATTACGGCTGGAAGAGGACCTGCAGAATGTACTTGGGTGGTGGCTCAAGTCTTAAAAAAAGTGTTGCAAGAAGCAGAAGCTTTACAATTGAAAGTGACTGTTTTGCAACACGAAGCAGGTTCGGAAAATGGAACTGTGGCTTCGGCGATGGTGCAAATTGTTGGAAAAGAAGCTGCTGAATTTACGGATTCATGGATAGGAACCATTCAATGGATTGGAAAAAGTACGTTTAGGAAATTTCACAAACGCAGTAATTGGTTTATTGGAATTTTCGAAGTGGATGCGATTGAATCTCGTGCCATTTCTGAAAAAGACATTCAGTATCAAGCGATGCGAAGTTCTGGAGCTGGTGGACAACATGTAAATAAAGTGAGTTCGGCCATTCGAGCGACACATGTGCCAACTGGAATTAGCGTGGTGAGTATGGATTCGCGTTCTCAACATCAGAATAAGAAATTGGCTACCGAGCGTTTGTTAGTGAAGCTAAACGAAGCCCAATTGAATCTTTTGAAAGAACAATTTCAAAGTCAGTGGACCAATCAATTAGCGGTGGAACGTGGAAATCCCATTCGGACTTTTGAAGGTTCTGATTTTAAGAAACTCAAAGTAGAAAAGAAATTTAAAGCGGTTCGACAGCAATTAAAACAACAATTGAATCGATTTGATGATTGATTCTTGAAATTTTCAGTAGTAAGTGATACTGAAATAAATTTAAAATAATTTTCAGAGTTGATGAGATTCTGAAATAAATTCAGAATAAATGAAAAACATAGATAAATACTTATTTCAAGCCTTGGATAATTATCCGTATTGGTTGGAAGGAACTTCGGAAGCTTTGGATTACGCCTTGTCTTACGATGAAAAAAACACAACTGCTTTGTGTTTGTATGCGCGAATAGAAGCAGAGCAATTGCAAAATTATGAAGCTGCGAAAACCTATTTTCAAGAAGCATTGGCTATTAATATGGATGCCGTAGCGGTTTATCCGTATTATCTGGAAACCTTGCTTTTGAATGAAGATTACGAAGAAGCTTCCAGGTTAATTGACTTCGCCTTAACAATTAAAGGTATTAACAAAATGGCGATTTTATTAAAGAAAGTACACTTATTAGAACGCCAACAAGATATAAAAGGTGCCATAAAATTAATGAAAGAAGTAAAGTTAGCTTCTTTTGCTAACGATACGTACGAAATCGATGAAGTTGAAAAACGTTTAAAAGCCAAAAAGGATTTATTGAAACCAAAAAATAAATCGAAGAAAAATAAATCCGAGAAAAAGAAATCGGAGAAAAAAGGCAAGAAGAAATAAGAAAACCAGCTTTAGGGCTGGTTTTTTTTGTATAATATTTTATTAAAATCTAGTTTCATGACTGAAAATTTACGTTTCAAAGCATCTTTAAATGCACCAACTTGTCAATTTGATATATTTGATGGAACTTTTAATACTTTACCAATGGCTACCAATCAATTATTAGTTTCTTTTAGGAATAGGATATTAGGAACACAAAAACAAACAACTCTTGGTTGGACTCAAGAAATAGAATATTTGTATAAAAGAGGCGTTGGGATTGATGAGGTTTTATACTATTTGTATAACGAAAAACCTACTATTGAAGCCTTTGAAAGTTGGGTTAGTGAAAAAGAAACTAAACTTGTCCAGTTGATTTCACAAGAAACGGATGTTTTTGGTAAAGATGACTTACAGTTTTTTGAAACCAATGGCTATATTGTGTTACCTAATGCTATTCCTAAAGCGGATTGTTTGGCGACCCAACAGATAATTTGGGATTTTTTAGAAATGTATCCAGAAAAGTCAGAAACATGGTATCAAAATCATCCCGAACAACGCGGAATGATGGTTAATATTTTTGACCATCCTTTATTAGAAAAAAACAGAGCTTCAGGTAAGATTAGAAAAGCTTTTGAACAATTGTATCAGTCGGAAGCCATTTATAAAACGATTGATAAAGTAAGTTTTAATCCACCCGTTACTCCAAATTATTCTTTTAAAGGAAGTGATTTGCATTGGGATGTGAGTTTACAATTGCCCATTCCATTTCGATTACAAGGTTTGATTTACTTATCAGATTGTGGACCAAAAGATGGTGCGTTTCATTGCGTGCCGGGTTTTCATAATCAAATTACTGAATGGATGCAACAAGTTCCCGAAGGTGTGCATCCAAGAGCTCATGCTTTAGAAACATTAGCGCCTCAAGCCATCACAGCTTCAGCTGGCGATATGGTAATTTGGCACCAAGCTTTACCACATTGCGCTACTCCAAATTACGGCACTTCACCAAGAATGGTGCAATATCTTAGTTATATCAGTGAAACGTATGAAGAAGCTAAAGATTGGATTTGAGATTTTTTGAATTAAAGTCAAACATAAAAAAACACCAACATTTCTGATGGTGTTTTATATAGTTAACAAACCTGTCAGGTTTGAATATGTTTAATCCTCAATAAGTACCTCTAAAATACTAATAGCCGCCTCACTAATTTTGGTTCCAGGGCCAAAAACGGCAACGGCTCCGGCGTCAAATAGATATTGGTAATCTTGTGCTGGGATCACTCCGCCTACAATTACCA
>CAYWVV010000023.1:0-39244 GCA_964461805.1 uncultured Flavobacterium sp.
CTCATTATTATCAAAATTAAGTATAAATTTGTCTAAACTTTTGGGTGCAGTCTAATTCTGGAAGGCTTTTTAATTAAAAAACTATTCTCGATACATTTTTTATTTCGTTTCACTTCATAAAAAACACTCGAATTGACGTTTTTTATTATCTATTCGGATTTAATGCTTTGTCAATTCTTGCTACTAAATCAGCGATATGAAATTTGCTTAATCTATCTGTTGCTAGCGCATTAGCTGCTTTTAACTGACTTCTTAATTCAATTAATTGTCCACGTGCAATTGAAGGTAAATCGGTATTTACCATAACAATACTTTTTCCATTGAAATTAGCCGTTGCACTTTTATCTATACTAATGGCATCAATTAATTTAGTAACATATGCTTTTTGTAAATTTCTTCTGTATACGTCAATTGCAATATTTGTTCTTAATTCAGAGAAAATGCCGCGTTTTAAATCGCTCATTAATTCATCAATAGAATAATTTGCTTTGTTCATAGAAGAAGTTTCCATTAAACGCGCCATTCTGTCTAAAGATAACAAATTAGATAACGTTGCATCTTGAATATTTTTTATTAATTCCACACCATTATCAGGGTTAATTTTAGTTAAAATATTTTGATCTAATAACCAAGTTGGTGTTTTAAACAATTGTTCGTTTAAGAAAGCAACGGCTTCATTTTGAATCGCTGAAGGTGTAATTTCATATTCATTTCCTTCCATGTCATACGTTTTTGGGTTTTCGTAAATACCACCAACGTTTTTAGTCACGTGACCCATATATCTTCTAAATTGTCCTACTAAAGAATTGTATAATCCTTCTAATTCAGAATAATCTTCTCCTTTTTCTTTACTCCATTCAATTAAATTTGGTAAAATTCTTTTTAAGTTTTTGATACCATATTCAGAAGCTTTCATTGAGTTATCACCTAAATCTTCGGTTTGAAAACGAGGATCATACGGACTAGTTTCTGTACCAAAATGCAATCTTTTATTTTTGTACGCTTCTTTTGTCATTTCATTTAACAACGCTTTTTCAGCCTCTTCCGATTTCGCATCCTTGAAATAAGAATACCCCCATTTGATGGCCCATTTGTCGTAATCACCAATTCTTGGAAATAAATCAGTTACACCATCTTCTGGTTGTGCTACATAATTAAAACGTGCATAATCCATGATTGAAGACGTGTGTCCGTTTTTCTTTTGAAATTCTGGGTTTCTCAACATTTCAACTGGAGTAGCGTTACTTGCACCCATGTTGTGACGTAAACCTAAGGTATGACCAACTTCGTGAGCCGCCACAAAACGAATTAATTCGCCCATTAATTTATCGTCTAATTTTTTATTTCTTGCTTTTGGATCAACAGCAGCCGTTTGAATTAAATACCAATCGCGTAATAAACTCATGATATTATGGTACCAACCGATGTGAGATTCCATAATTTCACCAGTTCTTGGATCATGAACGTTTGGACCGTAAGCATTTTGAATTTCAGCAGCGAAATATCTTAATACAGAAAAACGCGCATCTTCTAAACTCATTGAAGGGTCATTTTCTGGCCAATATTCACCACGAATAGCGTTTTTCCAACCAGCAAATTCGAAAGCAGCTTGCCAATCATCAATTCCTTGTTTGATAAAAGGTTTCCATTTATCTGGAGTTGCTGGATCTAAATAATATACAATTGGTTTTTTAGGTTCGATTAATTCTCCTCTTTTTTGTCTTTGAGCGTCTTCTTCATTTTTAGGTTCTAAACGCCATCTTACAGCAAAAATATCTGTTTCTGCTTTTTGAGAATCTTCTTCAAAAACATCGTAACCATTTGCAAAATATCCTACTCTTTTATCGAAAGTACGTTTACGCATTGGATTTTCTGGCAATAAAATAAAGGATGTGTTTAATTCCATCGTTACCACACCAGCATCTAAACCCGCTGGTAAATCTACTCCGATTTTTGGTGTTGGATTTCTTGAAATTTGTGGTGCGACTGTAGTAAATGTTTTAGTCGTTCTAATTTCTGTATTGATTGGAAAACTTTTTACAAATTGAATAAACGATTTGTCTTTTTGAAAAGATTGAATACTCAATAATTGCTTGTTGATAGAATTTAAAGAAAACGTTTGTAAATCAGAATCGAAAGCAGTTGTCATATCAATAACGCTTGCTGTATTTTCTTTTCCAGATTCGTCTTTTTTATAAGCTAAAATATCATAAATCCCGATAATTGGATCCGCATTTGAATTTTTAACCGATTTTGTAATGGGTTTGTCTTCATCTGGCGTCATAATTACATATGTAATCGAACGTAAAATCATCGTGTTATTCATTCCTTTCTCAAAACGAACTACTTGACGATTAATTTCTTCTCCACCAAAAATTCCTCCACCAGCTGGTGTTTTAGAATATCTTGTGATGGTCATTATTTCTTTTCCGATTAATGATTCTGAAATTTCAAACAAATATTTGTCGCCAACTTTATGAACATCAATTAATCCTTTTTGTGTAATCGCTGTAGAATCGATTACTTTTTTGTACGGTTTTGGTTCTTTCTTAGCATCTGGCTTTTTAGCTTCAGCTGCAGCTGGAGGTGCGTTTTTCTTATTCTTTTTGTCTTTCTTTTGTGCGATACTTTCAGCACTTGTTAGAAGAAAAAAACAAAAAAGAATCTGTAGAGATTTTTTAAGCATAAAATTTAAAAGTTAGTTAATGATTAACTAATTTGTCTTAAAATTTATTTTATGTTACTTTAATTTCAAAATTTTAAGTTTATTTTAACAATTGATTAAGCACAAAACGCCAATTTATAAAGAAAATCGGCGTTTTATAATATTGGGTAAGAATTGAATTTATATTCCAATTTCTACTTGGAAACGTAAATACCAATTATTTTTAGTAGTTCCATCAAAATAATCTAAAGTATCAAAAGTGATTTCACTTTGCAATTTAAAAGTATGTTCCCAAATATATCTTGTTAATCCGAAAGACAATTGTTTAGAATTTGGTGTGAATTCTCTAATATCTTTTCCCACTTTTTGAATGGAATATCTTGTGATAAATTCGTAGTTTGATTTTGTGTTATAACTTAATTGATAATCGAAACCATTTCCTACATATGCAAAATTTGTATTAGAAATATCATTTGGATCAAAAGTCACCGCATTTTCGGTTGTTGTTCTCGACATATAACTTGACATCGCAGCGAAACCATTATATTTGAACATAGCATCTAAAAGAACTGATTTCATGGTTCTATTTTCATACAAATCATTACCTAATTGGCCTTGAGTTCTTCTACCGTGATTGTTTTGTTGAAACGCTCCTGAAAACATTAACTTTGGTTTTTTCTCACGAACAATATCTCCTTCAAAATTCGTTCCATCTCTGGTAAATGCGCCTAATGGCAAAATTTCTATTTTACCAGTAACTGCTACTCCATCATCTGGTTTTTCAGTTGAATTTCTACCTTCGCCTGTAGAAATTGCTCCTTTAAAATTATAGGAGAATTTGTCTTTATACTCGTTTATATTATGAACTTGAAAACCAAAATCTCTATCAATAGTAAATTTTGAATTATTTATAGATCTGTCTGTTAATTGCAATCCACCAGAAGAATTCACTCGCTGTCGGTTTCCAGGTAATTTCGTTTGTCCAAAACTTATATTCCAATGATTATTTGGTCGATACATGAAAACGGCATCTCTAATAATATTTATATTTTCTCCGTCTTTAATTTCCCCAACATCTCCAGGAGCAAATGATAACTGAATGGCATATAAAAATTTTGGGTTTCCTACAAAACCATCAAAACGCAATCGTAATCTTCTAATTTGGGCATCATATCCGCCACTTTCTCCATCATTTTCAATATACGTTACTCGGTTTTGCATTCTAAATCGGATATTCAATTGATACAAACTATCAGGAGAAGTAATTCCAATTCCTTTTCCCGAACTAAAATAGGGCAAAGAAGATAATTTGATATCATTTGTCGGTTTTTCTTGAGAAAAAAGAAGACCAGAAATAAAAAAAACAAGTAAGTTTAGATAAATTAATTTTTTCATTTTGATGTTGTGTTCTTGCAGTTGTTGTTGGAAATTGTATTTTTTGTAATTTATTGAAACCGCTAAATTAATTTACAATTTCTTAACAATTGAAAATTTTATAAAAAAAATTCCGTCTTAATTAATAAGACGGAATTTTTTGAGTTATTACTTTTATATAAACAAAGTTGTGATATAATAAAATAAAGCTGCAATTATTGCTGAAACCGGAATGGTTAATACCCAAGCCCATAATAAGCTAATAGTAACTCCCCAACGAACGGCACTTAATCGCTTTGTGGCTCCTACTCCAATAATAGATCCGGTAATGGTGTGAGTTGTAGAAACTGGTACACCCATTTGAGAAACTGTAAATAAAGTTAAAGCTCCTGCTGTTTCAGAACAAACGCCTTCTAATGGTGTTACTTTGGTAATTTTAGTTCCCATAGTTTTTACGATTTTCCAACCGCCCATTAAAGTTCCCATACCAATCATTAAATAACATCCGAAAGCAATCCAAGTTGGCATAGTCTCTTTAGTAACTTTTGTTTCTAATTTATGTCCTTCTAATAATTTACCTTCTTTATCTACATATTTAGCAAATATTTTAGCATATCTGTAATCTTTATTTAATTCTTTTCCTTTGAAAATTACTTCATTAGTTACAACGTCTTTAATATCCTTTTTATCAGAATAAACTTCTAGTTTTACTAGAGAATGAATGGAAGAATTGTCTTTTGATTTTCTTTCTAATTTTTTTTCTTCACTAACGATATCACCAAATTTATTCACATCAACACCTTCTTTTTTCAAATGATTGATAAAAGGATTGTTAGCTGCTAATTTAGTGTTTAGTTTTTCATCTTCATAAATTTTCTCACCACTTGTTAAGTCGATTATATTTTTACCGTCTAAATAAACGGTATCTTTTCCGAAAACACCAACTGATGGTTTAAACTTCTTAACTTTTCCCTCTTCATTTTTGTAAACTACTTGAAGAATTTCAGTTGTATTTAAAAGATTGTATTCTTTAACAAATTCTGGCATATTTTTATCAGGACTTGTTCTATATCCGTTTGCGTATACAATACAAGCCGCACAAATAATACCCATTACTTTTTGTGAATCGGCACCACCATGTCCTAATGAGAAAGCTGCTGATGATAATAACTGTAATTTTTTATACATATTACCTTCTTTGGTATGTGAAGGATTTTTTCCGTGTACTAATTCGTACCAACAGTATACTACAATAAACAAACCTAAAAGCACACCAATAATCCAAATCATAATTGGTTTGATATCTAAGCTATCTTTTAAACTGTAAGTAACATAAACTGTTAAAACAGAAATGGCAATAGAAATACCTATTTTCTTAAAGAAATTTCTTTGAATGGTTACCATTGCGATAAAGAAGGAAATTATTCCACCAATAAATGGAGCTAAGAAAATAAATAAAATGGTGAATCCGATAGATTCTAAATTTAAAACTCCAAAACCTGCATGAGCTACAGCTGCACCACCAAAACCACCAATTAAAGTATGTGATGAAGAGGAAGGAATACCTAATTTCCATGTTAATAAATTCCATACAGTAGCTGCTAATAATCCTGATAAAATAACCCAAAGATTAATTACAGAACCGTCAACAGTTTTGGCAACTGTATTTCCCACACTCATATCAAAAACCCAATAGGCTACGAAGTTGAAAAATGCGGCCCAAACTACAGCTTGTGTAGGCGTTAAAACTTTTGTAGAAACTACAGTTGCAATGGAATTGGCAGCGTCATGAAATCCGTTTACCAAGTCAAACAACAATGCAATAACTATAATTACTATTAATAATGTAAACATAGTACTTAATTAAGAATGTTTAACTGCAACAGCTTCTAATACTCTTGCAACAGCTTTACATTTATCTGATGCTTTATCTAAAGAAGCTAAAACTTCTTTATACTTGATAATATTTTTAGCATCTGTTTCGTTTTCAAAAATATCAGCAATAGCTCTTTCAAAAACAGAATCCGATTTTCTATCTAATTTGTTGATTTTCTTTACTGAATCAAAAATATTTTTAAAATTCTTCATCTCTTTTAATTCCATTACAGACTTTGCAATGTAACCACAAGCTTCTAGATTAATTTCGGTAATTTTTCTAATCGATTTAGTAATTTTTTCTACTTGATACATTCTAATTCTGTTAGAAGCCTCCTGAATATTACTAGCCACATCTTCAATTGTAGTCATTAAAGCATGAATATCTTCTCTATCAAATGGAGTGATGAAATTCTTACTTAATTCAATATTCATCTTGTGAGATATTTTCTCAATACTATCAAACAATTCATCAATTTTTTTGAAATAACTTTCTCTATCTCCTTTCGAAGCATTAACTCCCTCATGTAAAGCATCAGACATTTTTGTTAACTTGTTGGTAGCTTCCTCAAATAAAGGAAAGAAAGTTTTGTCTTTTGGCGAGAAAAAATTTAAAATGTTTTTGAAGCTCATCTTTTTGTCTAGTTAAAATTATGGTGCAAAAGTAAAAATTCAATGTTAAGATAATGTTATGTAATCAATAAAAGTAGATTAATTGTTAACGTATTATTAACAAAACATCAATAAAAAATGCAGACCTATAAGCCGGATTCTGTACTCCGAAAAATCGGAACCCTTATCATTTATCTAGCCTTGTTGTTACCAACAAGATCAATCTTTCTACCCTTCAACAACGGACGAGAAACCCTTAAATGCTGATATACTTGAAATTTCACCGCATAGAGTTTACCTGGTTTCACTACAGCTTAACCTGTACATACTTTCTGTTGCACTTGTCCTCTCCCGATATATCGGGATGACGGGCGTTACCCGCTATGCTTCTCTATGGTGTCCGGACTTTCCTCCCTTCCGATAAATCGAAACGACGATAAGGCGGTCTGCGGGGCAAAGATAATTAAAGTTAGGAGTTGGAAGCTGGAAGTTTGAAGTTTTTTTTTGAGAAGTCAGTTTGAACAGATTTTTAAAATTCCTTTAATTTCTCAAATCTGTGTTGAAAAAATAGTTGAAATTGATTTTTTTAAATTTATTAATAACTTTTATCTTTTTACTTTTGACTTTTTACTTTTAAAATCTATATTTGCTATCGAGAATTACCTATGGAACAATTTATAGTATCAGCCCGAAAATACAGACCTCAAACATTTAAAGATGTGATTGGGCAACAGGCTATTACCAATACTTTACTTCACGCCATAGAAAATAATCACTTAGCACAAGCCTTACTTTTTACAGGACCACGTGGTGTTGGAAAAACAACTTGTGCGAGAATCTTAGCTCGAAAAATTAATCAAGAAGGTTATGACGACCCAAATGAAGATTTTTCTTTCAATGTTTTCGAATTAGATGCCGCATCCAACAATGGTGTAGATGATATTAGAAGTATTATCGATCAAGTTCGAATCCCTCCACAAACTGGAAAATATAAAGTTTATATTATTGACGAGGTTCACATGCTTTCAACATCAGCATTTAATGCGTTTTTGAAAACATTAGAAGAACCACCAAAACACGCTATTTTCATTTTAGCAACCACAGAAAAGCATAAAATTCTACCTACGATTTTGTCTCGTTGTCAAATATTCGATTTTAAACGAATTACGATTAACGATACAAAAGACTATTTAATGGGAATTGCCGAAAATCAAAACGTGCAGTTTGAAGAGGAAGCCTTACGTATCATTTCTCAAAAAGCAGATGGAGCTATGCGTGATGCGTTGTCAATTTTCGACCGAGTGGTTTCTTATTGTGGTAACAACTTAACACGTCAGGCTGTAGCCGAAAACTTAAACGTTCTAGATTACGATTATTATATTAAGGTAACTGATTTAATTTTGGAAAATAACATTCCAGAATTGCTATTAACTTACAATGATATTTTAGCAAAAGGATTTGACGGACATCATTTTATTGCTGGCTTAGCGTCACATTTTAGAGATTTATTGGTTTGTAAAAATCCCGCAACACTTTCCTTATTAGAAGTGAGTGAACAAACCCAACAACAATTTGCCATTCAAGCACAAAAAGCTTCTCAAGCCTTTTTATTAGCAGGAATTGAAACCGCAAATGATTGTGATTTAAAATATAAAGTCAGCCAAAATCAACGACTTTTTGTAGAATTAACTTTAATGCAATTGGCTTCATTAACACATGATGCCGAAAAAAAAAAGCTAAATACTTTATAATTCCTTCTAATTTCTTTCAAAATGGGAAAGAAATTCAACCAACAACACCTTCAATTCCAATAGAAACTGCTTCAAAAATAGAAGTACCAACTACTCCTGTAGCAAGCATTCAAAAAATTGAAGAAAAAGTAGAAGTGAAAGTTGAAGAGAAAATCGAAAAAATACAGCAAAAACTTCCTCCTACTCTTTCAATTGATCCAAGTAAAAGAGTTTCTGCTTTATCAATAAAAGGCTTAAAACAAAAAGCAGATCTTTCCAATCAAAACAAAACGGAAAGTGTAGCAGTAGGTGAACATTTAGCCGATCCATTCACGCAAGAAGACGCCATAAAACATTGGAATGAGTATATCGAAATTTTAGAAGCAAAAGGAAAAAAGCTATTTTGCAGCTACATGAGATTAAGCAAACCTGTTTTAATGGGAACGAATATCTTGCTAGAATTCCCAAATCAAGGCTCCAAAGAAGATTTTGAAAACACCAATTCCGATTTAATTGGTTACTTAAAAACAAATTTACGCAATTACGATATCAAAATAAAAATTACGGTTATAGAAACCTATAAACCAAAAGTAATTTATACCAACGAAGAAAAATACAAACATTTTTTAGAGTTAAACCCAACAATAGAATTATTTAGACAAACCTTTGAATTAGATTTATAACAACATGGACATTAATTTCAACAAAAACGAAGATCATAACAAATTATTAGTTTCAGACATGCTACAAAAATTTGCGAAAGTAAAATTAGGTGGCGGACAAAAACGTATCGATAAATTACACGCTGAGGGTAAAATGACAGCTCGTGAACGTATTGATTATTTATTAGATGAAAATGCCAAAAGTATTGAAATTGGTGGTTTCGTTGGAGATGGAATGTATGAAGAACATGGCGGTTGTCCTTCCGGTGGTGTAGTCATAAAAATTGGATACATTAAAGGAAAACAATGTATTGTTGTAGCTAATGATGCCACAGTAAAAGCTGGAGCATGGTTTCCAATTACAGGAAAAAAGAATTTAAGAGCGCAAGAAATTGCCATGGAAAACCGCTTACCAATTATTTATTTGGTAGATTCTGCAGGAGTATATTTACCAATGCAAGATGAAATTTTCCCAGATAAAGAACACTTTGGAAGAATTTTCCGTAACAATGCTATTATGAGCAGTATGGGAATTACTCAAATTGCTGCAGTAATGGGAAGTTGTGTAGCTGGTGGAGCGTATTTGCCAATTATGAGTGACGAAGCTTTAATCGTAGATAAAACTGGAAGTATCTTCTTAGCTGGTAGTTATTTAGTAAAAGCTGCAATTGGTGAAACTATTGACAATGAAACACTTGGTGGTGCTACAACACATTGTGAAATTTCGGGAGTTACCGATTTTAAAGCAAAAGACGATGCCGATGCTTTAGACAGAATTAAAAGTATTGTTTCTAAAATTGGAGATTACGATAAAGCTGGATTTAACAGAGAAACGCCAGTAAAACCAGCATTAGAACCAAAAGATATTTACGGAATTTTACCAAAATTACGTACCGATCAATATGATATGAATGAAATTATCAAACGTTTAGTGGATAATTCGGAATTTGATGAATACAAAGCGGGTTACGGACAAACGATTATTACAGGTTATGCTAGAATTGATGGTTGGGCAGTAGGAATTGTAGCCAATCAACGTTTGGTTTCTAAAACTAAAAAAGGAGAAATTCAGTTTGGTGGTGTAATTTATTCTGAAAGTGCCGATAAAGCCACTCGTTTTATTGCGAATTGTAACCAAAAGAAAATTCCATTAGTGTTTTTACAAGATGTAACTGGATTTATGGTTGGAAGTAAATCAGAACACGGCGGAATTATTAAAGATGGTGCGAAAATGGTAAATGCGGTTTCGAATTCCGTAGTACCGAAATTCACAGTCGTTGTAGGAAATTCATACGGAGCTGGAAATTACGCCATGTGTGGAAAAGCTTACGACCCAAGATTAATTTTCGCATGGCCAAGTGCCGAATTAGCGGTTATGGGTGGAACTCAAGCTGCAAAAGTATTGGCACAAATTGAAGCAGCTTCTTTAAAAAACAAAGGAGAAGTTGTAGATGAAGCTGTTGAAAAAGAATTATTCGATAAAATAAAAGCAAAATATGATGCGCAAGTTTCACCATATTATGCAGCATCACGTTTATGGACAGATGCCATTATTGATCCATTAGATACCAGAACATGGATTTCTATGGGAATTGAAGCCGCGAACCACTCGCCTATTGAGAAAAAATTTAATTTAGGTGTGATTCAAGTATAGTCAGTTGTCAGTAATCAATTTTTGGTGTTCAGTGTACTACGCGAGGACAAGTTAAGAGAAAGCAATATTAAATGAAAACCAATTAAAAAATCTACTATTACTTAGTAGATTTTTTTTTTTAGATAATATTTTCAAAAAGTACAATTTTAGTAAAATTCTTACGTTATTTGTGTTTGAATTTAATCTATTACAAACATCATGAAAAAACTAATATTATTTGTCACTATTTTATTTGGTTATCATCAAATTCAAGCACAAGATTCTAAAGAAACACTACAAGATTGGACTTCTTATTCACAAGCTATTTCAATCGCAGAAAAATCGGGTTATCAATTTAGAGCTTCAGTAGCTATTCGCAAGGAAGTCACAAGCAAAGCAGCAAAAGCTTCATTATGGGTTAGAGTGGATAAAAAAAATGGTAAAACTGGATTTTTTCAAAATAATGTTTATTCAGATCTAATCGTTACTAATCAATGGAAAATCTTTACAATAGAAGGTGTAATTGATACTGAAGCCGATATGTTAAATATTGGTGCCTTTGTTATGAATTCAGGAGATTTTTACTTTGATGAATTCAAATTAGAAGTCAGAAAAGGAAAAGAAAAATGGAAAGCAATTAATCTTAATAATTCGGGATTTGAAGAAAACATTACAAATGAAACAAATTGGAAAAATGGTATCGGAAGAAATAATATTTTCACAGTTAAAAACTTTTCAATTGACTACACAAACAACAATCCATATAAAGGAAAAAACAGTTTATTAATTAAAGGAAAAAGTATATTAGGAAGTAGTGAATCTGGAAAATATATGGACGTTAATGGTGTAAGTTTATATTACGAAATTTATGGCGAAGGTGAACCTTTATTAATGATTCATGGAAATGGAAATTCAATGGGTGGATTTGCTGGAAATGTTGAAGAATTATCTAAGTATTACAAAGTCATTTTTGTGGATTGTAGAGGAAGAGGTGCTTCTACATATGATAAAAATATAGAATTGACATTCGATTTACAAATTGAAGATTTAAAACAATTTTTAGATAAATTGAACATATCAAAAACTCACATTGTGGGTTGGAGCGATGGTGGAATTTTAGCCTTATTAATGGCAATTCAACATCCTGAAAAAGTGGATAAAATTGTATCCATGGCAGGTAATATTTTTCCTGAAGGATGTGTTGACTTAGATAAAATGAAAGAAATTCGAGATAATTTGGTTAAAAACAATGTAAATCATAAAAATGATTTAGCTATTGATTTATATAATTTAGATATCAATTACCCAAATCTAAAATATGAAGATTTAAAGGTTATCAAATCGAAAACATTAATAATGGCTGGTGATCATGACGAAATTAAAAACGAGCATACATTAAAAATGTTTGAAGCGATACCAAACGCACAATTAGCAATCGTTCCAAATGCAAACCATTATTTACCAAGCAACAATCCAAAATTATTTAACGAGATAGTTTTAAGATTTTTAAAGTAACAAACGTAACAAATCAGAAAAATCTACTACTAATTAGTAGATTTTTTTTTATGAAAACAGAAAACAAACCAAATAAATTCGAATGGCTTTCACATCCGAGAGCTTTTTCTTTTTTTCTATTAATTATAATTCTAATTTGGAAATTATTTTTACGTGACTTATACTTTAAATATTTTTAAAATGAAAAAAACACTTTTATTTTCCCTTGCTTTTTTAGGTTTCAATCAAATTGAAGCTCAAAATTTTTCTCGTAAAGATTCGTTACAAGGCGGTTTGCGGGAAGAACGCACCTGTTATGATGTATTACGATATAACTTAGATATCAAAATAAATCCTACAGAAAAATCGATTATTGGAAACAATGAAATCATTTTTAAAATAGATGATGCTACTTCCAAAATTCAAGTCGATTTGTTTGAAAACATGAAAATTGAATCCATAGTTTGGAAGAATAAAGAGTTAAAATACAAAAGAGATAACAACGCTGTATTTATAGAATTTCCTGAAGAATTAAAAAAAGGAACTACTCAAACCATAACTTTCAATTATTCTGGAAATCCAATTATTGCCAAAAATGCACCTTGGGATGGTGGTTTCGTTTTCACAAAAGACAAAAAACAAAATCCATGGATTGGTGTAGCGGTTCAAGGAACTGGCGCAAGTTTATGGTATCCGTGTAAAGATTCTCAAACGGACGAACCGGATAATGGTGCTAGTATAAAAGTAGCCGTTCCAAATGGTTTAATGAATGTTTCTAACGGAAGATTTTTAGGTGCTACTGATTTAAAAGATGGTTACACACGTTGGGATTGGGAAGTGAAAAATCCAATCAACAACTATGATATTACTGTAAATATTGCTGATTATGTGCATATTCATGACAATCACCAAGGATTAGATTTAGATTATTATGTATTACGTTATAATGAAGAAACTGCTAGAAAACATTTTGACAATGATGTCAAACCAATGATGGATTGCTTTCAATCGAAATTTGGAACCTATCCTTTTTATGAAGACGGCTATAAATTAGTGGAAACACCTTATTTAGGTATGGAACATCAAAGTGCTGTGGCGTATGGAAATAAGTACAAAAAAGGATATCTTGGAATGGATTTATCCGGTACAGGTGCTGGAATGTTTTTCGATTATATAACGATTCATGAAACTGGACACGAATGGTTTGGAAACAGTATTACAAGTAAAGATATCGCAGACATGTGGATTCATGAAGGATTTACAACCTATACAGAAACTGTTTTTATTGAATGTATTAAAGGTTACGACGAAGCCATAAAATATGTAAACGGACAATCAAGAAGTGTACGAAACGACAGACCTATTATTGCTCAATTTGGTGTAAACAAAGAAGGAAGTGGCGATATGTATTATAAAGGTGCATTAATGCTAAACACAATCCGACACATTATCAATGACGATGCAAAATGGTGGAAATTATTGTTCAATTATTCTGAAACCTATAAAAAACAAATTATTGATACGAAAACAGTAATCGATTATTTTAATAAAGAAAGTGGTATCGATTTAACTTCTGTATTTAATCAATATTTAACTACTACAAAAATCCCAAAACTGGTACTTTCTAAATCAGGAAGTAAATTAAGTTACGAATGGCAAAATGTAAATTCAGATTTCAAAATGCCGGTTGATGTTGTAATGAATGAAAAAACAATTCGTTTACATCCAACAACTACAAAACAAGAAATTAAAATTGATAAGAAAATTGAATTAGAAAGTATTGCGGTTAAAACCAATCAGTTTTTTATCATCGTAGAAAAGTAAATAATTCACTAAATGTTTGTGTATTTAATAATTTATTAATACATTTACTTATCTTTTCGAAACAACTTGAACTATTAATTAGTTATAAAGTATTTATTAGTGTCATACTGGAAAAAAATCTGCAAAAGAATAGTTTAATTACAAAACAAGATTTTTTATTAGTGTGACACTTTTTTTATGCTCTTTTCTTAAGAGTCTTCTTTCTATTGATTTTATTCGTTTCTGTTTCCACAAATGCATCTATAAAAACTATTTCTTTTGGAGTTTGGTATTTGGAAACTTCAGAAAATATAGAAGTATCAATATTAAAAGGCTTTCCTTCTATAACAAGGATTACTTTTTCTCCAAATTTTTCATCAGGTATACTGGCTATGAAAAATCTAACAGAAATATATTTCGATAACTTCTCTTCTACTTCTTCTGGAAAAATTTTCACACCACCAGAATTAATAACATTATCAATTCGTCCTTTTAAAACAAATTGAGTTGGACTTAAAATTTCAACACTATCATTTGTGATAATTTTCTCAGGTGAAAGGTCTAATGCTTCAATAACCAAACAATTTCTCTCATCTACAGCAATAGATACATTCGGTAAAACGGTAAATGATTTCTCTCCTATTTGCTTTATTGCAATGTGCGAAATAGTTTCCGTCATTCCATACGATTCAAAAGCTTTACAATCCGTTTTTAAAATACTTTCAGCCAATTGATAACTGACTTTTGTACCACCAATAAGCAAAGTTTCAACCCAATGAAGTTTATCTAAAGAATTCGCAACTTGCATCGGAACCATTGCTACAAAATCAAATTTTTTATGTTCTAACGGATTACTATTTGGTTCCACAGCATCTAAATGCAATCCTAAAGTTAACGCACGAACTAACATCATTTTTCCAGCAATATAATCTGCAGACAAACACAATAAAGCAGAATTTTTTGGTTGTAAATTAAAAAATGTGCCTGTGGCTTTCGCCGAAGCAATCATCGCGTTTTTTTGCAACACTATTTGTTTCGGTTTCCCAGTTGAACCAGAAGTATGTACCAAAACAAACGATTCGTTATTAAGCCATTCTAAAAGAAATTTTCCAATATTTTTTTCAAATAATTGACCGTTTTCTTTTAAATACAGAGCTTCAGATAAGAGTTCCAGATAAGAAAAACTCTTTCCGTTTAATTTAAATTCTGGATGAATAAATGGATTCATTTTACTTTTCAATGGATTCAAATTCTTCAATTCTTAAAGGTTTTATAGTTCCAAAAAGCTTTTCTTTCCAATTGCTCCATTTGTATTTTATTGCGAAAATGTAAAGTAAAATTGGAAAAATCACCAAAATAGGAATGAATATTTGAATGTTTCCACTTGGTTCAGAAATATCTTTTAAAATAGAATGAGTTTGAAAAGCCGACCAATCAGAAGTTACTAGCAATGCACCAACTAAATTATTCGCGGCATGAAATCCTAACGCCAATTCTAAACCTTCATCCATTAAGGTCAAAATCCCTAAAAACAAACCCGTTCCAATATAATAGAACATAATTACCATTCCTAATTTATCCACTTCCGGATTGGCAATATGCATAATTCCAAACAAAAACGAAGTAACAACTAATGGAATCCATTTTGTTTTTGTAGCCAATCCTAATCCTTGCAACATATGTGCACGAAACAAATATTCTTCAAAACTAGTTTGTAAAGGAATAAAAAGTAAGGCCAATACCAAAAAAACAGTAAATTCTTTTGGTTTAAAATGTATTACGAAATCTTCAGGCGCATTGTAATAACTCACAACTGTTGTAACTAGTGTAATTAAACTCCAAAGTCCAAATGAAAAGAACACTCTTTTCCAATCGATTTTTGGTCGAGATGTTGTTAAAATTCTAAGTGAATTATTTTGAATAAATTTATTATAAAACAAAACAATAAACAACAGTAAAGAAAGCGGTAAAACCAAAGCAACAAAAGTTCCATTTACACCAATCTTTTCAGTCATATCTTTCATCAGTGCAGCTGTATCAACTCCTTTGGTTGAAATATAATTATAAACCATTAAACTTAAGAAAAGTCCCGGGATAACTAAGTATGACCACAAATTTATCTTGAATTTTTGTAATTGTTCTATGTACATTTTTTGATTTTTTAAAGTGCACTAAAATACAATTATTACCTTTGTAAAAAAAATATTTATGTTAACCATTTACCACAATAACCGCTGTTCTAAATCTAGAGAAGGAATTTGTTTTTTAGAAAACACAAAGCAACCATTTGAAATTATCAATTATTTAGACAATGTTCCTACTTTCAATGAATTAGAAGTACTTATAAAAAAGCTAAACATCAAACCGATAGAATTAGTTAGAATCAAAGAAAAAGATTGGACAGAAAACTTCAAAGGAAAAACCTTATCGGATAAAGAAATCATTGAAGCGATGATTCAATTTCCTAAATTGATTGAAAGACCAATTGTAATAAATGGGGAAAAAGCCGTAATTGCAAGACCAACTGAATTGATTAATCAGATTTTATAAAATCATTTAACATAGTTTTAATAATTAATTGGTAGACCAAATAGTACATTTGTACAGTAAAATGTACACTATGCTATTCAAAAAAATTACCCTATTATTAACATTATTAGTAGTAAGCACTACTACTTTTTCCCAAGTTTCTTTAAAAAAAGTAAACCTTTCTGGTAAAATAATCGACAAAGAAACTTCTGTTCCTGTTGAATTTTCAATTATTACGATTTCGAAATCTGACACCAAACAAGTTGTTAATGGTGGAACTGCAGATGCAAATGGAAATTTCAACATCGAATTAAATAATGGAAATTATGATATAAAATTTGAATTTCCTGGTTATAAAACACAAGAAAAACTAAATCAAAATATTTCTACAGATACCAATTTAGGTAATATCTCACTAGAAACGGAATCCAACCAAATTGAAACAGTTGTAATTCGTGGTGAAAAAACTACTGTTGATATTAAATTAGACAAAAAAGTATACAGTGTTGGCCAAGATTTAATGGTAAAAGGCGGAACAGTTAGCGATGTTTTAGATAACATTCCTAGTGTTGCTGTAGATGTTGAAGGAAATATTAGCTTGCGTGGAAATGAAAGTGTTAGAGTTTTAATTGACGGAAAACCATCAACAGCTATCAATGTGTCTGATGCTTTAAGAATGTTACCAGCCGATGCAGTTGACAAAGTTGAAGTTATTACCAATCCATCCGCACGTTATGATGCAGAAGGTGGTGGTGGAATTTTGAATATTATTCTTAAAAAAGGAAAAAACAAAGGTTTAAACGGAACTATTATTGCAACTGCTGGAAATCCAAAAAACAACGGGATTTCTGCAAATGTCAATTCAAAAACGGATACTTACAATTTATTTACTACAATTTCTTATAACGATAGAAACAACCCTGGAACTACAAAAATTAATCAGGAAAACTTTTTAGCAGATCGATATATTGAAGAAAGAAGAAAATCAGATCGTTATAGCAAAGGGGTAAATGCTACTTTTGGAATGGAAGTGTATTTAAATAAAGACAAATCGGCAACCTGGACAAATAGTCTTACTTACAGAGAAAATGATGGAAATACGAAAGAAGATGTTTCGTATAAAAATTTCTACTTAAATAGAAACTTTATCAATACTAGATTTCGTGATAATAATACAGATAATAATAATGAAGCGGTAGAATTTAGTTCGAATTTCTTAAAGAGATTTAAAAAAGACGGACATAAATTAACTATTGACGCCAACATTTCTTTAAACAAAGAAGACGAATTTTCTAATATTTACGGAAGTATTTTAGAAACTAACTCTTTTGTTTCTGACGAAAAATCAACAAAAATTGGAAGACAAAATAGAAATTTATTTCAAACAGATTATGTTTTACCAATTGGCAAATCTACTCAATTTGAAGCAGGTTACAGAGGAAGTTACACCAATTCAACTAGTGATTACGCAGTTGTAGAAAGAGTAAATCAAAATGATCCATATACTAACGTAGCTGAATTTACTAACAACTTTGAATACATTGAAAACATTAGTGCTTTTTATACACAAATTGGAACAAAATTCTTCAAAAAACTATCGGTTTTAGGTGGATTACGATTTGAAAATACAAATTTAGAAATCAACCAATTACTAACTAATGATTTCAATAAAAGAAACTACAATAATGTATTCCCAAGTCTTTTCTTAACTTATGAATTAAACGATGATACTAATGTATCGATAAATTATAGTAAAAGAATTAGCAGACCTAGAGATCGTTTTATTAATCCATTTTCTTCTTACACAAGTAACACCAACTTGTTTGTTGGAGATCCAAAATTAAATCCAGCTTTTACGGATGCATTTGATATTGGATATTTAAGAAAATGGGATAAAATAACATTGAGTACTTCTGCTTATTACAATCATACAACAGATGCTTTTCAAACAGTAAGAAAAGAAAGCGGAAGGTTTATTAACGGAATTCCAGTAATTATTAACACGCCTTTCAACTTAGGCGAAGACAATAGAATTGGAATGGAAGTTACTTTAAACTATACGTTAAAAAAGTGGTGGAAATTAAACTCAAACGTGAATTATTTCTATAATGAAACAAAAGGAGACTATCAATTTATAAATTCAAACAACCTTTTGGTGAATCAAAATTTCGATTATAAATCGAGTACTTGGTCAGCTAGAATTACTTCGAAAATTAATTTACCTTATAAAATTGATTGGCAAACTAATGCGAATTACAACGCAGGACAGAAAACAGCACAAGGTAAAACAAAAGGAATTGCTGCAATGAATTTAGCCTTTAGTAAAGATGTATTAAAAGACAAAGGAACTATATCTTTCAATGTAAATGATGTTTTTAATTCAAGAAAAAGAATTCAAGATTTGCGATTACCAACGGTAAACTCATATAGTGAAATGCAATGGAGAGTACGTGCTGTTACAGTTTCTTTCACATACAGATTCAACAAATTAAAAACAGATAGAGATCCAAAACCAAAAACACAAGAACAAGAAGGTGGTGGAGAATTCTAAAAACCAATTCACATAAAAAAATCCCGATTCGTACGAATCGGGATTTTTTATTAACCTAAGAAAATTACTTTTCTTGTTCAGCTAATTTTTTTGCTTTCTTTTCTTTGTACATTTCTATTAAAGATCCGCCAATCCAATATTGAACAAATCCTACTAAGAAAAACATTAACCAAAAACCTATAGTTAAAATGG
The DNA here is from genome assembly GCA_964461805.1 of uncultured Flavobacterium sp. Lineage (GTDB taxonomy): Bacteria > Bacteroidota > Bacteroidia > Flavobacteriales > Flavobacteriaceae > Flavobacterium. The sequence continues at coordinate 19,121 of CAYWVV010000023.1, forward strand.
TTAAGAAAAGTATAAAGCCTAAATACTGTTGAAATTCAAACATGTTTTCCGGAATTTTATTTGTGAATTCTGTCCAAAGATAAATCATAAATTTATTTTTAACAAATAATATATATTTTTTAAACGAATTTATTTGTTTATTTTTATCAAACATTAATTACTTTATAAAATAAAAGATAATACAATTACGTTTATAGTTAAGAAACTCTAAATTTTATCAATATGAAAAATCGTTTGTTATTCAGCATAGTACTTGTTTTAAGTATTTCAAATACTTTTTCGCAAGAACATTTTTTAGGCATAACAACCTCAAGTAGAGGTGGTTTATTAAATGGCTACAATAATCCAGCTGAATTATCAAACATGAAAATGAAATTTGATGTTAGTCTTTTTAGTACGAGTATTAATTTTTCGAATAATAAATTAACCTTTAACGATTTATTAGATGGAAACAATTTAGAAGATAAATTTTTTAGTGGAACAGAAGCAGCCAATGTCAGAATTGATGCTTTGATTATGGGACCAGGATTAGCTTATAAAAATGGAAATTGGACTTATGCCATCAGCACATTAGCGAACATAAAAGCAAATATTATTAATGTAGATACAAATTTAGGAGATGCGATACAAAATGGTGCTATTAGTAATATCATTTCTCAAACCACATTATCTTCGCTAGAAAACCAAAGATTAAACGCTGCAACTTGGGGAGAAATTGATTTTTCATTATCAAGAAAACTTATAGATAATGCTCGTCATCAAATTAATGCAGGCGCTACAATAAAACTTTTATTTCCTAGTGCTTATGCCAATTTTTCTACTAGCAACTTACAAGGAACAATTCAGAATAATTTAGGAGATATTCAATTAGCAAACGCATCTGCGCAAGTTAATTTAGCGTATTCAGGTTTTTTAGGAAACGATTTTAATGATACATCTAACTATGCTAACTTTTTCAAACAAGGTATTAATGGCGTGGCATTTGACCTTGGAGGAACATATCGTTTCAAAGAGGCCAATTCAGATAAATATATTGTTTCAGCGGGTTTATCTGTAAAAAACATTGGAGGAATGTCATATAAAGACGATACAAACACTTCAATTGATTACAATTTAAATGTAGGCAACTTCCCTACTCTTGATTTAAATCAATTTGAATCAGCCACTAGTTTAACAGAAGTTGAAGAAATACTATCGCAACCTCAAAATGCGCAATTTTTTCAAAAAACGAAAACATCAGCATCATTTAAAATCAAATTACCTACAACAATTAATGCATATGCAGATTTTAAATTAACACATAAATTTTATGCAACTGCGTCAATTAATCAAAAAGTTACAGACGATTCTGAAAGTGATGTTACTACAACCCAAAATACCTATTCTATAATTCCTAGATTTGTATACCGTCAATTTGAAATGTATGCGCCACAATCAGCAAATGAAATTTCTGGTTTTACAAGTGGTTTTGGATTAAAAATTTATGGATTTTATTTAGGATCTAGTTCAATTGTAACCGCTGTTTTAAATAATTCAAAGCAAGCAGACATATATTTAGGATTTAGATTTGGAATTTAATTTTATTAAACTAAATTTGACTATAACCTATTTTAAATTATAATGTCAAATTTCGAAGCTAAATTCAATCAAAACAACTCACCAGAAATTGGTAAATTAATAGACGACAGTTTTATAACTTTTAAAAAATCAGTATGGATTTCTGGGGTTGGAATTCTATTCATGCTTTTGATTGTCATGCCAATAACAATGTATTCCATTTTTTCTTACATGGAAATCTCTTCTATGGAAGAATTTATAGAAAAAAGCAAAACTCTAGAAACTGACTTCAATTATTTAGTAATGAATGCAGCTGTAGGAATTGCTTTAGCAGGTTTTGTTGCACCAATTACAGCCGGCTTTTATAAAATAAATCACTTAGCCAAACAAAATAAAGAATTTGGTCTGAACAATTTATTCGAGTATTACAAAAGTCCCTATTTTATGCCATTAGCAATAAGCGCCGTTCTTGCTACAATTTATTCTAATACTATCGGCTTACTCTTAACCTATTTAAACCTTCAGTTTATTGGTAACATGATGCAAATATTTATTGCATTACTTTTCATATTCACTATTCCATTAATTATTTTCGAAAAACAAAACGCACTAACTGCAATGTCTAATAGTTCAAGAATTTTTGTAAAACATCCTTTTACTATTATTCTAAGTCTTGTATTTGCTTTTATTATTGCAATGCTTGGTGTTTTTGCATTATGTATCGGAATTTTCTTTACAGTAGCTTATTTTTATACTATGAATTACACCTTATACAATGGTATAATTCCAATTGATGAAATAAGTCAAGAATAAAAAAACTAATTAAAACTTATAAATTATGAAATGGAGAGACTATAGAAAAAGTGACAACGTGGACGATAGACGCGGCATGAGTGGATCAAGTAAAGCCGTTTTAGGTGGCGGTGGATTAATTGGTATAATCGCCTTTTTATTGATGACTTTTGGTGGAGAACAAGGCCAACAAATTGGAAATGTGATTCAACAAATGCAACCTGCTCAACAAGAAACTACTGTAGAAGGAGCTACTGAACTAACACCAGAACAAAAAGAGATTGGTGACTTTGCAAACGCAGTTTTTGCCATGACTGAAGATACTTGGACAAAAATATTTCAAGAAGAAAATTTAGGCAACTATCCAAAACCTCAAATGGTATTATTCACTGGTGGTGTAGAAACGGGTTGCGGAAGCGCTACTTCAGCATCAGGCCCCTTTTATTGCCCTGGTGACAATAAAGTGTATATGGATTTAGACTTTTTTGAAGAATTAAAAACTCGTTTTGGTGCGAAAGGTGGTGATTTTGCTATTGCCTATGTAATTGCACATGAGGTTGGACATCACGTACAAACGGTTTTAGGAACTTCGGCTAAAGTACGTCAAGCACAACAAAATAAAAGCGAAGAAGACGCGAACAAACTATCTGTTTGCCAAGAATTACAAGCTGATTTTTATGCTGGTTTATGGGCAAAATACAACCAAGACCGAATTGAAGTGGGCGATTTAGAAGAAGCTATTGATGCCGCTCATGCTGTAGGCGATGATGCTATTCAATCTAAAATGCAAGGTCACGTACAACCTGAAAAATTCACACACGGAACTTCTGCACAACGCAAAAAATGGTTTACCAAAGGTTTCCAAAGTGGCGATTTCAAACAACACGATACGTTTGCCGAAGAGTTGTAAAAACTTATGAAGTAACAAAGTTTATAGAAGTCTGCAAATAATTTATGCAGACTTTTTTTTAATGTCGGAATTCTGAAACAGCGACTTAAAAATCTGAAAGTAGGATAAATTATATTTTAAAAAAAGACTATGAAAAAATTGAATTTCTTAATTATTATTTTTTGTATTACAATTCTAAATGTTACTGCGCAAGAAGTTAAATTTGATGATGATAAAGTTTTAGTTGACAAAACTGTTAGGTTTAACTTTAATAGAAAAGGTTTAGGTACTGAATTTTCATTGTATAAATTAAATACAAAAGATGAAATTATATATATGTCATTAGATAAAAATGAAACAAATCAATATAAAGATGATGATTTTAAAAGATTAGTTTTTTTACAAAATAAAATTACTATTGAATCAAGCAGATTAAAATATGCTACTTGGAAAGCAATAGTTAAATTATTATTAGAAGATAAAGTTCTAGATTTAGAAGGGAATATTAACACCTCAAATCTGGAAAAATTTTATGCAAAATACAATGAGGTAAACGATTAAGTTATTCAAATAACAGTTACATTCAGGAAATACAATTTCTATCCATTTATTTTTGACTTAGTGAATTACAACGATAAGCATTCCTCTTTCAAATAGTTTTTTGCGAATATGAAAAGTCAGATTTTTATACAATATCAAAAAAATGGGTTTCTAGAAACATCCAATTGCAACGGTATTTGTAAGACAATGATTAAAAAAACAAATACCAGCTTTCCTTTTTCTTTGAAAGAGAATTGACAGATTTTGAGAAATTAAAAGAATATCATTTATTTTATAGATTTAATAAATCAACTTAATACAATGGCCTTATTATTTCCAATAGCTATAATCTAAAACCAGTTTCTATCATTTGCGATTTCCGAAATTACAAATACACAATATGTTATCAACAATTTAAATGCATAATATAAATTCAAATGCAAGATCCTAAAATTATTCCTTTTGTAATAGTATTTGAAATGAGTTTAAAATAATCTGTGAATGATATAACTTTCATAAGGAATTATATAATGCTTTTCCGTTCCAAAGTAAGTAGTTTTGTAGAAGAAATTTACTGAGAAAATCTATTTAGTAGCGTCATATCAAATTTGACAGATTGGCATTTTGGGCATCGGGAACATAGAAATTTTCCAATCTTCTTTCTTAGACCAACGAAAAGGTAGTCGAGCTTGTTGCCCATGATTTGGTATGTTCCTACTGAATGGTTTTTTTCTTTTATAAAAATTAGTTATCTTTAAAAACTAACATTTACTTGTGAAAGAACTCGAAGATTATTATTGGTTCCCTCCTGTTTTAAGAAATTTTCAAACGGAATTTATTGGCTTTGTGGTTGATAAATTTAATGTATACAAGGTTTTCATAAAACATCTTAAAAAAACAAGGAAGTCTACACAAGTCATGACAGACCTTTGCTCAGGTAGTGGGGAACCTGCAATTACCATTTTCAGAAAAAGCAATTGTTTTAGTCACCTTAAACTCACAGATAAATTTCCTAACGCTTTAAAAATAAATGATAAAAACATCTATTATGAAATGCAAAGTATAGATGTCCTTAAAATGGAATTCTCTCCAGGAACCTTTTATACCATGTTCAATGCTTTCCATCATTTCAAAGACAAAGAGAAGGTGAAAATGGTCCAAGAAATTCAGAATTCAGGTTCTGATGCATTTATAGTTGAGATACTCGAACCATCTGTTTTTTGCCTTTTGAAAATATTTTTCGCAACCACCATAGGTTGTTTAGTTCTAACTCCTTTTATTCGTCCGTTCTCCTTAAAACGTATGTTTTTTACCTATATCTTTCCTGTCAATATACTTACTATCACTTTTGACGGCATCGTGTCGGTTCTAAAATCCCGTTCCGTAAAACAATACCAAAATCTATTTGCTAACAACGAACAAACTATAAAAATATTCCAGATAAAAAACGGATTAACTCCTCTTATTGTTATACAAATTATTGGAACGAAATGAAAGCACTCCTTATACTCTGGAAATTTAGCAGGCCACATACTATAATTGGAAGTGTGATAAGCATCTGCACTATATTTTGCATCATTTATGATAAGCAGCACTTATTTTCACTTTCCTATTTGATAATGGCTTTAATCATTGCTATAACTTGTAATGTTTTTATTGTAGGAATCAACCAAGTTGCTGATGTAAATATTGATAAAATCAATAAACCGGACTTACCAATTCCTTCTGGATTATTAAGTGTCCAACAAGCAAAAAATATTGTGTACACAGCTTTATTTATCAGTCTTGGTTTGGCCCTATTTATCTCGCCTTATCTCTTTGGTATAATTGCACTATCTACTTTAATCGGTTGGGCTTATTCTATGCCACCTTTTTATATGAAACAACATCATATAAGTGCTGCCTTTGCAATAGCTTCTGTCCGAGGTTTATTATTAAATGCAGGAGGATTTCTTGTATTCAATTATTTAATAAACAACTCCCTTGAGATGCCTAAGAATGTGAAAATACTTACGCTTTTCATCATCGTCTTTAGTATTGTTATCTCTTGGTTCAAAGATTTACCAGATATAGAAGGCGATGCAAAATATAATATTAAAACATTTGCAATCCTTTATTCTCCTAAAGTTGTATTATTACTAGGTAACTTGTTGGTTGGATTGGCATATACCAGCACAATCTATTTGAAATGGATCGATTATATTAGTACAAAAACTCCTTCATTTGAAATCAAAACACTTCTCGTTGGACATTTGATTTTATTGGGATTATTTATCATAAATGCCTTTACGATTCACTTAAACGAACACAAATCTATCAAAAAATTTTACAAACGTTTTTGGTGGTTTTTCTTTGCTGAATATGCATTGTATCTTTTGGCGTATTCATCGATACTATAAAGTTCTTAAAAAATCAAACTGTTTGGTTTTGGTATAAAGAGTCCAATATATTACTGAAAACAGAATTGATATGAGAGTCGTTAAAACAAGAAACTTATCACTTTTTTACACAAATAAAAATGCCAATCCAGTAAAAAATACACAAACCCAAGTTCAATTTAGTATATCAAACCAAACATTCAGAATTAGGTAATATCATTATCTTTTTCATTGTTTTAGCCATCTCTATAAATGTTGGGAATAACTTCGGAATTAAGGAAACATAAATGTTACTAGTTTTAAACATCCTACTTAATGTATATCCCGTTTTATTGCAAAGCTACAACAGACCAAGACTACAAAGAGCCATTATTTTAAGCAAATACAGAGCATAGGCAAAAAGAAAACTTCCTACTGTATTTATAAATCAGGTAATTGCGTTCTACTCCACTAAAAAAAAATATTTAAAAAATTAATCTTTTTTGTGTTTTTAATTAACATATCAATTATATTTGCATCAAACAAAGTAGTATGCTAAACAATAATCCAACAGGAACAGTGCTTTATTCCATAGAGCAAGCAATTAAAGAATATAGAAAAGTGTCACAGAAAAATATTTCTAAAATTGTAAAAGATATTACAATAGATCAATGTTTAGTCTTGATAATACTTAACAAGGATTCAAAAATTTCTCAAAACGTATTGGCAAATCTAATATTTAAAGACAGCGCATCCATCACGAGAATGATAGAATTAATGGTTAAAAAAGAGTATTTAATCAGAACAATTCATAAAGAAGACAGAAGAAAATTTAATCTCGAAATAACCGAAAAAGGCAATAAAACGCTGAAATTAATAGAACCTGTTATCAAAATAAATAGAGAAACTGCGCTTGATGGTTTATCATTAGAAGAAATTAATTTTCTAGAGAAAACTCTAAATAAAATAATCTCAAATTGTAAAAAATAAAATGAAAAAAATATATCAAATATTTAAGTCCGCACAAATTTTAATATTTATACTATTCCCAGCAGTAATTTTTGGGCAAAAAAACATATCCACAAATCTTTCAAAATACATGCAAGCACAAGTTGAAGTAAATAATTTTAGTGGAACAGTTCTTATTACAAAAAATGGCTCAGTTTTATTAAAAAAAGCATATGGTTTAGCCGATTACGAATGGGATATTAAAAACACCGTAGATACTAAATTCCAACTAGCTTCCGTAACAAAACAATTTACAGCTACGGCTATTCTTCAATTAGTAGAAAAAGGGAAATTATCACTTAATGATAAGTTAAGTAAATTTTTTCCAGATTACCCAAAAGCAGAAAGTGTTACCATTCATATGTTATTATCTCATTCTTCAGGACTTGGTTTAGGTTTCAAAGAATTGGCTATAAGTACCATTAGCAATGATTCAGCTTATTCTGAGATAAAAAATTTACCTTATGAATTTTCGCCCGGAACAAACACAGCATATAGTAATATAGGTTATTTCTTATTGGGTAAGATTATAGAAAAAGTTTCTGGTGAAAAATATGCCATTTTTTTAGAAAAAAATATATTTAAAAAAGTAGGAATGAAAAACACTGGTGTTAGTAATAATGATTCAATAATTATAAAAAAAGCAAAGGTTTATTATCGAACAGAAAAAGGATTTGCCCACAATCCCTATATCAATTGGGGATTTAATATAGGTCATGATGGTGTTTATTCTACCGTTGAAGATTTGGCTTTATGGGACAATGCATTATATGGAACAACTATCCTGTCAACAGAAATGAAGAAACTAATGTTCACTTCCCATAACGATCAAAACTGGGGATATGGATTTATTATTAATCCATTTTATAATCACGGACATCAACTTATAGCTCATGATGGAGGTTTTTTTGGTACAATGACCTCTTTTAACCGATTTACTGATGACAAAATTTTTGTAACTGTACTTTCCAATAACGAATCATTTTCACATATTATAGGCTATGGCCTTTCAGCAATTGTACTGCAAAAAGAAGTGGAACTTCCATATAAACATCATCAAACTAAAATAGACACTACAATATATGATAAATATGTAGGCAAGTATGGTAAAATTGAAATTGTAAAAATTAACGGTAAACTCTACTACAATAATGTAGAAATGGAACTAATTCCTGAATCCAAAACAAAATTTTTCAGAGCAGACAATAACGACAGAACAATTGAATTTATTCAGGACAAATCAGGTAGTTACAATTCTATAATTTTGACTAAAGGTGGTGTGAAAGAAGTTTTTAAAAGAATAGTAATTTAAATATACTAACATCTAACCTAGCACGCAAAGTCAGGTGTTTTAGCGTGCTTATTAAGCTCCAAGTCAAAAAAAAATCCCTACACCAATTAGATTTCTCTTAACTACGAGTAGATATCTCGCTACTCCTAATTTATATGATTTTTTCTTGAACTTGCAATCTTTTGTCATAAATTTACATTACCACCATAAAATAATGAGGAATGTTAATGACAATTTAATGCCCTACAATATGATAGATTTTTTAAAACAAAACATAACAAAACATACCTCACTTTCAGATAAAGAATTAACAGACTTTTGTAGTTTGTTTCAAAGTAAAACAATCAAAAAGAAAAGCTTTTTGTTACGTGAAGGAGAAATTTGCAAATTTGAAGGCATTGTAAAAAAAGGGCTATTTCGAGTTTATCATATCGACAATAATGGATTTGAACAAGTGCTTTATTTCGCCATGGAAAATTGGTGGATTACAGATATAGACAGTTTCACCAACGAAAAACCGTCACATCTATACATAGAAGCATTGGAAGATAGTGAAGTTCTGTTGATTTCCAAACAAGACAAAGAATTTGCCTATACAAATATCTCAAAAATAGAAAAACTATTTAGGATAATGACTCAAAAAACGCATATCGCTTTACAACGCAGAATGATTGATAATTTGAGTAAAACTGCCGACCAACGCTATGCAGATTTTATCGAAAAATATCCACAACTTTACCAACGACTTACTAATCTTCAAATAGCAGCTTATCTCGGTATTAGCCATGAATTTTTAAGTAAAATCAGAAAAAAAATTTCCACTAAAAAATAAGTTGAATTTCATTAATTGAACTTGTTCAATGTTTTTGATTGTTAAATGATTGCACCTTTGTATCATTAATAAGAAAATTTTCAAATATGAAAAACAGTATATCAAAAGTATTTTTAACAATCTTAATTTTATTCAACATGGAATCACAATCACAAACTTTCAAAACAATTGAAACAAAAGATTTAAAACTTCAAGTTTACAACGCATCAGAAAATAGTTTTGGTGTAGCATCGGTACTTGTATCAGGAAAAACAGATGCAGTTTTGATTGACGCACAATTTACTTTGGCGGATGCCGAAAAAGTTGCACAGGAAATTAAAGCCAGTGGCAAAAAACTAACCACTATTTTCGTATCTCATGGCGATCCTGATTTTTACTTCGGACTGGAAGTATTTAAAAAATATTTCCCTGAAGTTACCACTTACGCTTCTCCTGCAACAGTAGAACATATTAAAGCAACGGCTCAAAAGAAACTAGAAGTTTGGGGCGAAAGATTAGGAAAAAATATTACGTCAAACGTAATTTTACCTCAGGTTTTAAAAGGTAATAGTATTGATTTGGAAGGTCATAAATTAGAAATCATTGGCTTAGAAGAATTCCCAAATAAAACTTTTGTATGGATACCTTCAATCAAATCAGTTATTGGTGGAATCAATATCTTCGGAACAACTTTTCATCTTTGGATGGCAGATGCACAAACTGAGGAAGCCCGAAAAAATTGGATTTCAGTTTTAGACAAAATTACTACTTTGAATCCTGAAATCGTTATTCCAGCTCACGCCAATTCAAATTCTCCATTTGATATTGCTGCGGTAAATCATACCAAAAGCTACATTCAATTCTACGAAGAAGCTCTGAAAATCAATAAAACATCAGAAGCTTTAATGACTGCTTTGAAAACAAAATATCCAACACTTACTTTTGAAACAGCACTACAAATTGGTGCAAAAGTAAATACTGGAGAAATGAAATGGTAAAATAAATCCTCTACAGCCTGACACTACTTTTTGTATGGTTAGGCTGTTCTTTAAATAAAAATACAATGACAAATCTTGAAATAATAAAAAGTACTTACGAAGGAAAAACTTCGGAAGAAAATGGTAAAAATTTGGCAAAATATGTAACTGAAGATATTTCTTGGACAGAAGCCAAAGGTTTTCCATACGCTGGAACTTATATTGGTTTAGAAAACATAACCAAAAATGTTTTTAAAAGATTAGGTAGCGAATGGATGGATTATAAATTTACTCCGGAAGATTATATTTCCAGTGATGATAAAGTGGTTGCTTATGGCACTTATACTGGAACATACAAACAAACAGGCAAATCATTTGAAGCCAGAGTAGCTCATGTATGGAAAATGAGAAATAGTAGAATTATAAGTTTTGAACAGTTTGTAGATAGTCAACCTGTAAATAATGCCATTAAATAAATTTCGACAAACTCTAAAAACATCCCGAAAAACTCTAAAAACACTCCGGAAACTTCTAAATACGCATGGGAAAAGTCTAAAAACGTATCGGTAAGTTCTAAATACGCATGGGAAACTTCTAAAAACGCATAGGGAAAGTTTTAAAAACAAAAAAGTCCCGATAAAACTATCGAGACTCTTTGTGATCGCGCCAGGATTCGAACCTGGGACCTACTCATTAGAAGTGAGTTGCTCTATCCAGCTGAGCTACGCAACCTTAAAAAATTTTATTCAGTTGACAACTAAATGTTGTCGGGGTGGCAGGATTCGAACCTGCGGCCTCCTGCTCCCAAAGCAGGCGCGATAACCGGGCTACGCTACACCCCGAGGACAAAAAGCGGAGAGACAGGGATTCGAACCCTGGCGACAGTTACCCGTCGACAGATTAGCAATCTGCTCCATTACCACTCTGGCACCTCTCCTATTAATTCTGCAAAGAACTATCCTTTTTTGCGATTGCAAATGTAGAACAAAATTTGTAATTCACAAGAAAAAAAATGTAATATTTTTAAATAAAAAACAAACTTACTAAATATCAACATTATAGATAAATTAAAAATTTAATTAAGTTATTAGAATTTCGACAATTCATCCTGTTTTTTTTTAAACACCATTGCAAATAACATCAAGTATACGAATAAAACACATTAAAATCGAATATTGACATTTCCAATACTTCAAAATAATTTCTCTAGTTTCAAAAATAAAAGAAAAAAACCATAAGCTATCCAACGTTTCAAATCGGACATTTGTCACATTAAAAAGCAATAAAACCTTTAAAATTTGCTAAAAATTAGTTACTTTCGCAAAAAATAAAACAAATCACAATGAGCAAAAAAGTAGTTATCGTATCAGCTGTTAGAACTCCTATTGGTAGTTTTATGGGCGCATTATCAAGTGTACCAGCAACTAAATTAGGAGCAGCAGCTATAAAAGGCGCTTTAAATAAAATAAATTTAAACCCTTCTTTAGTTGATGAAGTGTTAATGGGAAATGTAGTTCAGGCTGGAAACGGTCAGGCTCCAGCTCGTCAGGCAGCTTTATTTGCAGGTTTATCAAATGATGTAGTTTGTACTACTATTAATAAAGTTTGTGCTTCAGGAATGAAAGCAGTAATGCAAGGCGCTCAAGCAATTATGGCTGGAGATGCTGAAATTATTGTTGCGGGTGGAATGGAAAACATGAGTTTAATTCCTCATTACGCACATTTAAGAAATGGTGTGAAATTCGGCCCAACTACTTTCGTAGACGGAATGCAAAAAGATGGACTTACAGATGCTTACGACGGAAACGCCATGGGTGTTTCTGCAGATTTATGCGCTACGGAACATAATATCTCTCGTGAAGACCAAGATAATTTCGCAATTCAATCTTATACTCGTTCAGCAGCAGCTTGGGACGCTGGTAAATTTGATGCAGAAATTGTTCCTGTTGAAGTACCACAAAGAAAAGGTGATCCAATTATTGTTGCTAAAGACGAAGAGTACACAAATGTAAAATTAGACCGTATCCCAACTCTTGCGGCAGTTTTTACAAAAGAAGGTACTGTAACGGCGGCAAACGCTTCTACAATTAATGATGGTGCTGCAGCATTAGTTTTAATGAGCGAAGAAAAAGCAATCGAATTAGGTTTAAAACCTTTAGCATATATCAAGTCATACGCAGATGCAGCTCAAGAACCAAAATGGTTTACAACTGCTCCTGCAAAAGCCTTACCAAAAGCATTAGCCAAAGCAGGTTTATCTGTTTCAGATGTCGACTTCTTCGAATTTAACGAAGCCTTTTCAGTAGTTGGTTTAGCCAATGCAAAAATATTAGGTTTAGACAACGATAAAGTAAACGTTAATGGTGGAGCGGTTTCCTTAGGACATCCACTTGGTTGTTCTGGAGCCCGAATTATTGTAACTTTAATTAATGTTTTACAACAAAATAATGCAAAATTAGGAGCCGCAGCTATTTGTAATGGTGGTGGTGGCGCTTCTGCAATTGTAATTGAAAGAGCATAATTTTAATTATTAGAAATAGAAGTTAGAAATCCCTTTTTCTAACTTCTATATTCTATTTTCTATTTTTCTATACATGTTTGGAATTTGTAATTTAGGAATTGTACCGGTAAGAAGTGAAGCTAGCGACAAAAGTGAAATGGTTTCGCAATTGTTATTTGGTGATGCTTTCAAAATAATAGAAACTTCTCCTAAATGGACCAAAATTCTAACAGCTTTCGATACCTACGAAGGCTGGATTGACAACAAACAATTTCAAGAAATTTCCGAAAACCAATACCAATTAGTAGAAAATTCGGATATGGTTTTAAACGGAGAATTAATTGATTTCATTTCTTATGAAACCAATCAACTTATGCCCATTCCTTTAGGTAGTGCTTTAAATTTCTTAGACATAAATGAAGTAAATACCGCAAATTTTCAATTTGATGGAAAAAAAGAATGTGGTATCAAACCAAAAGACAATCTACTTAAAACCGCATTTTTATATTTAAATGCACCTTATTTGTGGGGTGGTAAAACACCTTTCGGAATTGACTGTTCTGGATTTACTCAAATGGTATACAAATTAAACGGCTATACACTTTTAAGAGACGCTTCGCAACAAGCCAAACAAGGTGAAGCGTTAAGTTTTATTGAAGAAAGTGAACCTGGAGATTTAGCCTTTTTTGATAATGAGGAAGGAAACATCATCCACGTAGGAATTATGATGGAAAACAATTATATCATTCACGCATCAGGAAAAGTTAGAATTGACAGAATCGACCACTTAGGAATATACAATGTGGATACCGGAAGACATACTCATAAACTAAGGGTTATTAAGAAAGTGATTTAGTAAAAAATAAAAAAAAGCCAGAATTTACGTTCTGGCTTTTTTTTATTTTTTACTAAATCTAATCTTCATCAGAATAATCGAATTTTTTGTAATCATTGTTTAACCTTTTTTCCAATTCTTTTTTATCTTTTTTATTCTGCTTAAAAAAATAGAGAATTAAACCAAGTACTAAAAAAACTACTGCACTAATAATTAATAAAGAATTTTCCATGATTTCAATTTTTATAAAATTAATCAATTTAAAACTAATCACTATTTTAACCAAAAGAACATAAAAAAAGCCAGAACGTAATTCTGGCTTTTTTAATTTTAATCTATTCTAGTCAATTTAATTGCTTTCGTTTCGGAAATTTTTAATGGAAACTTTTCAATAGTTACAGAACCTGGGTCTAAACCAAAGGCTTTTTCTTCAGATAATCCCATTTTCTTCAAAATATTATACCCATCTAAAATTAGTTTTTCATAGAATGGTAACGCATTGTCATACGACATGAATTTTTCTATCAATACAAATCTAAAATCACTAATTACTTTATGTTTGTTTAACGAAGTGTAACGGCTTGTTAAGTCAACTTCTCCTCTTTTCTGCATGTCTTTTACAACCTGTGCAAACATTTTATTGAATTTTGGTGCTACTCTAAATCCTAATCTAAAATCTACACGAATTACATCATCGTGAATAAACTCACAAACTCTGTATTCCATTGTATAAGGCTCATCTACAACATGAACGTGAGCAAACCAATAAATATCAGCACGTTTCGGACTATTGTTTATAATCGAATAAATAATTTTCGATTCAATTTCGTATCTATTATCTGCACTTGTTAAATACACTAAATTAGTTGCATATTTTGCAATAGATTCATCTCTACTTAAATCTTCTAAAACTGGTAAATATTTATCTAGTTTGACAAATTCAACAAATCTATTTCTAATTTTTCTAGCGAAATACCAACAAGTCATTACTGCAAATAATACAAAAGCAATAATTAAAGTTATATAACCTCCTTCTCCAAATTTGTGCAAACAAGCAAATAAAAAGGCCATTTCAATAATAACATAAGTAGAAATAATCGTAATGATAAAATACTTATTATATCGTTTTAAAATCATATAAAAGTTCAACAATGTGGTAGTCATTAACATCGTTAATACAATTGCTAAACCATATGCCGCTTCCATTGCTGCTGCTTTTTGGAAGTAAATTACAATAAAAATACAACCGGCCCAAAGTAACCAGTTTAAAGACGGAATATACAATTGTCCTTTTAATTCCGTTGGATATTTAATTTTAACTTTTGGCCAAAAATTCAATCGAATAGCTTCGTTAATTAAAGTAAACGAACCACTAATTAAGGCCTGAGAAGCTACAATTGCAGCTAAAGTAGCGATAGCAATTCCAATAGGTAAAAACCAATCTGCCATTACGCCATAAAAAGGGTTAGTAATTCCAGCTTCAACTAATGTTTGACCATCATGCTGAATCAACCAAGCTCCTTGACCTAAATAGTTTAAAATTAAAGTCGTTTTAACAAAAATCCAACTGATTCTGATATTTTGTCTTCCACAATGACCTAAATCTGAATACAATGCCTCTGCTCCTGTTGTACATAAAAACACAGCACCTAAATACAAATATCCTCCATGTATTGAAAGCAATTTATAAGCATAATAAGGATTTAAAGCTGTAAGAATATCCAAATTAGAACACAATTGCACTATTCCTAAACCACCTAACATGGCAAACCAAACAAACATAACTGGTCCGAAAAACTTACCAATAAATTTAGTTCCAAATTGTTGAATAGCAAATAAAAAAGTTAAAATTAAGATCACAATGTACATGATATACTTTTCTTCAAAGCTTGGGTACATTGTTTTTACTCCTTCAATTGCAGACGAAACCGAAATTGGCGGTGTAATTATACCATCCGCTAAAAGCGTACAACCTCCAATAATAGCTGGAAATAAAAGCCATTTAATTTTAGTTTTTCTAATAAGAGCATACAAAGAAAAAATTCCTCCTTCACCATTATTATCAGCTCTAAGTGTAAGAATTACGTATTTTACTGTGGTTTGAAGTGTCAATGTCCAAAAAATACATGAAATAGCTCCTTTGATTATATCTGAATCTATAGGATTTTTTCCAATAATTGCATTAAGAACATACAAAGGAGAAGTTCCAATATCTCCATAAATAATACCTAGCGTAACTAGTAAACCGGCTGCAGAAAGTTTATGCAAGCCATGATGACCTTTTTCCATTTTGAAATTTATAAACGAATTACAAAATTACGAAAACAATATCTTTCAAAATCAATTTTAATGAAAAATATTTTAACAAAATATTAATATCTAGCATACAATATTTCTTTCAAATTCTAATCAATTACTTATCTTTGCAATCTTATTAAAATTTGAAAAAATGCGTATTTCTTACAATTGGTTAAAACAATTTATTAAAATAGACTGGAAATCAGACGAAACTGCTGCTTTATTAACCGATTTAGGTTTAGAAGTAGAAGTTGTAGAAGCGTTTGAAAGTGTAACTGGCGGACTGAAAGGTATTGTTGTTGGACATGTTTTAACGTGTGAAAAACATCCTGATGCAGATAAATTAAAAATCACTACTGTTGATTTAGGTGATGGAAATGCTCCTGTTCAAATTGTTTGTGGTGCGAGTAACGTAGGAGCTGGTCAAAAAGTACCTGTTGCAACTATTGGTACTAAATTGTACGATAAAGACGGAAATGCTTTTGAAATTAAAAAAGGAAAAATTAGAGGCCAAGAAAGTCATGGTATGATTTGTGCTGAAGACGAAATCGGTTTAGGTGAAAGTCATGATGGAATTATGGTTTTAGCTGACGATTTAGTTCCAGGAACTCCTGCAAGTAAAGTTTTCAATATTGAAGTAGACGAAGTTTTCGAAATTGGCTTAACACCAAATCGTGCAGATGCTATGAGCCATATGGGTGTAGCGCGTGATTTAAAAGCTGGTTTATTACAATCCAATGTAACTACAGAATTCATTACACCTTCTGTAAGTAAATTTAAAGTTGACAAGAGAACTCTAAAATATGATGTTATTATTGAGGATGCTAAACTAGCGCCTCGTTACGCAGGTGTTACAATTTCTGGAATTACAGTAAAACCATCACCTAGTTGGTTACAAAACAGATTAAAAGCAATAGGATTAACTCCAAAAAATAATATTGTTGATGTTACAAATTACGTGTTACACGAATTAGGTCAACCTTTACATGCTTTTGATGCGAATAAAATTAAAGGAAACAAAATACATGTAAAAACCGTTGCCGCCGGTACTAAATTTACTACTTTAGACAATATTGAAAGAACATTACACGAAGAAGATTTAATGATTTGTGATGAAAATGGACCAATGTGTATTGCAGGAGTTTTTGGTGGTGCTAATTCTGGAGTTACTGATTCTACAACAAATATTTTCTTAGAAAGTGCGTATTTCAATCCAGTTTCTATTAGAAAAACAGCTAAACGTCATACCTTATCAACAGATGCTTCTTTCCGATTTGAAAGAGGAATTGATCCTGAAATTACTGGTTACGCTTTGAAACGTGCGGCTTTATTGATTCAAGAAGTGGCTGGTGGAGAAATTACTTCTGATGTTGTTGATATTTATCCGAAAAAAGTAGCTGATTTTAATGTCTTCTTATCTTTTGATAAAACCAATAAATTAATTGGTGAAGAATTGAAAAAAGAAACCATCAAAAACATTTTAGCTTCTTTAGATATTAAAATCAATAGCATTTCTGATGCAGGTTTAGGATTAAACATTCCTCCATATCGAGTAGATGTACAAAGAGAAGTAGATGTAATAGAAGAAATTTTACGAGTTTACGGATATAACAACATTAAAATTCCAAATAAAATTAATGCTTCGGTTTCTAATTCATCAAGAACAGAAGAGTTTAAAGTGCAAAATGTAATTGCCAATCAATTGTGTTCTTTAGGATTTAATGAAATGATGGCGAATTCATTAACGACTTCAAATTACGTAACCTTTTCTGAACAAGTAAGTTCAGAAGAAACCGTTACGATGTTAAATCCGTTAAGTAACGATTTATCTGTAATGCGTCAATCGATGTTGTTTTCAGCTTTGGAAGCAGTTTCGTATAATGTGAACAGAAGAAATTCGGATTTAAAACTATTCGAATTTGGAAAAACCTATCACACTATCGAAGGAAAATATACAGAAAGAAAACATTTGACAATTACCATGACTGGAAATGCAACTTCTGAAAATTGGAATGTGTCTCAAAAACCAAGTGATTTCTTTTTATTTAAAGGATATATTACTGCCATCTTATCAAAATTAAATATTGATGCGAAAGTAAAAACAGTTCCTGTAACACATGATGTTTTTGCTGAAGGTATTGGTTTTGCTATTGGTAACGAAATTATTGCAGAATTCGGTACGATTAAAAAAACAGTATTAAAACATTTTGATGTAAAACAAGATGTGTTTTTTGCCGATTTAAATTGGGATGCGATTCAGAAATACGTTTCCAACAAAATTAAATTAGTTGATATTCCGAAATTTCCAGAAGTGAGAAGAGATTTGGCACTTTTAGTGAATGATAACGTGACTTTTGAACAACTATATTTAGTAGCAAAACAAACAGAAAAAGCATTATTAAAAGACATTAATTTATTTGATGTGTACGAAGGAAAGAATTTACCAGAAGGAAAAAAATCGTATGCCTTAAGTTTTATACTTCAAGATACTTCAAAAACTTTAACCGATGTTCAAATTGATAAAATTATGAGCAAATTGCAAAATAATTTTGAAGCACAATTAGAAGCTGTTTTAAGATAAAAAGACACTATAAAATTTTAAATCCTTTTAGTTTGCTCCTATTTCTAGCAAATTAAAAGGATTTTATATGAAACCTATTTTTGTCATTCTGAACTTATCAATCTGAAACAAGTTCATCAGATTGACAAGTTCAGTAAAACTACTTCAAAAAGCCCGCCGCTTTTATTTCTTTATGTATTTGTACAATGTTTTCAGGAATTTCTGCATCTACTATCCAATTCACATCTAAACTATTATAATTAGCGGTTTTCAAAAGCATTTTATTATTAGAAATATTAGCTCCTAATCTTACTAAATCTTCTTTGAAATCTAGAAGAAAATCTTCGTGAAGCGCTTGAATTAAAAGTAAAATTTTAAAAGCTCGTACAATTACATAATTATAAAACTTAGTTGATTTTTGAGGTTTTGAATGCGATAACGAAAAAGCATTTTGCTCAATTGTTTCATTTAACATTTGTAAATTCAGACTAATTTCTCCAAATTTATCTTTTGTAATTTTTACATGATGCGAAATTTTACCACTGATGCTTCGCAGTTCCACAGCTATATAATCCAATGAATGGTAATTTTCAGAAAATCGTTTGATATATTTTGAAATAGTAGTTTCCATAATTCGACGTTTGTCTTCAATAGAATCTGTATCGACTAATTCAAAGAATAATTTTTCTGCTAAATCCATATCTCGTCGCAACAATCTTAAAATAAGTTTGTCTTTTTCTTTCTCAGGCAATTCTTGAAGTGCTTTTTTGAATTCTATATCTTTAAACATACTATGAAAATATTTATTTGCTAAATTAGGGATTGAAACTTTAAACCTCACATAAATAACAAAAAAATCCCACTTTAGAATGAACTAAAATGGGATTTCTAACTAAATAAAACTATGTGGGGGGGGTGTTTTTGACTTACATTTTTGGAGTAACTACTGTATCAATTACATGAATAACTCCGTTTGATTGGTTTACATCTGCAATTGTAACTTTCGCAGAACCGCCGTTTTCATCGGTAATATATACTTCACTTCCTTTCATCCAAGCTGTTAATTTACCACCACTAACAGTAGTTAAAACTGCTTTTCCTTTTCCTTTTTTAATTGCTGCTGCAATATCTTTAGCATTTAATTTACCTGCTACAACGTGATACGTTAAAATAGTTTGTAAAAGTTTTTTGTTTTCTGGTTTTACTAATGTTTCAACAGTACCTGCTGGTAATTTTTCAAACGCTGCATTTGTTGGGGCAAAAACGGTGAATGGACCTGCAGTCATTAATGTTTCTACTAAACCAGCTGCTTTTACTGCTGCTACTAAAGTGGTATGATCTTTTGAATTCACTGCATTTTCAACAATGTTTTTTGAAGGATACATCGCTGCTCCACCAACCATTACTGTTTTTTCTTTTTGTGCTAAAGCGTTACCACCTGTTAATAATGCAAAAGTTAAAGCAACTACTGATAAAATTTTGTTCGTTTTCATGTTTATGATTTTAAAGTTATATAGTCATTTACGAGAAAACAATTCGTTTGGTTTTAAATATGTCAAAAAAAAAATCCCAATCATTTCTGATTGGGATTTAGTATGTTTAAGAATTTGAAAAATTAGTTTCCTCCTTTTTCCATTCTTGCTTTTAATTCCATTAATGCATCGATATCTCCTAAAGTAGATTTTTCAGCATTGTTTGAAGATGAAGCT
>CAYWVV010000024.1:0-38613 GCA_964461805.1 uncultured Flavobacterium sp.
ACACAAAGATAAGCATGAAAGGAAATGACCACCTTAGATTTGAACAACTTTATGACGCTCAAGGAAATTTCAACATTCTTCCTTCTGCTTCGTATGTAAATGTTGCTAGAAATGTTGGGGGAAATTTCAGCTTCGGACTAACAGGTTCGTTTAACAAAATATCAAAGTGGGTAAACCACGTACCTGGTACAAAAAACACTGATGTAGTTGTAAATCCAGGTGATTTAAATTATTACGGAGTTGATGGAGCAATTACTTATAGCTTCAAAAACTTATTAAAATCAAAATGGTTTGACCCAACTTTACACGTAGGTGGAGGGTATACTTTCTTCGGTGATGCTTCTGCAGGAACTGTAAACGGAGGATGGGGTTTAAACTTATGGTTTGCTAAAAATGTTGCCTTAACTTTAGGTTCTACTTTAAAATATGGTTTCGACGATAATAGAGTAGCTAATTCTGATGTTCCAACTCATATTTTTCACCAAGCTGGTTTAAAATTCCAATTCGGAGCTAAAGATAGAGATAACGATGGAATCATTGACAAAGATGATGCATGTCCAGATGTTCCTGGTTTAGCTGCATTCCAAGGTTGTCCTGATACTGATGGTGATGGAATCCAAGATTCAGCTGATGCTTGTATTGACGAAGTTGGTACTCCAGAAATGAATGGTTGTCCTGACCAAGATGGTGACGGTGTAGCTGATAAAGATGATGCTTGTCCAGAAGTTGCTGGTTTACCTGCATTACAAGGTTGTCCTGATACTGACGGTGACGGTGTTGCTGATCAAAATGACGATTGTCCTACTGTAAAAGGAGATAAAGCTAACAAAGGATGCCCATGGCCTGATACTGATGGTGATTCAGTTTTAGACAAAGATGACAAATGTCCTACTGTTGTTGGAACTGTTGCTAACAACGGATGTCCTGAAGTTTCTGATGAAACTATGAAAAAATTAAATGATTATGCAAAAACTATCTTATTTGATACTGCAAAATCATCTTTCCAAAAACAAACTTACCCAGTTTTACAAGCTATGGTTGCTATCTTAAAAGAGTATCCTACTGCTAAGTTTGCTTTAGAAGGTCACACAGATTCAGACGGTAAAGATGCATTAAACTTATCTTTATCTCAAAGTAGAGCTGCTGCTGTAAGAACTTACTTAGTTGAGAATGGTATTGCTGCTGACAGATTAACATCTGAAGGTTTTGGAGAAACTAAACCAGTTGCTTCAAACAAAACTAAAGCTGGAAAAGCTCAAAACAGAAGAGTAGAAGTGAAATTAGTAAAATAATTTTTCTCTTATAATATTTAAAAAAGGTCTCAATTTATTGAGGCCTTTTTTTTATCTTTATTGCCATGGATGCATCTTTCTTATCTAAACTGGCAAAAGAATTATTAAACAATAATTCAACTTCATTATATAACACAAATATCGTTTTGCCCAATAAAAGAGCAAAACTTTTTTTAATTGAAGAATTAAAAAAACTATCTACGGATACTTTTCTAGCACCTCAAATAATTAGTATTGAATCCCTAATTGAAGAAGTTGCACAACTTAGAGCTTTAGACAATATTGAACTGTTGTTCGAGTTTTATATCGTGTATTTAGAAAGTACAGAAAAATCTAAACAACAAGATTTTGAAAAATTTTCGGGTTGGGCGGTGACGTTACTCCAAGATTTTAATGAAATTGACCGGTATTTAGTCAACCAAAATGAACTATTTTCCTATTTGTTAGATATTGAACGTATCAAACATTGGACGCCAAATATAAATAACCAAACCAAATTGGTGGAAAATCATTTAGAGTTCTGGAAATTATTGCCGCTTTACTACGAGAAATTTACGCAACATCTTTTAGATAAAAAAGTAGGTTATCAAGGTTTGCTTTATAGAAAATCGGCCGAAAATATTATTGAATTCACAAAAAAATTAGATAGTAAACACTTTGTTTTTGCAGGTTTTAATGCTCTTAATAATGCTGAAGAAACGATTATCAAATATTTACTTGAAAATAAAAAAGCTGAAGTGTATTGGGATATCGATGTTGTTTTCTTAAAAGATGAATTTCATGATGCAGGTTTGTTTTTAAGAAGAATTAAAAATTCTTGGAAACATTTCGAAACCCATCCTTTCAATTGGATCATGAACGAGTTTTCCAATGAAAAAAACATTGAAGTAATTGGAACGCCTAAATCTATCGGACAAGCTAAAATTGCCGGAACAATCATTGAAAAAATAGCATTAAATAATCCTTCTTTGCAAAATACTGCTGTAGTTTTAAGTGAAGAAAATATCTTAATTCCTTTGTTGAATTCTTTACCAGTTGAGGTAGAAAATTTAAACATCACCATGGGTTATCCTAGTAAAAATAACCCAGCACAAATACTAATTTACAAGTTATTCAATTTACATTTAAACGCGCAAAATAGAAATAAAAAACAAAGCGTTTTCTATTATAAAGAAGTGCTCGAAATTCTAAACAATCCATTAGTGGTTTCAAGTGTGAATGCGAATGAAGTAGTTAAAATCATAAAAAACTCGAATTTAACATTCATTACAAGTAACCGATTAGCAGATTTATTTTCGAAATACAACTTGCAAGAAAACAAATTGGTTTCACTTTTGTTTTTCGATTGGACTATTTCTGTAGAAGAAATTTTAGAGAAATTAAAAGGAATTCTAATCTACATAAAAGAACATTTAAGCAATCAAAACGAACAAGATAAAGTCACGAAAGCGTTTGTGTTTTCGATTTATAACATCATTATAAAAATTACGAACTACTACGAAACCTATCATAATATTGAAAATTTAGACATACTTTTTTCTATTTATAAACAGGTTATCGATCAAGCTCAAGTTTCTTTTGAAGGTGAACCGTTACAAGGTTTGCAAATCATGGGAATTTTGGAAAGTCGTGTTTTAGATTTCGAAAATGTAATTATTACTTCTCTAAATGAAGGAAAATTACCTGGAGGAAAATCGAATAATTCGTTCATTCCTCACGATGTGAAATTAGAAAAAGGTTTGCCAACGTATAAAGAACGTGATGCCATTTTTACCTATCACTTTTACCGTCTTTTGCAACGTGCTAAAAACATTTACTTGTTATACAATACACATTCGGAAGGTATTGACGCAGGAGAAAAAAGTCGTTTCATCACCCAATTGGAAATAGAACATTTGCCAAATCACAATTTCAAAAAAGTGTTTTATAATGCGATTAAACCCGATACAATTTATCAACCTATTGAGATTATAAAAACGCAACCCATTCTGGATAGATTGAAAGAAATCGCCACAATAAAAGGGTTTTCACCCTCAGCGTTGACCAATTATTTACGTAATCCGATTCAGTTTTATTACCAACGAATTTTAGGTGTTCGTGAAAATGAAGAAGTGGAAGAAAATGTAGCTGCGAATACGTTAGGAACCATTATTCATGAGGTTTTGGAAAAAATGTATCAACCTTTTGAAGGCACAAATACACAAATTAAAACGACGGATTTGGATGCGATGATTCAAAATATTGAAGCGTTTACCTTAGAAAAATTCGTGGAAGTCTACAAAGAAGGTGAAATCAAAAAAGGGAAAAACCTGATTGCTTTTGAAGTCGCGAAACGTAATATTTATAACTTCTTACTTCAAGAAAAGCAGAATATTGAAAGTGGTGATGAGCTGTTTATTTTGTCATTAGAAAAGGAACATTCAGCTGAAATTGTTCATCAAAATTTACCATTTCCAATCCGAATAGCTGGAAAAGTAGATAGAATCGAATTGCGAAATAACACCATCCGAATCATTGATTATAAAACTGGAAAAGTAGAAGCGAACAAATTAAAAATTAACACTTTTGAAGGGTTGACTTTGGATTTAGCCAATGATAAAATCATTCAATTGTTGTGTTATGCTTTAATGTTTCAGAAAAATGAACTGAAAAGAAACTATAATGTAGAAGTTGGAATTTTTTCATTTAAAAATATGAAAGGTGGATTTTTACCTTTTACTTTTAAAATCGGAAGTGGAAAAAACGCGATTAATGAAACGTTTATTACACCTGAATTTTTGAATAATTTCAGGGAAGAATTGGTGATTTTAGTTCAAGAAATTTTGAATCCAGTCATTTCTTTTAAAGAAGTAATATAATTTTTACCGCAAAGACGCAAAGTGAATCGCGAAGTTCGCAAAGTTTTTTAAAGTTAAATTGTAATTTTTTTTGCGCTCCTTGCGAAATCTTGGCGTTCCTTGCGGTTAAACCTTCAAAAATCCAACCATAACCTTTTCCAACTCCGCTTGATTTTCGAGGTGACTCATATGTCCGTCTTTGAAAGTTACGAGTTGTACATTCGTGCCTTCAATTTGCTCTAAATTTTCTTCGTAATTTAAAACAGGATCTTTTTTTCCTAAGATTAGCATGATAGGATAAGGAGCAAAATGTAACAATACTTCGCGGTCTTTTCGCAGTTTCATGCCTTCTTGAGCGGCGATAATTCCTTGCAAAGGTGTTTGTAAAGCTTCATCTCTTACCCATTCAATTTGCTCGATTAATTTTTCTCGATTTTCTTCCGAAAATAAATTCGCTATACTCATTCGAACTGCCGCCACATAATTTTGTTTTACCGCTTTTATGGCGCGTGTTCTATTAGCAATGCGTTCATCGCTATCGGCACGTGAAGTGGAATTTAATAAGACCAAACCTTTCATGAATTCTGGATATAATTCGGCAAAAGCCAAAGCTACATAACCACCCATCGAATGACCAACAAAAACCGCTTTTCTAATTTTTAATTCCGATAAAACTTGGTGAACGGCATCCGCCATATCTTCCATCGTATGCACATAACCCAAACAATCGGTTTGTCCGTGTCCCAACAAATCTATACAAATTACACGATTTTTTTGAGTCAAAACGGGCGCCAAATAGTTCCACATCGTACTGTTTTCCAGAAAACCGTGCAATAAAACTACCGCAGTACCTTTTCCAGTATCTGTATAAGAAATTTTGGTGTTTTTGTAATGGGTGTGTTTGTAATTCAAAATTCGTTGTTGAAAACTTAATCCTGCAAAAATATAGTTTCTTTAATTAAAAATGTAAATTTGAGAAAAGGATTTTTTAGATTTATGAGTAAGATTTTAATAACAGGAAACGGTTTCGATTTATTTCATGGTTTACCAACTAAATATGGTCATTTTATGGCTGTGATGGAAGTAATTGAAGATATTGAAGAAAAAGAGGTGTATGGTTTTTATGATTTATTTAATGAAAATTTCGGTTTGGAATTTTTCAATGATAATGAAAGAATTCATCAATACTATGATGTTGAAAAAATAAAATTTAATAAAGATTTGATAAATAAATTAAAAGTTAACCTTAATAATAACTTATTATATAATTTTTTTAAAAACAGATTAAACTTAAATACTTGGATAGATTTTGAAACTGAAATAAATACATTGTTAGGAGATTTAATTTTATTGTTTGATCATGTTGAAGATAAATTTAATGGCTCAGGCACTTATAGATATGATGCTAGAAATCGATTTGATAAATTTCGAATTTTTGGTATTGTTGAAGGTGTTAATCATGAGGTTTTTCGTATAAATGAAGTTTTTTTGTCTAGGGAGACTCAATATCCAATGATAGATAAAATATTAGAAGTAGTTTTAAGTGAATTAAAATATTTCACTATAATATTTAATATATATGTATCTGAAATTATATTTAATTTTTTTAATGAAACAACTAATAAAATTAAAATGAATATCAATGCTTTTGATAAAATATTCACTTTTAATTACACGCCAACTATTGAAAATTTATATAACATAGATATAAATAAAATTGTTTATTTACATGGTAAATGTAATCAAGATGATAAAATTCAAAATATTGTATTAGGTGTTAGTGAAATCAACGATAAGATAAAAAACTTTAGATTGTTTGAATTCACAAAGTATTTCCAAAAAATTGTAAAAAACACAAATGAATCTTTTATTATTCAACCTGAAGAAAAAAATGATTTAAACCAAACAAATTTCTATATAATTGGTCATTCTTTAGACGAATCTGATAAAGAATATATTGAAGATTTATTTAATTTTTTAAAAACTGATAAAAACAAATTCTCAAAAATATATGTTTTTTATTATAACGAGAATGATTATAGAAGTAAGTTGAATAATTTGTTTAAAATAATTGACAAAAATATTATTTCTGAAATGCATAAGTCAAAGAGATTATGTTTTGAGAAATTAACTGTTGAGAATATTGAAAACTCTATTAATGTAAAATTAATGAAATCGGGAGTTGGTATTTATAATGTAAATTAAAAAATCAAAACAATGTTCAACATTCAATTAATAAAAGAATCCCATTCAAAAGTCAAAAGTGGTGCAGATGTTAACACACAGGTTTAAGAAATTTTAAAAATTAATATAATTTCTCCAATCTGCGTTCCAAAAAAAAACGGCTCACTTTCGCAAACCGTTTAAACTGTCACTGAGACTGTATACTAAATCTTAAGAATTCATTATAGATTCAATTTCATCCGCTTCAATAGGAATATTTTTCATTAAGTTGAAAGGTTCTCCTTTTGGCTGAATTACCACATCGTCTTCTAAACGAATACCAAAACCTTCTGCTGGAATATAAATTCCTGGTTCTACAGTGAAAACCATGTTGGCTTGCATTGGCTCGTGTAATAAACCGTAATCGTGTGTGTCTAAACCTAAATGATGCGACGTTCCGTGCATGAAATATTTTTTATACGCTGGCCAATCCGGATTTTCATTCTGCACATCAGCTTTTGTAATTAAACCTAAACCTAATAATTCTGAAGTCATAATTTTACCAACTTCTACATGATATTGTTTCCATAACGTTCCTGGCAACAACATTTTTGTAGCTTCGTTCTTCACGTTTAAAACCGCGTTGTAAACCGCTTTTTGTCTGTCTGTGAATTTTCCAGAAACCGGAATCATACGTGTTAAATCTGAAGAATAATTCGCATATTCAGCACCAACATCTAACAAAATTAAATCTCCAGCGTTACACACTTGGTTGTTTTCAATATAATGCAACACGTTCGCATTATTTCCTGAAGCAATAATTGGCGTGTAAGCAAATCCTTTAGAACGGTTGCGTAAAAATTCGTGTGCTAATTCCGCTTCAATTTCATATTCTGTTACGCCAGGTTTTACGAAGTTTAATAATCTTCGCACCCCTTTTTCTGTAATATTACAAGCATTTTGGATTAAATCTAACTCAATTTGGTCTTTTATTGAACGTAATCGCTGTAAAATTGGATTCGATTTTTCTACTTTATGCGCAGGATATTCGTTTTTCCACCATTTGATAAAACGGTCTTCACGCGTTTCCGTTTCAACAGCTGCACGGTAATGTTCGTTCGTGTTAATGTACATCGTGTCGGCATACATCATCACTTCTTTCAAAACTTTATGGAAATCTTGTAACCAATATACCGATTTGATTCCAGCTACTTCAAAAGCACGTTCTTTAGTCAGTTTTTCACCTTCCCAAATAGCAATGTGTTCGTTGGTTTCTTTTAAGAATAAAATTTCTTTCAAATGCTCATAAGGCGCATCTGGAAATAATAATAAAATACTTTCTTCTTGGTCAACGCCAGATAAAAAGAAAATATCTCTGTGTTGTGCAAATGGTAAGGTACTATCTGCAGAAACTGGGTAAATATCATTCGAATTAAAAACAGCAACTCCGTTAGGCTTCATTTTCGCCATAAAGTTTTTACGATTCTTAATAAAAAGGTCACGGTTAATTGGTAAATATTTCATATTTCGTTCTTATTGTTTTTTATTAGTAATAAGGTATCGCTTTAGTTTGTTTAATTGAAAATTAATAAAGCGATTTCATATTTCGTTCTTATTGTAATTTAAATTTTATCAAAAATAAGTATTACGAAATAAATAATAGTAGCCAAATGGCGTTATTTTATATTTTTTCGAATTCTGCTTATATGTCGAGAGGAAATTCCTAGGAAAGATGACAAATAATGTAGTGGAACTTCGTTTAATAATTTCGGTTCATTTTCAAGTAGTTTTTTGTAGCGTTCTTCTGGAGTTAACGTCAATAAATCGATACGATAATCGTCAATTAAACAAATTTGTTTTTCAATTAACGTGTAATAAAAATCGTGAAAAGTTTTGTTTTCTTGTAATAATTTCTGAAAAGAATCTTGATCAATCACCCACAATTTGCATTCATGAATCGCCTTTACAAATTTTCGAGAAGGCACATCTAACAAAAAACTTTTTAACGAAGAAGTAAAGGAATTTTTTAAAGCTAAATAGGTAGTTTTTTCTTCATCATCCACCAATAAAGCATGTTGTAAAATACCTTCTTCAATGAAACAAAAGTATTTACACACTTCTTGTTCTTTCACTAAAAACTCATTTTTCTTTAAAGTTAAAGGTGTAAAAAACGATTTAAATTCTTCAAATAAAGTACTATTCATATGATTTTGATGTTATAAATTCAAAAATAATAACTTTCAAATGAATAGGTATTCAATTATTCTTTTAATTTTGAAGAAAATCATTTTCAATTAGTTTCAGATATGAAAAAAATAGCTATAATATTTACTACTTTCTTTTGTGGAGTTGTATTGGCTCAAGAAAAAGCACCATATAAAATCTACGATAGAGTGGGTCAAGAAATGAGTTACAGCAAAATGCTATCCCTAACCAACAAAAGTGATGTGGTTTTATTTGGCGAAATGCATGACAATTCTATTATTCATTGGTTGCAATTAGAACTAACCAAAGATTTAGCTCAAAAAAAGAATTTGGTTTTAGGTGCCGAAATGTTTGAAGCGGATAATCAAGACGAATTAAACGATTATTTATCTGGAAAAATCAATCAAAAGCAGTTAGATACTACGGCGCGTTTATGGAAAAATTATCGTACAGATTACAAGCCCTTAGTAGAATTCGCTAAAGAGAAAAAATTTAATTTTATAGCTACAAATATTCCTAGAAAATTTGCCAGTTTGGTATATAAGAATGGATTTCAAGCCTTAGATTCTTTGTCAACAGAACAAAAATCGTGGATCGCACCATTACCGTTTGCTTATGATGCCCAATTACCGGGTTATAAAGCGATGTTAGAAATGGACGAATTGCATGCCAATGAAAATTTACCAAAAGCACAAGCCGCTAAAGATGCTACAATGGCTTATTTTATCAGCAAAAATTTAAAACCCGAAACTACATTTATTCATTATAATGGCACGTATCATTCAGATAATTTTGAAGGTATTAATTGGTATTTGAAAAAATATGTTCCAAAAGTAAAAATTGTCACGATTGCAACTGTAGAACAAGATGATATTGTACGTTTTGAAAAAGAAAATCAAAACAAAGCGGATATAATAATTGTGGTAGATAAAGATGTCACAAAAACACATTAATATGAAAAAAATAGCATTCTCAGTTTTATTCTTATCCTGTCTTTTTGGATTTGCACAACAAAACGATTTTCAAGCAGTAAAATTTCAAAATATAGGACCAACCATTATGAGCGGTCGTGTGGTAGATTTAGCCGTAAACATAAATAACCCAACAGAATTTTACGCGGCTTATGCAACTGGTGGATTGTGGCATACTGACAATAATGGTACGAGTTTCGAATCGATAATGGATACTGCTCCTACACAGAATATCGGTTGTGTGGCGGTCGATTGGAATTCGGGATTAATTTTAGTTGGAACAGGTGAAGTCAATTCTTCGCGTTCTTCGTATGCTGGAATTGGCGTTTTGAAATCAACAGACAAAGGAAAAACATGGACCAATATTGGCTTGCCAGATAGTCATCATATTTCTAAAATTTGGGTCAACCCCAATGATAACAATGAAATTATAGTCGGAGTTTTAGGTCATTTGTATTCGAAAAATGAAGAACGTGGCGTTTTTAAAACTACGAATGGTGGAAAAACGTGGACAAAAACCTTATTCATTAATGATGAAACAGGAATTATAGATATTAGTTTCGCACCAAATAACCCGAAAATTATGTTTGCGGCAGCTTGGGAACGCGAACGAAAAGCGTATAATTTCAAAGGAAATGGAATGGGTTCGGGAATCTATAAAAGTGAAGATGCTGGAACAACTTGGACAAAAATAGATGCCAATTCAGGTTTTCCAAGTAATGTTGGGATAGGAAGAATTGGTTTGACATCGTTTAACGAAAATATTGCTTACGCGATTGTGGATAATCAAAATTTACGTCCAAATTCTAAAAAAGAAAAATCTACAGATGCCAATACGAATTTGTTTGACACAGAAGTGATTGGTGCAGAAATTTATAAAACAATTGATGGCGGAAAAACCTGGAAGAAAACACATGAAAAATTCATTAATGATGCTTTTTATTCTTATGGATATTATTTTGCCGATATTACTGTAGATGAATCGAACGAAAATAGATTGTATATTTCAGCTGTTCCAATAATTTTTTCAAATGATGGAGGAAAGTCTTTCAAATCATTAAGCAAAGATAATGTGCATTCAGATCATCACGTTTGCTGGGTGAATCCGAAAAATCCAAATCATGTCATTAATGGAAATGATGGTGGTGTGAATATTACTTACGATAACGGAAAACACTGGATAAAATGCAACAACCAAGCGGTGGGACAATTTTACACAGTTAATGTGGACAATAAAGAAGAGTATGAAGTGTACGGTGGATTGCAAGATAACGGCGTTTGGGCTGGTCCAAATACCTACGAACACAATGTAGATTGGTTGCAAGACGGAAAATATCCGTACGAATTTTTAAGTGGCGGCGATGGCATGCAAGTTCAAATTGATACCAGAACAAATGACTTAGTTTATACAGGTTCTCAATTTGGAAGTTATACTAAAATTGATAGAAAATCAGGAAAAAGAAACTATATCACACCAAGAGCTGATAAAAAAGAAGCTCCTTACCGATTCAATTGGCAAACGCCTATTTTATTGTCATCACACAATCAAGATATTGTTTATTTTGGCGGACAATACGTGTTTCGTTCTATGAATCAAGGAAAAGATTGGGAAAAAATTTCAACGGATTTAACCAACGGAAAAGTAGAAGGAAATGTGCCTTTTGGAACGATAACTTCATTAGCAGAAAGTAAGTTTAAATTTGGGCAACTTGTAGTCGGTACAGATGATGGTAACATTCATGTAACTAAAAATGGTGGGGAAAACTGGACAAAAGTTTCAGTTTCATTACCACAAGGTTTATGGGTTTCTCGTGTGCGTTTTTCGAACTTTAATAAAGAAAGAATTTACATTACATTAAACGGATATAGAGATGATAATTTCACAACTTATGCATATGTTTCAGAAGATTTCGGTGCGAATTGGAAATTGTTAACAGAGAATTTCAACCAAAATGCAGCGAATGTAATTTTAGAAGATTCAGAAAATGAAAATATTTTATATTTAGGAACAGATAATGGTTTGTTTATTTCAATAGATAAAGGAAGTACTTGGCAAGATTTTTCAACTGAAATTCCAAATGTTGCCGTTCATGATTTAGTCATTCAAACTAGAGAAAAAGATTTAATTGTAGCTACTCATGGTCGTTCTTTATATAAAGTGAATGTCGCAAATATTCAGCAAATTAATGAAATAATAAATACTAAAGGAATTGCGTTATTTAAAGTAAAAGACGTTTATTTTTCTAAAAATTGGGGGAATACTTCGTATGCTTGGGAAACGGAAAATAATCCGAATGTTGCCATTTGGTATTATTTAAAAGCTACTTCAAATGTTGTTATTACCATAAAAAACAAAGATGGTATTGTGGTTTTCAATCGTCAAGCAAAATCCGAAAAAGGCCTGCTAAAAATGGATTACGATTTAAGTATCGACGAGAAAACAAAAACAGCAATAGAAAACAAAGATTCGAAAATTAAAATAAGTCAAGCTGAAAATAAAAAACAGTATCTGCCAGTTGGAAAATATATGGTTGAATTAGAGGCTAACGGTAAAAAAGAAACCCAAACTTTAATCATTAAAGAAAATGAAAATTAAAATAACAAAATAAATATTGTTTTTTTGCTTTTCAACTGCTAATTCATTTGACAATCAGATTGTTGTTGAAGAATAACTATTGTTTCTAAAAGTTAAGTTTAATCCAATGGAAGTAAGATTAAATTATTTAGGTAATTTTTATCTGTTAGTTGCTTTTTACTTATAGAAATTTAGCTAAAATTTTTTGATTTATAGAAATAAAACCAAGAATGAAGTAGTAGAATTATTTCTTTCAAATACCAATGGTTTTGCGTGGTATGAAGTCAATTTTGACGGAAAATTTCTGCTTTCTGCGGTATAATATATTGCAGACATAAGTATGAGAGGTTTAATTTCTTGTTTTGGTATTTTAAATCATCATCTAACGTGTTGATATTCAACAAAAGTTAAACTCATTTAAAATCATTATAAATTATCTTTCAAAGG
Source organism: uncultured Flavobacterium sp. (assembly GCA_964461805.1). Classification (GTDB taxonomy): domain Bacteria; phylum Bacteroidota; class Bacteroidia; order Flavobacteriales; family Flavobacteriaceae; genus Flavobacterium. The sequence continues at coordinate 12,491 of CAYWVV010000024.1, forward strand.
TTGTAAGTCTTACTTATAACCTTTATTTTTGCTTACATTATTAAAACTCAAATTAACTTTAACTATAATTATGGCAAAATCAGCATTTTTAAAGTCATCTATCGCAAAAAAATATTGGATGGCACTTACTGGATTGTTCTTATGTTTGTTTTTAGTTGGGCATTTATTAGGAAACTTACAATTGTTAGCAGGTAACAACACTGAAGCCGCTCTTCAATTTAATAAGTATGCTTTGTTTATGACTTCTAATCCAGCCGTAAAATTACTTTCTTATTTAACGTACATTTCTATTATTTTCCATGCAATTGATGGAATTTATTTAGCAGTTCAAAACAAAAAAGCTCGTCCTGTAGCTTATGCAATGAGTAATCCTTCAAAAAACAGTAGTTTTTCTTCAAGAAATATGGCTGTTTTAGGAACTGTGGTTTTAATTTTCATCGCTACACACATGGTGAATTTTTGGGCAAAAATGCATTTTGATAAAAACATCCCGTTACAAACTATTCATGTAGATAACATGGGACAAAAAATGACATTAGTTGTTGGTACTCAAAATTCACAGTTTTTCCCAGCCGATTCAGTTTCTTTAGCACAACAAGGATTGGAAATAAAGAACAGAACAGAATTCTTTAATAAACAAGCTAACATGAAAATGGGTGAAGGGTATAAAGATTTACACAAAATCACTTATGCTTTTTTCAAAAGTAAAGGAAAGTTATTTAACGCTATTCCAAATGAAGGGTTGTTTTTTACTTTGTTTTATGTGTTAGCTATGGCTGTTTTAGGTTTCCACTTATGGCATGGTTTTCAAAGTGCCTTCCAATCGTTAGGAGTTAATGGTAAATTTACACCAGCAATTAAAGTTTTCGGAAAAGCATTTTCAGTTATAGTTCCAATACTATTTGCTATTATTCCAATTTACATTCACTTTATTTCAAAATAAAAACATATGGCATTAGATTCTAAAATTCCTCAAGGTCATATTTCAGAAAAATGGACCAACCATAAGAATAATCTTAAATTAGTTGCTCCAAATAATAGACCAAAAATCGATGTAATTGTAGTAGGGACTGGTTTAGCAGGTGCTTCGGCAGCCGCTTCTCTTGGAGAAATGGGTTACAACGTAAAAGCATTTTGTTTTCAAGATTCTCCACGTAGAGCGCATTCAATTGCCGCTCAAGGAGGTATAAACGCAGCTAAAAACTATCAAAATGATGGTGATAGTACGTACAGATTATTTTATGATACGATTAAAGGTGGTGACTACCGTGCGCGTGAAGCAAACGTACACCGTTTAGCAGAAGTATCTTCAAATATTATCGACCAATGTGTGGCGCAAGGTGTTCCCTTCGCTAGAGATTATGGTGGATTATTAGATAACCGTTCGTTTGGTGGAACGCAAGTACAACGTACTTTTTATGCTGCCGGACAAACTGGTCAACAATTATTATTAGGAGCATATTCAGCATTATCTAGACAAATTGGTTTAGGAAATGTAAAAATGTATAACCGTCACGAAATGCTTGACATTGTTAAAGTAGATGGAAAAGCTCGTGGAATCATTGCTCGTAATTTAATTACTGGAGAATTAGAACGTCACTCAGCACACGCTGTGATTGTGGCAACTGGTGGATATGGAAATGTTTATTTCTTATCTACAAATGCCATGGGAAGTAACGTTACAGCATCTTGGAAAATTCATAAAAAAGGGGCGCATTTTGCTAATCCTTGTTTCGTGCAAATTCACCCAACTTGTATTCCAGTTCATGGAACCAATCAAGCGAAGTTAACGTTAATGTCAGAATCATTACGTAACTCGGGTCGTATTTGGGTTCCAGCAAAAAAAGAAGATGCAGAAGCTATTAGAGCTGGTAAATTAAAACCAACTCAAATTGCAGAATCAGATAGAGATTATTTCTTAGAAAGAAGATATCCAGCTTTTGGTAACTTAGTACCTCGTGATGTAGCTTCTCGTGCAGCTAAAGAGCGTTGTGATGAAGGTCATGGAATCGAAGCTAATGATACGAATGAAGGAGTGTATTTAGATTTCGCTTCAGAAATTATTACAAAAGGAAAACAAGCCGCTTATACTCAAGGTGATCATAATCCTTCTGATGCTACAATTCAAGATTTAGGGAAAAAATGGGTAGAATCTAAATATGGTAATCTTTTCACGATGTATGAAAAAATTACAGATGAAAATCCATATGAAACACCAATGAAAATTTATCCAGCAGTGCATTACACAATGGGTGGAGTTTGGGTGGATTATAACTTAATGTCATCTATTCCTGGATGTTTCGTAGCTGGTGAAGCAAACTTCTCAGACCACGGTGCAAACCGTTTAGGGGCTTCTGCTTTAATGCAAGGTTTAGCGGATGGTTATTTCGTATTACCTTACACAGTTTCTAACTATTTAGCAGACGAAATTAGAACAGGTAAAATTTCTACTGATACACCAGAATTCGTAGATGCAGAAAATGCAGTTCGTCAATCTATTGAGCAATTAATCAATAATAACGGAACAAAATCTGTTGACTATTTCCATAAAAAATTAGGTTTAATTATGTGGAATAAAGTTGGAATGGCTAGAAACGAAAAAGGCTTAACTCAAGCAATTGAAGAAATCGGACAATTAAGAGAAGATTTCTATTCAGATGTTAGAGTTCCAGGTGCTGCTAATGAATTAAATCAAGAATTAGAAAAAGCACTTCGTGTAGCTGATTTTATCGAATTGGGACAATTAATGGCAAAAGATGCTTTATTACGTAAAGAATCTTGTGGTGGACATTTCCGTGAAGAATATCAAGACGCTGAAGGTGAAACACTTCGTGATGACGAAAACTTCGCTTATGTTGCTGCTTGGGAATATAATGGAAGCGATGCAAGTAAATCAGTACTTCATAAAGAAGAATTGAAATATGAGTTTATCAAAATTGCAGCTAGAAACTATAAATAAGATATCATGAGTGCTAAAAAAAATATAAATATTAACCTTAAAATCTGGCGTCAAAAAAACACCAGTGCTAAAGGTAAAATGGAAACTTATAAATTAGATAATGTTTCTACTGACAGTTCTTTCTTAGAAATGTTAGATCAATTGAATGAACAATTAATTAACAACCAACAAGAACCAGTTGCATTTGATCACGATTGTCGTGAAGGAATTTGTGGAATGTGTTCGTTGTATATTAATGGTCGTGCACATGGTCCAGACACTGGAACTACAACTTGTCAATTACACATGCGTAAATTTAAAGATGGAGAAACTATCTTTATTGAACCATGGAGAAGTAAAGCGTTCCCTGTTGTAAAAGACTTAATGGTAGATAGAAGTGCTTTCGATAGAATCCAACAAGCTGGTGGATTCGTATCTGTAAACACATCTGGTCGTACTATTGATGCTAATGCAACTCCAATTAATAAACAAGATGCTGACAAAGCTTTTGAAGCAGCTGCTTGTATTGGTTGTGGAGCTTGTGTAGCAACTTGTAAAAACGGTTCAGCTATGCTATTCGTTGGTGCGAAAGTATCTCAATATGCTTTATTGCCTCAAGGTAAAATTGAAGCGGCTGACAGAGTTTTAAATATGGTACGTCAAATGGATGAAGAAGGTTTCGGAAATTGTACTAATACAGGTGCTTGTGAAGTAGAATGTCCGAAAGGAATTTCTTTAGAAAACATCGCTCGTATGAACAGAGAATATTTAAAAGCAAGTGTAATTTAATTAGAACACTTTAAACAATACTTTAAAAACGCATTCATTTTTTTGAATGCGTTTTTTTTATTTTTGTTACATTTGTAAAAAACATATCTACATCATGAAATTATTTTTCTTATTATTTGCGTTAATTTCTACTTCAAAAATAATAGCACAAAATTCAAACGAAATACTTGTTTTGAGTGCAGTTGTCAAAAATAAAGTGATTCCAAATGCTCAGGTAATTTTTCAAAAGAATGGTGAAACATCTATTCCTAAATTATCTAATTCTGAAGGTATAGTTGAAATTCCATCAGAATATCAGGACGATCCAAACGTTACAATAATCATAAAAAAAGAAGGGTATTCTACTTTAGTATCTAAATGTAGATGTGGTGGACTAACTTATGCGATTAGTCCATATATGCAAGAGCTGGATGGAATGCGTATCGTTTTAAGTTGGGATGAACAACCAAATGATATTGATTCTCATTTATCCTATCCTGGTGGATATGTATGTTATCATCAAAAAGATGCCGTTTACGCTAATTTAGATGTGGATGATACAGATAGTTTTGGACCAGAAACTATTACGATTTCAAAGAAAATTGAAGGAAAAAAATATGTTTATGCCGTTCATAATTTCTCCGATAGAAATATGACAGATGACAATAGATTATCTAGAATTAGTAATGCAAAAGTTTATGTGTATATTGGAAATTCATTAATAAAAACATATTATGTACCACAAGGAAAAACCGGTACAGTCTGGATTCCATTTATTATAGATGAAACTGGAAATATTGTTGATGTTGGAGATTTTAAAAATTCCAATTCTTGGGAAGGTGTTCAGTCTATTTTAAGAGCTTACAGATTTGATGGGAATTATGAAGAAAATATTACAGATACTGACAAAGAGCTTGCGCTTCAAGTCAATAAAAAAGGGGAAGCAGCTTACCATGCAGGAAATTTAGAAAGTTCCATATATTTTTATCAACAAGCTATTGAATTGAACCCAAGAAACGGTCAGTTTTATAGTAATTTAGGACTTTCTTTTCAAAAAAACAGTAATGAAGCAGAAGCATTATGGGCGAATAGAAAAGCGATTGAATTTGCATCTGGAACCAATGCTAAAACTGTAAAAGCAAGTTCTTATTATAATATTGCGAAAATTTATGAGAGCAATTCTCAATGGAATAACGCACTTCAATATTACAAATTAGCCAAACAAAATAAAGCTAATCCAGTGTATGATAAAGCTATTTTGCGAGTATCTTCAAAAATAAGATAACATTGAAAGCTACATTTTGTTTCTTAGCGCTTTGGTTCTTCAATTTTGCAAGTAGTCAAATTGGACCAAATACAATTGCGAAATCAGATAGATCTTTTTGGAACTTACCGATGGATTCTAGCTACGATTTTGACGTGGCTTCTAAATGTGAAATGCTTGTTTTTATTGAAGTTTTTACAGAATATTGCACTTATAATGATGATAAATTAATAGTGTTAACCAACTTAAAAACACTAAATAGTCAATCTGTAGAAAACTGGAAAACACAAACTAGAAAAATACTTTTAAATAATATAAATTCTCTTGATAAAGAAGCTTTAAATGCTGTAATTAAAATTTCCCCCAAAAACACTTGGGAAACTCTTTCAAAAGTTGAACTTAGTAAAAACATACCGGAACATCTCACAAATTGGTATCAAAATTCTAAAACTTTTTACAAGTCTTATGTCTATGAACAATTGCGTTTAGCAGCATTGTTTCCAAAAATTACAAGCGAAATAAATACACTACATCCCAATGAAGTGACAGGTCATGAATTCAATCAAAAACATTTCTTATTAACTTTTGATGATGGGCCAACCCCTGTTAATGGAAATACAGACAAAATGATTAAAGTGCTTTCCTTGCACAATTTGTCAGCCGTTTTTTATGTTTTAGGTACATCATTAACGGCAAGAAAAGAGGCGACTTCAGCATTAAGTTTGCAAAAACTTTATCAAAATCAAAGTGTTTCTTCGCATGGTTTTGAACATAATTCTCATCAAAAATCGCTTACTTGGAAAACATCTATTGGGAATACTGAAAAATTAATTAAGGATATTTTTAGGAATAATACAGTAAATTTTCGACCACCTTATGGACAACGAACAAAAGAGATTGCTGTTTATTTAGAAAAAAATGATGCGAAAATTGTACTTTGGAATTTAGATTCACAAGATTGGAATTCAAAAATCACAGCAAATGAAGTAGCTGATAGACAAATTACTTTGATGCTCTTATGGCGTAAAGGTATTTTACTTTTTCATGATATTCATCCAAAAGCTCAATTAGCAGTTCCGATTATTTACAATTATTTTAAAAAATGTTCTATTAATTGGGTTTCACCAAGTTATTTAGATAAAATTTAATTAACAGGCATCTATTTTTTTAAAGTGTTTTTGATATTTTTATTTCATGAAAACAGCGTTAATTCAAACCAATATTATTTGGGAAAATCCATCGGAGAACAGAAAAAAATCAGAAGAAAAAATCAATGCTCTAAAAGAAAGTGTCGATTTAATAGTTCTTCCAGAAATGTTTACGACAGGTTTTACAATGCATCCAAATTTGGTAGCTGAAACCATGGATGGAGCAACTATTTTGTGGTTGAAAGAAATCGTAAAAGCTAAAAATTGTGCGATTACAGGAAGTTTAGTAATTACTGAAAATGATAATTTTTATAACCGAATGGTTTTTGTTTTTCCTGATGGAGAAATACAATATTACGATAAAAAACACTTGTTTACTTTAGCTGGAGAAGATAAAATTTATACTTCTGGAACAGAGAAAGTAATCGTAAATTATAACAACTGGAAAATTTGCTTACAAGTTTGTTACGATTTGCGTTTCCCCGTTTTTTCAAGAAATACAGAAAATTACGATTTGTTAATTTATGTGGCAAGTTGGCCAAAGGTGAGAACAAATGCTTGGGATATTTTGCTGAAAGCAAGAGCTGTTGAAAACATATCTTATGCCATTGGCGTCAACCGAATCGGAACAGATAATAACAATTTTGAATATATAGGACATTCGCAAATTATTGACGAATTAGGAAATTGTATCATCGAGCCAACAGAAAACGAAGGTGTTTTTATTGCCAATTTAGACAAAGATAAAATGCTAGAAACCAGAAATAAATTAAATTTTCTGAATGATAGAGATGAATTTAAGTTGCTTTAATTTATTCCAATTCTAATTCCTGATCTACGTCCCAATTGGCTCTTACGTCAATTAATGCAGGAAAATAAATCATTTCTTCTGGTTGTAATTTTGTTTTAAAATTTCCAGAATCCCAAATTTGATTGTTGTTATCATCGTAAAACAATCTTACTTGATAGGTGCTAGGTTGAATGGCTTCAAAATACATTTCGGTTTCTTTTGTGCAGCATTTTTCACCTACAATGTCTCCAGTGCTATTTACTATTTGAACTACAAAAGGAAATTTCTTTGTGTTTTTAATTCGTAAACGTAAATTTCCAAAATCACTAATTTCACCTTTTGCTAAATCGAATTTTAAACTATCGGTTTTGGTGTTGTAATCATCTTCTATTGCACCAGGTGCTAATTCAATTGTGTATTTTTCGTTTTCTTCTTGTTTAAAATCGAATGAAATGGATTGTTCGAAATCATTTATTTCAGTAGTAAAAGGTACAGAAGTTGCGTCTTTTTTTCGAATAAATATTTTTTCAGAAGTTACTTTTTTAATTGGCGTTGTAGTTAATAAAATTAGTTTTTCATTAAAACTAAATTTTTTATTTGCAAAAAGAGACACTTTCAAGGAATCAGCTTCTTTAAGTTTTTTCAATTTTACCGAATATTCTTTACTATAATCGTCTGATTTCACAATAACTTTTAGTGAATCTTTCGCGTCATTCGGAATAAAAACTTGTAAGGTATCAGATTTTTTATCTTGTGATTTGGTAAATTTTAATGGGGTTTCAATATTGTTTTTCTTGGTGAAGATTTTAATGTTTTTAACATTTCCTTCATAACCAAGAAAAAGTTTGTTGTTGCTTTCTAATGTTGGAGAATACGTTTTGATTTCGTTTTTTTCGGAAAACAGACTTAAAGTATAGACGTTATCTGTTGGAATTTTAATTTTTTCTTTTTTAAAGGCAATTTTTTCTGTTTTTGATTGGAAATTGTAATTGTTATTCTTGTCTTTAATTGCCACTAAATAGTACTCACCTTCTCTAATATTTTCAATTTTGAAAGCCGTATTTTTTTCTAAAGTATTCGTTACATAAACTGGTTTTTGTTTGTACACCAAACTATCGTTGTAAGTTGCTGCGTCATATAACATTACAGTTACAAAATCATCTGTTTTGTTGTCAAAAGCATCTTTTATAGTTCCGGAAACGGATAAAGAATCCACATACGCACCTGTAGAAAACACATATTTAAATTGCGAATAAGGAATTCCTTCGTTATAATCTGTAATACTTTGTCCGAAATTGAAACTATAAGTGGTGTTTGGTTTTAAATCTTCATTTAAAGTAATGGATATAAATTTACTAGCACTTCCTTGTGGAACAATAGTAGGAGCTGTATTCATGGGTGGTGAAATAATCAATTGTTTGTTGATGTCTTTTACCTTTATGTATTCGCTGAAATCAATTTTTATATTTTTACCTGTAAAATTAGTTTCGTAATTTTTAGGATTACTTTTTACGATTATTGGTGCAATGGTATCTTTCGTGCCACCAGAAATGGATCCTCGTTTGGCACAGCTGATAAAAAGAATGGAAATTAGAGTAAGTATGAAGATGAATTTTCTCATTAATTAGGTCGTAATTTAGATTGCAAAGTAACAATTATATTCACTTGCATCATAATATTTAAATAAATTTTATGATTGTGAATAAGCCATTGTAAGAATACTGATTTTAGTGTTTTTAATTTTTAATATTTCTTTGGAACAAGCTTCGATTGTTGCTCCAGTTGTAAAAACATCATCAATGAGTAAGATATGTTTACCTTCAATTTTATCTTGATTTTCTATGGCAAATACATTTTTATTATGTTCTAAACGTTTTTCTTTAGATTTATCTGTTACAGATTTTAAATGTAGTTTTTTAACTAAAATAGTGTCAAGTATTGGAATTGTTAAGTTTTTTTCAATAGATTTGCAAAAAGTAGTTACTTGATTGTAGCCTCTTTCGTGAAATCTTTTTTTGTGTAATGGTACTGGAATAATACAATCAATTTCTTTAAAAATTGCAAGTTTCATTAATTCAAGGGAATATAAATCACCTAAATAGGTTCCAATTTCTTGTCTGTTTTTGTATTTTAAATTATGAATAAGATTTTGTGAAACCCCTTTTTTTGTAAAATAAAGCATTGAGGCGCCAAATTCAATAGGAATTATGCCATAAAAAACTTTATCAATTTCTGTTTCCTTAATGTTATGATGATGTGTAAAAGGTAAATTGTGGTTACATTTGGTGCATATAACTTTTTCATTCTTCAATAAGAGATTGGAACAGCCATTACAAAAAACCGGAAAAAGAACATTTAACAGATTTTTTTGTATTTCATCGATAATTTTTAACATATTAAAACAATAATTTTATATTTAGTAAAAATAACAAAGTATGTCCTCAAATAGAAATAATTCTTATAAACTTATCATACTCGCACTTTCAATTTTTTTATTGATTGTGTTTTTTAAAAGTTATAAAGATAACAAATCCTCAAAAGAACTACAAGAAAATTTAAGACAAGAAAGTGTATTAACACAAAATCAATTGTCGGAAATTATTGAAAAGTATGATTCTGTTTCTATGTTGTATAATAATTATGACGAAAGTTTCACGGCTTTAAATTCTAAAATTAATAAAATAAAAAGTTCGAAAGTTTCAATTAATTTTAAAAGTTTAGCAGAACTTAATGCCCAAATTGAAACCATCAAAGATTCTATAAATTTGTTGCAAAATAAATTAAAAGAAATTGAAAAGATAAAAGCATTAGTTAAACCGGAAGAAAAAAAATCTAAAATTGTTCAAAACACAATTTATCCAAGTTCTAAATTTGAAATTACTAACTTACAAGTTAAAGGAGTGAAGTTTTTAACAGAAAATGCTACTCCAAGTAAAGTGAAAACGATTGAGCAAATCAGAGTTTGTTTCACAGTTGATAAAAACGAAGCGATTACTGAAGGTGAAAAAGAGCTTTTTGTACAAGTAATTAATCCTCAAAACGATATCGTTTCTGTTGAAGATTTAGTTTATGAAAAAAACAATGTAGTATTGAAATACAGTAAATTAGCTAAATTTTTATACAAGCAACAAGTAACAGATGTTTGTAGTTATGTTGATTTAGTTAAGAATAAAACATTTAAAGGACGTTATATAGTAAATTTATATTCAGGTACTACTAAAATCAGTTCTACTATTTTCAACTATAATTAATTAGAAATTCCTTTTTTAATTCCGTTGCTATTTTTACTTTTGCACTATGGCAAAACAAGAAGACTTATTTAAGAATGTAGTTTCGCACGCAAAAGAATACGGATTTATTTTCCCTTCTAGCGAAATTTACGATGGTTTAAGTGCAGTATATGACTACGCACAAAACGGTGTTGAACTAAAAAAGAACATTAGAGAATATTGGTGGAAATCCATGGTGCAAATGCATGAAAATATTGTAGGATTAGATGCCGCAATATTAATGCATCCAACCACTTGGAAAGCTTCTGGTCACGTAGATGCTTTCAATGATCCATTAATTGACAACAAAGATTCTAAAAAAAGATATCGTGCCGATGTTTTAATTGAGGATTATGCCGAAAAATTAAACATCAAAGCACAAAAAGAAATCGAAAAAGCAAAAGCTCGTTTTGGTGATGCTTTTAACGAACAAGAATTTATTACAACCAATCCTAGAGTTGTAGAATACCTTTCTAAAAAGAACGAAATTTTAGCTAGAATGGCTAAAAGTTTAGATGCTGGTGATTTAGACGATGTGAAACTTTTAATTGAAGAATTAGAAATCGCTTGTCCAGATTCTGGTTCTCGTAATTGGACAGAAGTACGTCAGTTTAACTTAATGTTCGGAACGAAATTAGGAGCTTCTGCTGATACGGCAATGGATTTATATTTACGTCCAGAAACGGCTCAAGGTATTTTCGTAAACTTTTTAAATGTTCAAAAAACAGGTCGTATGAAAATTCCTTTCGGAATTGCTCAAACGGGTAAAGCCTTCAGAAATGAAATTGTAGCAAGACAATTTATTTTCCGTATGCGTGAATTTGAACAAATGGAAATGCAATTTTTTGTGAAGCCAGGTGAAGAAATGAAATGGTATCATTATTGGAAAGAAACGCGTTTAAAATGGCATAATTCATTAGGATTAGGAGCGGAAAATTACCGTTTCCACGATCATGAAAAATTAGCTCATTACGCTAATGCTGCAGCTGATATCGAATTTAATTTCCCATTCGGATTTAAAGAATTAGAAGGAATTCATTCTCGTACCGATTTCGATTTAAAAGCACACGAACAATTCTCAGGCAAAAAATTACAATATTTTGACACGGAAGAAAATAAAAACTACGTACCGTATGTGGTAGAAACTTCTGTTGGTTTAGATCGAATGTTTTTAGCAGTTTTCTCAAAATCTTTACAAGAAGAAACATTAGAAGATGGTTCAACACGAACAGTTTTACGTTTGCCTTCGGTTTTAGCACCAACAAAAGCAGCTGTTTTACCGTTAGTGAAAAAAGATGGTTTACCAGAAATTGCTAAAGAAATCATGGAAGAATTAAAATGGGATTTCAACGTAGCCTACGATGAAAAAGATGCAGTGGGTCGTCGTTACAGAAGACAAGACGCATTAGGAACACCATTTTGTATTACAGTGGATCATCAAACGGTAGAAGACAAAACAGTTACTATTCGTCATAGAGATACCATGTTACAAGAACGTGTAGCTATTGCCGATTTAAAAAATATTATTGAAAAAGAAGTTTCGGTAAGAAACTGGTTAATGAAAATGTAAACTCATTTTCTACATAAATTAAAAACGCCAAATTCAAATGAGTTTGGCGTTTTTGTTTAACTAACTTTATGCTTTATTCTTTAATTAATTTTTTGCTAACTGAAACATTATCAGAATTGGTAATTTTTACGATATAAATACCTTTTGATAAGTCGGAAATAGAAATTTCTTTGTTAGCGATAGTGTTGTTTTCTGTTTTAACTAATTGTCCGGTTACAGCGTAAATTTCTACTTTTTGAGCATCTAAAGTAAGCATAAATGCGTTAGAAGTAGGGTTGGGATACAATTGAAGTTTTGAAAACACTTCGAAACTTTCATTAGATAAAACCGTTGACAATTGATTCCCGAAAATTTTATATTCTCCTGGTGCTAAAGTAATTTGCATATTCATTGCACTTACATTGGTTACTGAATTATCCATTAAATTATACCAGTTTCCCGTGTATGGAAAATCGGCGGTAATGTTTTGTGAACTGGTGTATAAATTTGCTAAAATCACCACGTTTTTAAGTTGGGTTGGTAATAATGAATTGTCAAAAATGTAAATTCGTTGTTTTAAATTATCAGCACTTTCTGGACTAATGGAATACTCGCCATTAAAAACAGTTTCTCCTTTTTTAAGTTTCGTAAATTTAGAATAATCTGCATAAACAGAACTTCTTGGAGCTGTTGTTAACCAATTTTCTGTCCATTGTGGTTGTTGTTTTGTTGAAAGTTTACAATCACCTGGCGTAGCATCTACTTCATTATTCACAACACCGTTTTCACAGGCATAAATAGAATCATCCATAGCTAATTCTTGAAAATGCCAAATCATTTTCGGACCTGGAATTAAAACACTAATGGCTCCTAAAGCTGACATTCTATTTAAAGAGTTGGCTTCGTTGTTTAAAACGGGGTTAGTTCCTGTTGCATTTCCAAAAGTTTTTGCTTCGTACATTAATCGGTCTTTGTCATGACTTTCGGAATAGCCCATTAATCGTTTTCCAGTAAAACCTCTACTAGTATGGCCCATTCTTGAAATGTTTCCTGAAGTATTGGAAAAGCCCATAGCTAATTCTTTGTATTGTGAAAACATTTCTCCCCACATCATGATTCCTTTTCCTTCACCAAGTCGATAATTTGCCCATTGTTGTTCTTCAAAATCGGAACCTAAATGTTCAAAAATTACATAATGATTTGGATCAACTGCCCAAGAATAATCGGCGTATAATTTTAAAACATCTACACGATCTGCTTGGTAATTATTCGTACAAACATCATTTCCAGCGGTGCAATTTTGTGTAAAACCTTTAGTTAAATCCCATCTAAATCCATCAATTTTAAATTCGTTAATCCAATGTTTGATGGTGCGATTTACATAGTCACGAGTTAAAGTACTAGTGTGATTGAAATCTTCTCCTACGCTATAACTGTGCTTGGCAGTGGTATTGAAATAAGGATTGTCTGTATTTGGTGGTCCCCAACCATCTTGAACGCCAGCACTAGTGTCGTTCATCCACATTCTAACCATAGGATTTCTTCCAAAAGCATGATTAAAGGCGATGTCTAAAATAACCGCAATACCATTTTGGTGACACAAATCGATAAGTTCTTTCAGTTTATTTCCAGATCCATAATATTTATCTAAAGCCATATGAAAAGCGGTATTATAACCCCAACTTTCATTTCCTTCGTATTCCATTACGGGCATTAATTCGATGGCATTTATTCCTAAATTTTTGAAATAGTCAATTTTATCAATTAAGTCTTGATAGTTTCTATCCGAATCAAAATCTCGAACCAATACTTCATAAACGATTAATTTGTCTTTTTCTGGTTTTGTGAAGTTGGTTACTTGCCAGTTATATGGTGTTTGACCCGTTTGTAAAACCGTAACTTCTCTTTCTTGTCCTGCTGGATAAGTTGGCATTGCTGGGTAAGAAGTTGCAGGTATTCCACTATCATCAAAAGGAGATAAAACTAAGGTAGAACAAGGATCTGCAGTTTTTACAATATTTGGTGAATTGGTTGTTGGTGTTTGATCGGCTACCCAATATTGATACGTATAAATTTGTCCTGGAGTTAGTCCGGTTACTTCTAACCAGAATTTTGTTCCACTAGTATTTTTATTCATTAAATGGGTACTTGTTGGCAACCAATTGTTAAAACTTCCTGCTATATAAATGAAGTCTTTACCCGGTGCTTCTAAAACTAAAGTTGCTTTTGTGGCGTCTCCAGAATTATAGTTTATTCCAATCTCTAAACCTGCAGGTAAAGCAACTGTTGGAATAACCGTTGGTTTTACAATTACATTGAATTTTTTTGATAATGTAACTGCGCCTTGAGTAACTTCTAAAGTATAAACCGTGTTTGTGATTATGTTTGTTACAGTATAACTATAACTTATAGCGGCTCCATTACTACTGTGAATTTGAGTTCCATTGGCTTTCAATACATAATTTGCTGCTCCATTTGTATGATTAGCTGATATAAAAACATTTCCTCCAGAATTTACAATAGTATTAGAATTGATTGTAGGAGTGGCTAATGTAAAACTAAATGCACCAACTTCTGACGTAATATCTTGCGATTTTTTATTTCCAGTACCGTCATTTGCTTTTACTAAAAACCCTAATCTTCCGATTCCTGTAAAACGGTTATAAAAAGCATTTGGTGTTAGCGTATATGTGTAGGTGTCGGGTCCAGAGTTGTAAGTAAACTTATTTATTTCGTTGGAGTCTGTCCAAGTTCCGTTTGTAGGACAATCTAAAATATTTAAATCGTTTGAGTCAAAAGACCAAGCCCATAAATACAAATTATTTCCAGAACCCCAAGTAGCTTCATTTACTGAATTTCCATTAATTGTTATGGTGATGGATTGGTTGTCTTCAAATACAGAAGGTGTAATAGTATAAGTTATTGTTTGCTGTTGTGCCAAGGAGAAACAACTAAACAATATTAGTAGTAAAAGTGTAATTTTTTTCATAATTGTTACTAGTAAAAAATTGAGCTATATGATTATCATATAGCTCAACTTAAGATTGGATACTAAAATTAGTCTATTGAGATAATTTTAGTAACAGTATTGATTTTAAATAATCTTACGCCAGTTGGTCCCACATATCTAAAATTGCTGTCGCCATCCATTGCATTAATTAGTTCTGAATCTATAGTATATCCGTCTGAAATGTACCCAGGATAGTTTTTATTTGGTAATCCCCAACTATCTGTTCCGTCATTTGCAAACCAAATTCTAAAACTTTCGTTATTTAATAAATTAACAGGTACTTCATAAATTCCATTTGTAACTACTGGTAATTCTGTTTCGTTGCTTCCTGACCAAGACCATCCACCTGGAGTAGCAGCACCAACTAACCAAAATGATGTTGGTTCAAGACCACTAGTAACCGTACTGTTAGCCACTCCAATAGTTTTGTTGTTTTCGTCAATTTTAATTCTGTATGTTCCAGGTGTTCCAGTAAATTTAAAATTTTGATCACCGTCATTTGCGTTTTCTAAAACACTAACAATTTTATAACCTAAGTTAGTATAGTATGGAAAATTTCTTCCTGAATTCCAATCTCCTTCCGTAGTAAAGAAACGGAAAGTATCATTGATTAAACCAACTCTTGCAGTAAGTACGTTGTTGTCACAAATAAAACTTGTTGGACTGTTCCAGTTCCACCCTGAAGCTGGAATTCCGGCACCAACAGCAAACTGACCTAAACAGCCAAATGCAGTAACATCGTAAGTAATAACGTTTGAATATAATGGCGTACCACCAGCAACAGTTGCTTTAATTCTAAAATCTAAAGGAGTTGGAACAAATGGAATTGCTCCTGCTGTTAATGCTGGTAAATTTAGTTCACCCATTGTAATTGTTGCGTTACGATTGGTGGTTGAAGTTAAATCTTGAGCATTTGAAAAATCAGATCCACTTGGTGCAAGTTGAATGGTATAAGTTACACTTGTTGGTGTACTATATTGCGCTGGATCCCATGTTAATGAAATGGCAGGATTAGACAACGTACTTTCGCTTAAAGTAACAGCGTCACCAGATGTAGGTGTTATAATTTGGAACGATGCAGCAGCAGGTTCTACATACACTAAATTACTTTCATCTTCACATGAAGAGAAAAAGGTAACTAATGCGATTGTTAAAATGGATTTAAATATATTTTTCATAACTATTAAATTAAAATGATTAATAACCTGTGTTTTGAGTTAAGTTTCTGTTTGCAGATAAGCTATTTGAAGGTATTGGGAAAAGTTGCAAATGATTCGAAATTCCGATACCATTAATTCCATTACCTTTCCATGCCCAGTTGTAACTTCCGCCAACATATTTACCGAAACGAATTAAATCTTGTCTTCTGTGTCCTTCCCAATGTAATTCTCTAGAACGTTCGTCAATTAAGAAATCTAAAGTCATTGCTGATTCGTCAATATTATTAATCGGACTATTATTGGCTCTTTCTCTTAATAAATTGATGTAAAACACACCTTGGCCTAAAGTAGCATTAGGCGCACCTCTTCTGGCGCATTCTGCATACATTAAATAGGCATCAGCTAAACGGAATAAAGGAAAATCAGTATTCACGAATGTTTGGTTAGGTCCTGCTACTCCTGTTGAAGAAATATTAGAATATTTGGCTAATACAAAACCTTGTGATCGAATTGCAATGTCAGAAATATCAATTGGTCGAGTTCCTGAAATAATTGTTTTTCTTTCATCGGAATTAAATGATGCGGCACTAAATTTTTGAACAAACTGTTTTCTTAAACGCAAGGCACCACCCCAACCTGAAACACCAAAGCTAGAACCATTACTTTCAATTGAACCCACTTGTCCATTACACATAACAGTTGTTGGGCCATAACTTTGAGTTACATTTCCATCTGATTGTAAACTAAAAATCATTTCTGATGACAAATGATTGTCTGCATTAAAGTTGTGTAAATAATTACTCTCTAAAACATAACCACCTCCAATTACATTTTCACACATGGTAACACATTGCTCATATTTATTTTGTCCAATGTAAACTCCAGCATTTAAATAGATTTTTGCTAAAACCATCCATGCAAAAGCTTTATCTACTCTTCCATACTCATTCGTTCTTGGCGCTTTTAGGTTTGTAGCCACGTCTAATAGTTCACTTTCAATAAAACTAAATAACTGCTGTCTGCTATATTCAGGACCATTTACATCTACTACATCATTTTCTGTAGTAAAAGATGCTTTTCCAAAAAGATCCATCATGTTGTAATATGCGTAGGCTCTTAAAGCTCTGACTTCTTCTCTAAATAAAGCAATATCAGCTAATAATGTAGGATTAGTAATTCCTCTACTGCTTAATTTAGCTGCAGTGGTTTGTCTTAAATATTCATTACAAAAAGCAACTTGTGCCATAGTTCTAGAATACATTCCTAATATCAATGGGTTGCTTGCAGTCCAAGTATTTCTTTGAAGTTCTGCTGTTCCTGGGTCATTTTCATAACTCCAAATAACTTCATCTGTAGTTAAGTTTTGTAAATACCATAGGCAACGTCCGTATTGACTAGTTCCTGGATCAATACCTGTTATGTTAGAAGAACCAACTCCAGACAATCCAGTTAATGAAAGATTAGCATACACACCACCTAAAGCTGATTTATAGGATGCTGGCGAGCTAAAATAAGCATCTGTTAAAAATATATCATCATCTTTTGGTTCAACATTTAAATCATCTGTACATGAGATAAATACTGTAAAAATTCCGAATGATAATAACGATAAAAATTTATATTTTTTCATGATTATACTTTTTAAAATTTAATATTCGCTCCAAACAAAATTTGTCTTTGTCTAGGGTAAATTGTGTTATCAATACCATTAAATACTTCTGGATCTAAACCAGAATATTTAGTAATTACGAATGCATTTTGAACTCCTGCGCTTAAGCGAACAGATGCTTTGCCTTCTAACCATTTTGGAAAAGTATATCCTAAGGTAATGTTATCCATTTTTAAGAAAGAAGCATTTTCAATATAATGATCTGAAAAAATGACATTATTTCCTGAATTAGTGAAGTTAGTATCAAATGTACTAGCAGGAATATTTGCTAAAACGTCATTGTCTACTAAAAGTCCAGTATACGCATTAGCAGAATTTACATTGTTATACATTCTATTACCAATACTTGCTCTTAAGTTAAAAGAGAAATCAATGTTTTTATAATTCATTGTAGACTGGAAGCCCATTAATACATCTGGATCTGTGTTTTTATAGATGTATTTGTCTTTTTCATTGATAATATTATCTCCATTTAAATCACTAAAAGCACCTTGTATTGGAGTTCCATCTGTGTTATATAGTTGTTTGTACACGTAAAAGGAATTCGGTGTCCATCCTTCAGAGAAAACCTGAATATTACCACCAGTTCCTCCGCCAATTCCTCCAGTTGGAGTATTGTTCACTGTTTTAAGCTCCTTAATTCTTCTTTCGAATTTTGAAGCATTGAAATTAACATTCCAAGTGAAGTCTTGTTTTTTAACAAGGTCTGCATTTAAGTTTAATTCCACACCTTTAATATCTAAACTACCGATGTTTTGCGGGCCATTATTAGCAAAGTTAGATCCATCAGGAAAGGGTGCATTAAATAATAAATCATCAGAAACTTTATAATATCCTTCAATAGATCCTGAAATTCTATTGTTGAAAAATCCGTAATCTAAACCAACATTATAGGTTGTTGTTTCTTCCCATTTTAATTTGGTATTGTAATCTTTAGGTAAACCAATTACAATAGGTGTGTTTCCAAACGTATATTGAGATCCATTTGTTTGACTACTTATATATTGTTGTTGAAAATAATCATTTCTACCTAAATCTTGTTGTCCTGAAATACCCCAACCTAAACGTAATTTTAAGTCAGATATCGTTTTACTGTCTTTAAAAAACTCGTTGTTAAGTTTCCAAGCAAAAGATGCTGCTGGGAAGTTACCAAATTGATTTTCTTTAACAAAAACCGAAGTTCCGTCTCTTCTGTAGGTTAAGGTTAACAAATATTTATCATTGTAAGTGAAGTTGGTTCTTGCGAAAAAACCAATTAATACTTTATCTGTAGCTGTATCAACATCTGCTACACTATTCGGATTTAATTTATTTCCTGAACTAAATCTTTTCGCTTGAAATTTTTGGTAAGAATACCCAGCGGTTCCTTCAAATTCAAGTTTTGAAAAAGTTTTATTATATACAAAATAGGCATCTAATAATTTATTAGTAAAGGTTGAATTGTATTCTGAATTTTCTCCAAACTTATCTGATAATGCTCTTCCGCCATTTCCATCTGAAACCGCTGAGTTTTTAGCTACAGTGCTTACGCCTTCCCCTTTTGATGAGTCGTAACCTAAGTTAACAACAGCTCTAAGTTCCGGTAAAAAGTGCATTTTATAATCGATTTGAAAGTTTCCTAAAATACGATTTACTTTTCCATTGTTTGTGCTTTGTAAAATTTCTGCAATTGGATTTCTACCACCATTTAATAAATTACCATTTAAGGCTCCACCAGCAGTGTGTTCATAATAACCACCCCATTGAGAACCTAAATTGTAAATAGGTTTTGTAGGATCAAAACGTACTGCACCACCAATTGGTGTTTTTGCGAAATTATTTTTTTCGTTAGAATAGTTTGCGTTTAAAGTAAGTTTTAAATGGTCTTTTAATAAACTTGGACTTAAATTTAATCCTGCAGAAGTTCTGTTAAATCTATCTGTTAAAATTAAACCTTCTTGGTATGTATTTCCTAAGCTTAAACGAGCAGGAATCGCATCAAATAAACTACCAGAAATATTTAAATTGTTGTTTACGTAATCCGTTCTTTTAAATAATTCTTCTTGCCAGTCAGTGTTGTAAATGATTCTACCTTCAATAACATTTGGAGTCAATGGATCATCAGAAACTGTAGTTGTAGGGTCATCAACACCCAATTCATTTAATCTTGTAGGTTGATATTGTCTAATTGTATTTACAAATTCATCCGAGCTTAAAACATCAATTTTTCTGTAATGTTTTCCGCTTCCATATTGAAAATTATAATCTACTTTTAAAGTTTTACCACCTTTTTTTGTAGTAATAATAATTACACCATTTGATGCTCTTGATCCATAAATTGCTGTTGCAGATGCGTCTTTTAAAACAGTAATTGATTCAATTGTGTTTGGATCTAAAGTAGCTAGGAAGTTTCTCGAACCAGCTGGCGTATCATTAGAAATTGGTAAACCATCCACAACTATTAAAGGATCATTACTTGCGTTAATAGAAGCACCACCTCTAATTCTAATTGCAGAACCACTCGCAGGCCCACCTCCAGTATTAATCTGTAAACCAGCAACTCTACCATTTAATAGATTTTCTACAGTTGGTGTGGCACCTTTGTTAAAATCTTTTGAAGAAATTTGTGTTACAGCACCTGTTGCATCTTTTTTCTTTACTTTTCCATATCCTATTACTACAACCTCTTCAATACCTTGTCCTTCTAGTTGTAAAGAAATGGTACTATTTTGTTGGTTATCGTAAACTATGGTTTCTGTTTTATATCCCAAAAATGAGAAAGAAACAGCATTTCCAGATTTTACATTTTTTAAAATGAAGACACCATCAGAATCAGTAAATGTTCCAGTTGTTGTTCCTACGATTGTAACAGAAACTCCTGGCATTACCTGATTGTTGGATGCATCAATAATTTTACCAGAAAAAGTATTTTGTGCCAAAACACTAAAAGGTAAAATGAGCATAAAAAACAGTAATTTTTTTAGCATTGTTTTCATACAATTTGTTTAAATTAATAGTCAGTTTAGTTGCTTACATATTCACTTCAAAAGTTAAATTTATGTAAATTTTTCATTAATCAAAGGTTGACAAATTATAAAATGCAACGAAAACGTTTTCGTGTTGAAAACTTTATTTTTTTTGCATGTTTTTTGTCATAAAAATGCAGGATAAATAATTTTTTGACGATTAAAATATGGCTTTGATAATCAAATTTGAATTATCAATTAAGCCATTCCATAAAAAAAATGTAACTTGTTGCCGAAAATGTTTTTTTAATACAAATTGTGATGAGAAGAAAGGTTACGTTAAAACAAATTGCTAAAGAATTAGATATTTCTATTTCAACGGTTTCAAAATCATTACGGGATAGTCATGAAATTAGCGAAGAAACGCGACTTAAAGTGAAAGCTTTTGCAAAGCTATATAATTATAAGCCTAATAATATTGCATTAAGTTTAAAGAATAAAAAAACGAAAACCATTGGGATTATTATTCCGGAAATTGTGCATCATTTCTTCGCCACTGTAATTAGCGGAATTGAAAGTGTTGCTAATGAATATGGCTATAATGTAATTGTAACTTTATCAGATGAATCTTTCGATAAAGAAGTGATTAACTTAGAAATGCTTGCCAGTGGAAGTACAGATGGTTTCATTATGTCGCTTTCTAAAGAAACACAATTAAAAAAAGATTTTCATCACTTAGAAGAAGTCATCAATCAAGGTATGCCCGTGGTGCTTTTCGATAGAATCACCAACGATGTTTTTTGTGACAAAGTCATTATTGATGATCAATTAGCAGCATATACTGCCACTGAGTTTTTTATTACAAATAAGTATAAAAATATCGCTTTACTAACAACGGTAGATTATGTAAGCGTTGGAAAACTTCGTACTGAAGGTTATTTGAAGGCTTTAGCTGATTTTAACATAAAACCGAACGAAAACTTAATTATAAAAATTGAAGACATCGACCATTGTCAAGATCAAATTATAGATTTAATTACAAACAATGAAATAGATGCGGTTTTTGCAGTTAATGAATTATTTGCGGTAACTGCCATTAAAGCCATTAATAAAATTGGAAAAAATGTACCGAACGATATTGCGGTTATCGGTTTTACAGACGGAATTATATCGCAATTTTCTACACCAACCATCACTACTGTAAGTCAGAATGGAATAAAAATGGGGCAAAAAGCAGCTAAAATGTTGATTGAAAGACTAGAAAAAGAAGAAGATGACGAACAATATACTACCGAAATTATAGAAACAGAGTTGATTTTTAGAGAATCTACGAAAACGTAATAGTTTTTTATAAACATTTAAAAATCAATATATTAAAAATTTATATTCCCCATATTTTACGTATTTTTGAAAAATTATTTTTAGATTATTCAAAATAAATTACTTTAATTTGTGTCAATCAAAGCTTATATTTCACTTCAAAAATTAAGTATAGTTTTGATAAGCATGTAAAAAACGCTTATCGTAGTATTAACAACTAATTACGATAAATGGAAAAGCGTAAGTTAAGTTTCTGGGAAATTTGGAACATGAGTTTCGGTTTCTTAGGGATACAGTTTGGTTTTGCCTTACAAGGAGGCTTCATGTCCAGAATTTTTCAAACTCTTGGAGCTGAAAAAGAGGCTATTCCAGCACTTTGGATTGCCGCACCTTTAACGGGTTTATTGGTGCAACCCATCATTGGATATTTAAGTGACAACACTTGGCATTCCAGATTAGGTAGAAGAAAACCTTACTTTTTAATTGGAGCCATTTTAAGCTCTTTCACTTTGTTTTTTGTTCCCTATTCTTCAACATTATGGATTGCAGCAGGTTTCCTATGGGTTCTAGACGCTTCCATAAACATTTCTATGGAACCTTTTCGCGCATTAGTTGCTGATAAATTACCAGATTCTCAAAGATCGTACGGATTTGTACTTCAAACTTTAATTATTGGAATAGGAACTTGGGTAGCTTCTAATTTACCATGGTTGGTTTCCAATCTTGGATTTTCAGATGAAGCCGCTCCCGGAGTTTTACCCGATTCAGTTAAAATTGCATTCGGAATTGGCGCTTTAGTTTTCTTAATCAGTATTTTATATACCGTTTTAACCACTAAAGAAACGCCTCCAAAAGATATGGAAGCTTTTAAAGCTATGAAAAAGGAAAATTCGTTTTTCAAAGATTTAGTAACTTCTTTAAAAACAATGTCACCTACCATGAAAAAATTAGGTGTCATTCAGTTTTTCTCTTGGTTTGCCTTTTTTACGATGTGGAGTATGGCTACACCAGCACTAACAGAATTTATTTATAATGCTCCAGCGCCAAGCGCAAAAGAATTTAATATGCTAATTCCAGAACAAAAACTAGCTTTTGATACCGCTAACGAATTGTATCAAACCGCCGCAAATAGTGTGGGTTCAGCTATGGGATTATACGGATTGTCATCTATGGCATTTGCGTTATTATTAACTTTCTATGCAGCAAAACGTCGAGTAAACAGAAAATATGTTCATCTTTTTTGTTTATTGGCCGGTGGATTAGGGTTTTTTACCATGGGATTATTTCCTTTCCCAGTTTATTTAAACATTTCATTCTTACTAATTGGACTTTCATGGGGAAGTATTCTTTCGATGCCTTACGCCATGTTATCCAGTTCTGTGGATGAAAACAAAATGGGAATGATGATGGGATTATTTAACATGTTTATTGTAATTCCACAAATTATTGCTGCTGTCGGTGGAGTAAATTACTTGTCCAACCTTTTTGGAGAAACAGCCATCGCACCGATGTATTTAGCAGGAACATCTTTAGTAATTGCAGGAATCTGTAACTTATTAATCACAGACAAAAAATCTATTTTAGGATAAACACATGATTAAAAAAGCATTCATATTCGACTTAGACGGTGTAATTGTCGATACGGCTAAATTTCATTATTTAGCGTGGAAAAAATTAGCCGATAGTTTAGATATTAATTTTACGCACGAAATTAACGAACAACTCAAAGGCGTAAGTCGCGTTCGTTCGTTAGAAATTATTTTAGCTCAAGGAAACGTTCAAGCTTCTCAAGAAGATAAAAACAAATGGTTACTTCAAAAAAACGAAGATTATTTAGCCTTTGTTCATCAAATGGATGAATCTGAAATTCTACCTCGAGTAGAAGAAGTCCTTCAGTTTTTAAAAGCAAATAATCAATATGTAGTATTGGGTTCGGCAAGTAAAAACGCGCGCCCAATTTTAGAGAAAGTAAACATTTTGCATTATTTTGATGCAATTGTAGATGGAAATGATGTAACCAATGCCAAACCAGACCCAGAAGTTTTTCTGCAAGGCGCCAATAAAGTTAATGTAGCGTACGAAAATTCAATCGTTTTTGAAGATTCAGTTGCAGGTGTTCAAGCGGCAAATACGGCTGGAATGTTGAGTATTGGAATTGGTGAGAAAGAAGTGTTACACGAATCGGATTTCTGTTTCAGAGATTTTTCAGAAATGAGTAACGATTTTATAACACAATTAATTAATAATTAGTTTTTGACTAATTGAGAATTAACAAATTAGAAAAAATGAATCAGGATTATATCGTACCAAATAATTGGTCAATCATAGAAGAAGGATTTGAAGCTGACAGAGTAAAATCTTCCGAAAGTTTATTTAGTATGGGTAATGGCGCCATGGGGCAACGTGCCAATTTTGAAGAGCAGTACTCCGGTGCTACTTTTCAAGGTAGTTACATTGCTGGGGTGTATTATCCAGACAAAACAAAAGTAGGTTGGTGGAAAAATGGCTATCCAGAATATTTTGCAAAAGTATTAAATGCACCCAACTGGATTGGAATTGATGTAACCATTAATGGTGAAAATTTAGATTTAGCCACATGTAAATCTGTGAATAACTTTCGTCGTGAATTAAACATGCAAGAAGGTTGGTACCAACGTTCTTTTCAAGCAGTTTTACAAAATGATGTGGAAATTTCAGTAAATGTCACTCGTTTTTTATCTTTAGATTTGGATGAATTAGGCGTTATTAAATATGATATTACAGCTATTAATTCCGATGCAAAAGTAGTTTTCAAACCGTATTTAGATGCCGGAATTGAAAATGAAGATACCAATTGGGAAGAAAAATTCTGGGAAACGCTAGAAATCAAAAATGAAGAAAACAGTGCGTTTATCGTTGCTCGAACTTTAAAAACAAAGTTTACAGTAGCCACATATATGCAAAATCAAATTATAGTAAATAATGAAATTACCGATGTAAAACCTGTAGAGGTGACAAAGGAAACTTCTAAAATTTCGTTTTCTTACGAAGTTGCTGCAATGCAAGGGCAAACCGTAAGTATTCAAAAATTTGGAGGGTACACGATTTCAACCAATCATAAAGAAGAATATCTTATTTCCGCAGCCAAACAAGTTTTAGCTCAAGCCACCACATTTGGTTTCAATGCGTTATTAGAAAATCAAAAACTAGCTTGGGCTAAAATTTGGGAAATGAGTGACATCACAATTGAAGGCGATACCAAAGCACAACAAGGTATTCGCTTCAATATTTTTCAATTAAATCAAACGTATTTAGGAAAAGATTCTCGCTTAAATATTGGTCCAAAAGGATTTACTGGGGAAAAATACGGAGGTTCCACCTATTGGGACACGGAAGCGTATTGTATTCCGTTTTACATGGCGACAAAAGATCAAAATGTAGCCAGAAGTTTATTAGAATATCGTTACAATCAACTGGATAAAGCGATTGAAAATGCCGAAAGAAATTTAGGTTTCAAAAACGGCGCAGCTTTGTATCCAATGGTTACCATGAATGGCGAAGAATGTCATAACGAATGGGAAATTACTTTTGAAGAAATTCACCGAAATGGAGCCATCGCTTTTGCTATTTACAACTATTACCGTTTCACTGGCGATTACAGCTATATTCCAGAAAAAGGCTTAGAAGTTTTAATAGGAATTGCTCGTTTTTGGCACCAAAGAGCTACGTTTTCAAAGGAAAAAAATCAGTTTGTTATTTTAGGAGTTACGGGTCCAAATGAATACGAAAACAACGTAAATAATAATTGGTATACGAATTATATTGCCCAATGGTGTATTAAGTATGCTTTCGCTCAAATTGAAAAAGTACAATTGGAATATGCTTCTGATTATACTCGAATTATGAGTAAAGTCAATTTAAACGATACCGAATTACAATCTTGGAAAAATACCGCAGATAACATGTATTTTCCTTTTTCGGAAGAACATGGTGTATTTTTACAACAAGATGGTTTCTTAGATAAAGAATTGCTGAAAGTATCCGAGTTAGATAAATCACAACGACCAATCAATCAAAAATGGAGTTGGGACAGAATCCTACGCTCACCATATATCAAACAAGCGGATACCTTACAAGGTTTCTATTTCTTTGAAGATGATTTCACTAAAGAAGCTTTAGAAAGACATTTCGACTTTTACGAACCCTTTACCGTTCACGAAAGTTCACTTTCTCCTTGTGTGCATTCCATTCAAGCTGCAGCTTTAGGTAGAATGGAACAAGCGTATACGTTTTATTTAAGAACGTCTCGTTTAG
>CAYWVV010000025.1:0-38368 GCA_964461805.1 uncultured Flavobacterium sp.
AAAAATTTGCGACAAAAAAACACGGTGTAAATAGTTTGTATTACGATAAATTAGTTGGTAGTTTAACGCCTTATATTATTGAAGAACGCCAATTAAATATTTCTCAATTAGACGTTTTTTCTCGTTTAATGATGGATAGAATTATCTTCATGGGAACAGGTGTTGACGATTATATGGCCAATATTATCCAAGCACAATTGTTGTTTTTAGAAAGTGTAGATGCTTCTAAAGACATTCAAATTTACATCAACTCACCAGGTGGAAGTGTATATGCAGGTTTAGGTATTTACGATACGATGCAATACATTAAACCAGATGTAGCTACAATTTGTACAGGTATGGCAGCTTCAATGGGAGCGGTTTTATTATGTGCAGGTGCAGAAGGGAAACGTTCAGCATTACCTCATTCTCGCGTGATGATTCACCAACCATCTGGAGGTGCGTCAGGAGTAGCAACAGACATGGAAATTAATTTAAGAGAAATGTTGAAATTGAAAGATGAATTGTATCAAATTATTTCTTCACACTCGAAACAACCTATAGAAAAAGTATTCAGAGATAGCGAACGCGATTATTGGATGATTGCAGATGAAGCAAAAGAATACGGAATGATTGATGAAGTATTAAGAAGATAAATTCAGTTTTCAGTTTTCAGTCTCAGTTTACAGTTTTGTATCTGCGACTGAAAACTGCGACTGTGAACTAAAAAGAAATGGCAAAAGAAGTATTAGAATGTTCGTTTTGTGGAAGGAAAAAGCCAGAAACTAATTTATTAATTGCTGGTATCGATTCACATATTTGTGATAAATGTATTGAGCAAGCACATGGTATTGTGTTAGAAGAATTAAAAGGAACTTTAAGTGATGACGCTTTTGGTGATTTGGTATTACGCAAACCAAAAGAAATAAATGCGTTTTTGAACGAGTATGTAATCGGACAAGAACAAACCAAAAAAGTACTAAGTGTAGCGGTTTATAATCATTACAAACGTTTGTCGCAACAAGTTACAAATGACGATGTTGAAATCGAAAAAAGTAATATCTTAGTTGTGGGTCAAACCGGTACTGGAAAAACGTTAGTAGCAAAAACCATTGCAAAAATGTTAAATGTTCCTTTAGCGATTGTTGATGCTACTATTTTAACAGAAGCTGGTTATGTGGGTGAAGATGTGGAAAGTATTTTAACCCGTTTACTTCAAGCTGCCGATTATGATGTGGCTAAAGCCGAAAGAGGAATCGTTTTTATTGACGAGATTGATAAAATTGCTCGTAAGAGTGACAATCCTTCTATTACAAGAGATGTTTCTGGAGAAGGCGTGCAACAAGCATTATTGAAACTGTTAGAAGGTTCGATTGTGAATGTGCCTCCAAAAGGTGGAAGAAAACATCCAGATCAAAAATTTGTTGAGGTCAATACTCAAAATATTTTATTTATTGCTGGTGGTGCTTTTGATGGTATTGAACGTATCATATCCAAAAGATTAAACCGTCAAGCAATGGGTTTCAGTGCGTCTAAAGATTTAGATAAAGTGGACGAAAACAATTTGTTGCAGTATATTATTCCTCGCGATGTAAAAGAGTTTGGTTTAATTCCAGAAATTATTGGTCGTATGCCAGTTTTATCACACATGGATCCATTAGATGCGAAAACATTACGTGCGATTTTAACAGAGCCTAAAAACGCTTTGATAAAACAATATCAGAAGTTATTTGAAATGGATGATGTCACGTTTACCATTGAAGATGAAGCCTTAGATTTTATTGTGGAAAAAGCTTTAGAATATAAGTTAGGAGCACGTGGTTTGCGTTCGCTATGTGAAGCGATTTTAACAGACGCCATGTTTGAATTGCCAAGCTCTGATGAGAAAGACTTAAACGTAACTCGCGAATTTGCAGAACAAACTTTAAACAAGAATTTACTTCAAAAGTTGCAAGTCGCTTCGTAAAGTAAAATTTAGTATACAAAAAAAGGCAATCATTAATTTGATTGCCTTTTTTCTTTTTTTATAGTTGTTGTATGTGTTTTATGCAGCTTTTTTTTCAGTTGCAACTAGCTTTGCATTTACATATCTTGCTTTACAGCTCCATCCTCTACTAGAGCATGATGTTACTACTAATCCAATTGCTAGTACTGCAATACTTTTTTTAATTGACATTCTTTTTGTTTGTTATTTGTTAATTTTGAATTCTGTTCTTCTGTTTAATTGGTCTTGTTCAGCCGTACAAGTAGTACATTTCACTTTCAATTCCATTTCACCCATTCCCATGTATTTTAACCTATTTTTATTAATTCCTTTTGAAACTAAATACTCATAAGTAGCTTTTGCTCTTTTTTCAGATAATGTTTTATTGTATTCATCTGACCCTTTTGCGTCTGTATGAGCGAAAATGGAAATAGACATTTCTTTGTTTTCATTCAATACGTTGATGATTTTATTTAAAGAAAGCGTTGACTCTTGTTTTACTGTCGCTTTGTTGAAATCAAAATAAATGTTTTCAATAACAATTTCTGTTTCAGTTACTACTGGTTTGGCTTGTTTTAATTCTATTGCGCTATCGTTATAAAAATCTCCAGAAGTTAATTGTTTAGTAATAGGCTCGTAACCCTCTTTTTCAACGGTTACATTGTAAATAGTTAATGGATTATAAATGATTGAAATATTTCCTTTATCATCCGTTTTTCCATCCGCTAATATTTTACCAAATTCATTTTTAACTACAATTTTTGTGTTTGGTAATGCAATTCCGGTTGTTTTTTCTTTAATAGTTAACTTAGAAACTGTATTTGGTGCCATTCTTAAAGTGTATCTAAAAATATCATAGTTTCCATCCGTTGCAGTTTTATCTGAAGAAACATACCCTCTTGTGTCGTTTACCATAACAAAAGCTAAATCGTCTTTTCTTGAATTTAACGTACCACCTAAATTAAATGCTGTGTGATATCCGTCTTGTGTGATTGAAGATCTAAAAACATCAAATCCTCCCATGTTTGTATGTCCTTTAGAAGAAAAGAACAAATAATTATTGTCATTAGATACAAACGGAAATTTTTCATCTTCCTTTGTGTTTATTTTAGAACCCAAGTTCATAGGAGCGCCTAATGTTCCGTTTTCTAAAATAGATACTTCGTATAAATCATATCCACCAGCTCCGCCAGGAATATTTGAAGAAAAATATAATTTTTTACCATCGTTAGAAACAAAAGGCGTTTCAACAGAATATTGGTCGTCCATTAGTTTTAATTCGGTAATATTTGTCCAATATTTATCCGATTTGATATCTAAATCAGCCGTGTATAATTTGTATACATTTGGATTTTCTTTGGTTGATTGCGTAAAAAACACTTTATTTTCATCTGGAGTGAATGCAATTGTGCCTTCATTGTTCTTTGAATCAATAGCAGAAGCAAATAAAAGAGGAAAAGTTAAATTTCCTGTGCTATCTACATTTACGCAATATAAATTGTTGTTAGGAGTTTTAGTGTCTTCGTTAATTGTAGTTTCATAATGTCTTCTTTTTTTGTTCGACAAAATGATAAATTTATTTTTAAAGAAAGAAGTTCCAATTTCAGACAATTCAGAATTAACGCTTACTTCGCTTAATACAAAACGTAATCCTTTAGCGTTTTTATTAATAACGTCATTTATAGAATCTAATCTGGCACTTCTAACTGGTTCTTGAGCAGTTACTATATTAAACAGCAAAGTGATTAATGTCAATAATAAAAATTTTGTTTTCATGGTAAATTTTAGGTTAAATTTTCAGGGGCTACAAAAATATACATTTTTGTTATAAAAATGTGTTTTATTCTGAATTTTGTGCAAAGATGAGGTTCTAACTATAGTCAAAAAATTAAAATCGACAATTAACCACTTTATTCGATAAAATGCACCAGTTGTGTGTTTTGTGTTAAGAAATGTAGTGATTTTTACGAATGAAGTAATTCTTCTAGGTAATTTCTTGAATTAGAAAGTCTTGGGATTTTATGTTGTCCACCTAATTTGTCATTCTTTTTCAACCAATTATAAAATAAATTTTCTGGCGCAACGTGTAAAACTAATTTATTTAAAGTTATGTTGTTAAAACGTTTGGCTTCGTAATCAGAATTAACCAGTTGTAAATTTTCATCTAATAACTCTGTGAAATTTTGAATGTTTTCGGGAAGTTTTTTAAATTCAATTATCCATTCGTGAGCCCCTTTTTCTTTACCTTCCATAAAAATAGGCGCTACTGTATAATCTAATATTTCACAATTTAAAGTAGCGCAGGTTTTGGCCAAAGCCGAATCGGTGTTTTCCACCATCAATTCTTCTCCAAAAACATTAATATGATGCTTGGTTCTTCCCGTAACTTTAATTCGAAAAGGTTGTAACGACGTAAATCGAATCGTATCACCAATTAAATAACGGCATAAACCAGAGTTAGTTGTAATGACTAACGCGTAGTTTTTATTTAGTTCTACTTCGCCCAAAGGAATTACTTTTTGGTCTTCTTTTCCAAACGTATCCATCGGAATAAATTCGTAAAAAATACCATAATCCAACATTAATAATAAATCATTGGAATCATTTCTGTCTTGTAAGGCAAAAAAGCCTTCGGAAGCATTGTATATTTCGTAATATTTGAAATTAGATTTCGGAAATAAATTTTTGTATTGTTCTTTATAAGGGTCAAAACTTACACCGCCATGAAAATATACTTCTAGGTTGGGCCAAATTTCTAAAATATTTGTTTTGTTGTTTTGTTCTAACGCTTTGTTTAGCAAAACCAGCATCCAACTTGGGACTCCGGCTAAACTGGTTACGTTTTCTAAACTACTTTCTTTAATTATGGCTGGTAACTTAATTTCCCAATCACTCATTAACGAAGTTTTATTACTTGGAGTAGAACTAAATTCCGCCCACATAGGCATATTGTCAATTAAAATAGCCGATAAATCTCCAAAAATAGTATTGTTGTTTTCGTACAATTCTTTGCTACCTCCTAATCGTAAACTTTTGCCTGTGAATAACTGCGATTCTTCATTGTTATTTAAATACATGCACAATAAATCTTTACTGGCTTTGTAATGATTGTTGTCTAAAGCTTCAGAACTTACGGGTATAAATTTACTTTTTGCATTGGTAGTTCCACTTGATTTTGCAAAATATTTGATGTTGGAATTCCAAAATATATTTTGTGCGCCTTGTCGTGTTTGTTCAATATAAGGTTCTAATTCTTCGTAAGTGGAAACAGGAATTCTTTCGTTAAAAGTTGCGTAGTTTTTAATACTATTATAGTCGTATTTTTTACCCAAAACCGTATTTTCAGCAGATCGTAATAGCCCAAATAATAGTTCTTCTTGAACTTCCATAGGATATTTAGTAAACAATTCAATTTGATGAATGCGTTTTTTTAATATCCATGAGGCAATCGAATTTATTATCGGTAATGGCATTTGAGTATCTGTATTTTTATAACTTTACCAAAAATAATAATTTTTACATCAATTACAATTTTTATGACAACTTTTGAAGGAACGTTAACAAAAATGGAAACCGAAATGGGTGCTCCAATTCAATATTATTTAATTTTTGATTCGAATTTTATTAATGTTAATCAGTTAATTAATAAAGATATAGAGATTTCTCATAAAGGGTATCAGTGTTTAAATTGTAAAAAAGCGAAGAAAATTTGGCGACAAGGTTTTTGTTACGATTGTTTTTCAACCATTCCAGCTGCAGCAGATTGGATTATGAAACCAGAACTAAGTAAAGCGCATCTAGATATAGAAGATAGAGATTTAGCCTATGAAAAACGCGTGCAATTACAACCTCATATTGTTTATTTAGCTTTATCAAGTGAAGTAAAAGTTGGAGTTACAAGAAATACTCAAGTTCCTACACGTTGGATTGATCAAGGAGCGGTACAAGCATTACCTGTTTTAGAAACTCCAAATAGATATTTAGCGGGTGTTGCCGAAGTTGCCTTAAAAAATCACTTTGCAGATAAAACCAATTGGCAAAAAATGCTGAAAAATGATGTGCCTGTTGTAGATTTGTTTGAAGAAAAAAATAATTTAAAACATTGGTTGCCAGAAGAAACAAAGCCTTATTTTATTGAAGAAAACATATTGTATAACATGGATTTTCCAGTACTTAAATATCCCATAAAAGTAACGAGTTTAAATTTGGAGAAAACACCAAATTTCTCAGGAAAAGTAGTCGGAATTAAAGGACAATATCTAATTTTTGAAGATGGAACCGTTTTTAATGTGAGAACCTATGAAGGTTATGTGGTGAGTTTGAAATTTTAGTTTTTGTCAGTCTGAGCGGAGTCGAAGACATTTCTATCGTAAAATAGCACTTTGACTCTGCTCAGTTTGACAGTCTCGGATTTTTTTTATTTAAAATTTATATTCTAACCCAACACCAATGATTTGTTTCCATTGCACTTTTGGCCCTTCAGTTATTTGAACACCTTCCACTTCTCTTTTGTTTTTAATATCGTTGTCATACAATAAATGAGTTCCTAAATTGGCTCTTACATATTTGTTTACAATCATTTCAATTCCAAGTTGCCAATCTACATCTATGTTTCCAAAATCATTTAAATAATCCGTATATAAAGTAGCTCTTGTGTCTAAGTTGATGTTATCCATAACTTTTTTCTTGTACTGACTTGAAATTAAGGCTCCTAATTCAGTTCTACTACGTTTTCCGTTTTTAACAATTATGGTTCCTGTTTCATCGTAAATGGCTTTGTCAACTCCAAAAGCACCGCTGTTAGATAATCTTCTGTCTAAAACTAAAGTTGTTTTTTGAGTTAATGGCGATAAATAGATGTTAAAACCTAAATCTTTTCTGGAATATTCTGCTCCAATTCCTAAGAAAATATATGCTGGTGCAAATGGTTTTGAAATGGCTTGGGCTACATTTGGATAACTATATCCATTCGAAAATTGAGTTAAAAAACTAAATTTACCACCATAATACCAATTACTGATAGTGTCTCTTCTATACCCTAAAGTTGAGTTTAAATTAATTTGGTCATCCGTTTTTCTAACGTCTTGACTTTCTTGCTTGTTTATTCCATATCGAATAATTAATTCATTGTCCCATTTTTTGTTATCATTTAAATAATTTCTAATGAATTGTCCTTTTGCTAACCCTGAAATAGAGTTATTTCCTCCGGCAGACCAGTTTAAAAAGGTAATTTGTGTAAAATCTAATCCAACTTTATTTACTTTTTTCCAATGTGAAATGGAATCTGGTTTTTCAGTTCTAATGATTTGCGAAAAAGCTGTAGTTGAAAATACTAGTGCGGTTAAAAATAAAATTCTTTTAATCATAATTTAAGTCAATAAATAATTGGGTTAAACTTAAGGTGTCTAAATGTGTTAATTCAAATAACTGGGTAACGGTGCCGTGTTCAATAAATGTGTCCGCTACACCGCGATTTATAATCTTGTTTTTATAGTTGTTTTTTGCAGCGAAAGTAGTAATTGTACTTCCTAATCCACCATTTATGGATCCTTCTTCAATGGTGACAATTGTAGAATGGTTGGCAAAAATATTTGTTAATTTTTCATTGTCTAAAGGTTTAATCCAACCAACATGAAAATGAGAATAATTTTCTGATTTTCCAGTGTTTTCGATTGCTTTTGTAACGTTATTTCCTATCGTACCCGTTGATAAAATAGCAATTTTATTTCCTTCTTGTAGGGTTTGAATTTTTCCAATTTCAATTTTTGAAAAAGGTTGTTTCCAAGCAGTAATTTCTCCTTTTCCTCTTGGGTATCGAATCGCAATGGGATGCTTTAATCCTAAAGAGGAAGTATATAAAATATTGCGTAAATCAATTTCGTTTAAAGGGGCGTAAATCAGCATATTTGGAATGCAATTCATATACGCAATGTCAAATAATCCGTGATGCGTTGCGCCATCTTCCCCTACAAATCCGGCTCTGTCTAAACAAAAAATAACGGGTAAATTTTGTATCGCCACATCATGAATCACTTGGTCATAAGCCCGTTGTAAAAATGTAGAATAAATATTGCAAAAAACAGTTAAACCTTGTGTAGCCATTCCTGCTGCTAAAGTTACGGCGTGTTGTTCTGCAATTCCTACGTCAAAAGCACGATCTGGAAAAGCTTCCATCATATATTTTAACGAACTTCCAGAAGGCATGGCTGGTGTAATTCCGACAATTTTTTTGTTTTCTGTAGCCAATTCTACCAAAGTATGTCCGAAAACATCTTGGAATTTCGGAGCTAAATTTTCAATTTCAGGTTTTAAAATCTTTCCGGTTAATTTATCAAACTTTCCAGGAGCGTGAAATTGCAACTGATTTTCTTCTGCATATGATAAGCCTTTGCCTTTTGTGGTAATGATATGTAAAAACTTCGGGCCTTTTATTTTTTGCAAACGTTTTAATTCGGAAAGTAATTTCGGTAAATCATGTCCATCAATCGGGCCCGAATAATCAAAATTTAACGATTTTATTATGTTGTTCTCTTTTGGATTTTTACCTTCTTTAACAGCGGTTAAATAATCTTTCAACGCGCCAACACTTGGGTCGATTCCCATGGCGTTATCGTTTAAAATTACTAATAAATTAGCATCTGTAACTCCAGCATGATTTAATCCTTCAAAAGCCATTCCGCTTGCAATTGAAGCATCGCCAATAACTGCAATATGTTGTTTTTCAGTGTCGCCATTAATTTTAGAAGCAATGGCCATTCCTAAAGCTGCTGAAATAGATGTAGAAGAATGTCCCACACCAAATGTGTCATAAATACTTTCTGAACGTTTTGGAAATCCAGAAATTCCGTCTATTTCTCGGTATTTATGAAAAATTTCTCGTCTTTCGGTTAAAATTTTATGTCCGTACGCTTGATGTCCAACATCCCAAACTAATAAATCGTTCGGTGTATCGAATACATAATGCAACGCAACCGTTAATTCTATTACGCCCAAACTTGCGCCTAAATGTCCTTCTTTTTGAGAAACGATATCGATGATAAATTCTCTAAGCTCATTGGCGACTTGTGGTAACTGATTTTCAGAAAGTTTTCTTAAATCGATTGGTGTGGTAATATGTGAAAGTAAATTTTCCATTTATGCAGCAAAAATACAAATTCAGAGTGAATAGTAATTAGGGATTAGTTAAAAGTTTTGTTTTCAATTATTCTATGGCGAACTAAATTAAAAACATTATTGTATTTTTGTTTGAAAGGAGTAATTGCGTTAGCGATTGTAGTGAAAATCCCCAAACTTTTTTTGTTTGGGATTGTAATGTAAAGCGCGACCCTTGTGGTAACGCCCAAAAAAAAATAAAACTTGGAAAATATTTTTACCGACGAATATTTTATGAAAAAAGCACTTCAGGAAGCTGAAATGGCCTTTGAAAAAGACGAAATTCCTGTAGGAGCTGTCATTGTTGTAAATAATACGGTTATTGCTAGAACACATAATTTAACCGAGTTATTACACGATGTTACCGCTCATGCTGAAATGCAAGCCATTACTAGTGCCGCTAATTTTTTAGGTGGAAAATATTTAAAAGGTTGCACGTTGTATGTGACTTTAGAACCTTGTCAAATGTGTGCGGGAGCTTTGTATTGGAGTCAGATTTCTAAAATTGTATTTGGTGCGAAGGATGAAAAACGTGGATATATGATTATGGGAACGCAAATTCATCCGAAAACTGAAGTCGTTTCAGGAGTTTTAGAGAAAGAATGTGCCGCTTTAATGACTAGTTTTTTTCAGAAAAAGAGATAAGTTTATTACGCAGCGTTTCGTGAAGTTAACACAAAGAGTCACAGAAATAGTTTGTTAAAATTTGGCATATTAATTGCTACTAATAGAATGCGAATTAAATAAAAACTTCGTGCCTTTGTGCCTTCGTAGCATTGGTAAAAATCAATCTTTTAAACTAAACTAAGCATGGAAATTACAGAAAGAATGAAGTCTTCAGCAATTATTGGAATTGCTATTATTGCCACAGCATTTGTGTTGGGAACAGCTTTTAAAAAGCGAAATGAAAATTTAGATTCCATTTCCGTAATTGGTTTGGGTACGAAAGATTTCGTTTCTGATGAAATTTTGTGGAGCGGAAGTTTTACCACAAAAAGTTATGATATTAAAGAAGCGTACAATAAAATGATTGCAGATCAGAAGATCGTGTCTAATTTCTTTTTAGGTAAAGGGTTTAAGTCGAGTGAATTTAGTTTTGGTGCAGTACAATTCAATAAAAAATTTAGAGAAGTTCGTATAGAAAACGCCGAAAATCAATTTAACACCAAATATGAACAAGTTTTTGATGGGTATGAAGCGTCACAAACGATAACTTTTTCGGCAAAGAAAAACCCCGATTTAATGAAACGTATTGAAGCAGTTTCTGGGAAAACTTCTGAACTAATTAATTCTGGTATTGAATTATCTTCTAATTCTATTCAATATACGTACTCTGATTTAGCAAGTTTAAAACAAAGTTTAATTGAAAACGCGACAAAAGATGCTTATGAACGCGCCGAAAAAATTGTAAAAACCGCTGATGGCGATTTAGGAAAACTAAAAACGGCAAGTATGGGTGTTTTTCAAATTACTGGTCAAGGTTCCACTGAAGACGACAGTTATGGTGGAAACAACGATACGTTTAGCAAAAACAAAACGGCTAGGATTACAGTGAGGTTGGAGTATGAGTTGGAGTAGTTTTAGTGTTCAGTCGCAGTTTTTAGTAATCAGTTTTAATAAATGAAAAATATATTTTTAAAAAACATGATTCCTATTTTAGGAATTGTGTTTTTTTATTCGTGTTCACCAAAGAATATTCAGAAAGTACAATCTGTCTCTGATTCAATTTCGAAACAGGAAGCGAAACAAGAGGCTGAATACGTTGCTAAAATGTTGAAATTTCATAATAAGTTAAATGTAGATAGTTTGTTAAATTCTTATAATTCAAGAATTAACATAGAAGAAGATTTAATAATTCCTTTAGATACAGTAGTTGAAAGTGATTCCTCAAGAGTTGTAGTAATAGGAAAATTTATCAATGAAAAAGATGTTTTTGCTTTTGATATATATGGTTCTTGGGATAAAAAAAATATTGATTTTTATAAATTAGAAAAAGGAAAATGGAATAGAATAATCTCGGAAGATTATAATTGTGATGTTTTGCATTTTAGTTTTGAAAACTTAAATACTGATAATGATACAGAAATTTTGTTTCTCGGGCATCCAAATATGAATGGAAATCGACTCAATACAATTTATAAATATGATGCTAATGAGAATCAGTTTGTGAAATCAGGAAAATTCTTTTGTGATCATTTAGATTTGAATTCAAATGATAATATATTATATTTTGAATATGGAGGTTCTTGGTATACTCCAAATGAGAAATCAACATATAAGTGGGTGGGTAATAAGATTATTCCAATAAAGAAAGTGAGTCTTGAATTAAAGAAATATGATTATAAGAGTTTTAAAAAATGGATTCGTTACTACGTAAACCCAACCCAAGATAAAGATACTTTAGTCTTGAAATTTAAGAAAACATACAGAGAGAAAAATATAAAGCTGTATGATTTATGGGAGAATTTTTTTGAGGACAAATAAAAAAACCGTCCCGATATAATCGGGACGGTTTAGTTTTTTATACAATTTCTTTTCCTTGGTTATCAAAAAAGTGATATTCTAGGTACGTGTAAGCGTCACGAGGTATAATTTTCACCCATTTCTTATGTTCAAAAAACCATTTTGAACGTAAGGATGGAAAACCTTTTGTAAGGTATGCGGCCACAAAAGGGTGCACATTAAGTACAACTTTTTTATGGTCTTTGATAATGCTTTCTAGGTTAGCTTCTATTTTGTCAATTATTAAAATTGGCGCTTCAACCTGTCCGTTTTCGTTCGGGTTTTCTTCGTTAGTTTCAATGTTAACTTCTGGTCTAACTCTTTGTCTAGTAATTTGAACTAATCCAAATTTACTAGGAGGCAAGATTTTATGCTTCGCCTTATCGTCACTCATTTCTTCTCTTAAGAAATCAAACAATATTTTTCTATTGTCTGGATTTTGCATGTCTATAAAATCGACAACAATAATTCCTCCCATATCTCTTAGTCGTAACTGACGTGCAATTTCTCCTGCAGCAATCATGTTTACTTCCATGGCAGTATCTTCTTGATTTTGTGCTTTATTTGATCGGTTTCCAGAGTTTACATCGATAACGTGTAACGCTTCTGTGTGTTCGATAATTAAATAAGCACCTTTACTCATAGAAACTGATTTTCCAAAAGAGGTTTTTATTTGTCTTTCTATATTATACTTCTCAAATAGAGGTAAATCTTTCGACTGATAGTGTTTTACGATAGACGCTTTATCCGGAGCTATTTCTTGCAAATATTCCTTCGTTTGTAAAAACAAATCTTCATCATCTACTTGAATACTCGTGAAAGTATCGTTAAAAATATCTCTTAGCATAGAAGACGATTTTGTCAATTCTCCTAGTACTTTTGAGGGATGATGAGCAGTTTGTAATTTTTTACACATTGTAGTCCAACGTTCTAACAATGTTTCAACATCTTTTTCAATCTCAGTTGTTTTTCTGCCTTCGGCTACTGTTCTCACAATAACCCCAAATCCCTTTGGTTTTATAGACTGTAGTAATTTTTTTAAACGATCTTTTTCGGCTCTGTCTCCAATTTTTTGTGAAATGGATACTCGGTCAGAAAAAGGTACTAAAACTACATATCTTCCTGCTAAAGAAATCTCAGAACTAATTCTTGGTCCTTTGGTTGAGATTGGTTCTTTAACGACTTGAACTAAAATCGATTGGTTGGCGCTTAATGTGTCCATTATAGTGCCGTCTTTATTGATTTCAGGTTCAAAAGGGAAATTTTTGAGTGAATAATCTTTTATTTTACCTGCGCTTACAAGTTTAATAAATTTCATCAAAGAAGCTAAGTTTGGCCCCAAATCATGATAATGCAAAAATGCATCTTTTTCATGACCTAAATGCACAAAAGCCGCGTTTAAACCAGCTACAGGTTTTCTTATTTTAGCAATAAAAATATCGCCAACCTGAAACTGATTACTATCGCCTGCGTCTTTTTCTTTGTGTAATTCAATTAGTTTTCCATCTTTTAATAAGGCAAAATCTACTGCGTCTGAACCAGATCTAATGATTAATTCTTTGTTCATGCTGTATCTTTTATATCCGAACATTTTTGTTTGATTATTCGAATTTACTGTAAAAGTAACCTCGAATTCTCTACTTATTGCTAGGATGGATTAAACAATTTTAGGTAAAATACCCAATAGAATTATAATGCAAAATTGAGTTTGTCAAAATTGTATTCAATTCAAAATTCAATGAACGTTTATCATTTGAGCTTAGAGTTTTAAGCTTGTAAAGCTCTAAGCCTAAATGGTATTGTTTCTTTTCTAAACAAAGAAAAGTAGTTTTTAGACTACTTTTTCTTTTTGTGACGGTTAGCTCTCGCTCTTTTTTTACGCTTGTGAGTAGCTACCTTATGTCTTTTTCTTTTTTTACCACTTGGCATAATGTGTAGTTTTTATGATTAATAAATAATATTATACAGTTACTTCTGTTTTTTCTTTTACGCTTTCAACAAATACTTTTGCAGGTTTAAATGCTGGAATGTTATGTGCTGGAATTTTAATTGTTGTATTTTTAGAAATGTTTCTTCCTGTTTTTTCAGCTCTTGTTTTAACGATAAAACTTCCAAATCCTCTTAAGTAAACATTATCACCAGTTTCTAATGAATTTTTTACTTCTTCCATGAATGATTCTACAGTAGCTTGAACGTCACCTTTTTCAAGGCCTAATTTTTCTGAAATTTTTGCTACGATGTCTGCTTTCGTCATTTTCTTGCGTGTTAAATTTTATGTGTATTTTTTTGAGTGTGCAAATATATGAATTAAAAAAATACAAATTCAAACTTAATGAATTAAAATTTAACCATATAAATGATTTATTTTTACGGCTTTATATTTTCATATGAGTTTTTCAACTAAAATTATCAATTGGTATAATCAAAATTACAGAGATTTGCCTTGGCGAAACACCACTGATGCCTACAAAATTTGGCTTTCAGAAATTATTTTGCAGCAAACAAGAGTGAGTCAAGGTTTGCCATATTATATTAATTTTATAAACGCTTTTCCGACCGTAAAAGATTTGGCTATTGCCGATGAACAACAAATTTTGAAGCTTTGGCAAGGACTTGGTTACTATTCTCGCGCCAGAAATCTGCATTTTACGGCAAAATATGTGATGGAAAACTATAATGGTATTTTTCCAAATTCGTACGAGGAATTAATGAAATTGAAAGGAATTGGAACTTACACGGCCGCAGCAATTGCCTCTTTTTCTTCAAACGAACCTGTTGCAGTTCTAGATGGAAATGTTTTCAGAGTGTTGTCGCGCGTTTTTAATGTGGATTACGATATTTCTCAAAATTCATCTAAAAAATACTTTATTGAATTGGCGACTAAAGTACTTTCTCAGACCAATCCAGCTATTCACAACCAAGCGATAATGGAATTTGGAGCCTTACAATGTGTGCCGAAAAGTCCTAATTGTATAGAATGTATTTTTAATGATAGTTGTGAAGCGTTTAAACTAAAAAAGGTTTCGGAATTACCCGTGAAATCGAAAAAAATAAAAGTGACGAAACGTTTTTTAAGTTACATTTTAGTAAAAGATACCTCAGAAAACTATGAAATGAATAAAAGAACCGAAAACGGAATTTGGAAAAATTTATACGAATTTCCGTGTATTGAATCGGAAAGTGAAATAGAAGAAACAGAGATTTTGAATCAGTTGAACGAAAAATATGAGATTAAGAACTTTCATTATTTCGAATCGTTTGATGTGTTGCATAAATTATCGCATCAGCATTTAAATATTAAATTTTATGCAATAGATGTTGTAAAACCCTTAGCTGATGGTTACTCTTTTGAACAACTGAAAGAACTGCCGGTTCCAATTGTATTGCATAATTTTATAGAAAAAATTGCTATCTAAATAATATTTAGTATTTTTGATAAAAAGATATAAGCCATGAACGGTACATTAAATAAAGTTATTCTAATAGGACATTTAGGAGACGAAGTAAAAATGCATTATTTTGATGCGCAAAGTTGTATTGGGCGATTCCCTTTAGCAACTAATGAAGTGTATATCAACAAATCGACAGGTGAAAAAATCACTTCTACAGAATGGCATAATATTGTAGTGCGAAATAAAGCCGCAGAATTATGTGAAAAATACCTTTCTAAAGGTGATAAAATTTACATTGAAGGTCGTATCAAGTCGCGTCAATGGACAGCTGAAGACGGAACTACAAAATACACTACTGAAATTCAGGTTACAGAATTTACTTTCTTAAACACGAAAAAAGATTCAGATTTATCTAAAGCACCAACATCAAATCCACCAAGTTCAAAAGATGTGGATTTTGATTCGTTAGAGTAGTTTTTAATATAAATAAGCGATCCAAAACTTAGATATTAGGTAAAGAGTTGGGAATGTAGAGGTTTAGATTTGTAAAATAATCCAATCTGTTTTTATATTCTATGCTCTTTTTCTTTTTAAAAAATAAATAAAAATGAAAAGTTCTCTTTTTTTTACATTACTTTTTCTTTCTTTACTTTCTTGTGGTGATGAGAAAATGCCAAAACCTACAGGGCAATTAAGTTTAGAATATCCACCAGCAAAGTATATGAAATTTTCAAATTCTTGTGGTTTCGATTTTGAAAAAAACGAGTTGGCTGAAGTAAAACCAACTTCTAATTGTGGCTTGGAAATTCATTATCCAAAAATGAAGGCTACGGTTTATTTAACGTACAAACCTGTTCAAAATAATTTGGAAAAATTGTTAACAGATGCTCAAAAGTTAACCTATGAACACGTAATTAAAGCCAATGATATTGCGGAACAACCTTATGTGAATTTAGAGCATAAAGTATACGGAATGTTTTATCAAGTAGGAGGGAATGCTGCTACAAATGCACAGTTTTATGTTACAGACAGCACCAGAAATTTCGTAACAGCAAGTATGTATTTTTACTCCAAACCAAATTTTGATTCGATTCTTCCTGCTGCAGATTATATTAAAAATGACATGAAGCAAATTATAGAATCCATTAAATGGAAATAGTTTTATTGTTCTAGTTTCTGTAAAAAATCAATAGCAGAAATAGGTTTAGAAATAAAGTTTTTAACGAATTTGTATTTTTTAGATTTGTTAATTTCCGAAGAATCTATAGAAGAAGAAACCATGTAAATGTTCAAATCTTTTTTGAATGGATACTTTTCTAAGGTTTTTAAAAATTCCCAGCCATCTAAAACAGGCATGTTAATGTCTAAAAAAATAATATTTGGCATCGGTTCATTATTTTTTTCTTTTGCAATTAAAGTATCTAAAGCTATTTGACCGTTTTCAAAGTTTAAAATCGTTTCAAATTTACCAAGTTTACGTAAAATTTTTTTAAATAGCAGCACAAAAACTGGATCATCATCTATTATGTAAGTAAGGGGATAGTTTTGTGTCATCTATTTGGGTTTGAATTTAAAAAGCAGTTATAAAATTAATTTGAAAACACTTCCTTCGTTAAGATTGCTTTCCACTTTAATAGTTCCACCTAAAACATTTACTTTGTTTTTAGCCATAAAAAGCCCTAAGCCAATAGCATCTGAGTTGTCGTGAAACGTTTTATACATTCCGAAAATCTTATCTTTATTTTTTATCAAATCAATGCCAATTCCGTTGTCTTCAATTAGAATAATTGTTTTTCTTTTTTCTTTTTGAGCTGAAATTTTAACAAATGGTTTTCTTTTCGCTGATTTATATTTTATGGCATTTGAAATTAAATTTGAAAGTATACTCTCAAAATAAGTGGGAATGGTATTTAGTTTTAAATCAGTGGAAATGTTTGTTTCTATAGTAATTTTCTCTGAATCAATTTGTTCTTTAAAAGTACTAAGAATTTTGTTAATCTCTATCGGAATTGAAATTTCTGTTTTGCGCTTTTTTGAGGTAAACTGTAGGTCTAAAGTTTCGTTCAAATGCAAAATAGTTTCTGAAAGTTTGTTGTTGCTTTGTTTGAG
This sequence comes from uncultured Flavobacterium sp., assembly GCA_964461805.1. GTDB lineage: Bacteria > Bacteroidota > Bacteroidia > Flavobacteriales > Flavobacteriaceae > Flavobacterium. The sequence continues at coordinate 17,119 of CAYWVV010000025.1, forward strand.
TAATTTAAAGTATTCTTTTTGCTCTGAAAAGTCTTCTGTGTCTTCAATTAAATCAATTAACATGGTCATGTTACTCGTGTTAGAACGAATATTATGAGATACAATATGTGTAAAATCGGCTAATTTAGCATTCAAATCTTTGGAAAGGGAAAAGAGTTTATTGGCTTTTTCTTCAGCCGATTTCATTTGCGAAATATCACGTGAAATGATTAAGTATTTGGTGTAATTTCCTTCTTCATCATACAAAACACTTGCGGCATCTTCTCGCCAAAAATATTTTCCGTTTTTTCCTCTGACTCTAAATTGGTATTTGAAGTTTTTGTTTTTTTTAGCTAAATTGCTGTAAATGTATTCTTTAGTGGGTTTTTCATCTTCTTTATGCATGTAATGGAAGATGTCATAAGTGGTAAAAGAGGTTATTTCTTCTTGATTAAAACCTAACATTTCTAAATAAGACGGCGAAACATAAGTTACATGATGGTTTTCAATTAAAACAAATCCATCATTGGAGTTTTCGGTGATTAAACTTATTTTTCTTTCGGTTTCTAATAATTTTTTTTCAACTTCACGTCTTTTTCCTTGTTCAATCATTAGATTTAAAATATCACATAAAGAACGTGAAAATGCTAAATCAGATTCAGACCACACGCCGTTCTCTTTATTGTGTTCACAACAAAAAACCCCAATCAATTCGCCATCTTTTCTAATTGGTAAATCGAGCATGTTTTGTATTCCGAATGGAATTAAATATTTTTCTTTAAGTTCTTGAGTGTGAATGTTTGTATGCACATTATCGGCAATAATGGCAATTCCATCTTTTAATGCTTGAAAGTAAATGGGAAAATCATTTGAAAATAATTTAGCGCCAAAACTATGCGCATTTGTTGTTGTATCAAATAGATCTTTGCAAACTAAATTGTGTGTTTCAATTTCCCAATAACTCGCTCTAGTAATATTTAAACCTTTAACGGCAGTTTCAGTAATTGTTTTGTAAATTTCTTCAATGTTATTATAATCTAAAAATGAAGATTTATACAATTTAATTAATAAATTAAAATGCTGATGATTAAATAATAATCCGTCATTAATTTCACTTTTAGACATATGAAATAATTAGTTAAAATAAATTCCTTATAAAATTAGTAAAAATTTTTGTAACATATTTTATTTTAAAGTGAATTTTCTGATAATAAAATTGAATAGTTTGTAACCTAAAATTCTTCTTAATATTCGCATGATATTTGCATCGAAACCAATAGTATATCTTCTGAAATTTTTATTAGGGTTTTCGGCAATTGAATAAATTTTTTCTACAATTTGTTGAGGTAAGTCGCAATTTTTACCTGATTTTTTTTCTAAAAGATTAGAGATTTTATCCATTAGTTTGTTATAGGAACCGATATGAGTTTTAGCACATTTAGTGATGTTTTTTTGAAAAGAAGTTGGAGCATTTCCAAATTGAACCGTTGAAACACTAATGTTAAAATCCACCAATTCGTACGACATACATTCCGAAAAACTTTCTACAGCTTGTTTTGTGGAATGATAAAAATTACCAAGAGGTAAATTTACCAAACCGGCTACAGAGGTAATATTTATAAATTGTCCGAATTTTTGTTTTCTAAAAGTTGGAATAAAAGCTCTGCAGATTTTTACAACTCCTAACCAGTTTACATTAACAATTGTGTCTATTTTTTTATCTTCTGAAAGTTCTACAAAACTTCTATAGCCCATTCCAGCATTATTAATTACAGTATCAATTTTGGGATGGTTCTCTAATATTTTTTCAGAAGCCATGGCAATACTTTCAGATGAAGTTACATCCATTTGATAGCAAAAGATAGTAGGTATGTCTTTAAAATCTTCCCCTTCGTTTGCATGAAGTAATGTTGCAATAACTGTCCAATTATTTTTAGCAAAATGCAATGAAGTTAGTTTGCCAATTCCGCCACCAGCACCAGTTATTAATACAGTTTTCATCTCTTTTTTATTAATATTTTAATTTAGTCATTAAAATATATCGTGCAATTTTAGCTTGTTTGTTACTTATATAAGAAGAACCATTCGGTTTAAATCTTCTCGGGTTGGGTAAAATAGCTGCAATTCCTGCTGCTTGCATTCTGGTTAAGCTTTTACAATCTCTATTGTACCAATGTTGAGTTGCTGCTTGGGCTCCATAAATGCCGTCGCCCATTTCAATGCTGTTTAAATATACTTCTAAAATGCGTTCTTTTCCCCAAATTAGTTCAATTAAAAAAGTATAATATGCTTCTAATCCTTTTCTAACATAACTTCTACCTTGCCATAGAAAAACGTTTTTGGCAGTTTGTTGCGTAATGGTACTTCCGCCTTTTAATTTTTTTCCTTTAAAATTTCCAACTGCTGCTTTTTGAATGGCTTTAAAATCGAAACCACTATGTTCGAAAAAACGACCGTCTTCACTAGCAATTACTGCTTTTTGTAAGTTTTTAGAGATGTCTTCTAAAGGCACCCAATCGTGTTTGGTTTCAATATCTTTTCCTTCTCCTGAATTTTCAAAATAACGAATCGCCATTAAGGGAGTAAAAGGAACGGGAACAAATTTGTATAACACTACAAAAAATAAACTGATAATGTTAAACCACATAAAAGCTTTCCAAAAGAAACGCATAAAATTACCGAAAAAGCCCTTTTTTTCAGTGTTTTTAGTATTTGTTGGTTTAGTTTTAGGTTTTGGAGTTGTTTTTTTTACTGCCATTTTATAATAAATCTGCTAATTCTTGTCCGATTAGGCTGCCAATGGCAACGCCCATTCCACCCATTCTAACACCGCAATACACCTGATTGCTAATTTGTTGGACAATTGGTTTTTTTGAATTTCCAATGCCCATAATTCCGCTCCAGCGCTGTTCAATTTCAAAAGGAGTATTCGGCAAAATTACATTTTTTAGTACATCTTGCAAGCGATTTTGAATTATTTCAGTAGTTTCTAAGGTAGTTGTGGTTTCACCTTCAAAATCAAGGTTTCTTCCACCACCAAAAAGGATGCGATTGTTAATGTTTCTAAAATAATAATAACCTTGATCTAAATGGAATGTTCCTTTAATATGTAAATTTTCAATAGGTTTCGTAATTAAAACTTGAGCTCTAGCTGGTTTGACTGCATTATTAGTTAATTCGGCAGCAAAACCATTCGTAGTAAAAAGTATTTTTTTCGTTTTAAAAGTTATGTCGTTTGTTGCAATTTCTACACCATCATTCAATTCTTCATGTTTTGAAACCGTTTGATTGTTTAAAATAAGAATGTCGTTTTGAATGGCTTTTTTTAATAGCGCCTGCATCATATTTCCCGTATCAATTTGACCTTCAAATTCATTGAAAATTAAATGTTCAAAGGTGTTTTTGAAATCAAATCTATCGAAAACTTTAGAATAAATTTCCGATTTAAATAACGGTCGGACAATATCGTTGATGAAAGGAATTTTGGAAATGCAATCGTTGTATAACGCTTCATCTTCTTTTAAAAATAATTCGTATCCTCCAAAAGGTTTATAATCTATAGCTTCATCACCTAAGTTTTTACGAAGCAATTGTAAACCCGAATATCTTTTTTGAATTAATTGAATAACTTCTTCTTCTGTATGTGTTTTTAAGTCGTCAATAATTTCAGAAACACTTCCAAAACAAGCAAAACCTGCGTTTTTGGTGCTTGCTCCTTGTGGTAAAATACCTTTTTCTAAAATTAAAATTTTAGCATTTGGAAAACGTTCACGTAACCGGATTGCTGTATGTAAACCCACAATTCCGCTTCCTACAATGGTGTAATCCACGTTGGAGAACCAATTTTTTATTTCCCAATAGCTTAATTGCATAACTTATATTTCTAAGAGAAATTAGTTTAAATTACTCATCGCCAGTTTTGTCAATACTTTCTAATTTCTTGTTTTTGATAGCTTTCATCACTAAAGGTAGTGTTGTAGCAACCACTAAAATAATGATAATTTTTTCGATATGATGTTTTAAATCGATATCAAATCTTTCTAAAAAGAAACCATATAAATAGTGTCCAGAGAAAACTAAAATAAACGACCATAAAATAGAACTCAATACATTATAGAACATAAATTTGCTTTTTTTCATGTGAACGATTCCTGCAATAATAGGTACGAATGTTCTAACAATAGGTAAAAAACGTGCGAAAACTATCGCCACTCCACCATGCTTTTGAAAGAAGCTTTCTGATTGGTATAAGTATTTTTTCTTAAAGAAAAAGCCGTCTTCTTTTTGGTATAAATTTTTTCCATAAACAGATCCAAACCAGTATCCGAAAATATTTCCTACAATTCCAGATAGCGCAATTAATGTTGCTACAATAAATACAGGAGAATATCCTTCTGGTAAAAAAGTCAAAGGTTTTGCTAAAGCTTCAGCATAAATTCCTGATAAAAACAATAAACTGTCACCAGGTAGAAAAAAGCCAATAAATAAACCTGTTTCAGCAAAAATGATAAACAGAACTACGTAAATTCCAATAGGAACTCCGCCTAATTCTAAATTAATGTAAAATTCTGGGTTAAAAAGTTGTGTCCATTTAAATTCCTGGTCAATTTCTTGAGCTTGTATGAAGAAGTTGGATTTTATGATGTTGTATACGTCTAAATTAAATTTCATTGGTTTTGTTTTTTTAGCGGCAAACTAATATCGCTATTTTGTTTTCTGCATTCTTTCTTTGCAAATTTTTAGTCGTTAGCGATTTCATTATTCGCTTCGTGTTTCGATTCCCATTTGTCAATTGCTGCTGTTGAAAGTGCGTTTCCTAATACATTTGTCATACTTCTAGCCATATCGCAAAAATGATCAATTGGTAAAATTAAAGCGATTCCTTCTGGTGGAATTCCAAACATCGCGCAAGTAGCAACCACAACAATTAATGAAGCTCTTGGAACTCCAGCAACTCCTTTACTAGTTAGCATTAAAACCAAAAGCATAGTAAGTTGTTCTGGCACTGTCATTTCTATGCCATACACTTGAGCAATAAAAATACTGGCAAAAGTCATGTACATCATACTTCCGTCCAAGTTAAAAGAATAACCTAGTGGTAAAGTGAACGATACAATTTTAGGTTGACAACCAAATCGCTCTAATTCTTCTACCATTTTCGGGAAAACTGCTTCTGAGCTTGTTGTGGAAAAAGCAATTAATAAAGGACTTTTAATTCGTTGTAACAATACAAATAATCGTTTGCCTAAAATGATATAGCCAACTGTCAATAAGATCAACCAAAGCACAATAATTCCGACTAAAAACGCCCCTAAATATTTAGCATAAAGTTCAAAAACTTCAAAACCGTGTTTTGCAATAGCACTGGCAACCGCACCTAAAACTCCTAATGGCGCCGTCCACATAATGTAAGAAACCATTTTTAAAACTACGTGAGCTGTCGTGTCTAATAATTTGATAATTGGTTTGGCTTCTTTTTTACTGAAAGCTGCCAAAGCCACACCAAATAAGATAGAGAAAATTACAATTTGTAAAATTTCATTAGTAGCAAATGCTTCAAACAAACTACGAGGAATAACGTGTTTTACGAATTCTTCTAAGGAGAAACCTTTTGAGTTTTCTAATAATTCAGATGCAGCCGAGGTGTCGTCTAATTTTATAGAAGTTCCTTTTCCTGGTGCGAAAAAATTAACCAAAACCAATCCTAATAATAACGAAATTAAGGAAGCAGAAATGAACCAAGCCATCGCTTTTCCTCCAACTCTTCCTACCATTTTCATGTCGCCCATTTTAGCAATTCCTACCACTAAAGTGGAGAATACTAAAGGTGCGATAATCATTTGTACCAAACGAATAAAAACAGTTCCAAGTAATTTGATATTTTTTGAGAAAGCTTCTATAGAATCTGGAAACTGATAATGTACAATTCCGCCTAAAGTCACGCCAATAAGTAGTGAAATGATAATTAATATAAATAGTTTGTTGTTTTTCATTGCTAAAATATTTTAGACCGTGAAAATAGGTATATTTTTTCAAAAAAGTGGTACTTTTAACCTCGTTTTAAATTTTATAAATATGAAAAAATATATTTTTCTCATTTTCAGTGTAATAAGTATGAGTTCAAACGCACAGCAAAATATGACGCCTGAAAAATTATGGCAGTTAGGAAGAGTCGCACCTATTGGGATTTCCAAAGATGGGAAGTCTTTAATTTATAAAGTAGGGACTCCAAATATTCAGGAAAATAAAATTGCTTCTAAATATTATTCTATTCCAGTTGGAGGTGGAACCGCTACACTTTTAAATTCAATTGAAGGGTTAGTTTCTGACAAAAATGTTTCTAAAGATGGTTCTAAAAAATTAGTGGATAAAGCCGTAAAAGTTGAAAAATTATTAGGTTCAGATTTGTATCCAGAATTATCAAAAACAACGTCGCAAGTCTATGAAAGTTTAGATTATCGTCATTGGGATACTTGGAATGATGGAACTCACAATCACGTTGGTTATTCTGAAAATAAAAAAGATGCCGCTTTCGTAGATATTATGCCAAATGAACCTTTCGATTCTCCTCAAAAACCACATGGTGGCGATGAAGATTATATTTGGTCGCCAGACGGAAGCAAAATTATTTATGTGTGTAAGAAAAAAGCAGGAACAGCTTACGCGACAAGTACAAATACAGATTTATACGAGTACGATTTAGCTTCTAAAACCACAAAAAATCTTACCGAAAAGAATTTAGGTTACGATATACATCCAATATTTTCACCACAAGGCGATTTGTCATGGTTACAAATGAAACGCGATGGTTTTGAAGCGGATAAAAATGATATTATTGTTCGTTATAAAGGAATGGATATCAATTTAACTGCTGCTTGGGACGGAACGGTTGAAAGTTTTGTTTGGAGTAATGATGGTAAAAAAGTCTATTTCATTGCGCCAGTTTTAGGAACGAAACAATTGTTTGAAGTAAATTTCCCTGGTTTAACAAGAATTGCAGTTACAGTAAGACAGTTAACCGATGGTGATTTTGACGTTAACGGAATTGTAGGTTTTACAGGAACTTCAGTTTTAGTAACCAAAACAACGCACAACATGGCAACGGAAGTGTTTTCATATGATTTAAAAGCAAAATCTTGGAAACAAATTACTCATGTAAATGATGAAGCGTATTCAAAAATTGCAAAATGTACTTCAGAAAAACGTTGGGTAACCACAACCGATGGGAAGAAAATGTTGGTTTGGGTAATTTTACCTCCAAATTTCGATAAAACTAAAAAATACCCAACCCTTTTATATTGTCAAGGTGGCCCGCAAAGCGCTTTATCGCAATATTATTCTTTCCGTTGGAATTTCCAAGTAATGGCTTCGCAAGGTTACATTGTCGTTGCGCCAAATAGAAGAGGAATGCCAGGTCATGGTGTGAAATGGAACGAACAAATTTCAGGAGATTGGGGCGGTCAAGTTATGGATGATTATTTATCAGCCATTGATGATATTTCTAAAGAATCGTATGTAGATAAAACCAGAATTGGTGCTGTTGGTGCGAGTTACGGCGGATATTCAGTGTTTCAATTAGCGGGAATTCATAAAAACAGATTCAAAACTTTTATCTCACATTGTGGTATTTTCAATACAGAAAGTATGTACGGAACTACAGAAGAAGTTTTCTTTACCAACTGGGATTCTGGTGGAGCTTATTGGGAAAAAGACAACAAAATCGCACAAAAAACTTACAACGAATTCAATCCAATTAAACTAGTGAACAATTGGAATACACCCATCTTAATTATTCAAGGTGGAAAAGATTACCGTGTGCCAATCGGGCAAGGGCAAGAAGCTTTTCAAGCGGCACAATTAAAAGGAATCAAAAGTAAATTTTTACTATTTCCAGATGAAAACCATTGGGTATTAAAACCACAAAATGCTTTAGTTTGGCAAGGTGAATTTTTCAAATGGTTGAAAGAAACGCTTTAAAAAAAATGTTTCAAGTTTAACGTTTCAAGTTACAAAAACCTGAAACCTGAAACTTGAAACTTGAAACAAATAACTTGAAACAAATTTTATGCAATCATACAACATCATAATTATAGGCGGTGGCGCAGCCGGTTTCTTTGCAGCGATAAATATTGCAGAGAAAAATCCGCAACTTAGTGTGGCGATTCTTGAAAGAGGAAAAGAATGCCTAACTAAGGTTAAAATTTCTGGTGGTGGGCGTTGCAATGTCACGCACGCGTGTTTCGTGCCGAATGATTTAGTGAAATTTTATCCACGTGGCGAAAGAGAATTAAAAGGTCCGTTTTCGCAATTTTGTTCTGGTGATACGATTCATTGGTTCGAAAAACGTGGTATCGAATTAAAAATCGAAGAAGACGGAAGAATGTTTCCAATTACGGATGATTCTCAAACCATTATTGATTGTTTCGAAAAGGATGTCAAAAAATTAGGGATCAAAGTTTTTACGTCGCAAAGTGTACAATCTTTATACTTTAATAAAGATGAGCAATGGAAAATTGAAACGCAACACGATGTTTTTGTTGCCGAAAAAATTGTAGTTGCAACAGGAAGTAATCCTAAAATTTGGGAAATGATGCATCAAATGGGTCACGAAATCGTAGAACCCGTTCCGTCATTATTTACGTTCAATATTACCGATAAAAGAATTAAAGATTTAATGGGACTTTCGGCGCAAGCCAGTATCAAAATTAAAAATTCTAAACTAGCTGCTTCCGGACCCTTATTAATTACACATTGGGGACTTTCTGGTCCAGGAATTTTACGACTTTCCGCTTGGGGAGCCAGAGAATTACATGATAAAAAGTATTGTTTCGCGTTGCTAGTAAATTGGTTAGATGAGCTTTCTTTTGACGAAGCTGTTGAAAAACTAAAAGACATAAAAGAAGCACACAATAAAAAACTAATTGGTAAATTTTGTCCGTTCGACTTCCCGAAACGTTTGTGGGAAAATATAGTTACGGCTTCTGATATTGCTTTAGATTACAAATGGGCTGAGGTGACGAACAAGCAAATAAATAGTTTAGCGAGTCAATTAACGCAAGCCGAATTTCAAGTCAACGGAAAAAGCACATTTAAAGAAGAATTTGTAACCGCTGGCGGAATCGATTTAAAAGAAATTAATTTTAAAACCATGCAAAGTAAAATTTTACCAAAAGTATATTTCGCTGGTGAAGTGGTCAATATTGACGCAATTACTGGTGGATTCAATTTTCAGAATGCTTGGACAAGCGGTTTTATAGTTGCAGAAAATATCTAAGAAAAATAAATCCTATAAAAAACCTCGATACTTTCGAGGTTTTTTTATATCAATTAGACTTCTCTTCCGCCTTCTAAGGTGTTTTGCCAATCTTTTAATTCTTGCCATTTACCTTCGTAAGCCATTTTAGATTGTCGTGGCCAAGTATTTGGATCATGAATTTGATATCTTTCTCCAGCTTTGCTTAATATTTCTCGTAATCGATCTACAGAAGTTTCTCCTAACGCTTTCCAGGTTAGAATGCCCGAAGTTTTAAATAATTCCTCTATTTTCGGACCAATGCCTTCTATAATTTTTAAATCATCTTGTTGGTACGATTTTCCAAAAACGACCTTTACCGCTTTGGCGTCAAAAGTTATAGTCGTGTTCATAGTAAAATCACTTGCAATTGCAACAGAATTTTGTTTTATTTTATGAATTTCTGCTTGAAGTTTACTGCTTTTTTGTTCGCAATTTTCTAAATCTAAGCGCCATTTTTCAATCTTATTTTCAGCAGATGAGCTTCCTATTATTTTACCAATTAAAAAGCCAACGCTTCCAGAAATTAATCCTATTAATCCAAATTGTAAATAAGTATCCATAATTGAAAGTTTTTGTGTTTGACTTTCAAAAATAAGAATTATTTTAATTAAATGATTTAAAATCAGATAATTATATAAAATAATTAAAAATTATTTAGATAAAAAATACTAAATGTCAATAAAGTTGCGAACGAAACCCAAGCAATATATGGAATAAATAATTTTGCTGCGGTTGCGTTTATTGGTTTGAATAATTTATAACATTCTAACATAACCAATAGTAATAAAATAATTTCAATTGAAGCTAACAATAGGTTGTGTAAGCTAAAAAATAAATACGACCATAACGCATTCAATCCTAATTGAAGAATAAAATATTGTAAAGCCACTTTTACATCTTTCTGTTTGTTTTCAATTTCGTTCCAAATTAATCCTGCCGCAATTCCCATAAAAATGTAAAGCATTGTCCAAACAGGTGCAAAAATCCAATTTGGCGGATTAAATACAGGTTTTACAAGTGTTGGATACCAAGTGGTAATAGAAGATTGTGTAATTTTTCCAGAGAAAAAACCAACAGTCAAACAAATAATGATACAGTACGAAATTCTTAAATATTTCTTCATTTGAAAATTTTATTCAAAGATATCTAAAAGTTATGACTTATGCTTCTGACTTCTAACTTCCTTTTCTATCTTTGTGAAAAATATTTTTTATGTATTCGGATTCTGACTTTATTCTTTCCAATTATAATTCAATAGAAACAGCTTCATTTTCATGGAGTGCACCTAGTAATATCGCATTAGTAAAATATTGGGGTAAAAAGGAAAATGGTGACCAAATTCCAGCCAATCCTTCTATTAGTTTTACTTTGAAAAATTGCAAAACGATTACCTCTGTTGCGATTACTTCTAAAGTTGAAAAAGATGATTTTTCGTTCGATTTGTTATTTGAAGGACAACCTAAAGAGGATTTCAAACCAAAAATTCAAAAGTTTTTCGAGAGAATTTATACATATTGTCCATATTTGAAAGACTATCATTTTACAATTGATACACAAAATACGTTTCCTCATAGTTCAGGTATTGCCTCTTCTGCTTCAGGAATGGCTGCCATTGCGATGAATATTATGAGTCTGGAAAAAGCTATAAAACCTGAAATTTCAAACGATTATTTTCATGCAAAAGCGTCTTTCTTAGCACGATTAGGTTCAGGAAGTGCTTGTAGAAGTATAATCGGAAATGTAGTGGCTTGGGGAAAAAATGAAACCATAAAAAATAGTTCTGATCTATTTGGTGTGGAATTTACTAACATACATTCAAATTTTCATCATTTTCAAGATACTATTTTGTTAGTCGACAAAGGTGAAAAACAAGTTTCAAGTACGGTCGGACATAATTTAATGCACAATCATTCATTTGCCGAACAACGTTTTGAACAAGCGCATGACAATATTGCTAAAATAGTTGCGTTATTAGAAACAGGAAATATTACTGAATTTATGAGCTTGGTAGAAAGTGAAGCCTTGACTTTACACGCCATGATGATGACATCAATGCCTTATTTTATATTAATGAAACCCAATACATTGGAGATTATTAACAAAATTTGGAAGTTTAGAAACGACACGCAAACTCCAGTTTGTTTTACGCTAGATGCAGGCGCTAATGTACACGTTTTGTATCCTGAGAATGTAAAAGAAAAAGTATTGCAATTTATTCAGGACGAATTAGTTGGCTATTGTCAAAATGGTCAGTATATTTGCGATGAAATTGGAAATGGCGCACAAGATTTAAAATAATTTTATATCTTTACGTAAAGACGATCAAAAATGGATATTCAATTAGAAAAATTAGAGTTGATGAAATTGTTGTTGGAAACAGATAATCCTTCAATACTAAAGTCTATTAAGAAAATTTTTCAGAAAGAACAAAAAGATTGGTGGGATGATTTATCTCAATCTGTAAAAGATGATATTGAAGAAAGCGAAAGACAAATTGAAAGAGGAGAATATTCAACTTTTGATGATGTAATGTTGAAATTAAGAAAGTAATGAAACAGATTATTTTTTCTAAAAAGTCTGAAAACGAATTGCAAAAATTATCAAAATATTTAGAAATAAAATTTTCTGTAAAAGTAAAAAATGATTTTTTAGATAAATTTGAAAAAGTGATTGATAGTATTCAAAGTAATCCAGAAACTTTTCCAAAATCTGATAGAAATGAATATCATAAAGCAGTAATAACTAAACAAACATCAATCTTTTATAGATTTGATGAAAAAAGAATAAGAATTGTTGCGGTATTTGATACCAGACAAAACCCAAATAAAATAAAAGAATAAAACTGATTACTAAATACTGTAAACTGAACACTATACTATGAAAGGACCACTTTTTTACTCAAAAATATTACTTTTCGGAGAATACGGAATCATTCAAGATTCTAAAGGGCTTTCAATACCATATAACTTTTACAACGGTGCACTGAAGTCAGATGAAAATCCGACAGAAGAAGCCAAAAAATCCAACCAAAGTTTAGTGAAGTTTGTCGCTTACTTAAAGCAATTACAAGCGGAACAACCTGAGTTAGTAACGTTCAATATTGACGTTTTACAAAACGATGTAAACGAAGGAATGTATTTCGATTCTAGTATTCCTCAAGGATACGGAGTAGGAAGTAGCGGTGCTTTAGTGGCGGCTATTTACGATAAATACGCAACGAATAAAATTACCGTTTTAGAAAACTTAACTAGAGAAAAATTATTACAATTAAAATCGATTTTTTCTAATATGGAATCGTTTTTCCACGGAAAAAGTTCTGGTTTAGATCCGCTAAATAGTTATTTAAGCTTACCAATTTTAATCAATTCAAAAGATAATATTGAAGCAGCTGGAATTCCAAGTCAATCGGCTACTGGAAAAGGTGCTGTTTTCTTGTTAGATTCTGGAATTGTTGGAGAAACGGCTCCAATGGTAAATATTTTCATGGAAAATTTAAAAGATCAAGGTTTTAGAAAAATGCTAAAATCTCAGTTCATAAAATATACCGATTCTTGTGTAGAAAACTTCTTACAAGGCGATATGAAAGCGTTATTTAAAAACACAAAAGAATTATCTAAAGTGGTTTTAAGTAATTTCAAACCTATGATTCCGGAACAATTCCACCAAATTTGGCAAAACGGAATTGAAACCAACGATTACTATTTAAAATTGTGTGGTTCTGGTGGCGGTGGCTATATTTTAGGTTTTACACAAGATTTCGAAAAAGCTAAAAAGTCTTTAAAAGATTATAAATTAGAAATGGTTTATCAATTTTAAATTTTTGTTTAAAGTTTCAAGTTTAACGTTATTTTGTTTGCGTTGCTTCAACTTGAAACTTGAAACCTGAAACAAAAGAAAAATGCTAAGCCGCAACTCTAAATTATTCCTTACTAAAATCTTCAGTTTCTTTTCTGTAGTTCGTGGTTATAATGTGTTTGTAATCGCGCTGGCGCAATATTTATCTGCGATTTATATCTTAGCTCCAGAAAGAAGAGCCTTAGATGTTATTCTCGATTGGAGATTATTTCTATTAGTAATAGCTTCTACTTTTGCGATTGCTGGAGGTTATATTATCAATAATTTTTACGATGCCAAAAAAGACATCATCAATCGTCCTAAAAAATCCTATTTGGACAGATTAGTAAGTCAGAAAACGCAACTTCAAGTTTATTTTACTTTAAATTTTTTCTCGGCCGTATTAGGTTTTATTGTTTCTTGGCGTGCTGCTTTGTTTTATTCGGTTTACATTTTTATCATTTGGTTTTATTCGCACAAGCTGAAAAAAATTCTTCTTATTGGAAATATTACAGCTTCTTTATTAGCCGTTTTGCCTTTTTTTGGAATTTTAATGTATTTCAAGAATTTCTATCATGTGATTTTTGCACATGCGATATTTTTATTTTTGATTATTTTAATTCGTGAAATGATTAAAGATTTAGAAAACATTGAAGGCGATTTGACTAATAATTATCAAACGATTCCTGTGAATTATGGAGAAAATTTTGCAAAAAAAAATATTTCATTATTATTGCTGTTTACAGTTGTTCCCGTATATTTTCTAATCAATGTCTATGATGTAGGGTATATGGATATTTACTTTTATGCCAGCTACATTTTACTTCTCATTTTTGTTTTGAAACTTTGGAAATCGGAAGGGAAAGTCGATTACATTAAATTGCATTTCTTATTGAAAATTATTCTTTTAGCAGGTGTCATTTGTATAGTACTCATTAAACCAACTGTAATTGAAAACGGTCAAAAGTTACTGTTAATTAAGTAATTAATGAATTTTAGATGGACTTCTAATTTCTAATTTCGTACTTCTAACTTAAATTAACTACCTTTGCAAAAAAATAATAGCATGAGAAAATCGTCAGGAGCGAAAAGAAGCGGTAAAACTTCAGAAAGTAAAAAACCAGATTTTAAGAAAAACGAATCAGGAAAATCATTTTCTTCAGAAAACAAGCCAGCTCCAAAGTTCAATAGAACAGACAAGCCTAAACAACAAGTGGTTAAAATAAAATCTGATAAAGATGAAATCAGATTGAATAAATATGTAGCCAATTCAGGAGTTTGTAGCCGTAGAGATGCGGATATTTACATTCAAAGTGGTAATGTAAAAGTAAATGGGGAAGTGGTTACAGAAATGGGTCACAAAGTAAAATTAACTGATGTAGTTAATTTTGATGGCGTGAACATTACTCCAGAGAAAAAAGAATACATTCTGTTAAATAAACCAAAGAATTTTTCTACAGATAAAAATGACCAAGGTGCCAATAACGTTTTGCAACTAATTAAGTCACCTTCAAATGTAAGATTAGAACCTGTTGGAAGAATGGATAAAACCACAACCGGTTTGTTGTTGTTTACAAATGATCCAGATATGGTTAGAAAATTTACGACGCCTAATCAACGTTCTTCTAAAATTTACCAAGTTTCTTTAGATAAGAATTTGAAATATGAAGACTTAGAGAAAATTCAAAGCGGAGTAACTATTGAAGGACATAGAGTATATGTAGAAGAAGTTACTTTTATTGATGGTGAAGCCAAAAGTGAAATTGGTGTGAAAATGAAAACTTCTAACGTAAAAGTGGTAAGAAACATTTTCGAACATTTAAAATACAATGTAATTAAATTAGACCGAGTTGTTTTTGCGGGTTTAACGAAAAAGAATTTACCAAGAGGAAATTGGAGAGTTTTAACAGAACAAGAAGTTGTGAATTTAAAAAACAACTAAGAAATAATAAGAATATAAAAAAGTCCTGATATGTATGTATCAGGACTTTTTTGGTTTAATGAATGATCTTATCATGTATTTTAGTTCCGTCTTTTAAAGTGATCTCTAAAAGTAAAACTTGATTGTTTTTGTTTAAATGAATTTCAAAATTAGTCGAATTTCCAAATTCATTTTTTACCACCTTTCCTAAAACATCATAAACGATAACATTCTTGATTTCTTTTTCAGAAGAGGCAATTGTTATAGCGTTTTCATTTGAAAAAGAAACAACATTACTTTTATCAACTTCTAAGTTTTTCTCTTTTTTATATATAATTTCAAATCGGTTTTCAAAAACTCCTTCCTCAGACATAAAATAATAAGGTTGAGTTAAATCTGATATACTTCCCGTTGAATTGTCTTTTAAATATACTTTCTGAGAAGTAAAAAATCCTTCTTTGTTTTCAAAAAAGATAGAGTATAAACCTTTGTTTTTGATTTTTAAGCCTAAATAAACAACGTCGTTTTCTGAAAAATTCCCTTTTCCTTGAATTACATATTTTTCATTTTTTAATAATGAATATAACATCGCGTCATCGTACTCAAATATTTTTCCATCTATACCTAAATCAAAGTCATTTGTAGCTTTTTCAGTATATCCGATAAGAATTTGATTGTAGTTTTTGTCTGAACTAGATAAGTTTAATCGAAATAAATCACTGCTTTTTGTTTGTCTGAAAAATTGAGAATTCATAGTATTATATCGTAAAGCATTATGAAACCAGATGTTTTCATTTTCAGATGTATACAAATAAAACCCTTGTCCTGGTTTGATTGAACCATCAGGAATTGCTCCGCCCGCAGCGGATGCCACACCACCTAAAGTGGTGTAAGAAGCAAAATTATTTACGGTATAAATTCCACCAACAGCTTGAGAAGTATGTGTCCAAAAATATAAATTTTCTACCGTTCTATTTGTAGCAATAAAATGGCTTCCTTCAATTGATGCAGCATAAGGATTTCCAACTAAATTATATCCTACTTGTATAGCATTAAAATATTCGCCATTATTTGGAATTCCGGTAAATTGACCGATAAATGGACTTGCTGTTGAAGCAGACCAAGTATTAGGACTTCTAATTAAATACCCTTTTCCAGTTACGAAATTATTTGTTGTTGGATTGATTAAAGTGTAAGCTGTTGGAGTAGTAGTGGCTCCAGGATTATAAGTATAAAATCTATTAGTTAATGTTTGTGGAGAAAAGCTCAATAAGTTTTGATTTGCCACAGGAGAAGACCAAGCCGTATAATCTAATCGTAATATATTGGCACTATTTTTTAATACTGTAATATTTCCAGTATTTGAAATGTTGTTAATTTGTACCAAATTCGCATTGTTTTGAACTCTAAAATTCGCAGTTGCTGCTACATTTATACCACGTACAATTGTGAAAATATGATTCGTTTGTAAAAGAACCTGAGCTGTGCCAGTAATGTCTAAACTACAAGCTTCTAAATTGCCTGAAGAGGTAAAGTTTCCAGAAATGACAGCTCTAATGTTTTTATTTGGTACTCCGTTATTCCAAGTAGTTCCATTCCAAGTAGTTGTTGTAGAGCAAGTTAAAGCATTCCAAGAATCAGGGGTTTGTGGTCCGCCCCAAATTATTGTAGCTAAATAAGGATTATCTATAAATGGATTTCTGTTTCCTTGAATGCCTTGAAGCACGTTATTTCTTGTTTTTTCAAACTGACTAACAGGGTCTTCTTCGTTCCATTCTAAAAAAATGTTTGGCATGTCAACATTATAAGTTGTAGCGCCACTTCCAACATTTGTTGCTAAACATTGAGTAGGATAGCGTAAATACATATACATCATCATTCTAGCTACATCACCTTTCCATTCATCACCAGGATACCAATAAATGCCTACATTGCCAGCATCGCCTTCGCCGTCTGCATACAATCTGTTTCCTCTATCGGCATTAAAAGTTACATCGGCTGCCCTTATGTGATGCGCATCTTCTCCAGCGTCGCTGCTAGCACCGCTTCCTCCATCAACAAGTACGGGAGTTCCAAGTGATTTTGCATATACGTGTTCTCTGTTCCAAGAGCCAGTAGGACAAGTTCCACTACAGATATTTCCAACCAAATCTATTCTATCGTTTTTGTAAATGGCATCTGTATCATTAAAGCCATATAATAATAAAACTTCTGAAGCATTGTTTGGATTTAAATCTGCCGCTTGTAAAGCATTCCAAACTCCAGGTGAGTAACTAATTTTTGTTGTGTGTGTAGCTGTTATTAAATTAGATAAGGCAGTTTTTAAAGTATTTCCAGTTTGTGTGAAATCAATAGTGTTGTAGTAAGTAGGTATTTGAGCAATACTACTGCACGATAGTAATAATAAAAGTAGGTATTTTTTCATGTTATTTTCATATTGGGGTGCGCAATGTATGATATTTTTTTATAATTTTATACTACTGTTTGAAAATATAATATATATTTGTACATCTTTCAAATTAAAAATAAAATGAAAAAAATAGTTTCAATACTTGTTTTAACAATAATAATTCTTTCATGTGAAAATGATGTAAAAAGTAATTCACCAGCTTTTCAAGGTGAAAAAGACAATGTTTTTTGGCGTGCAGAAGATTCAAAAGTTACCATTAATGCAAGTGGAACGGTTTCAATTAATGCTTATACAGAGAAAGAATTAGTTACAGTTACTGTGCCTAATGCTGTTGGAAGTCATAATTTAGGAACCATTAATCAAGCTGTTGGAGCTTCTTATTCCTATAATAATGAAGGAACTGTGTCTTATTACGAAACGTCTTTAATTGAAGGGCCTGTTTATAAGTTAGTAGGTGTCGTTGGTTCAGGTTCAGGTTATGCAACATTAAATGGGAATAATTTAACAACTTCAGGTGGTTCTGGAAATGGATTGACATTAAAAATTACTTCTAATGCTTCTGGTGCAGTTACTGGTGTAACCATCGCAAGTAGAGGAACAGGTTATAAAGCTGGAGATGTTGTAACGATTAGTGGAGGTAATTCCAATGCAACAGTTAAAATTTTAAATATCATGAAAAGTAATGGTGTTGTTAAAATTGAAAAAATTGAAGGAAATGCTTACACAGGAACTTTTAGTTTCAACGCAGTAGATGATAATGGAAACGTAGTTAATTTTAACAAAGGAACTTTTTATAAAGTACCTGCTTACTAAAATTTCTTAACTTATATATAATATCTAACCACTTCATTACGAGGTGGTTTTTTGTTTTTGTTAATAACTAAAATTGCCTTAAAAAAAGATAAATTGTACTTTTGAAAATATAATAAATTTTAGTAATTATTGAGCTATTCACTAATTACTATTCACTAATTACTAGATAAATGTATTTAATCTTTGATACCGAAACTACAGGTTTGCCTAAAAGTTGGTCTGCGCCAATTACAGATACCAACAACTGGCCTCGTTGCGTGCAAATTGCTTGGCAATTACATGACGAGATGGGAAATCTTATCGAACATCAAGATTATTTAATTAAACCAGAAGGTTATAATATTCCTTTTGATGCCGAAAGAATTCACGGAATTTCTACTGATTTAGCCGCTCAAGAAGGCCACAATTTAAGTGAAATTCTAGAGAAATTTAATATAGCATTATCACAATCAAAATATATTGTTGGACAAAATGTTGGTTTTGATGTCAATATCATGGGTTGTGAATTTCATCGATTCGGAATCGCAACAGATTTAACCAAAATGCCCGTTTTAGACACTTGTACAGAAACGACAGCTTTATTGTTGAAATTGCCAGGTGGTCGTGGTGGAAAATTTAAATTACCAACTTTAACAGAATTACACGAATATTTATTTAACCAAAAATTCTCTGAAGCCCACAACGCAACTGCCGATGTGGAAGCTACAACACGTTGTTTTTTAGAATTAGTTAAACGCGGCAATTTCAATTCCAACGAATTACCCGTTTCTGAAGAGTATTATACCGCTTTTAGAACTAACAATCCTGAGGTAAAACCAATCGGATTAAAACACGTTAATTTAAAACAAGCTTCGGCAAGCTTACGCGAAAAATTACAACAACAACTTCCAAAAGATATTGAAATCTTACCAGAAGATTTGGAGGATATTTCAGATGTGGCTTTTGCACATTTGCACAATCATTCTCAGTTCTCAGTATTGCAATCAACCATTTCAATTCCAAAATTAATTGAAAATACGGCCAAACAAAAAATGCCAGCCGTTGCATTAACAGATATTGGAAATATGATGGGCGCTTTTCAATTTGTAAGCGGGATTTTAAATCATAATAAATCTGTAGAAGCTAAGAATGCCGCATCAGTTGAGGCTGGTGAACAACCAACAGAAACAATCATCAAACCCATAGTAGGTTGTGAGTTTTTTGTATGTAACAATCACAAAGACAAATCGAACAAAGACAATGGCTATCAAATTGTTTTGTTAGCAAAGAATAAAAAAGGCTATCATAATTTAGCAAAACTTTCTTCAAAAGCGTATACAGATGGTTTTTATTACGTGCCTCGTATCGATAAAGAATTAATCAAACAATATAAAGAAGATATCATTGTTCTGACCGGAAGTTTATACGGAGAAGTACCAAATAAAATCCTAAACATCGGAGAAAATCAAGCCGAAGAAGCCTTATTATGGTGGAAAGAACAATTTGGCGAAGATTTGTATATCGAATTAATGAATCATAATCAGGAAGATGAAAAAGCGGTAAATACTACGCTAATTCAATTTTCTAGAAAACATAATGTAAAGCTAATTGCCACAAACAATACGTTTTACATCAATAAAGAAGATGCCAACGCACACGATATTTTATTATGTGTAAAAGATGGTGAAAAACAAGCAACACCAATTGGTCGTGGTCGTGGCTATCGTTTTGGATTACCGAATCAGGAATACTATTTCAAGTCGACAAATGATATGAAAAAATTGTTTCCGCAAACGCCGGAAGCGATTAGTAATGTGCAAGAGATTGTAGATAAAATTGAAATTTATTCTCTTTCACGAGATGTATTACTTCCGAAATTTGATATTCCTGATGAATTTCAAGTTGCAGAAGATTTAACTGATAAAGGTGTTCGTGGTGAAAATGCGTATTTACGACATTTAACGTACGAAGGTGCTAAAAAACGTTACGGAGAAATCACAGATGAAATCAGAGAACGTATTGATTTTGAATTATTAACAATTAGTAATTCAGGTTATCCTGGTTATTTCTTAATTGTACAAGATTTTATTGCCGAAGCAAGAAAAATGGATGTTTCGGTTGGGCCTGGTCGTGGTTCTGCAGCAGGTTCTGTAGTAGCCTATTGCTTGTGGATTACGAATATTGATCCGATGTTGTACAATCTGCTTTTTGAGCGTTTCTTAAATCCCGACCGTGTATCGATGCCCGATATTGATATCGATTTTGATGATGAAGGTCGTGGTAGAGTAATGGATTATGTAATTAAAAAATACGGTTCGAACCAAGTAGCGCAAATTATCACTTATGGTAAGATGGCTACGAAGTCAGCTATTCGAGATACCGCTCGTGTACTAGATTTACCTTTGTTCGAAGCAGATAGAATTGCAAAATTAATTCCAGCGATGATGCCAGGAAAATGGAATTTGGCACGTTTTCTTTCTGAAAAAGAAGAAGACGTTAAAAAAGCCGTTCGTTCTGATGAATTCGATAGAGTTAAAGAATTAATCGAAATTGCTAATCAAGGCGAATTGTCTGGAGAAACCATTCAACAAGCTAAAATATTAGAAGGTTCTCTTCGAAATACAGGAATTCACGCTTGTGGTGTAATCATTACGCCAGATGATATTACGAATTTCGTACCAGTAGCTTTAGCAAAAGATTCGGATCTATACGTCACACAATTTGATAATGCCGTTGCCGAAAGTGCTGGATTATTGAAAATGGACTTCTTAGGTTTAAAAACTTTAACGCTTATAAAAGACACGGTTAAATTGGTGAAATATAAGCGTGATATCGATTTAGATCCCGATACATTTCCAATCGACGATAAAAAAACATACGAATTATTCCAACGTGGTGAAACGGTCGGAATTTTTCAGTACGAATCGCCAGGAATGCAGAAATACTTGAAAGATTTAAAGCCAACGGTTTTTGGAGATTTAATTGCGATGAATGCACTTTATCGTCCAGGTCCGTTAGA
>CAYWVV010000026.1:0-38264 GCA_964461805.1 uncultured Flavobacterium sp.
TTCCCAATATTGACCGAAATCTTTTCTACCAAATAAATAAGTATCTTTATTGTATATAGAGATATCAGGCATTTCATCTATTAAAACGTTCGGAATTCGTTTTAATTTAAATCCAGTTTTGGTTTTAATTTTTAAAATTTTATCATTTAAATCAATATCTCCAATGGTTATTCTGTTTACCTCTACAGGTCTTAAAAAGTTATAAGATATAAATTTAACGTATAAAGATAATAACTTATTATTTTGATTTAAATAGTCAAATATTTTAGTTTCCTCTGAACTTGAATAAGATTTGTTTTTTTCAGGAGTGCTTTTTAAAACAGGAATTTTATGAATAAAGTTTTCAGGAATAATTTCATTATCAGCTAAAACGGTAAAGATGGAACTAATATCAGTACGAGTATTATTTCTGTTTTTTGGAGATGTAGCAATTAAAACTTCATTTAAATAGGAGGTAACCACTTTTTTATTTACAGAAGTAATTAGTTTATCTTTGAATCCATTTTCATTTAACCATTTTTCAAAACGCTGTATTCTGCCTTCTAATCCTTTATATGATGTTTCTGCTAAGGTACTTTTTTTAATGTTTAATGCAAAGTCAAAAGCTTCTTTTATAGATTGATTTGAATTTTCTTCGGTTTCAAATTCAAATTTGTTTTCTGGATTATATGGGTTAATACCATCTTTTAAAAGCATCGATAAGTTTCGTTGCATAGTTTTTAACCACTGAATTCTATCTTTTTTATCAAGATGTTGTGCGGCATAGATGTTATTTGGAAATCTTTCAAGAGGTCCATCTGCAGTTTTTCGAAATGAGAAATAAACATACCAACGTTTTGATAGATCACCGTCAGCATCATATATTTTTGGTTCGGAGTATTTTTTCTTTTCTTTCAAATCGTGTTCAAAATCGTGTTCACATTGCAAATATCGTAATAAATTAGACATAAAAAAAGCGGTATTAAATTGCTTTAATACCGCTTAAAATCGTAATGTTTTGATTTTTAAAACTTTGTAGCGAAAACGGGAGTTGAACCCGTGACCTCAGGGTTATGAATCCTGCGCTCTAACCAACTGAGCTATCTCGCCATTAATTAGTTTTGCATCTCTCAATGCGGGTGCAAATATATAAATAAAAACTTTCTTTCCAAAAAATAATTACAAAATTTTGTATTAAATTTTTGTTGTAAAAAAATACTACAAAATATAGTTGTGGTATCGATATTTTTTATATTTTGCTAAAAATTTACTAAAACAACTATGAAGCCAAAAGTTAAGTATGAACTAGAGTTTCCCATTCACTCTTCGCCACAATTATTGTATCAATATATAGTTACTCCGTCTGGTTTGTCAGAATGGTTTGCAGATAACGTAAATTCTCGTGGAGAGTTTTATACGTTTATTTGGGATGATTCTGAAGAAAATGCTAAATTGGCTTCTAAAAAGTCCGGAGAAAAAGTTAAATTCAAATGGTTGGATGAAAATAATAAGGAAACTGAGTATTTCTTTGAATTAAAAATTCAAGTTGATGAAATTACAAATGATGTTTCTTTAATTGTTACCGATTTTTCTGAAGAAGAGGAATTACCTGAAAATAAATTATTGTGGGAAAGTTTAGTTTCCGATTTAAAACACGTAATTGGTTCGGTTTAATTTTAATAAATAAGTATATTTGCTCTCGCTACAAAAGGCAGGAGCATTTTTTATGATTAATTTCAACGGAAACATACAGGATACTAGCAATATAGCTATCGAAAACAATAGAGGATTTCTTTTTGGTGATGCCATTTTTGAAACTATTAAGGTAAACGGATCTAGAATTTTATTTTTAGAAGAACATTATTTACGCTTAATGGCTTCCATGAGAATTTGTAGAATGGAAATTCCTATGAGTTTTACAATGGAATTCATGGAGGAAGAAATTCTGAAATTAATTGAATTACAAACGAACAAAGTAAGTAATCGAATTCGTTTTTCCGTTTTTAGAAATGCAGAAGGGTTATATAATCCAACTTCAAATGATGTACAATTTTTAATTACTTGTTCTGAATTATCTTCAGTTAAATATTCATTTTCTAACTCAAATTATGAAGTTGAATTGTTTAAAGACTTTCATGTTTCGAAACATTTACTATCGACCTTGAAAACCAATAATAAGATGATTAATGTCGTAGCAAGTGTTTTTGCAAAGGATAATGGATTTGAAAATTGTCTTTTAGTTAATGACGATAAAAATGTTGTGGAAGCCATAAATGGCAATGTCTTTATGAAAATGGGTAATCAGTTAATTACGCCACCAACTACTGATGGTTGTTTAAATGGGATTATTCGAAAGCAAATTATTGCCATTGCTGACAAAATGGAACACATTGAAATGATTGAAAAAAGCATTTCACCTTTCGATTTACAAAAAGCAGATGAATTGTTTATTACAAATGTAATTACTGGAATTCAACCAATATCAAAATATAGAAAAAAAGAATTTACTTCAGAAATATCTAAAGAAATTACTGAATTACTGAATAATTCAATTAATTAAGTGTAGGATTTTCTGGCGAATTTGAAAAGTAAATATATTCGCCACCAATTTCGTTAAGTTTCTCTTTCCAAAAGTTTTGGCTGTTTTTACCTATGATTTTGTTTTGCAATTCATTTTCCACAATTATCCAAGAATTTTCATTTAATTCTTCTTCTAATTGATTGGTGTCCCAGCCACTATATCCAAGGAAAAAACGAATGTTTTCTTTAGAAATTTTGCCTTCATTGATTAGGTCTTTAGTAGTTTCAAAATCCCCACCCCAATATAATCCATAAGAAATTTCCACACTTTCTGGAATTAATTCTGGCACATTATGCAAAAAATATAAATTATCTTGTTCAACTGGTCCGCCATTGTACACCATAAAGTTGGCATCAATTTCAGGAATTAAGTCATTGATGGAATAGGATAGGGGTTTATTTAAAATAAATCCTACACTTCCATCTGTTGTATGTTCTGTTAATAGAATTACAGATCTATTAAAAGACATGTCATTTGTGATTGTTGGTTCAGCTACGAGTAAACAACCTTTTTTGGGTAACATTGATATCATAAGCTAAAAATTTGATTTCAATTTAAAAAAAATATTTTTACTACGCAAATAAAATCGTTGAAATGTTAATTTTTTCATAAAAAAAATAGAATGCATATAAAAAAAAGCCCCTTACTAGAAGAGGCTTTTTAAATAAATCAAATATATATTATTTGTTTACAGCTCCGTCTAATTCAGCACCAGCTTTAAATTTTACTACATTTTTAGCAGCAATTTGGATAGTTTTTCCAGTTTGAGGATTTCTCCCATCTCTAGCCGCTCTTTGAGAGATTGACCATGATCCGAAACCTACTAAAGAAACTCTTCCACCTTTTTGTAATGTACCTTCTACACTTCCTAAAAATGATTCTAAAGCTAATTTAGCTGCTGCTTTAGTAATTCCTGAAGCTGCTGCCATTGCATCGATTAATTCTGATTTGTTCATAATTGTTAGTTATTAATTGATTAAACATAATTTTCTTTTACAAATTTATACGTATCCTTGAACTGTGCAAGTTTTTACTAGTATTTTCGTTGAAAATGTTGATAAATTGGTTCAAATGTTAATAAAGTCTCATCTACCGTACAGTTTTTGGCGTAAAATGTTACTTTACAAAGGCTTCCGCACTTATTGGTGTTCCATTTAACAGTTCATGAATTTGCATTTTCTTTTTACCAGGAAACTGTAAACTCGCTATTTGTATGAATCCATTCGCTACTGCAATTTTCATTTCTTTTTTACTAGAAATAATTGTTCCTACAGTAAATGTGTGTGCTTCTTCAATAAATTTAGAATCATAAATTTTGACATTCCATTCGTGATCTCCATCTTTTATAAAGGTCCAAGCGGTAGGATAAGGACATAAACCTCTAATTTGATTGTGAATTTCTATTCCCGATTTGGTCCAATCAATTTTACAGTTGTCTTTATTTAACTTGTAAGCTGTTTTTAACTCGGAATTTTCAGTTTGTATCGTTGTTGTTACATTTCCTTTTTCAATAAGAGCTAATGTTTCTATAACGGTTTCAGATCCTAAAAGCATCAATTTATCGTGCAATTGTCCTACATTTTCATTTGAATCAATTTCAATTTTCTTATTTAAAATCATCGCACCGGTATCAATTTTATCATCAATAAAAAAAGTAGTTACACCAGTTTCCGTTTCACCATTAATTATGGCCCAGTTAATCGGAGCTGCTCCTCTATAATTAGGTAATAATGAAGCATGAAGATTAAACGTTCCTAATTTTGGCATCTTCCAAACGACTTCTGGCAACATTCTAAAAGCAACAACAATTTGTAAATTCGCATTATAACTTGCCAATTCTGCTAAAAATTCATCGTTTTTTAAATTCGTAGGTTGTAAAATAGGTAAGTTTTTTTCTAAAGCGTAGGTTTTAACTGCGCTAACCGAAACTTTTTGCCCACGTCCAGCTGGTTTGTCAGGAGCTGTTATTACCGCTGCAATTTCAAATTGACTATTATATATGGTGTCGAGAATACCAACTGCAAAGTCGGGTGTTCCCATAAATACGATTCTTAATTTTTCCATTTTGTGTAAGTTACTAAGTGTTTTTTTGCCACGAAGGCACTAAGACACTAAGATTTTTTATTGTTTTACTTAATTTGATACTTATTAGAAGCGTTTAAAAAGATAAAATCGTTTTCTAATAAGTTTTGTAAGGCAAAGATAATTTCTTCTGCTGAAAATGTAAGTGTGTTTTCTATTTCTTTTGAAGATAAAGCGCCGTTTTTTAATAGGTTTTGAATGCTTTCTGAAACTGATTTGGGTTCCGATTTATTTTTAGATGTACAATATGAACAAATTCCGCAAGCTTTGGCATTCTCTTCTCCGAAATAATTTGAAATTAAAACCGATTTACATTTCGAATTATTAGAAACAAAATTAAGCATTTGACTATATTGCTCAACTTTAATTTGATTCTGATTTTCTAATATTTTTACAACTCGATTTATAGTATAACTGTCTTCTCGAGGTTCGTTGTATAAAATCGAAATATCGTTACTTTGTAATTTTAATTCTATAATTTCTTGTGCTTGTAATTTATTCAAGACTTTAATTATTTTATCTTCTGAAGTGCTTGATTTTTTTGCAATTAATGCGGTGTTGATATTCGTAACTTGTTCAAAGACACCTGTGTAATTTCGTAAAATAGTTTCAATAACTGCAGCGTCTTTTACGTTCAAACTGCAATATCTAATTACTTCTCTACTTTCTATTAAAAACTGTAAACTCGCTTTATTACTTATTAAATTGTTTAATGTGATAATTCCTTGTCGGTCCAAAAACTGCAAACAAGCAAACGTTTTAGTCACAGATAAATTATATTTTGAGCAAAATTGATTTAAATTTAAATAGAAAACTTCTTGAAAGCCTTCACCATAAGCAATTTGAAAATGATTGTTTAAGTATTTGTAAACCAGATGTAAAAATTCTTTATTAGGTAAATTGGATTCGAAATACTTCTTTAAATTTTCTGAATTTATTTCTGGAGTCAATAATAAAGCAAACGATTTATTTCCATTTCTTCCAGCTCTTCCAGCTTCTTGGTAAAAGTTTTCGATATTGTCTGGAATTTGTAAATGTACGACTGTTTTCACATTCGGTTTGTCAATTCCCATTCCGAAGGCGTTGGTTGCGACAATGATTTTGGCTTTTTCTTCTAGCCACAAATTCATGTTTTTTTCTTTTTCTTTATTTGATAATCCGCCGTGATAATAAGTAGAAGTGAAACCTAAATCGGTAAAGGTTTTACTAAACTCTACACATGAATTTCTATTTTTCACATAAACTATCGAAGGTTCTGGATTTCTTAAGAAAATTTGTTTCAGTTTGCCGAGTTTGTCTTCAGTTTTAATAATGTGATATCCTAAATTTTCTCGTGCAAACGAATTCTTAAAAATTACAGGATTTTCAAGTTGTAATAAAGTACAAATATCGGTTTGAACTCGTGGAGTCGCTGTAGCTGTTAAAGCAATAAAAGGAACATGAAAATATTCTTTTAAGGCTGCGATTTTTAAATAGGCTGGTCGGAAATCGTGTCCCCATTGACTGATACAATGTGCTTCGTCAATTGCGACTAAATTTACGTTTAAGTTTTTAATACGTTCTAAAACCCAATCTTGTTGTAAACGTTCAGGGGAAACATATAGAAATTTATAGCCGCCAAAAGCACAATTATCCAATAAATTATTGGTTTCTTCGAAAGAAATCCCACCTGTTAAAGCAATGGCTTTTATGTTTTTATTTTTTAGATTCTCTACTTGATCTTTCATTAAAGCGACAAGAGGAGAAATGACTAAGCAAATTCCAGGTTTAATGAGTGCCGGAATCTGAAAACAAATGGATTTTCCACCACCAGTTGGCAACAAGGCAAACGTATCTTTTCCGGATAAAACGGTGTTAATAATTTCCTCTTGAGTAGGTCTAAAAGCGTCATGTTTCCAGTGCGCTTTTAATACATCTAGTGGTTGATTCATTAAAGTGAATTAGTCTTGTAAGCGATTGATAATGAAAGCATATCTTTCTTCTACAGAAGTTTTTGGAACTTCATGTAAATCGTACCCGTATTTCTTATAAGTGTCTACTAAAAAGTTGTGAATTTTACTGGCTTCTTCATACGTTTCATATCGTGTTTCATCGCTAGTGTAGATTTCTTCCCAAGGTGGTAATAGGAAGATCTTGTCGTACTTATATTTTTCACAAGCTTCTATAAATTTTTCAGGATATGAGTCGCCAATAAAATCCATATATGCTACAACATCTGGAATTCCTCTGTCTATGAAAACAGGTTTGTTTTCGTTGCTAGCATTTTCAAATTGTTTAATTCTTCCTTCTAAAAGTTTTTCGCTAAACAGCATTGGGTTTTCTAAAAATAAGAATTCCGCACCTTCTGCACGAGCTTCTAAAATTACTTCTCTAGAAATTTCGGGATAACAGATGTGTCCTTCATTCTCTAAATGATTAATTAAAGTTGTTTTTCCAGAGCTTGGTCCGCCAATTAGCAGTATAATTTTTTTGTTCATTTTGTGTCTTAAAAGTTCAAATGTACTATCATTTTTTTTATTTTGAAAATCTTAATTATTTATATTTTTAAATGAAACATTATAAATGTATATTTGTTCTTTTATTAGCTTAAATTTACATGGATAAAAAAACAGAAGATTTTTACGTTAGATTGAAATCTGAATTAGAAGAATCAACAACTTGGCCAGCCGTATACTTATATAAATTTATTGTTCCAACTAATGACACCAACATTAATTTAGTTGAAAACACGTTCAATAATATGGGTGCTGTTATTAAAACACATTCTTCTAAAACTGGAAAATATACTAGTATTTCAATTAATGTTACAATGCAAGATGCAGATAAAGTTATTGAGAAATACCAAGAATTATCAACTATAGAAGGAATTATTTCATTATAAATATGTCATATAGAAACGAAGAAGCCATTAATTATTTAGAATATAATTCGCAAAGGGAACACTTAATTATTCCTGAGTACGGACGATATGTTCAAAAATTAATTGATCAAATTACAGTTATTGAAGATCGAGAGAGACGCAATAAAGGGGCTAGATATGTAATTTCTGTATTAGGTAATTTGAATCCGCACTTACGTGATGTACCTGATTTTCAGCATAAACTTTGGGATCAATTGTTTATCATGTCTGATTTTAAATTAGATATTGATTCTCCGTACCCAATTCCTACAAGAGAAGTAGTGCAATTGAAACCAGATCGTTTAGCGTATCCTCAAAACTTTCCTAAATATAGATTTTATGGGAACAACATCAAATATATGATTGATGTTGCTCGTAAATGGGAGGAAGGTGAATTGAAAAACGCGTTGATTATTGTGATTGCGAATCACATGAAAAAGTGTTTTTTAAGTTGGAATAAAGATACGGTTACGGATGAAGTTATTTTCAATCATTTGTTAGAATTGTCTAATGGTGAATTGAACTTAACAGCAATGAAAGAGGAGCTTTCTACGTCGCAGAATTTATTGAAAGTAAACAAAAAGCAGTCGAATAAGACGCAATTTTTTACTAAAAACGAAACTACTCATTCGAATAGAAATCCAAGTAGACCGCCGTCTAACCAAAATAGACCGCAGCAGAATACCAATAGAAATCCGAATGCACCTACACATGCAAAACCGAGTTCGCCAGATAATACCAAAGCCAATTTAAATAATCCGAATTATAAAGGCGGCAAAAACTTTAAACCAAAAAACAATCCTAATAATCCAAATAATAATACAATATAAATGGGAACATTCAAAATTGAAGGCGGTAAGCCCTTAAAAGGAAATGTGCAACCACAAGGTGCAAAAAATGAAGCGTTACAGGTTTTATGTCCTGTTTTATTAACTTCAGAAAAAGTTAGAGTTACGAATATTCCTGACATTATTGACGTGAATAAACTAATTACTTTGTTAGGTAATTTAGGGGTTAAGATTCAGAAAAATGGTCCTGGAGATTATACGTTTCAAGCAGATGAAGTTAATGTGGGTTATTTAGAAACGGAAGCTTTCAAAAAAGAGGGTGGAAGTTTACGTGGTTCTATTATGATTGTTGGACCTTTATTAGCCCGTTTTGGAAAAGGATTTATTCCGAAACCAGGAGGTGATAAAATTGGAAGACGTCGTTTAGATACGCATTTTGAAGGTTTCATTAATTTAGGTGCGAAATTCAGATACAATAGAGAAGACCATTTTTATGGTGTAGAAAATGAAGGTCGTTTAAAAGGGGCTTACATGTTATTAGATGAAGCTTCTGTTACAGGAACGGCTAATATCGTAATGGCTGCTGTTTTAGCAGAAGGAATTACTACAATATACAATGCAGCTTGTGAACCTTACTTACAACAATTATGTAAGATGTTGAATTCAATGGGTGCGAAGATTACAGGAATTGGTTCTAACTTATTGACTATTGAAGGTGTGGAATCTTTAGGTGGTTGTGAGCACAGAATTTTACCTGATATGGTTGAAATTGGTTCTTGGATTGGTTTAGCGGCTATGACTAAGAGTGAAATTACAATCAAAAATGTGAGCTGGGACAATTTAGGACAAATTCCAAACGTGTTTAGAAAATTGGGAATTACTTTAGAACAAAAAGGTGACGATATTTACATTCCTGCTCATAAAGACGGATATGAAATAAAAACCGACATTGATGGTTCTATTTTAACGGTTTCTGATGCACCATGGCCAGGATTTACGCCTGACTTATTAAGCATCATTTTAGTAGTGGCAACACAAGCAAAAGGAGATGTTTTAATTCACCAAAAAATGTTTGAAAGCCGTTTGTTCTTCGTGGATAAACTAATTGATATGGGTGCGAAAATTATGTTATGTGATCCACATAGAGCTGTGGTTATGGGACATAACTTCGAATCGCAATTAAAAGCTACAACGATGAGTTCTCCAGATATTAGAGCAGGTATTTCTTTATTAATTGCAGCACTTTCTGCAAAAGGAACAAGTACCATTCAAAATATCGAACAAATTGATAGAGGGTATGAAAGAATAGATGAACGATTAAGAGCGTTAGGCGCGAATATCGTAAGAGTATAAATAAAAAAGTGACAGTGATGTCGCTTTTTTTGTATAGACCTGACAAGTTTTTGAAACCTGTCAGGTCTTTTTATAAGATATACTCTGTATAAAACGCTATTTGTTTTCTTCTTGAGTTTGATTGATTTGTTTGGCTAGTTCTTTCAATTGTTTATACGGCATGGTTGTGATGGTATCATTGATTGATTTATTTAATTCAGTTTGTTTTAGGTTGTTTAGAGGATGGTCTTCGGAAATTTTATGATTTGGATTTTCTTTGTAACCTAAAAGGTCGCTTGGTTCGCAAATTAGTACTCTGCATAATACTTCGATGTGGTCTAAACGGAATGTTCTAGTTTGACCAAATATTATGTTTTGAGCAGAATGATTTGAAATACCAGCTTTTACAAGAAAAGCTTGAGGGTTATCGATTCCGCGGGCTTTAAATATGGGTGCTAAGTTGTAATAAAGCATATAAGTTGTGTTAGTTAGATTAATTGTACTGCTAAAATATAAAAATATACTATAAGTACTACAAAAAATAGCGCTAAAAATAGAAATATAGTTATCAAAACTGGAAATCACTATGAAAGAAATGGAAATGACTATGAAAGAAATGGAAATACCGATACAAGAAATGGAAATGCCGATGAAAATTTAGGAAATACCGATGCAATAAATAGAAATGACTATGAAAGAAATGGAAATACCGATGAAATTTTGGAAATATCGATGCAAGAAATGGAAATGACTATGAAAGAAATGGAAATGATTGTGAAAGAAATGAAAATGAATATACAAGAAATGGAAACGAAACTGTAAAAAGTGGAAATGAAGTTGCAATTTTACTACTATTGTTAATTACAAATTTTTATAGTTAAAGAACGAACGCGAAAGGATTTTCACACGAGTGGGGGGTAAGAGTGGATAGGGAAGGGACGGAATGGAAATCCGTGCCATCAGGTTTTAAAATAGGAATGGGCACGAGCTAGAAGCTCGAGCTAGCGGGTTTTTTTTGAATAAGTTTTAATTTTCTATTTTGCTATAAATTTAGTTTTGATTTAATATTTTTTATTATTGCTTCGTTTTCATAAGGGAAGTCAATGCCTGGCTCCGTTATTTTTGCATTAGGTAATTCCTCTTTAACAAATTTTCTAATTCGTATTCTTTGTTCTTCAATATACCTTCCACCGATTAAAACAAGACTTACAGAAGCAAGTGATTTAATTTTTTCAAAGCCTTCTTCTTCATTAAGAGTACCATAAATAGTTATATCTCCAATAGATTGTACAAGTTTAATGACTTCATCTCTACGATACGGATTTCCGCCAAATAGCACTATAACTGGTGCATTTTCGTTTTTTGAAATACTTTCTGATTCTAACATAGCTTTTAAATTTTAACGCCTCTTGTCATTGGAACTTCGACAAAAATCAATTCTGAATCTTTAGATGATATAATTTTTATTGTTTCTGTTTCGTAAACTCCGAGTGCATCTCCGTCTTGAAGTAGGTAACTATCAATAGTTATGCTTCCATTTACACAATGTATATAAACTCCATTATCACTGAAATTCATCAAATAATCAAGTGTTATGCCTTTTTGAATATGGCTCACACTAAAAAAAGCATCTTGATTAATTAAAGCCGAATTGTTACGCCTATCGGGTGATAATGTCAATAAAATTTTGTTCAATTTATCTTTAGGCTCATACAAAAAGGTTTCATGTCGAGGCTGTATGTTTTTTTCTTTAGGGTAAACCCATATTTGGTAACTGTGAAACGATTCTGTTTTGGAGGCATTGAATTCGCTATGCATAATACCTAATCCGGCACTCATGATCTGAACGCTATTTTGATTTATTATTCCTTCGCTGCCGGTATTGTCTTTATGCGCTTGTGATCCAGCAACAACAATGGTGCTAATTTCCATATTTTGATGCGGATGCATACCAAAGCCTTCACCTGCATTTACAATATCATCTGCAAAGCCAGTTAGTTCTCCAAAATGTGTTTGATTTGGAACGAAAGCATAAGCGCTTTTCTTCCATTCATCTTGTTTGTGCCATCTAGCATCGTTGGGTCTGTGTAAGAATTTCATATAATTGTTATCTTAGTAAATAATTTCGCCTAACATTCACCCAACGCTTTTTTTAATTAAAATCAATCTATAAAGGGTTAGGCAAATGAGGAAGCTATTTAATTTATTTTAAGTTTGCCATTACATATTGAACAGCATAACTAACGCCATTACCATGTCTAATAACTGGGTCATATAATCTGCTGTATTCAGGAGATGTGTTGTCTGGACAACAAGTAGCCATTACTGCTTGCCAATTGATTGGTTTAGCACCAGCTAGTGTCATTAATACTTTTGCGTCATCGTGGGCTTCTTTGCTTGTTCCACCACTACAATCGCTTACAAAATAAATATCGTAACCCAATTTTAAACCAGTAATAACCGTTTGAGATAGACAAACTTCTGTCCAAAGTCCACACATTACTAATGTCTTTTTACCAGTTTTTTTAATGGCTTCAACAAATTCTGGTGAGGCAAAAGCATTCGTATTATTTCTGTCTATTGGCTCTTCATCAGGAAATTGTTCTGCCAATTGAACAAATAAAGGGTCATTTAATGGGCCGCCTTTGGCATTGATGGTAGTCAGTACGACGGGAATTTCAAGTGCTTTAGCCACTTTTGCTAAACCTGTTACATTATTTGTAAGTAAATCAGGTGTAATACTCTGAATAGGAAAGGCAACAAAAGGTTGGTGGTCAATAAAAATAAAAGCACAGTTGTCTTTATTTAAGTCATTAATATTAGTCATAATATTTTTATTTTATAATTAAAAAACAAAATTACAACTAGAAAAAAAATAACTACTTAAGGTAGTTTAAGAAAATTATTTGCCTGCAACTTTTCTCCGAATTTCACTCAAGTATTCGGGAGTAATACCAATATATGCTGCAATAAGCTTCAAGGGAAGGCGCTGTGTTAGGGAAGGATAAGTTTGAATAAAATCAATATAGCGTTCTTCACTTGTAGAACTAAGAAGCATTCTTGTTCTCTTGTTTGAGGTTATAATGTTTCGTGTTAGCATTTTTATTTGTTCAAGAAGTACTTCTCTACTTGCATTTTCCCAAACATCTATCATTTCGCTTTGTATCCAATACACTTCACAGTCTTCAATAGCTTCTATTGTTATGTCGGAAGGTATGTTGTAAAATAAACTATTCATATCTGTTATAATCCAACCTTCAGGTGCAAATTGCATAATATGTTCTTTGCCAGTATGATCTATTACATAACTTTTTAAACAACCAGATATAACTTTGCATCCAAATTTACAAATTTCACCTTGTCGCAGGAGAATAGTTCCTTTTGCTATGGATTTTATTTTATTTGATTCAAAAATATTCATATCTGTTTTAAGTAGTTAATTTATTTTAAGTACTATCACAAATAGTGTTTCCACTAATGCTCATCTGATTTAAGAAGTTAGGCATTTGTAAGCTAAAATACTTTCGATTAATCCTCGAAAATCAAAAGTACAAAACAAACTTTAAATTAATCCCTAAAACCCCAATTTCTTATACTATTTTTGATACTATTTTTTTTAATTTTCGCAGTCTTATTCGTATTTGGCAATGTGGTAAATACAGTTTTAGCGTGTTCAATTCACAAGATTTAATTATGAAAGACTTTAACAAAAAGCTTAAAATTTATTTTCTTATTTAGAGTTTACGTCAATTTGAAATAAACTTACTGTTGCGTTGAAATAATGTGCTGGAAGTCCTTCAGTGTTTTTAAGTTTTAGTAAACCTAAAAACTCAAAGCCACATCTTGTGTAGTGATTAATTAACCCTGAATTATCGCCAACTGTATCCATT
This sequence comes from uncultured Flavobacterium sp., assembly GCA_964461805.1. Classification (GTDB taxonomy): domain Bacteria; phylum Bacteroidota; class Bacteroidia; order Flavobacteriales; family Flavobacteriaceae; genus Flavobacterium. The sequence continues at coordinate 13,552 of CAYWVV010000026.1, forward strand.
CTTATGAATTGTTTTTGATTTTCTTTGGTATAATTCTTTGCCCATTCTACAATTTTACCCACTAAATTTTGTCCACGAAAATCAGGATTTGTTGCTATGCGGTGAATATAAACAGCTGGATCTTCGTTACGTTCCTCCCAAATTTGTGGATCATTAAATGTTGTCGCCCACACACAAGCAATTTTACCTTCTGAAACAATTTTCCATTGTCTGTTTTCTGAAATTTCAGTTTCAATAAGTTTTCTATCAAATTCTGGCCAATGATGGGTAAATCTCGTCTTTTGAAAATCAGTGGCGATTTTGTATAAACGGAAAATTTCGTCGGTGTCGTTACTGCTGCTATTCTGTATTTGAAAGTTCATTTTTGATTTTCTTTTTAATTTCTTTTATTTTTGAAGCGAGTCGGTTACAATGACAATCGATATTTTGTTGTTTCAAGAAATTGTTTTATTCTATCCAAAAGTTCCCAACAGAATAGGTTTTTGCTGTTCCGCTAATAATAACTCGGTCACCTTTGTCTTCACAATATAGTTTGCCCATTCGTTCCGAAACTTGTTGCCCATAAAGTACTTTTTTATCGAGTCTTTTTGACCAAAATGGCACTAAAGAACAATGAGCAGAACCTGTTACAGGATCTTCTAAAATGGAGGCTTGTGGTGTGAAAAAACGGGAAACGAAATCACATTCATCTCCAATTGCTGTTACAATTACTCCTCCTGGATCAAGGTTGATTTGGTCAAACAATTGTCGGTCAATTTTAATGTTTCTGATTGCTGTTTCGTTTTCATAAACCAAAACATAATCTCTTGATTTTAAAATTTCCTTAGGTTGTATGTTTAAAGATTTTGAAATGGCATCGGGTAAAGTATCTGCAATAGGCATTCTTGATGGGAAGTCCATTTTGTATAGTCCATCTTCAACTTTAACAATTAAGTCGCCACTTAATGTTTCGAAAACAATTTCATCTTTTTTGTAATCTAAAATTGTCTTTAAGCAATGTGCTGTTGCAAGTGTGGCGTGACCGCACAAATCCATTTCAATTTCTGGCGTAAACCATCGCAAATGGATTTTTTCTCCTTTATCTACAAAAAAAGCGGTTTCTGCAACGGCATTTTCTTTAGTTATTTTCAACAAAATGTCGTCTGATAACCAATTCTCAAGAGGCAACACACAAGCAGGATTTCCACCAAAAATGGTATCTGTAAATGCGTCAATTTGGTAAAGTTTTAATTCCATTTTTCTTTTTATTATATAATAAACAGCATATAGTCAATTTCTTTTTTGAAAAGACTATATGCTGTAATTTTTGTTAATTATGCATCAACAAGTATCACTTGACCAGTAATAAATCCATCAACCGAGCGCTCAAACGCTTTACCAACCAATGCACTTGGTACAGGTTGAAATCCTGGCATCATATCGCCGTAAACATCCCAAGCCTCCGCTAAAACTGTTGGATTTACTGAATTTACACGAATACCTCTTGGCATTTCGAAGGCTACACATTTTACAAAGGTATCAATGGCACCGCTCGTAGTTGCATCTGCAATGGCAAAAGGAATAGGTTTTAAATTTAGTATACCTGTAATAAGCGTAAAGGAACCTTTATCAGCAATGTATTCCTGACCTATTCTAACAATATTGATTTGCCCCATCATTTTACTCATTACTGTAGTCATCCATTGCGCTTCAGTCATTTCCTCGAAGGTTGCATATTCACATACGCCAACTGTATTCACAACTGCATCAAAGTGACCAACCTCCTTGAATAATTTTCTCAAAGATTCTTCACTGGTAATGTCAACTTGGTAGTCGCAACCGTCTTTTGAACGACCAGCTGTAATCACTTTGTGTTTTCCTAAACCTGTAAGTGCTGCTTTTCCCATTTTCCCATTAGCACCTATTAAAATTACTGTTTTCATATATTTAATTATTTTTAATTTGAAGTGCAAAATTACACTCCTGTCATACTATTCAAGTAGGACATTTGTCTAATAATTAAATTGATGCTCTTATTCTACTTAAATGTCTTTGAGTAATTCCAAGATAGGAAGCTATGTAGTGAAGTGGAATTTGTTGCACAAATTGTGGATGGTTGTTTATCAAATCTACGTATCGTTTTTGGGCGTTGGATTTTTGATGATTAAATATCCATTTTTCGAGTTCAACATATTCTTTTTCAGCAATTATTTTTAAAAAATTCAACCATTTATTGTTTGATTCCGCAAGGTTTTCTAATTCTTTTTTTGAAATTGAAATTATTTCAGAATCGGTTAAAGCTTGTAAATTTTCTTCTGATTTATTCTGTGTAATAAATGAAGAATAAGCCACTAATAACGAATTAGGAAAGGTAAAGCAATAGGTTATTTCTTCGTCATTATTAGAATAATAGAATGAACGAAAAATACCAAAATTCACGAAAGAAAGCGTGGTACAGATTTCATCTTGTTTAATGAAAAAATCTCCTTTTTTTATCGTAGAAATAGTCGCTAAACTTATAAATTCATTTATTTCACTATCTGTAAATAAATTGTATTGTTTTAAGTATTCCAACAGTTGATTTTTCTTAAACATAGTACTTGTTTTAAGCTTTAATTCTATAATTCGTATTTATATTTTGCTGCTTTGCAAAGTTAGCAATTACAAGTGTAGAATTTTAAATTCCTTTCAAATCATTGATGATATAAAAAATATGACATTGATTTACTGGCTGTTTTTCTATAAAATCATTTGTACTTAGTTTATTAAAAGACTTTACTTTCTCCATCATTTGGAATAAAAACCTTGTCAGAAAGTCCAATTTTTGAAACTTCTGATTCTAATTGTTTTCTTGTTGTTGGACAATGATTTACGGCTTCTAAATGATTAGCGATTACTTGATTTGGTGCATTTTTTACGAATTTTAAAATGTCATCCATTCGCATTAATAAAGGTTGAAAAATATCTAATTGCGCTGTTCCACAAGCTACAACAGCTATTTCTGGTTTTAATTGCGTTAGTGCTTTATACACATCGTCTGTGTAAATGGTATCAGCACTTAAATATATTGATTTTTCATTAGGTAATTCAATGTGAAAACCCATTACATTTCCCATTGGTTTGGCTACAAATCCATAACCGTGTACTGCTGGAATTCCTTGAATTTTCCCATCTAAAAAAAGGCTTTCTTTCCAATATTCAACGGTTTGGGAAACGTATAATCCTTTTTTTCTTAATGTACTTTCGTCTTTCACACTACAAATAACAGGAATTTGATTCAGGCGAAGAAAATCCTCTGCTTCGTTGTCTAAATGGTCGGGATGTAGATGTGTTATTAAACAATGTGTAGTTTTTTCAACGATATCCATTGCATTACTTGGTAAATCTACAATTGGATTTCGTTGTGGTTTAAAACGGAATAGCGTAAAAGTGGGTCCAGCTGTTCCTTTTTTTCCAAGCATTGGATCAACAAGAATGAATTTATTTCCAGTTTCTATTACCATAGTGGCATTTCGCAAATGATGTACTTTCATTGTTTTATATTTTTAAATTGAAAGTACAAAGTTGCTTCATACTAAAATAGATTCCATTGATTGAAATCAAGAAATTAAATTCGTTTTCTAATTCTGCTCAAAGTTTCGGGCGTAATTCCCAAATAAGAAGCGATATGATATTGTGGAATTTGCAATAACCAATCAGGTTTTGTCTTCATAATATCAAGATATAACTCTTCAGCAGTATTTACAAAATGGTTGAATTCTTCGGTTTCTTTATTAATAACTATTCTTTGGAAAATGGTTTCTACAAACAACTTTCCACAATTGTATTGGTTGGTAAAAGTCGAAAATATTTCTTTAGATAAAACCCTCAAATCAACATCAGTTAAACATTCTTGGTATTTTTTAGTCGCGGTAGAATGGGTAAATGAGGAAAAATCTGTTATAAAACCGGCATCTGTAAAAAAATTGATATTTTTTTCTTTATCTGTAGTTGCATAATATTCTCGAAGGATTCCTTGATCTAAAAAACGAAGTTCATTATCTATAGTTCCATTTTCTAAAATAATTTCCCCTTTTTTGAATGATTTAACGACAAAAGTGGATACAAACTCATCTAAACCTTCTTTATTAAAAGGAAATTCATTGCTAAAAAATAATGATAATTTGTCTGCTTGTTTCATTTTTTTAAGGTTGTTTTTTTTTGAAAATCGCTATCAATTTTTCAAGGCTACTCGTTTGTTGTGAATTTCGAGGCCTATTATTTTCTATCAAAGATAAAATTTCTTTCAAAAGTAAATTTGGATTTATTACAAAATTTGCAAGTGCGAGAAACGGCTGTTAGTAGATGTTTTTGTATTAATTTTTCAATGCATATTTTTGAAATTCTCCATCAAAACCCCTAGGAATTATTGAGTCATTTTTCATAAGCCAACTTTCATTTTCAAAAACTCTTTGAGTTTCAAACTGCACATTGAAAATATTTGTATATAATCCTTCAATAATATAAGTTGGAGATTTTAATCCTTTCGTGTCTAAAATATAAAATCCTTTAATCCTTTCTGAAGTTATCTTCGTGGTTTGGAATTGATCACGATAAACCATTTTTTGCCCATTATCCAATATTAGGTATAAATGATAATGCATTAAATTTCCTTTCTTACTCGTAACATTAAAATAAAAATACCTATCATTCTTTTTTTTACTTCTCGATTCTTGTACTAAAATTTTATCCCTTTGCGGTGAACTATTTAAATATAAAGTATCATTGACAATATAATATGAACCACTAATATCCATTTTTCCCATCATATGCATTTGAATCGAATATTGAAATTTATTCTTTTCATTTAGCTCAATACTTTCAGAAAAATGACTAGCAGAATATGCATATCTTTTCGTTTCAAATTTGATTGAAAAGATTACTGTTATTATTATGGCTAAATATATCTTCATGTGTGTTAAAAATCTGCTACCGTTCCGGCGCTTGGCGAGGTTGTGAACTAAGGAACCGATTATTTTCTGTTAAAGATAAAATTTCTAGCGAAATGTAAACGTGAATTTACTATAAAATTCGCAATCTTGGCAAAGGCCTGTTAGCAGTAGTGCATTATAATTCGTATCGTGCTTCGCTTAAATTAAGTTTTAAATCTAAATTAAAATTATTTTCAGATTTCCATTTACGATATTCTTCAAAATTTAAAATTATTTCGTTTGGAATGATTAATGTCATTTTATATTGTTCCATTAAGAATTCGTTTAGATATGGTGAATCTATAATTTTATTTAAGTTTTTTAAATATTCTTTAGTTTCCTCACTTGAAGAATATTTGTGTTTATGTTCATATAAAACAAATTGTTTTAAAGCTTCTTTATGCATATCAATATATAAATCCTGAAATCCCGAATATTTTTCTCTTTCCTCAAGATTTTTAATTAACCATTCAAATTTTTTGAAACTATATGCCATAGTTGAAACTAACATAGTAGAATCCTTCATTGCTGTATTGGAAAATGATACAGCACCTTTGAGTTTGAATAATTTTATTCCTGTCAATCTTGAGGGTTCAATCTTACCTAAAATTTTAGTTTCTAAATCAATTAAGTTTTCATTATTCAATTCCGATGATGTAATTCGGATTTTATACATCCAAGTTCCACATTCAAATATAGTTAATAAACTATTTTCATTCTTTGAATCTTTTGAAATTCCTCTTATACCATTGCAAGTATATTTTTCGCCAATGTGATGAATTATTTTAAGATTTTTAACATCTGTATCATTATTAAAAATAACGCTGTATGCACTTAAAAATTCATTTCTTAATCTTCCTTCATTTCCAATTTTGTCTGGATAAATATAGATACTAATTTTTGTATTTTCTTTCTCGTAAGTAACACCAACATTTTCATCTTTTTTATCAAATGAATAAGCATCTATTAAAATATAATCATCTAAGTTTTTAGGAAATTCTGTTTTGGTTTCAGAATGAATAAACTCATCTTTAAATTTTAATTTTTTTGGCGAACTTCTTAATTGTGTATAGCCATAATTACTCACAAAAATGAATAAAATCAATATTTTTAAAGCGTTTGTTTTCATAGTTTAAATATGATTTATTATAGGTTTTTAGGTTCTGCGGTAGCATTACTGCTAACTAATAAATAGGCGAACATTCCATTCACAACTATTTATAAGTAATAATTTTGGTTTGTAAATATACTAAAAATCTTACTCGAACTACATTTTTTCCATGTGTTGAGTAAGATTTTATTTAGTGTTTTATTATTAAAAATGCTTATTTGTTAAACAACTTGTCGTCTAAACTGTATTTGCCTACGCCTGTGAAAAGTAAGCCCACATATATGATGAAATACGTGAAAGCAGAGTTAAATTCATGTCCGTTGTCTCCTTTTGAAAGTATTGACATTGGGAAAACTACTAGGAAAATATAGGCCATACAAAATGCTAAAACAATAAGGCTAAAGCGAGATAATAATCCTACAATTAGTAATAAACTACAGAAAAGTTCTGCAAAAACGGTTAAGGCTAATGGTACAGCGCCAGTCATTCCTAGGAAGCTAATATTTTTTGCCCAAAAATCGGAAGCCGCCATTTCGTTGAAGTGTATTAGTTTTTCGTAGCCGTAAAAAGCCATTAAAACTCCAAGCATTACTCGGATTAGTAATAAGCCTAAATCTAAATTGAAACCGGCCCCGTTGTTTAAAAATAATTTTTTCATAATTTGTTTTTTTTGGTTGAATTTCAAATATATGAAAAAAAAGTTAGTGATGTTTTTCTTTAGAAATCATTATTTCTGAAAGATAAAAATTTTATAAAGAAAGTAATGATCCACAAATTCCTAAGCCAATTATCAAATATAAAGCTGCCAAAATAAATAATGTTTTAGCAGCATTAGGAGAATTCTTTTTTATGCCAAACCCAATTAATGTTAACACTATTGGTGGTCCTAACATAACAAATAACATAAAAATAACTAAACCATTCAAATTTCCAACTTCTAATGCTATCATAACTTAAAACTTTATATTATTTCTTAATTCTTCTAATCTTGCTAATTTATCATCTCTGTAAAACAAGTTCATTGTTTCAAATGGAATTATTTTATTGTCTTTATTTACAATATGAACACATGATTTTTTTATTGCTCTAACATCAAAATTATAAGCATCAATAAATTGCATAATTATAATTCTGAATAAATTGTCATAACCCAAATTCGGTGCATCAATATTGGGTAAACAACACATGATAGATTTTAAATTTTCTTCGGCAACTTCTACTGAATTTCCAGTACTAAAAAGTTCAATCATTTTTTCCTGTAAAATAGTATCTTGTTCATAAATAATAGTGTTTTTACTGTTATCTAATAAGTCATTTGGATTGATATATCTTGTTAAAGGGAAAACTTCATTGTCTAATTTTAAAGCATATCCCATCACAAGAGCATCTGGATTACAAGGTACTGGCAATAAATCATCTGGATTAAAAATAGAGGTTTGCTCCAAAATTTTTCTTCTGACTTCTGTTAAAGTCATTCTATCCGTTTCAGGATTAAAATTTTCTAATCTTCCAGCAATTTGTGTAGGTTGAAAAGTTACTCCTCGAACACATTTTTGTTGTAGCGCAAATTCAATTATTTTCCCTATTTCGTTGTCATTTAACCCTTTTTGTAAGGTTACAACTAAGGTTGTAGAAAGATTTAATTCATTTAGATTTTCGAGAGCTTGTTTTCTAATTTCCCATAAATCAGCACCTCTTAATTCTTGTAACACACTATTTTCAAATGAATCAAATTGTAGATAAATTTCAAAATCTGGAGCATAATTTTTTAATTGTTTAGCAAATTCTTTGTCTTTAGCAATTTTAATTCCATTGGTGTTAAGCATTAAGTGCCTAATTGGTAAAGATTTAGCATACTCTAAAATCTCAAAAAATTGAGGATGGATTGTTGGTTCTCCACCACTAATTTGAACAACATCAGGTTCTTTTTCGTTTAAAACAATGGTATCTAACATACTTTTTACTTCTTCTAAAGTACGATGTCTTCCGTAAGTAGGAGATGAGCCGGCATAACAAGTTGGACAAGTTAGATTACATCTATCTGTAACTTCAATTACGGTTAAGCAAGAATGTTGTTCGTGATCTGGACACAAACCACAATCATAGGGACAGCCATAGTCTGTTTTTGTGTTAAACTTATATGGGGTTTCTGAAGGTTTATTGTAGTTTCTAATGTTTTTATAATATGGGATATCGTCAGCAATTAATACTTTTGAATTTCCGTGCTCAGGACAACGTTTTAGCATAAAAACCTTATCATTTTCAAAAACAATTTTGGCATCAATTCGTTTTAAGCATTCTGGACAAAGACTTAAAGTGAAATCGTAATAAGTATAATTTCTAACAGGCATTTTTGATAAAATTTAAAATTGTTTTATAATAATAAAGTAGACAAATTAAGCATAAAATTTGAATGGAACTTATTCCACAGATAAAAAAGACATTGGGTTTTAAGAATTCGATACAAAATCGAAAGGCAAAATAAGAAATCATAAAATATTGAAATAATAATCCAGCTTTTAAATTTTTAGTTTTTAGTTGTTTTAAAAAAAGAAATAATAAAGCTAGAAAAATCAATTCATATAGCATAATTGGGTGTCTGTTTATTCCATCGCCGAGATTCATACCAAGGAAAAATGAGGTTTCCTTTCCATAAGTAAATTCATTAATTCCAGATAGAAAGCAACCAATTCTTCCAATAAAAATACCAGCAATTATAGGAAAAACGAACAAATCACCTGAAGATTGTTTTTCTCCAATAATTTTTTTGGCGATTTCAACACCTAAAAGTCCGCCAAATAAGCCGCCCATTATTGTTTTTGAATTTATGATGGTAATTAAAGAGGAAATATTTAAAGGGAATATTGGGTTTTCTAATAAAGCAAAAATTCTTGAACCTAAAAATGCACCAATCATAGCACCAAGAATTATGGAAAGTTTATTTGATTTTGAAATGCTATCTGTAGTTTGTTTTTGTATAAATACATAATATCTAAAAGCAAGAAAAAAGGCTAAGTATTCTATGATTAGATGAATATTGATAGGAATATCAAAGAGTATTGGTTCAAATGGAATTTTCATCAATTAAGAATTAAAGACTAAAATAATTACGAAAGAAAAATAACTAAAAATTACTCAATCACTAATTCTTTCAATTGCTCACGATATTTTTCTAAAATATCAGATTTGGAAATAAAACCAATGAAAACTTTATCTTGTACGACTGGTAAAATAATTTGGTGTGTAGTTTCAAATTTATTCATTATCGTTTCGATATTGTCTTCAAAATTAACAATATCTTTATCTTTTACAGGTTGTAAAACTTCTGTTATGGAAGTAAATTTTACTTTAAAAGCTGAGAATATAATTGGACGAATATCATCTAAATAAATTAAACCTATAAGTTTTTTATCATCGTTTAACACAGGGAAAATGACATCATCAGAAGTGGCAATTTTTTCAATTAAAGCTTCCAAAGTTTTAGATTCGGTAACTGGATTAAAACTATTGTTAATCAGTTTTTTAACATCAATTGATTGTAAGATGTTTTTGTCTTTATCATCTGTGAAAACTTCTCCTTTATCGGCTAAATTTTTAATATCAAAGGAATAAGGTTCGAAGTGTTTCGAAATCGCAAAACTAATAGAAGAAACCAACATCAACGGAACCATTAAACTGTATCCACCCGTAATCTCCGCTATCAAGAAAATGGCGGTTAAAGGCGAGTGAAACAAACCACTCAAAACACCTGACATTCCGACCAAAGTAAAATTACTTATTGGTAAATTCGTAATCTTTAGCATATTGAAAAAGTACGCAGTGGAGAATCCTAAATACGAACCCACAAATAGAGAAGGAGCGAAGTTACCTCCATTTCCACCAGCACCTAACGTGATTCCCGTTGCAAAAACTTTGAATAAAAGTGTGAGTGTGATGAATCCAAAAATGACCCATTTGTTGTTTTCAAAACGTTCTATAAGTGTATTGTCTAATAATTTTTCCGGTTGATTGGCTGCTAAAAGTTTGATTCCTTCATAGCCTTCACCAAATAAACTTGGGAAAATAAATATTAGTAAACCTAAAATGATAGCCCCAAATAAGGCTTTTCGGTAGGAGTTTTTACTTCTTGTGGCAAAAAAATGTTCTACTTTTCTGAAATTTCTTGCGTAATGTATGGAAACAAATCCTGACAAAATTCCTAAAACAATATAAAACGGAATGTATTTGGAATTGAATTCTTGAATCGATTTAAAACTAAACAACGCATCTTCATTTAACAACAACATCGAAACAATTGAACCCGTTGCGGCACTGATTATCAAAGGTGTAAAAGCGGTAATACTTATTTCGGCCAACACAACTTCAATGGCAAATAAAACACCCGCAATTGGTGCGTTAAAAGCTGCTGCAATTCCGGCTGCGACGCCACAAGCTAAAAGTAAGGTTCTGTCTTTATAACTTAATCGATATTTTAAGGCGTAATTACTTCCGAAAGCAGCACCAGTAATAGTAATTGGTGACTCCAAACCCGCACTTCCACCCATACCAACGGTTAGCGAACTGGTAATAATTTGCGCATACATTTGTTTGCCTGGCATTACGCTACGTTTTTTAGCTACTGCATACATAATTTGTGACGTTCCTTTTTGAATGTTCCCATTTAAAAAGTTTTTAATTACGAAAACAGTTAGTAAAATTCCAATTATGGGTAAGGTACTTTTACTATAAGGCAAATGAAATTCTCTATTTAGATATTGTGAAAACAAAAAAACATTGTGCGCGAAAGTTTTCAAAACAATTACAGCCAAAGCAGCTGATAAACCTACTAAAACACTAGAAACGTACAAAAATTGGCGTGGCTCTAAAACTATTTTAAGTTTAGAGAATTTCTGTTCGAAAAATTGAGCTGTTTTTTGTATTATTTTTAACACAGGGAATTTTTATTTGGAATGGCTAAAATACGGTAATTTTAATTGAGAAGCAAAATAATTGGCATATTGACAAATTGAAAATTGACGAATTAAATTATCTTTCTAATCGCTTCTTTTCTGCTCAAGGGTTTCAAATTGGTACTATTTACATACTCTAAAACACCTTTTGGATTTACAGAACTGTATTCACGTAATGCCCAACCAATGGCTTTTTGAATGAAAAATTCAGAAGAATGTTTGTGTTTTTCGCATTCGGAAATTAAGATATCAAAATCGGTTTTTTCTTTATAACCCAATTGAAAAATAATGGCTGTTCGGTTCAACCACATGTTGTCTGAATTGGAAAATTCTTCAATAATTGCATAAGTTTTTTCTGGAAATGTTTCTAAATAGCCACCAACAGCATATTTGGCTATTGTATCTACACTGTCCCACCACGAGTGAGTTATGATGAGTTTTTCAATTAAAGCAATATCTTTAACTTGATAGTTTTTCTTAATTTCTTTTATAAAAATATCAATAGCTGCTTGATGCATTTCTCGATGTGGAAATTGATACAATCCCCAACAAATTTCTCTAAAATTAGCTTTGATTTCTTTTTTATAAAGAGAGGAACAATTTTTTAGAATCTCACGTCTAACTTTTGTTTGAATACCATAACAAGGAAAATTGTTTTTTAAATACGCACTTTGTTTTTGTCCGTAAGCAGCATCTTCATTAGCTTCAAATAAGTGCTTAATTTCTGTAATTAAACTCATCTCTTAACCTATCTAATTCTATTTTACACTGTTGTTCTAATTCGGTAAAAAAGATAAAAAATTCTTGTTCAATTTCCGTGTAAAATTGTTTGATATCTTCCATCGCAGCTGGCATATTTACTCGATTTTTGGTTCTGTGATCCATTTGAAATAAAATCAATTCTAAACCCGCTAAACTTTTATAGCACACTAACCAATTGGTTCGTATCATATATGGTAAGGCATTTTGTGTTTTCTCAGTTAAAATATCATAATTATCTTGTAATAAGGTATAGAAAGAATCTGCATAAACTTCTAGTTTAGTCGTTGAAAATTGTTTCCAATTCTTAGCCAAAAAATGATCATATACGATGTCCATAATCACACCTGAATAATGTCCGAATTTTTCGTGTAAGCGATGTTTACTTTGTCGGTAAACCGAATGTGAATCGGTAAAACTATCAATGAATCGGTGCAATCTAATTCCAATTTGAACTCCAACTGGATACTGCTCATAATGGTTACCTTTTACAGCATCGGCCATAAAATTCCCAATTTTAATAAAATCATCTTCGTCTGAAAGATATATGTGAGCGAGATAGTTCAAGGCTTTTGATTGTTTTGTTTCAAGTTTAAGGTTTCAAGTTGGTTCATATCGTAAATATATAAAATTCTTTTTCTAAATTATGAAAATGCTTGTTGGAACTTTTTATATTTGTATTTCAAACAAAAAAACTAAAATAAATGACTTTAATAAAATCTATATCAGGAATTCGTGGAACTATTGGTGGAAAAGTTGGTGATAACCTTACACCAGTTGACGCTGTTAAATTTGCTTCAGCTTATGGAACTTTTTTAAAAGCGGGAAGTGGGATGTTGGAAGATGGAAGAAAACTTAAAGTGGTTATTGGTCGTGATGCCCGTATTTCTGGTCCGATGATTCATAATTTAGTACAAAATACGCTTTTAGGTTTAGGAATTGATGTCATTGATTTAGGTTTATCAACTACGCCAACTGTGGAAGTGGCTGTGCCAATGGAAAATGCAGATGGTGGAATTATTTTAACAGCTTCACACAATCCGAAACAATGGAATGCTTTGAAATTATTGAATGCAAAAGGGGAATTTTTAAGTGGAGCAGATGGTGCTAAAATTTTAGAAATTGCCGATGCTGAAGCGTTTGATTTTGTAGATGTTGATGCTTTAGGAGAAGTTACAATCAACGATTCTTACATGGATATTCACATTGATGAAGTATTGGAATTACCTTTAGTAGATGCAGATTTAGTAAAAACTAAGAAATATAAAGTAGTTGTTGATGGTGTGAATTCGACAGGTGGAATTATTATTCCAAATTTGTTAGAACAAATGGGCGTAGAAGTTGTGAAATTATACTGCGAACCAAACGGACATTTTCCTCACAATCCAGAGCCTTTGAAAGAACATTTAGGTGATATTTGTAAACTTGTTATTGATGAAAAAGCTGATTTTGGAATTGTGGTTGATCCTGATGTAGACCGTTTAGCCTTTATTTCTAACGATGGTGAAATGTTTGGTGAAGAATATACTTTAGTGGCTGTGGCCGATTATGTATTGAGTAAAACACCAGGAAATACGGTTTCTAATATGAGTTCGTCCCGTGCTTTACGCGATATTACTGAAAAACATAAGGGAAGTTACCAAGCGAGTGCAGTAGGTGAGGTGAATGTAGTAGAATTAATGAAGAAAACCAACGCGATTATTGGTGGCGAAGGAAACGGCGGAATCATTTATCCAGAATTGCATTATGGAAGAGATAGTTTGGTTGGAGTTGCTTTATTTTTAACGTATTTAGCGGGTCAAGATAAAACGGTTGCCGAATTACGTGCGAGTTATCCGCAATATTATATGAGTAAAAATAAAATTGAATTAACACCGCAAATTGATGTCGATGCGATTTTAGAATCGTTAACTGCAACTTATAAAAACGAACAAATTTCTACGATTGACGGTGTGAAAATTGATTTTGCTACAGAATGGGTGCATTTAAGAAAATCGAATACAGAACCAATTATTAGAATTTATACCGAAGCACCAACACAACAAGAAGCTGATGTATTAGCAGAACGTTTTGTAAATGAGTTAAAAGTTATTGCTGGGATTTAATTCTAATTTAGTTTCAGATTCTAAAAAAAAACCTGACAGGTTTCAAAATCTGTCAGGTTTTATATTTTATTGTGGCTCTTCATCAAAATTTATCATCCAATTGATTCCGAATTTATCGGTAAATATTCCGAAATAAGCGCCCCAAAAAGTATCTTGTAACGGCATTTTGATTATTCCTTCAGAAGATAAACCATTAAAAAGTTTTTCTGTTTCTTCACGACTTCCGGCATTTATAGAAATGGAAAAGTTATTACCAAAAACTACATCGCCACTTTGAGCATTACTATCACTTCCCATTATTGTTGAATTTCCAATATTATAAGAAACATGCATGACACGGTTTTTATCTTCATCTGATAAAGGCGTTTCTTCAGAAGAAGGCATATCAACAAATTTACTAAATTGTTCAAATTCGCCGCCAAAAACAGATTTATAAAAAAGAAAAGCGGCTTCGCAAGTTCCATTAAAAATTAGGTATGTAGTAAGTGTAGCCATAGTTTATTGATTTAAATAAAAAGTAAATATAAAAAAAATCTACTAAAATTAATTAGTAGATTCCTTTCTTTTGGTTTTAAACCTTAATCATCATGGTGTTTGTTCCCTTTTCCTTTTCCATGTTTATTTCCATGACCATGACCGTTTCCATGATCGTTTCCACGATTTTCTTTCACGTAAATAACTTGATGTTTTGGTTGTTTGTATACTTTTACTTTTTTGTATCTAGTGCAATGATCTGAATTGTATCTATACGGTGCGCTTCCTGCAAAATCTAATTGAACTTGTACAGATCTTGAAAGATTTATATTAATAAATGGTCTTGGAACCGAAACACTTACTACCCAATTTCCGTTATTCAAATACAAATAATTATTAGTTTGAATGTCATAATAAAAATTTTGTTCCGGAAAATAAATGTGTCTTGTTTTGGCTCTGTAACCATGTGCTGGAGCCCATTTAGGTGGTTTTCCATGTGCATAGGTGCTTTCTGGAAAAATAAAAGTGGCTAAAAGGACAATTATTAGAACTAATCTTAAAATTCTAGATTTAAAGGTTTGTGTTTTCATACTATTTTAGGTTATAAATTAATACTGTAAATGTAGTTGTTTTATTAGTTTACTATTTTATATAATTTTCATAAAATGTTATATAAATTAGTATTTACAAAATTTGATCCAAAAAAAATCCGCTCTAAATTTTAGAGCGGATTAAAAGAAATTTATTTTTTTTCTTCGTTTTTGGTGTCCATCATTTCCATGAGTTTCATACCTAATAACCCACTAATTCCACCTTCTGAACCATTTGTTCCAGAGATTAAAACATCAGGAATTACTTTGATATTTCCTTTACCAATTTCTTCGGTAATTTTATATTTTGTAAAGTTATCACCACCCATTGCAGAAACTTGTAATTGATACGATTCAGCAGTTGATTTACCAATTGCCATAATTTTCTCCGCTTCAGCTAAACCTGTTTTTGATATTTTTTCAGCTTCAGCGCTTGCATTTAATTTGGTAGCTTCTGCTTGCGCACCAGCTCTTGCTTTAGTTGCTTCTGCTTCTGCATTTGCTCTCATTTTTGTAGCTTCAGCTTCTGCATTTACGTTTAATTTTAAACTAGTTGCATCACCTTCCGCTTTCTTAACAGTAGCATCCGCAGTACGTTGTGCGATTTCAACACTTTGAGAAGCGCGAACAATTTCTTTTTGCATATCTGCAATAGCGGTTTCTTTTTCCATACCTTGACGTTGTTCTTGCGCCATTTTTTGGGTTTGATAGGTTTTTTGTTCTTCTTCTGCTAATTTTCTATCTGTTAGCGTTTTCATTAATGAATCTGGTGGTACAATGTCTCCAATTAAGGTATCAACAGCGTTCACATTATATTCATCTAAAACCGTTTTGATGTGATTTTTAGCTGATTCTTGTCTTTCTTTACGTGTGCTTAAGAAGGAAATAACGTCGCTATCTTGAGCGGAGTTTCTGAAATAGTTACCAATGGTTGGCTCTAAAACTTGAGAAACTAAATTCGTCATACTTCCAAAACGAGCAATTACTTTTGGAGCTTCATTTGCTGGTACATGAATAATTTGTGCTACATCTAAATTAAATGGGAAACCATCTTTTGATCGTACTGTAATTGTTGATAAATTTTTATCTAAATCGTGAGATTCACTTCTAGCATTGGCCCAGTTTAAAACTAAGTTTGTAGTTGGAACAGGCTCTAATTTTGTAGTATATTTATTCAAAGCATATTTTCCTGGTCCAAGTGGTTCCATCCAAACTCCGCGTTGACCTTTTGATACGATATTTCCATGTTTAAACGTATCACCAGTTACATCTTGTCCGTCTTCACCAATGTATGAAATCACTACACCAACATAACCAATTGGCACATCAGTCATCGGATTTTGTTCAATTTGATACGCCCAAGTATTGATATAGTAAGAACCAGCTAACATAACTTGTGGTTGTAATCCTCTATTACCACCAATTTCTAAAAAGGTATCACAATCTTGAAAATTATTATGACCTTCTACGTTTTTACCTGCAATTTGTCCTTGTTGAATCGGTTCACCATCTAAAGCGGTAACAATTCCAATCATATTTTCATAGATTTTTACTTGATCTATAATTACGATTTCAAACAAATAGGTATTAATACGATACGAACCACTTGTAATAAAAGCCGTTTGACGTCCTTTTTGTCCACCATTGTCTAAGAACGCTTTCGCATCTTGAAAGTTATCGGATTCTACTTTACGAGCTAAAATTCTACCTGTTGGAATTTCTTTTCCATCTTTACTTAAAACCAATCCAATTTTTCCTTCTGGAATGATTGTAAATGAAGTCATATCTACTGAATATTGCCAAATCCACATACCCCAATACAAACCTGGAGCTAGCGATTGTGCTTGAAAACCTGCTTCTCCTTTTGTAGCGATAATTCTGCTATCTGGTAACGATTTGTCGGCTCCGAAAAGCACGAACTTTTTGGTAACTAAACCAATTTTGTCTTCTGGAACGATGACCATTCCAAAGAAAACTCTTAAAACGAATTTGTAAAAAATAATTGTTAGTACTAGTAAAAGTACCCACCAAAAATCAAAAATTGATGTCATGTTATAAATATTTTAGTTGTTAAAAATTGATTTGATTTTTATTCTGAAAAGAGATTAAAATGTGGTTAATCTATGATTGTGCAGTTCAAATTCTGTAGTAAGAATTTTTTTTGAAAAGTAAATATTAACACTTATGTGCCATTTGAAGGTCATTTAAAATAAAAATCTATTATTATACGTAGGTGTAAATAATAAGTTACAAATTTTTGAATATTTATTTTTAGTAAATCGGTAAGTGTTTGTTAATTAGTTAATTGTGTTTTTGTGAATAATAAATAAAAAAACCGTCAAGTTTTAAACAAGACGGTTTTGGGTATTTAGATGCTGAAACAAGTTCAGCATGACAAATCTTAAATCGTAAATCTTAAATCTTAAATCTTAAATATGAATCACTTCATCATAAGCAGCAGCAACAGCTTCCATAACCGCTTCACTCATAGTAGGGTGAGGGTGAACTGTTTTTAAAATTTCATGACCAGTAGTTTCTAATTTTCTAGCTACAACTGCTTCAGCAATCATATCAGTAACTCCAGCACCAATCATATGGCAACCTAACCATTCACCGTATTTTGCATCGAAAATTACTTTTACGAATCCGTCTGTAGTTCCAGCAGCAGTTGCTTTTCCTGAAGCAGAGAATGGGAATTTACCCACTTTGATATCGTAACCTTTTTCTTTAGCTGCTTTTTCAGTTAAACCTACAGAAGCAATTTCTGGAGTAGCGTATGTACAACCTGGGATGTTTCCGTAATCTAATGGCTCCACGTGTAAACCTGCGATTTTTTCCACACATAAAATTCCTTCAGCAGAAGCCACGTGTGCTAAAGCTTGTCCAGGAGTGATATCTCCAATCGCATAATATCCTGGAACATTAGTTTGGTAGAAATCGTTAACTAAGATTTTATCTCTATCAGTTGCAATACCTACTTCTTCTAATCCAATATTTTCAATATTTGTTTTAATTCCAACGGCAGAAAGTAAAATTTCAGCTTCTAAAGTTTCTTCTCCTTTAGCCGTTTTTACAGTTGCTTTTACACCATTTCCTGTAGTATCAATTTTCTCAACAGAAGAATTAGTCATAATTTTTACACCTGCTTTTTTCATTGAACGTTCCATTTGTTTAGAAATGTCTTCGTCTTCAACAGGTACAATATTTGGCATAAATTCTACAATCGTAACATCTGTTCCCATTGAATTATAGAAATGAGCAAATTCCACTCCAATCGCTCCAGAACCTACAATAATCATAGATTTTGGTTGCGTTGGTAATGTCATGGCTTGTCTGTATCCAATAACTT
Organism: uncultured Flavobacterium sp.; assembly: GCA_964461805.1. Taxonomy (GTDB): domain Bacteria; phylum Bacteroidota; class Bacteroidia; order Flavobacteriales; family Flavobacteriaceae; genus Flavobacterium. The sequence continues at coordinate 31,838 of CAYWVV010000026.1, forward strand.
TTACACCATCTTGAGGTAAGTTTGGTAATTCACGAGAACGAGCTCCTGTAGCAATAATAATGTTATCAGCTGAATATTCAGTAACTTTTCCGTCAGCGGCAGTTACGTCAATTTTCTTACCAGGTTTTACTTTTCCAAAACCATCAATAACATCAATTTTATTTTTTTTCATTAAGAATTGAACACCTTTGCTCATTCCGCCAGCTACATTACGTGAACGGGCAACAACTGCGTTAAAATCTTTATCTACATTATCTACTTTTAATCCGTAGTCTGCTGCATGTTTTAAATAATCGAAAACTTGAGCTGATTTTAGTAAGGCTTTTGTTGGAATACAACCCCAATTTAAACAAACTCCACCTAAATTTTCTTTTTCAATAACGGCAACTTTAAATCCTAATTGTGAGGCTCTAATTGCTGTAACATATCCACCAGGACCACTTCCTAAAACTATAATATCGTATTTCATTTTTTTGTGTTTATTTAATTATTGTAAAAATGCAGTCGCCAAAGCTCGTGTCATAATTGTGTGTTTATCTTATTTTTTCTGAATGCGAAATTAATAAATATTTATTTATTTTTACGATACAACTTCGGGTTTTTCAAATTGAGCTTCGTATAATTTTTTATAGTAACCGTTTTCAATTTTTAATAATTGTTTGTGTTTGCCTTTTTCAACGATTAAACCTTTGTCCATCACAATAATAGTATCCGCATTTACGATGGTTGCCAAACGATGCGCGATGATTATTGAAGTTCTTCCTTCTGTTAATGTTTTGGTGGCTTTTTGAATTAATTCTTCTGAATGTGAATCGATAGAAGAAGTCGCTTCATCTAAAATTAAAATACTTGGATTACTTATATATGCGCGTAAAAAAGCAATTAATTGACGTTGTCCAGAAGATAGCATCACACCGCGTTCTTTTACGTCATAATCATATCCGTTGGGTAACGACATAAGGAAATCGTGAATTCCAATTTTCTTAGCGGCATTGTAAACGTCTTCACGCTTAATATTTTCATCGAAAAGGGTAATATTGTTGTAAATAGAATCAGCAAATAAGAAAACATCTTGTAAAACCATGGCGATTTCTTTTCGTAAGGTTTCTAAAGTGTAATCGTTAATATTGATGTTATCAATTAAAATTTTACCGGAATCTATTTCGTAAAAACGATTTAATAAATTGATGATGGTCGATTTTCCAGCACCAGTGGCTCCAACAATGGCAACGGTTTCGGCTTCTTTGACTTCAAGATTGATCCCTTTTAGAATTTCTTCATTTTGAAGATAACTGAATCGTACGTTTTCAATTTTGATATTTCCATGTAATTTTTCAGAATGAATCGTTCCATTAATTTGAACTTCTACATCCGATTCTAAAATTTCAAAAACTCTATCTGCAGCTACAATTCCCATTTGCATCACGTTGAATTTATCCGCAATTTGACGCAATGGATTGTACAACATTGCAATGTACATATTGAACGAAATTAGTTGTCCAACACTAGTTTCTGTATCGCCGTTAATGATAAACAATGCACCAAAATAGACCACTAAACCTAAAGTAATACTTGAAATAATATCGGCAATAGGGAAGAAGATGCTATTGTATAAAATATTCTTCAACCATGCTTTATTGTGCTTGTGATTAATTTCTTTAAATTTTTCTAATTCAATTTGTTCGCGATTAAATAACTGTACGATTTTCATTCCGGTTAATCGTTCTTGAATAAAGGTATTTAAATTGGCTACTTCATTACGCACTTCGTTAAAAGCCACTTTCATTTTTTTGTTGAAAATATTTGTCGCAAGTAAAATAACCGGCATAATCAGTAAAACAATTGCAGTAATTTTCCAGTTGATAATTAGCATGAAAGCTAAAACAATTATCATTTTCAAGAAATCACTAACAATCATAAATAAACCTTGACTGAAAATACTTGCTATATTTTCCATATCGGAAACGCAACGTGTAATTAGTTTACCAACTGGTTCATTGTCAAAATATTTAGCTTTAAAACTTGATAAATGTGCGAAAAGTTTTTCTCTGATTACTTTAACAATATCTTGTCCTAACCAACTGGAAACATATACGAAGAAATATTGTGCTACAACTTCTAAAATAAGGATAAAAAGCATTAAAACTACTAATACTTTTATGTTGTAAGCATTGTTACCCTCTTGAAGTATAAAACTCATTAAATTTAGAAAGTAATCCTGAATTACATTCGTTTCTTTACTAGCATCAACAAAGTATTTATCGATAGTAATATTTAAAATCAAAGGTCTTAAAGCGGCAACAATAGCTAAAAAAATAGCCCAAAAAGCAACGCTAACTAGTTTGCTTTTAAATGGCTTGGCATATTGTAATACTTTCTTAAAAGAGGAGGATTTTAAAACGCTCATTTGGCTTGTATAATTTTTAAAAGGCTAAAGATAAGGATATTTTACTTTTGTTAGATATAAACCGTGAGCAGGAACTGAAAATCCGGCTTTATTTCTACTTTTACTTTCGATAATGTTTCTGAAATCAGATAATGATGTTTTGTGAATACCTACATTTATTAGTGTTCCCACGATGGCTCGAACCATATTTCGCAAAAATCTATCAGCTGTGATTGTAAAAATAATTTGATTTTCATTTTGTTCCCAATGTGCTTCTGTAATTTTACAATTGAAGGTTCTTACATCGGTATGAATTTTAGAAAAGCATTCAAAATCAATGTATTCGAAAAGTATTTTACTGGCTTCATTCATCAAATTTAAATCTAATTTATGATGCACTTTCCAGCTTCCGTCTGCATTAAAAACATCTTTAAAGGTGTTGATGTGATATTCGTAGGTTCTACTCGTTGCATCAAATCGGGCATGAGCATCAGATTTTACTTCGATAATATTGAAAATCGCAATGTCTTTTGGTAAAAACGAGTTTAATTTCTGAATCGTATTTGTAACATCAAACTCAACTTCTGTATCAAAATGTGCGAACATTTGTTTGGCGTGTACACCAGAATCGGTTCTGCCAGCGCCAACAATCTCAATCTTTTCTCTAAGTAATAAAGATAAAGATTTATCTAAAGTTTCCTGAATTGAAATCGCATTCGGTTGCACTTGAAACCCAAAATATTCTTTTCCGTTATAGGCAAATTCGATGAAGTATCTCAATTCGTTTGATTTAGTTTGGCAAAAATAATGTTTTTCAAGTTCAAGAACAAGTTCAAAAATTAATAACCAGTTCAAAAAGCAATTTCTTTTTTTTCAACACAGATTTGAGAAATTTTAATAATTTATATAATTTCTTTAATCTGTGTTGAAAAGTTTAAATATCATTCTTGTCTTAGTTTCTTAAGGGTAAAACTTTTTTACAACTTTTTACTTTTACCTTTTTACTTGGCTCTTTAAAATCTTACTTTTGCCTTATGAAAAAAATACTCTTACTTTCAGACACCCACAGTCACATTGACGAAACAATTTTAAAATACGTAAAATTAGCAGATGAAGTTTGGCATGCGGGTGATATTGGCGATTTAAAAGTTACAGATACGATTCAAAAACTAAAACCTTTACGTGCTGTTTTTGGTAACATTGACAATCATGAAGCGCGCTTAGAATTCCCTTTAAACAATCGTTTTTTTTGTGAAGGTGTTGATGTGTTGATAACGCATATTGGCGGTTATCCTGGAAAATATAGTCCAGCTATCAGAGAAGAAATTACGAACAATCCACCTAAATTATTCATTTGTGGCCATTCGCATATATTAAAAGTAATGTTCGATAAGAAATTAAACTGTTTGCATATGAATCCGGGAGCAGCAGGAATTTCAGGTTTTCATCAGAAAAGAACCATGTTACGTTTTGAAATTGATGGCGATAAAATTCAGAGTTTAGAGATAATTGAAATAGGAGATAAGTAAGTAGGATTTGCGAATTTTGATTTACGATTTGGGATTTTGGAGAAGTGTTGAAAGAAAGTTCGTTGGCTGAGGCTCTCGAAGCCAATATGATAAAAAGGTTTAAGTTAAAAACACAATATATTTTCATTTCAAAAATCTTTGTGTCTTTGTGTCTTCGTGGTAGATATAAAAACGAAAATCCGCTTAGTTTTCACTAAACGGATTTTCTACGCACTAATAAGCTAAGATGATAGGTTTATCGTATTCTGTCCACAGATTTTACGAGATCTTCGTCCTTTTTAATTGCTTTGTTAGCCAGAGCAAGAAAAACGATAGAAAAAATTGGTAGAAGCATCCCAATACCTTTCTCTGAATCTGTTGATTCTCCAGGTAGATTTAGTGAATGATATACTAATAATCCTATTATAATAAAGTTTAATATCATATTCAGTCTGTTTATCACAAACTGGTTTTGTCTTTTCTTGAAACTAAAAATACTAATCGCAGCTAAAACTGCTGAAATTAAAAATAAACCAATATATAGTTTATTGTCTGCTGCAAAAATAGCTGACTTATTTGTAACGTTCCATAACTTAATAAAAAAAGGTAAAACTCCTGATAATAAGATACAGATAAATAAATAAACTGATTGTATTCTTTGTAACATTTTCTTGTTTTATAGTCACAAAAATATGTTTTCTTTTTTTAAAAAACTATTGTTTTATAATAAAATATTCGTAATATTGCATAGAATAATCGTAAGTACTTCATTATACGATACTTTAAAAGTAAAAAATTCTCATCACAATTTTTTTATTTTATTATCACATTTTTTTCATTTTATTAAGATTAAAAAATCCGTAAACATTTATGTTTGATACATCTACATTAAAAGGGATGAAACTCTCTGATTTGCAAGAAATTGCTAAAGTAGCTAATATACAAAAATTCAAAACTTTAAAAAAAGATGAATTAATTACTCAGATATTAGATTTACAAAATACATCTGAAGCAAAACCAAAAGCAGAAAAACCTGCAAAAAAAACACCTGTTGCAAAAGTAGCTAAGGAAGTAAAAGAAGTCAAGGAAGTCAAAGAGGTTCAGGAAATTGAAGAAGTTACTCTAGTTTCTGAGGAAAGTGAAGCGAAAACACAACGTGCCAGAATCAAGAAACCTACGGCTAAACAAGCTAGTAAAGCTAAAGAAACGTTATCTTTTGAATTAGATGCTGAAATGAAATCAGAGGCTTATAGTCAACAACCTAAGCAAGCTGTTGAAGATAAAACCGAAAAAAACGGAAATTCTGATGCTAATGAGAATGTAGAAAATGTTGTAGCAGAACCTTCTAACGAAGAAAAAGCGGAAACAGCAGAACAAGAAAAAAACAATCCCAATCCAAATTTTAAGAAAAACAATAATCAAAATAACAATCCAAAATTTAATAAGAACAACGGAAATAAAAACTTCCGCGAATCTGATTTTGAATTTGATGGAATTATTGAAAGTGAAGGGGTTTTAGAAATGATGCCAGATGGTTATGGTTTCTTACGTTCTTCGGATTATAATTATTTAGCTTCTCCTGATGATATTTATTTATCACAATCTCAAGTTCGTTTATTCGGATTAAAAACGGGAGACACTGTAAAAGGAGTGGTTCGCCCTCCAAAAGAAGGAGAGAAATTTTTCCCTTTAGTTAGAGTTTTAAAAATCAACGGTCACGATCCACAAGTGATTCGTGATAGAGTTTCTTTCGAACATTTAACACCACTTTTCCCTGAAGAAAGATTCAATTTATCAGGAAAAAACACGTCTATATCTACAAGAATTATCGATATGTTCTCGCCAATTGGTAAAGGACAACGTGCGATGATTGTAGCGCAACCAAAAACAGGTAAAACGATGTTATTAAAGGATATTGCCAATTCTATTGCGGCCAATCATCCTGAAGTATATTTAATTGTTTTATTAATTGACGAAAGACCTGAAGAAGTTACCGACATGCAACGTAGTGTGCGTGCTGAAGTTATTGCTTCAACTTTTGATGAACCAGCAGACCGACACGTAAAAGTGGCGAATATTGTTTTAGAAAAAGCAAAACGTTTGGTAGAATGTGGACACGATGTAGTCATTTTATTAGATTCAATTACACGTTTAGCAAGAGCGTATAATACGGTTCAACCGGCATCTGGAAAGGTGTTGAGTGGAGGAGTTGATGCCAACGCCTTACAAAAACCAAAACGTTTCTTTGGTGCAGCTCGTAATATTGAAAACGGTGGTTCATTAAGTATTATCGCTACTGCATTAACAGAAACAGGTTCTAAAATGGACGAAGTAATTTTCGAAGAATTTAAAGGAACAGGTAACATGGAATTACAATTAGATAGAAAAATATCTAACAAACGTATTTTCCCAGCTATCGATTTGGTTTCTTCAAGTACGCGTCGTGACGACTTATTATTAGACAAATCAACGTTACAGCATATGTGGATTTTACGTAAATACTTAGCCGATATGAATCCTGTAGAAGCTATGG
>CAYWVV010000027.1:0-38148 GCA_964461805.1 uncultured Flavobacterium sp.
TTAAAGATATAGCGGAGAGCAGGAAATAGCTTCTAAAAAAACTACACCTATATATTATAGTATAAAAAAACGGCCGACGTTAAAAACATCAACCGTATATATTATAGTGTAAAATTTGAGCCAACTTCTAATTGAACTTAATTACCTGCTTTTAGCTTTTCTTTATTCTTAAGTGACCAATTTAAAATCAACTCACTTTCTGAAATTGGCTTTTTAGCTTCTTGCTTTACTAATTTACCTTCATCAAAGCAGCGTTGCAGATATGTTTCTATGTAATAGTCTTCTGGAACATCCATAGGATCGTAGGTTTTCTTGATATCTATGTTAAATAATTTCGCCGTGTTGTTTGACCAAAAGGCTTTCCAGCCGCTTTTATAATCTTTAATTAAATCGAATGTCGTTTTTCCTGTTTGTCTATTAATAAGCTTTACTAAAATTTGACCTTGTTTACGAGATAGCTTTTTCAGTTTGGGTTCGAATTCTTCGTTTAAATACTTTTCTACTAGTTTGAAATATTTTTTCTTTTCTTTTTGAGTTTTCAGCTTTGCCATAGTGGTATTAATCTGCGTTAATTTTTCAGCTGTTAATTTGGCATAAGGATACACCACTCTAACTCGGCGTTCCAACAACTTGATTTGTTCTCGTTCTTCCTTAGTTAATTTAACTTTGTTTTCATCTGTTATTGAAACTTCCTCAATAATAATTTCACGAATAGTATCTGAATCTTGAATATACACAATTGTATCTGACACACCTGACCCTTCACCTTCTTGTGCCGAAAGTAATGAGAAACCGAATAATGAAAATAGAATTAAAAGAAAGCGTTGCATACCTATATATATTAAAGTGTAAAATTATAAATTTTATTAGCAAGTTCAATGCCAATTTTTTATTTTAGCAAAAAAATATCATACAAATGAAAAGTATATTAAAAGATAGTTCGATTGCATTTTTAGAAACCTATTTAAATAATGCATCACCAACTGGATATGAAAGTGAAGGTCAGAAAATATGGATGGAGTATTTGAAACCCTATGTAGATACATTTATTACAGATAATTATGGAACGGCAGTTGGAGTTATTAATCCGGACGCTCCATTTAAAATTGTAATTGAAGGACATAGTGATGAAATTTCGTGGTATGTGAATTACATTACTGATGATGGTTTAATATATGTAATTAGAAATGGAGGAAGTGACCATCAAATCGCACCATCAAAACGTGTTAACATTCATACTAAAAAAGGAATTGTTCGTGGCGTTTTTGGTTGGCCAGCCATTCATACAAGAATTGCAGGAAAAGAAGAAACTGCAAAAATAGAAAACATATTTATTGATTGCGGTTGTAGTACGAAACAAGAAGTGGAAGATTTAGGAGTTCATGTGGGTTGCGTAATTACGTATCCAGATGGGTTTGAAATTTTAAACGAAAACAAATTTGTTTGTCGCGCCATAGACAATAGAATGGGCGGATTCATGATTGCAGAAGTAGCTCGACTTTTAAAAGAAAACAAAAAAACATTGCCTTTTGGTTTATACATTGTAAATGCCGTACAGGAAGAAATTGGTTTACGTGGTGCTGAAATGATTACGCAAAGCATTAAACCAAATATTGCAATTGTTACGGATGTTACTCATGACACTACCACTCCAATGATTGATAAAAAAATTCAGGGTGATTTAAAAATGGGGAAAGGTCCGGTTATTGCTTATGCACCAGCCGTACAAAATAAATTGAGAGATTTAATTACTGACACGGCTGAAGCTAAAAACATTCCTTTTCAAAGAAGTGCTTGTTCAAGAGTTACGGGAACTGACACGGATGCTTTTGCTTATAGTAATGGCGGAGTGCCGAGTGCTTTAATTTCTTTACCTTTACGTTATATGCATACAACTGTAGAAATGGTTCACAGAGAAGATGTAGAAAATGTGATCAAATTGATTTATGAGACTTTATTGAAATTGGAGAACAATCATGATTTTTCATATTTTAGATAATGAATAAGATAACCTTATCGCTATTATTTTTAATTCTTGATTTCAAAGGTTTTTCTAACGAAAACATACAGAAAGCATTTAAATCTAAAAAGGATAGTGATAAGGTTTCCTTTTTTAGGAGTTTGAACAACGAAGAAAAAGCAGAAGATATTTACTTTTTTCAATCGGAGTTTACATCTTTATTAAATCAAAACCCAAATAATTATCCTGTAAAGAAGCAATTGCTTTTTGCTTTAGGTTTAATAAATCAAATACAGAATCAGAATTTAGAAGCGATTTCTAAATTTAACGAACTTCTCAATAAGAAAAACTATAATTTATCGGAAAGAGAAACTATGGATATTTATGTAGCCTTACAAGAATGCTACTTAAAACTCAACTTATATTCTAAAGTTTTCGATAGTAATAAAAAGATAAATACCTTAATTTCTAACGGCGTTGATTATCCGTTGTGGAGTTACAACATCCAAAGTAGGTTGTATTTGCAATTGCAACAATATGACAAAGCCATTTCGCAATTAAAAAGTGAAATTACTTTATTGTATAAAAATCCGAAACGAGATTCTTTGATTATTCCTTCTGCTTATAATGATTTAGGGTATTATTATCATTTGAAAAAAGACTACTACAATGCCTTTTCCTATTATAACAAAGCAATTCAAAAGGCAACAAAAAGTTTAAAAACCACAAACCCGTATGCGTTCAAAAGTATTCTATTGAGTTCACAAAGTAATATTGCCAATTTATATTTGGACAGAAAGGAATATATAAAAACTATTTCGCTTATCAATGAAGCAATCTTACCGAAAATTGAAAATAGAAACACGTCTATTTTTATTGAAAATTATTTAATGCTTGGTGAAGCGTATTTAAAAACGAATAATCTGAGCAAAACCAAAAGTATTATTGAAACTTTAGAAAAACTTTGTTGCTTTAATGAAGTGAAACTTAAAATTCAATTATTAGAATTGCAATCGAGTTATTTCGAGGAAAAAGAAGAATATAAAACTTCATTGAAATATACTTCTGAAATCAAGCATTTGAAAGATTCGCTACTTACCGTTCAAAATCTAAACCTTTTAAAAAGTACTGAACTAAATTACTTCATTGAAAACAAGGAAAAAGAAGTCGCAGCAAAAAACCAAATCATTGAAGAAAAAGAAAAAACAAATCTTAACATCATCATAATTGGATTAATTGCTTTGCTAACTACTAGCTTTTTTGCTTTTCAAAACAATAGAAGAAAGCGACTTGAAATTGAAAAAATGAATGCTTCTATTTCTAAAAAGAATGAAGAAATTAAAGTTTCATTACATGAAAAAGAATTGCTTTTAAAAGAAATTCATCATCGCGTTAAAAACAATTTGCAAATCATTTCTGGAATATTAAGTTTACAAAACAATAGTATTTCGGATGAAAAAGCCAAACAAATATTGGTTGATGGTCAAGATAGAATTCAAACCATAGCTTTACTTCACAAAACTATGTATCAAAATGAAAACTTTAATATGGTTAGTTTTCAAACCTATATAAACGAACTTATTACTTACATTAAGCAAGCCAATCTTACTTCTAATAAAAATATTACCATTCATCCTAAAATAGAAGCGGTTCAATTTAATATTGATACAGCCATTCCGTTGAGTTTGATCATCAATGAAATTATTACAAATTGTTACAAACATGCCTTTAAAAACAAAACGGAAGGAACTATATCTATTTCAATAAAAAAACAAATTAATGATTCCTACGAATTAATCATTGAAGATAATGGAAACGGTTTGCCCGAAAATTTTACTAGTTTTGAAAATTCTAAAAGTGTTGGATTTGATTTGATTCAAGGACTTTGCCAACAAATTGATGGTGAAATAGAAATAACTAGCAGCATGAAAGGAACTAAAATAAACATTCAATTTAAAGAACCGAAATGACACAAAATCCTTTAAAAATTTTAGTTGTAGAAGACGAATACATTACACAAAAAACCATTTGTACTTATTTAACGGAAATTGGTTATGAAGTTGTAAGTGGAGTAATGAACGCTAATAATGCTATTGAAATTCTAAATACAAAAAATGTAGATTTTGCTATTTTAGACATTACTATAAAAGGAGAAAAAAACGGGATTTGGTTGGGTAATTACATTTCGGAAAATTTCAATATTCCACATTTGTACTTAACCGCTTATTCGGATACGGAAACTATAAAAAATGCATTGCAAACAAAACCCTTAGGTTATTTAGTCAAACCCTTTCAAAAACATGATTTATTCACTTCTATTGAAATTGCGATTTTAAATTTTGCAAAAAATCAGACTTCAAAAGAAAAGTTTATCATTGTAAAACATAATGAAATATACACAAAGATAAATTTCGATACGATTCTTTTCATTGAAAGCGACAAAAACTATTTGATTATAAATTGCGAAGAAGAAACGTATCGTTACCGTTCTACAATTACGGATTTTGAAAATTTAATGCCTAATTATTTTATCAAAACCCATAAAGGATTTATTATTAATTGTCAAAAAGTAAAAGAATTCTCCAATAGTTTAATTTTAATAAATGATTGTAAAATCCCCATTTCAAAATCATTTAAAGAATTGGTATTTAACAAATTGCAAGAATAAAACCATTCCTCCCTAAAAAGATTACTTATTTCCCTGTTTTTTTTACACTTCTAATTTATATCAGATTTTCGTAGTTAAATTAACTACAAAATCATGAAAAAAATAGTATTTACTTTACTTCTACTGCCTTTTATCTTTCAGGCTCAAGTAGGTATTAACACCACTACACCTGACGCTAGTTCAATGCTAGACATTAATGCTACTGACAAAGGTTTATTAATTCCAAGAGTTTCCATTCCGAATTTAAACGCTGCTTCTCCAATAACTGCACCAGCAACAAGTTTATTGGTTTACAACACAAATACGACAACCGGAGCAGGATTTTATTATTGGGATGGAACCAAATGGACACCTTTTACTGGTGGAACTAGTCATTGGACAAAAATTGGGAATGACATCTATAATAACAATTCTGCTAACGTAGGTGTTGGAACTACTACTCCAACTACAAAATTTCATGTTGAGAATATTGGAGCTCCAGGTTCTTTATTGAATCAAAATTTTGAAACTAATACCATTACTCCATTAACAACTGGTGGAAGTGCGAATTGGGCAACACAAACAACTGTAAAATTCGCTGGAAATTATGCTGCAAAATCAGGTACAATTACAGATAGTCAAACTACACAAATGTCGCATACAATTGTGATTCCTGCAGGAGGAGCCACTTTAAGCTTTTATTATAATGTAAGTAGCGAAAGTGGATATGATTATTTACGATTTTATATTGATGGTGTGCAACAAAACCAATGGTCTGGTGCCATTGGATGGACGCAACAATCCTATATTTTAGCAGCAGGATCAAGAACATTACGTTGGGAATATAGTAAAGATTCTTCTTCAAGTTCAGGAACAGATGCCGCATATATAGACAATATTACGATAGCAACAGCAGCTCCAGCGGCAATGCGTATTGTAGATGGGAATCAAGCTACTGGAAAAGTACTAACTTCAGATGTAAATGGAAATGCTTCATGGCAATCGATTACAAATAGTAGCATTTCGGATATTCCAATTATGGCTTCCGTTCAAGGAATGATAATACCAATTTGTAATGATGTAAGTGTAGGTACAACGGGAAGTTTTAGTACTACTATTAAAGGAGTACCGACTACAGTAAGCTGGGAAGTTTTAGCACGACAACAAAAAAGTGCTTCTCAGTTAGTGAGTGGTAATCAACTTGCAAGAGCGGAAATTTTGGCCGAGAGATTACAGGTTCGTTATGATTTTAGTCCGCAATTACCCTTTAATCCAAATGGATTTATTTTTAGTGCGAATAATAATAGTGGTCATCCGGATGTATTCGTTTTGAATTATGCCAACAAATCACAATCATCTGTAACTATTAATATCGCACGAGTTGAGAGATTTGCAGAACAATCAGGAGCGAATTGTTGGACCGGGCAATTTTACTTTGATGCTTTTATCACAAATTAAATAAAAGAATGAGTTAGAATATGTTAATAAAAAGCCAGGCGATGCTTGGCTTTCTTATTTGATTTAAACGTAAATTGCCTCAGTAAAAAATAAAAAATGATAACACAGCAAAATCAATCTATCGCATTTAAATGGTTTGAAGCCTTTAATGCTCATAATTTGGAACAACTATTAAGTTTATACGATGATTATGCAGAGCATTTTAGTCCGAAACTAAAAATTAGAAAACCAGAAACTAAAGGTTTGATAAAAGGGAAAAACGAATTACGTGTTTGGTGGCAAGATGCTTTTGATAGAATACCAACCTTACATTATAAGGTTACTTCATTAACATCAAATAATGATAGAGTTTTTATGGAATATATTCGTCAAGTGGAAAATGAAGAAGATATGTTAGTCGCTGAAGTTTTAGATATAAGAGATGGGAAAATTGTTTTTTCCAGAGTGTATCATGGGTAAATAGGAAATAAAAAAGATGCTGAAACAAGTTCAGCATGACAATTATAGGTATAAAAAAATCCCGACTTACATCGGGATTTTCTATATTTTAAAATTCAGGATTTATTTTCCAAGCATTCCTTCTTTTAAATCGTCATCGGCTGGTTTGTTTCCTAACCAAATTCCGAATAAGGCTTTTTTGAAATCTAAACCATCAATTGTTCCTTTTTTGGTTCCGTTTTTAAGTACTGAAACCCCTTCTCCTGGAACATAAACGATAACAAAAACATCTTTTTTGTTTATTTTTTCTTTGAAGAAACCTTTAAACTTATCAATTTTCGCTTTTAATGGAGCCGTTTTTTTACCCGTAGAATTTTCAAAACCTTCAGTTATTGCAGTTGTCATTTTTTCAGAAGAAATTAAACCTGATACAATATTTAATTTAATGGCCATAGCTTCGTTGGCTCCAGAAATAGCATTTCCATCTGTCGCTTTTTTTGTAACATATAAAGAACCTACATACATATCCATGAACATTTTTTCACGAACTCCTGCTCCATTCAAAGTTAAATTTTGTCCTTCTACTGCTAGCTTCGCATCCACTTTTACATCGCCAACTGTTTTTTGCGCTGAAGCGAAAATTGCTGTTAAAGCAATACATAATGTAAGAATTTGTTTTTTCATAATAGTATATAATTTATTAGTTATTGCTAAGTTACTTCTTTTTTTGTTTCTTCCTATAAATTTATTAAAATTTTAAACATCGTTTATACAATTTTGTACCTGTTATTTTCTTTTGTTGTTGATTTTAATTGAAAAATAAATGCATTTAATTCAAATCCTAGTAGAACCAAGATACAGTTTAACCATACATAAAACATCATTACAAGAAGCGTACCAATGGAGCCGTAAAGTTCATTATATCTAGCAAACTTTTCCACGTAAATACCAAACAAATAAGATGTTAGCACAAACAAAACGGTTGTCATTACAGAACCGTAACTTATAAATGAAATGTGTTTACTTTCTTTAGTTCCGAATTTATAAAGTGTTGATGTGATAAATAATATCATTAAAAACACAAATAAATATCTAGAAGTTTCAATTAAAGGGATTTTAGAAACATAACCACTTTGAGTTTCCACTTGATGAATGAAAACGGCAACAAAAATTAAAGTCGCTACGGTTAGCAATAACAAAAATGCAATGATTAATGATAGAGCTATCGCAACTGCATATTGATGAATGTAACCTCTTTTTTCACTAATATTTTTGGACATTTCAAATCCGTCAAGTAAGGCATTAATACCGTTTGACATTAAAAAAATGGATAATAAAAACCCAGAGGAAAGTAATCCGTTATAACTATTATTTAAAATATCTTTTAAAATAGCTTCTATTGCATCATAGGTATTGGGTGGTACACTTTGGGAAACGAAAGTCAAAAAATCATCTTGAAAATTATCTAAAGGAATAAATGGAATTAAATTCAGTAAGAAAAGTGCAAAAGGGAACAATGCCATGAAAAAGCTAAACGCAATTGCACTTGCACGATGCGTTACGCCGCCAGAAATAATTCCTAAAAGGTATAATTTAATAATATCGTATAATGAACTACCTTGCAAATTTGGAAATTTAACCTGATGTAGCAAGGTAATTAATTGCTTGATTACAGGAAGATTTTTTATGGTTTCTTTATTGAATTTCATAGATTTTATGCCACAAAGGCGCTAAGACACAAAGTTTTTAGTTTGATTTTATATCGCTTTTAAACTCAAATCCATATTATAAATCGAATGCGTTAAAGCGCCCGATGAAATAAAATCAACTCCACATAAAGCGTATTCTCTAATGGTATTTTCGTTGATATTTCCAGATGATTCTGTCAAACATTGATTTCCGATAATTAGAACAGCTTGTTTTGTAGTTTCAAAATCGAAATTGTCTAATAAAATTCGGTAAACGCCACCTGCCGCTAAAATTTCTTCTACTTCAGCAAGGTTTCTGGCTTCGACAATAATTTTTAAATCTTTGTTGTTGTCTTTTAAATACTGTTTGGTTTTCGCAATGGAAGCTGTAATTCCACCAGCAAAATCGTTGTGATTGTCTTTTAGCATAATCATATCGTACAAGGCAAATCGGTGATTTTCTCCACCACCAATTTTAACCGCCCATTTTTCACAAGCTCTAAAATTTGGAGTAGTTTTACGAGTATCTAAGATTTTCGCACCAGTTCCTTCAATTAATTTGACGTAACTTTTGGTTTTTGTTGCGATGGCACTCATACGTTGCATACTGTTTAACACCAAACGTTCTGCTTTTAATATAGATTGTGAACTTCCGTGCACGTGAAAAACCTCATCACCATATTTTACTTCCGTTCCATCTTCTATAAAAGTTTCCACTTTCATGTTTGGATCTACATAATGGAAAACCATTTTTGCAAATTCAACTCCAGCAATAATTCCAGTATCTTTTACTAAAAGTTTAGCACTTCCTTGTGCGGAAACAGGAATACACGCTAATGAACTGTGATCGCCATCGCCAACATCTTCTCTGATGGCGTTGGAAATGATTAAATTTAATTCGTTTTGAAATTGTTGTTCTGTAATCATATTTTTTATTTAATCGCAAAGCTCGCAAAGGTTTCGCAAGGTTTGCTATTTATTATTTTACTTGGTTCTTTTTACTTGGCTCTTTCAAATTTACAATTCATCACTTGTAAATGACTGTTGCATTTTTTTCTTGTAAGGTCTTATAATTAAACGGGCTTCTCTGTCGAAACGAATATAATTGTATACCCAATTTAAAAATACTACAGCTTTATTTTTAAATCCAATTAAGGAAATTAAATGTACAAACATCCAAACAAACCAAGCAAAAACACCACTAAAATGAAAATTTGGTAAATCTACAACGGCTTTGTTTCTTCCGATGGTTGCCATGGAACCTTTATCGTTATATTCAAACGCTTTTAAAGGTTTATTATTTTGCAAATTAATTAAATTTTCTGCTAATAAACTACCTTGTTGCATGGCTGGTTGCGCCATTTGTGGATGACCTTTTGGATATTTGGCTGTTTCCATGAGACATATATCGCCAATGGCAAAAATATTTTCGTATCCTTTTACTTTATTATGTGCGTCGACTTTAATTCTATCAATTCTTTCAAAAATGGCGTCTTTGTTTAAGCCGCTTATTAGTTTTCCTGCTACTCCAGCGGTCCAAATTACGGTGGAAGAATGGAATTCCAAATCTGTATTAGTAGAAACCACAACGCTATCGTAACCTGTAACTCGCACATCTTTATGCACATTTACGCCTAAATTTATCAAGAATTTTTCAGCTGCTAGAGATGATTTTTCTGTCATCGTATCTAAAATTCTATCGCCACTTTGTACCAAATGAATTTGCATTTTATTGATATCCAAATCAGGATAATCTTTAGGTAAAACGGCTTTTTTCATTTCTGCCAATGCTCCTGCTAGCTCTACACCTGTTGGTCCGCCACCTACTAGTACGAAATTCATTAAACTTTCGCGTTCGGCTTCATCATCGGTTAAAAGAGCGGCTTCAAAACTTTCTAAAATTAAACTTCTAATATTTAGCGATTGAGGAATGGTTTTCATGGACATACTATTTCGTTCAATTTCTTTATTGCCAAAATAGTTGGTTTTTGTTCCTGTTGCGACCACTAAATAATCGTAATGTAATTCGCCAATATCTGCAATAATTCTATTATTTGTTGCGTCAATTTCTTTTACATCGCCCAATCGAAAATAAAAATCTTTATATTCTTTTATAACTTTACGAATTGGGTAGGCAATAGAATCTGGTTCTAAACCGCCAGTTGCTACTTGATATAATAAAGGTTGAAACGTGTGATAATTATGTTTGTCCAACAGGACCACTTGGTAGTTTTTATTTCTTAATTTCTTAGCTAAAGATATTCCGGCAAAACCGCCACCTATAATTACAATTCTTTTTAAATCAGAATCTGGTATGTTCATTTTTGAAGTGTTTATTTACAAATTTAAGCTATATTTTAGTTTTTTGGAACACAGATTAGAGAAATTTAAGAAATCTTTATCATCATAAAAACCTATATCATAATATTATTAAAACATATAAATCATATCAGTTTTTTTTTGAACCACATAGTTTATTTTGACTGTATCGAGTAAAAGGCGCTTCGCTTGAAATAGCATCTATAAGTTGTTCAATTTAAAATCTTTTGAAACATTTATTAAGCATATATTTTTTGTAACCGCAAAGTTATTTCGCAAGGTTCGCAAAGGAAAAACTTTTCACTTATTACTTTTCACTTTATTTTAATAATATTTGTAACAAAAACCAAAACACAGCTACTTATTGAATATGAAATCTGAATCGGAAGAAAGTTTCGTTACACAATTAAAAGCTAATCAGAATATTGTCCACAAAATTTGTAGACTATATACTTCTGACCAAGACTCGCATAATGATTTGTTTCAGGAAATTACCATTCAGTTATGGAAGGCTTTCCCGAAATTTAGAGGCGAATCGAAATTTACAACTTGGGCGTATCGTGTTGGGTTGAATACCGCTATTACTTTATATCGAAAGAAAAAAAGGAGCATAGAAACAACACCTTTTGACACAGAATTTCACAGAATAAAAACTGACGAGTATAATTTTGAAGAAGAAGAACAACTAAAATTAATGTATAAAGCTATTGCTGAATTAAATGACATTGACAAAGCGTTGATTTTTTTATACTTAGAAGATAAAGATTACACTGAAATTTCAGAAACCCTTGGTATTAGTGAAGTAAATGCACGAGTGAAAATGAACAGGATAAAAGGGAAACTTAAAAAAATATTAAATCCGTAACCTATGGATGAATTAGAATTATTAAAAAAAGACTGGAAGAAAAACGATGGGCAATTTACGCAAGTTTCTGAAAATGAAATTTACGGTATGTTGCACAAAAGTTCGTCTTCTATTGTAAAATGGATATTTATCATTAGTGTTTTAGAAATTGTTTCTTGGACAGCCTTAGGGTTTTTAACAAATAACGACACCTATTGGAAAATGTTAGACAAATACCATTTAAAAACATTTATGCTAATTGTTTCTGTATTTAATTATGCTGTGATTATCTATTTTATCTATAGATTTTACACCAATTATAAAAAAATTAATGCTACAGACTCTGTAAATCATTTACTAAAAAACATATTGAACTCTAGAAAAACAGTAAAGCAATATGTAACCTATAACTTATTAATGATAGGTTTTATATTAATAGTTGCTTTTGTAGCTCAAACCATTTACGAACCAAAACTACAAGAAATCATACATAGATTTGGAGACAATTCCAATAAAGGTTATGCCATTGTATTTGGAATTTATTTTGTTTTAATACTAGTATTCACTTTTATCATTTGGCTTTTTTACCGATTGATTTACGGTTTTTTCATGAAAAGATTAAAACGCAATTACAACGAATTACAGAAAATAGAATATTAAAAAAAGTCCTGATAAAATTTTATCAGGACTTTTTTTATTAGTATTTCCATTGACGTTCTTTGTCTAACTTTACTTCTTCTTCTAAAATTTCTTGAGGAATTACTTTTAAAAATGAAGCATGTTGTTCTATGGCGTATTCTATTTGTTCTACAATTTTTTCAATGGAATCGTTTTCGTAATCAATAACCAAAGGTTCTTTTATTTCCATTGATTGTAAAATCCCTTTTTTCTTTACGAACAAACCTTTTCTGTCGAATGATCTTCGAAATCCATCAATAACAATCGGCACAACTATAGGTTTATGCTGTTTAATAATATGAGCTGTTCCTTTTCGAACTGGTTTGAAGGATCGTGTTGTACCTTGTGGAAATGTAATTACCCAACCATCTTCTAAAGCAATTTTAATATTTTCTGTATCATTTGGATTGACTTCTCTTTGTACATCTTTACCTTCTGCACGCCAAGTTCTTTCTACTGTAATCGCACCAATGTAAGCTAAAATTCTTGGTAACAAACCTTCCGTCATGGTTTCTTTAGCGGCAACATAATACAAATTTAACTTTGGTTCCCATAAGTAAAAAACATTTTTAATGTTGTCTTCTCTACCTTTTAATGCCGCATTAAATACGTGAAACATAGCGGTTACATCCGCAAAATAGGTTTGGTGATTGGATATAAATAACACATTTGTATCCGGCAAACTTCTGATAATTTCAGAACCGTCAATTTGTAAATTATTGAAACTTCTGTATCTGGAATGGGTAATCGCACCAAAAATACGAATCAACCATTTTTTGATAAATAATATATGTCCGAATGGATTTCTTTTAAATAATCCCATAAGTTTAACGTTTATAAAAGGGTTGCAAATTTAGCAATTTTCTATTACTTCACTGCGTTTTTAAACAACTCTTTTAATTCACTGAGCATCATAGCTGTAGCACCCCAAACGACATATTTTTCTACTTGAAAAGCTGGAACGTCAATATCTTCGGCATAAGAAGTAGTCATTTTTGTTTGCACAATAATTTCATCATTAAGTAATTGATGAATAGGCAATTCCAAAACGCGTTTCACCTCATCTGGATTAGGTATGAATTCTAAATTTTCAGTTGAAAAACCTAAATATGGTGTGACCAAAAAATTACTTGGTGGAATATATATTTCGCTACATTGTCGGATTACCTCAACTTTATGCATAGCAACTCCTACTTCTTCTTCTGTTTCTCTAAGCGCAGTAATTTCTAAAGTTCCATCTTCTAATTCTTCTTTTCCACCAGGAAAACTAATTTGCGAAGAATGTACGCCGGGATATGTATTTCGAACAATCAAAGCCAAGTGTGCCAAATGATTTTTAGGATATATCAACATCAAAACAGCTGCATTCCTGGGTTTCTTTTCGGTGTAAGATTTATCCTTAAGATAAGTGATTCGTTCCAAAGGCGCCATTTTTATGTGCGCATCTGAGGCTAACAACTTTTCTTTCTTTAAATTTGCAATATTATTTATAAAGTGATTGAATTCCATTTTTTAGTTTTCTAATTTATAAAGTTACAAAAATATTCATAAAAATGTATAGTAAAGCCGACGCACAATTAATAAAAAAAGAATTTTGGTCTACTTTTGGAAATGATTATCCAAGAAAATGGTTATTGTATAACACTAAAATTAAAGACGTTACCTTTAAGTTTAATGTTGATAATAAAAAAGCATATGTTATGCTAGACATTGAACCAAAAGACGAAAATAAACGAAAAATTTATTTTGAAAAAGTAGAATCGTTAAAAGATATTTTAGTGGAAGAATTTTTACCCGATGTAATTTTTGATAGAGATCATTATTTAGAAAGTGGTAAAATCATAAGTCGGGTTTGGGTAGAACTATCAAATGTGAGTTTGAACCGAAAAACAGACTGGGAAACGATTTTCAATTTCTTTTATGATAGGATGGAAGCTTTCGAACGTTTCTTTTATGAACATGAAGATTACATTAAAGATTTAGAGGTAAATACTTAATCTTTTCTTTTTTAAATTAAAATTAAAAAAAATGAGCTCGACATCCATCGAGCTCATTAAATTTACAATTCAAATACGTTAAAAAACTATTTTATAATTAGCTTTTTAACCCCTACATTATATCCATCTGTTCCTTTTACAAAATAAATTCCAGATGCTAATGTTTCTATATTTATTAGATTAACTTTATTAGACACAACTTTAAATGATTTTACAGTTTGACCTATTTGGTTTACTAAAATAAAATCTCCATCAAAATCAGATTGAATATTTACAATTCCATTAGTTGGATTTGGATACATCGTAAATTTTGTGTTTAGTTCGAAACTAGAAGCACCTAAATACGTAACACAATTAGATTCTGTAACACATCCGCCAAGAGTTACCACTACTTTATAATCACTAGAAGCAGATGGTGTAAAGGTTTGACTTATTGCTCCAGGAATTAAAATATTTGGGCATTCATACCACTGATACGTTGCGCCAGTTTGAGTAGCTGTTAATACACCTACCACATCAGTTACACCATTGTTAACAGCACAAGCTTTTTCGTCTGAACCAATTGTTGGATCGGTTACACTTCTAAGATCACCTTCATAATCAGTTGTAATAGCAATTGGAGTTGCATAACCTACAGGGAATATGGATGTATTGATTCTTAAATCTGCAATTGGAGCACTTACAAATAAATCTGCAGAGGTTACTGTTGTATTTAAACTTGAAACACTATTTGCATCTGTTCCTGAATTGGTTTTCCAAGTAGCAAAATCGTTGGCAATAGTTCCCCAAAGACCAACTTTTAAACCATCTGCTGTAACAAATGCATTTGTATCTGAATCATTCCAGCCTAAAGAAGGAGTTGCTGAGCTACTTGCAATTGCTACGTGATTTCCTGTACCGCCTGTTCTTTCATTATATAATAAATTGTTTTTTAAAGAGACTGTAGCATTTCCTCCATGATTAAAAGGAATTGAATTTGTAGTTCCGGTAGATGTACCTCCTATATAAACCGAATTATAATTCATATTTATGGTAGAATTTTGAGGCATAAATTCAGCAATACCAGTTAAATCTAAGCCATTAGTCCCCACACCATTTGAAATACTAATACGATTATTATTTAATGTCCAATTAAGACCTGTAGCGATATATATCCCTCCAATTCCACTAGCTCCGGTATTTGAATTTCTTAAATCATAGATTCTATTTTTTTGCATAATTCCACCCATAGAACTCCCTTGGGTTTGAATTCCAATAACATAAGATGCAAATGCGCCGGAATTTGCATTATTTAAACCTGAAATAGTATTTTCAGATAAATTGTGTGTTAAGCCTGCGTAACCTTGAACTGCAAAACCTAATATTCCAAATGCAGGTGTTGCTTGTGAACCGTTTCCTGTAAAATCTTTAATGGTATTATTTGTTACATTTAAAGTTCCTTGAGAACCTACTGTACTAATAAATAACATTCCATAATCCGCTGAGCCAGAATTTGTACTAGCATTAGTTATATTTTGAATAGTATTATTACTTATTGTAGCCCCAACCCCAGAAGAAATTAAATGACGAATTGAAAATGAAATTACTGGAGGTGTTACAGTGGTTACAGCAATACTATTTGGAGTACTTGTACTACCAATGATGTTATTACTAATAATTGTATTTTGAACAGGTGTTCCTTGAACTTGAATCCATTGTGGAATAATTCCTCCTGCAGTTGTTGTACCTCCAATAGTTATTCCACCTATAGTATTATTTTGAATATTAAAGTATCCGTTAACACCTGTTGCTAAAATACCAGCTAAAAAGGAGTTAACACTTCCACCGGTATTAATTGTTATTTTTATTGCGCCATTTCCTGTTGAATCACCTATAGTATTTCCAGTACTTGTACCTACATTAAAAATTCCTTGTCCTAAATTCATTCCTAAAAACACAGAAGCTGCTGCTGCTGGTGAATTAGTTGTATAATCAATCTTGCGAATTGTATTATTTTGAATACTATTTGGAATTAAACCTGAAACAACAGAAATTCCTGTAAAGACTTGCGAAACACCAGCGCCAGAAACAGTGTAAGTCATATCACCACCTGTAGCGCCTGGAGCGGTACCTCCAATAAAATTATCAGTTATTGTATGACCGCCATTAGTAGCTACAGTACTTGTAAAACTAATATTTATTGCTCTAATAACAGCACCACTAACTGTTTGTGTACGAGTTGCCGTTTGATAAAAACTATTGCCGCTAATGGTAAAACCAGAATTTCCAGCTCCCATTTGCAACCCAAATTGATTGGCATTATTTGCTAAAAACCAATCATGAATATTGTTATTAGAAATCGTTACATTATTATTATACTGCGCTAGAGTTCCTGCAGAATTTCCCACACAATTAATTCCAATAGCTGGTGTTCCTACTACATCACTTCTGTCTCTGATTTCGCAATTGGTTATGGTATTATTATCGTTACCATTCCCGTTTACAATTGTTGTTGACCCTATAAAAACAGCTCCTCCTAATGTAGCAGATGTTGCTATGTTTCCACTTTCAACAATAGAATTTCTTAATGTATTATTTTGCGCATCATTTATAAAACTTATAGTTGGCGTAGCAGTAGAAGTATTTCTAAACGTTAAAAACGCACCACTTCCTGAAAAACGACCATCAATTAAAACTCTATCTGCTCCATCTAAACGAATTAATGCAGTTGTTGCGTTAGAACCTGAAATAAGTCGAGTAACCCCAGCACTTGGAGCAATCGTTATAGTATAATTCCCAGTTCCTTGCTCAGCCCATTGATTTAATGCATTTGTTCCAGTTTCAGCAGTTAAATCTCCAGTAATATTAACTGTAATATTACCAGAAACAACTCCAGCATTTAATAATCCAAATAATCCACCAGCATTAGTCAATGAAGTAATGGTTTCTGTTGGGCCTACATTTATAGTTCCAGAATAAGTATTGGCTAAAATTGTGAATTGATTAATGGTATTATTTAAAGGAAAATTTGCAGCTGCTAAATTTACTGAAGCAGGTTGCGTTGTAAATCCTCCATTATTTAAACCAATTCTTGGAGTTGCATTCAAGTCCTGAGCGGTTACAAAATATTGAATAACATCACCAGCTAAAACACTTCCCGTTAACAAATTTGAATAGTCAATTGTGAAATTAAAAGGAGAGACTGCGTTACTAGCTTCAACATATTTCCAACCATCTGTTGCACTAGTATTATCATTAAATGTATTTGCTTGTGTAGATTTTTTGTAATATAATCGAGGATTTGTACCTCCAGTTGTATTAATCCCACTTGGATCTGTAATGTTTGCAAAAGCTGTCAAAGTTCTTGATGTAGCTACAGACGAATTTGTTAATAAAACATATTGTATATCTGGCGAAGCAGTATCATTTGTAAGTCCACTAAACTCATCAGCTCCTACATCTGAAATAGTACTACGAGTATTTCCATCATAATCAATTGTAACACTTGCTATAGATTTCGCTCCACTTTCGCATTGTGTAGCTAAAGTAGTTTGTAAATGTAAATCGAATGGGGCTGATGCGATGTTTGTAAATGGAGGTAATTCTGAAAAAGAAGCTTGTTCTCTTGCTCCTACTCTATTTTTAAAAGCTTGCAAAGATTGATCAAAATTTGTTCCGTCTGAAAAAATTAAGTTTGAAGCCCCAGGTGTACCAGCATAAATACAGTTATAGCCACTTGTTAGAGCATAATTTGTTAAAACGGCACCTCCTCTAGTTAGTCCTCTAGTTAATCCAGATCCTCCTGCAACAGAAGTATTTACAAAAATATTATTTCTCAAATCTAAACTTACTCCTGTTGTTGCACAATTAATTGCAGAGGTTCCAAAATTGGCTCCACTACTCGAGGCATTCAGATATACGGTATTAAAATAAGCATTCAAAGTTGATGAAGCAGATCCCTGCAACCAAATTCCATTAATTGCTTCATTATTGGATGCAGATGGTGCTTTCAAATCAGATATAAAATTATTATAAACGGAAACAAAAGTATTAACATTTGTCCCTATTTGGACTCCAAAAGCAGCTCCAGCCGCACCAATTGCAGCATTATTCGTAATGTTATAAATATTGTTTTTATATACATTAGAAATAGTTGAATAATCCAATCTAATACCTCCAACTGAATTAGCAGTAGTATTTCCAGAAATTACGGATATAGAATTCCCATACACCTCTTTATTTGTTGGGCCAGAACCTGATCTTACATCAAGTACAACTGTTTCTCCAGTTCCACCAATTAAATTAGTAATGGTATTATTGTACACATTTTCATTTAATGCAAATGCGAAATTATAGTAACCATAAGTTGCACCATTTGATAATGCATTACTATTGTTGGTAATACTATTTGAAAACGCATTAGTTGTATTAGTTGATGAACTAGCATAAATAGCTTGAAACGCACCGCCTGTTCCTGTTTTTGTATTATTATTAATAGTATTGTTATTTAAATTCACTATCAAACATAGCGTTGCGCTACTTCCTCCATAATAAATTGCACTAAAATTTCCTGTTCCTGCTAAAGTATTGTTAGAAACTGTATTCCCATAAATATTTGTATAACTTGCAGTACTTGTAGAAGCAATTCCTCTATATTCAGCTGTAGTTGCAGTTACAAAATTAGATCCCGTAATAGTGTTATTATAAATATTTACCACATTACCTGAACCAGTACCTCCACTTGCATTTGAAATTCCATTTACTATAGATGTTGAAGCTCCACTTGAAACCGTAACTGTATTATTAAACACATCTATATTAGAATTCGTTCCACCTAAAAGCGAAATACCGTTTATTGTACCACTATTTGTTGTATTTCCGTTACTTACTGTAGTATTAAATATTTTAACCGCATTTTGGTTATTGGCTAAAATTCCATTTACAGCAACTGTACTTCCACCAAAATCTAGCACTTGACTCAAGTTACTACTTACTCCATCTATTCCAATTTCATTTCTTTGATCATATAAATCAAAAGGAGCGACAGAAGCAAATCCAATAAGAGCATAACCTCCATAACAATTTTGAACAGTATTATTATACAACTTATTATAACTATTTGTCCCTGAAAAAGAAGTAATTGTTAAAGCTGTAATTGAGGCAATAGTATGGTTTGCAGAATAAATCCCAACAGAAGCAGTATTAGCTTTATTTAAACTTACTACACAATTTTTTATTGTATTGTACTGACAACCATTTGTTACACTTGTTTTTAGAAAAGCGTAGCCAAACTCCATTTGTGTGGTAGCAGTTGTATTTGCTGCATTTTCTTGTAAATCAATACCGTTAATAGTAACATAATCTACTCCATTAAGTACAAACAAAGCATCCAAAGTTGTTGAAACACCGGTAAAAGCTGTAATTAAAGGATTAGCACCTGCACCACTCTTTTGAAAGACTAATGGTCTAGATGCTGATGATGAATTGGTTGCCATGGTTAACACTAAAGCAGCTGTTGGAGTTTCAACATAACCTGCTGGAATATTAATTGTAGCACCACCAGGTCCAACTCCATTAGTATTTAAAGCCGAAATAGCAGCTTCTAAAGTTGGATAGTCCGTTGGAATGTTTTTTATTCCTGTGACTTGAGCTTTCATACTGGAAATACTTCCAATAGTAAAAACTAAAAAGAAAAATTTGTAAAGTTTTTTCATAGTTATGATTTTTTTTGAATAGTTAAGACTTCATAAATATATAAAAAAAAATAACGAATAAAATGATTTTTAAATCATTTTTCCGTTATTTTTTAATTTTAATGTTAAAATATAAAGTATATCAAAAAATAAAGCGTCATACTTTACAACATAACTAAACTTTTTTAAATTTATTTATTAAAAACAGTAATTGTTTTCTGCGATTACTTTAGCGGCAATTTGCTCACGTAATTTCACTACGTTTGGCATATTTACATATTTTGTATAACGACGTAATCCCATTAACATCATACGTTGTTCGTCGCCTTCAGCAAATGAAACAATTCCTTCTTTTCCTTTTTGAGTTACAACATCTACGGCGTTGTATAAATATAATTGTGTCATAGCTATTTGATCAGCTACTTTATCAGCACCTAATTTTTTAGCCATTTTTTCTGTTCTTAACAAAGCACTTTCTGCCATGTAAATTTCAATTAACATATCTGAAGCGGCCATTAATAATTGTTGGTGTGCTTCTAATTCAGCTCCAAATTTTTGAACTGCTGATCCAGCTACCATTAAAAATGCTTTTTTCAGTTTACCGATCATTTCCTTTTCTTCTGCCAATAATTCTGTATAATCTGGAATGTCAAAAGATGGAATTCCCATTAATTCTTCGGCAACAGCCATAGCTGGACCTAATAAATCAACATGACCTTTCATCGCTTTTTTAACCAACATTCCTACAGAAAGCATACGGTTGATTTCGTTAGTTCCTTCGTAAATACGAGCAATACGAGCATCTCTCCAAGCCGCTTCCATTGGCGTATCTTCTGAGAATCCCATTCCTCCAAAAATTTGAATTCCTTCATCAGAACAATTTTGAACATCTTCTGAAACGGCAACTTTCAAGATAGAACATTCGATTGCATATTCTTCTACCCCTTTTAATTCTGCTTCTTGGTGCGTATTTCCTTCTGCTTCACGTGCTTCAATTCGGTTTTGAATATCACCAGCAGCTCTGTAAGTAGCACTTTCATCCACATAACAGTTCGTTACCATTTCAGCAATTTTAGCTTGAATAGCTCCGAAAGAAGAAATTGGTGTATTAAACTGAACTCTTTCGTTCGCATATTTTACAGCTGTTGAAATTACTCTACGTTGTGCATCTAAACAAGCTGCTGCTAATTTAATACGACCCACATTTAATGAATTCATAGCGATTTTGAAACCTTCGCCTCTACCCGCTAACATATTTTCAACTGGAACTTTTGTTTCGTTAAAGAAAACTTGTCGAGTTGAACTTGCTCTAATCCCTAATTTATGTTCTTCTTCACCTAAAGTGATTCCGTTTAAATTTTCTCTATCATATTCTACGATAAATCCTGTAATGTTTTTATCGTCTTCGATACGAGCAAACACAATCATTACATTACAAAAACCTGCGTTTGAAATCCACATTTTTTGTCCTGAGATCAAATAATGTGTTCCATCAGCAGATAAAACCGCTTTCGTTTTTCCAGAATTAGCATCTGATCCTGCACCTGGTTCTGTTAAACAGTACGAACCAAACCACTCACCTGTAGCTAATTTTGGTACATATTTTAATTTTTGTTCTTCTGTTCCGTATAATGTAATTGGCATTGTTCCAATTCCAGTATGTGCACCAAAAGCTGTTGAGAAAGAACCTGTAGCTCCTGAAATATAATCACAAACTAAAGCTGTGTTTACAAATCCCATTCCTAATCCGCCGTATGCTTCTGGAACAGCTACTCCTAAGAAACCTAATGCACCTGCATTACGCATGGTTTGCTCTGTGTAAGCGTAATCTTTTTTCTCAAATTTTTCTTTATGTGCCCAAAGTTCTTTGTCTACGAATTCCTTTACAGAATCACGCATCATAATTTGCTCTTCGTTAAAATCTTCTGGTGTGAAAACGTTTTCACATTTTGTTTCTTTTACTAAAAACTGACCACCTCTTGTTATGTCTTCCATTTTTAAAATATTTTAAAGTTTTTATTTTGGAACACAGATTTAAAAATTTCAATGCTTCTTAAATCTGTATTCCTCTATTTATTTTTACATTAATTCATAAATACCGGCAGTTCCTTGTCCCGTTCCGACACACATAGAAACAATACCGTATTTAGCTTTTCTTAATTTCATTTCTTCGAATAATTGTACTGATAATTTTGCACCTGTACAACCTAGTGGGTGACCTAAAGCAATAGCTCCACCATTTACGTTTATGATATCTGGATTTAAACCTAATTCACGAGTTACTGCTAAAGCTTGAGAAGCAAAAGCTTCATTCAATTCAATTAAATCGATATCTTTTAAAGTTAATCCTGCTTGAGATAAAGCTTTTGGAATCGCTTTTACTGGTCCGATTCCCATGATTCTTGGTTCTACACCTGCAGAAGCAAAGTTGACTAAACGTGCAATTGGTTCTAAATTTAATTCTTTCACCATTTCTTCGCTCATTACTAAAACGAAAGCGGCACCATCACTCATTTGGGAAGAATTTCCTGCCGTAACCGAACCGTCAGCAGCAAAAACTGGTTTTAAATTCGCTAAAGCTTCTACAGTAGTTCCAAATCTTGGACCTTCATCTTTTGCAACTACGTACGATTTTGTTTCTTTCTTACCGTTTTCGTTTACAAACGTTTGTTCTATATTAATTGGAACAATTTGGCTATCGAATTTCCCATCTGCTTGCGCTTTTAAGGCTTTCATATGTGATTCGAATGCAAATTTATCTTGATCTTCTCTTGAAATATTGAATTGTTTCGCAACGGCTTCCGCTGTTAAACCCATTCCCCAATAGTAATCTTCGTTTCCAGCAGCTGCGACTTTATAATCTGGAGTTGGTTTGTAACCACCCATTGGAATATAACTCATACTTTCCGCTCCACCAGCAATGATACAATGTGCCATACCTGATTGGATTTTTGCAGTTGCCATTCCGATTGTTTCTAATCCAGAGGCGCAATATCTGTTGACAGTTACACCTGGAACATCAGTCACTTTTAATCCCATTAATGAAATTAAACGACCAACGTTTAAACCTTGTTCTGCTTCTGGCATGGCGTTTCCAACCATTACGTCATCAATACGTGTTTTATCGAAATTTGGCAATTGTGCCATCATGTGTTCGATAGTTTCTGCGGCTAATTCGTCAGGTCTTTTAAAACGAAATAAACCTTTTGGTGCTTTTCCAACTGCAGTTCTATATGCTGATACTATATATGCTGTTTTCATATTTTATATTTTTTATGGAACACGGATTGAAGAAATTCGAGAAATCTAAAAAATTATTAAAATCTCTCTGATTTCTTTAATCTGTGTTTCGAAATTAATTTCTTAAAGGTTTTCCTTTCGTTAACATAAATTGAACACGTTCTAATGTTTTTCTTTCTGTACATAATGACAAGAAAGCTTCACGTTCTAAATCCAATAAATATTGTTCAGAAACTAAAGTTGGTTCAGATAAATCGCCACCCGCCATAACGTAAGCAAGTTTGTTGGCAATTTTTTGATCATGTTCTGAAATATATTGTCCAGCCACCATTTGGTCTGTTCCCACTAAGAACATTCCTAAAGCTTGTTTTCCTAAAACTTTTACATCCGTTCTTCTCACTGGTTGCGTATAACCTTGATTTGCCATTTGAAGAGCGACTTGTTTTGCCGTAGCAATTTGTCTGTCTTTATTTACGACAACAATATCTCTTCCTTTTTGAAGTACACCGATATCGAAACCTTCATAAGCAGAAGTTGCGACTTTCGCCATACCAACAGTTAAGAAATATTCTTGTAATACGTTTAATTCTACGTCATTTTTTCTAAATAAGTCTGATGCACGAAGCGCCATTTCTTTAGAACCACCACCACCAGGAATTACGCCAACACCAAATTCTACTAATCCGATATAAGTTTCTGCGGCAGCAACTGCTCTATCCGAGTGCATTGTTAATTCACAACCACCACCAAGTGTCATTCCGTGAGGAGCAGCAATTACTGGGATTGAAGAATAACGACAACGCATCATCGTGTCTTGGAACATTTTGATAGCCATGTTTAATTCGTCATATTCTTGCTCAACAGCTAACATGAAGATCATCGCTAAATTTGCTCCAACAGAGAAATTTGTCCCTTGGTTTCCGATAACTAAACCTTCGTATCCTTTTTCAGCCATATCAATAGCTTTGTTGATACCTTGTAAAACGCCAGCACCAATAGAATTCATTTTAGATGTAAATTCTAAATTGATAATTCCATCACCTAAATCGGTAATAATACTTTCGCTGTTATTCCACACTTTTTTGCTTTCGCGAATATTGTCTAGAATAATAAAAGCGTCTTGTCCTGGAATTTTTGCTGTTTGTTTTGTATCTATATTGTAGAAATAGGTAGCACCTTCTTTTATAGAATAGAAAGACGTATTTCCAGAAGCTAGCATATCAGTTACCCAACTTGCAGGTTGATAACCTTCTGCTTGCATTAATTCAATTCCTTTTTGAACTCCGATAGCATCCCAAATTTCGAACGGACCGTTTTCCCAACCGAAACCAGCTTTCATCGCATCGTCAATTTTGTAAAAGGCATCTGTGATTTCTGGAATTCTGTTCGAACAATAGGTAAACATTGAAGCGAAGTTTTTACGGTAAAACTCTCCCGCTTTATCTTTACCAGTAATTAACACTTTGAATCTATCAATTGGTTTATCGATAGTTTTAGTTAATTCTAAAGTGGCGAAAGAAGCTTTTTTAGCCGCACGATATTCTAAGGTGTCTAAATCTAAAGACAGAATTTCTTTTCCTTCTTTTTTGTAGAAACCTTGATTGGTTTTACTTCCCAACCATTTATTTTCCATCATTTTATTGATGAATTCTGGTAATTTGAATAAGTCTAAAACTTCATCTGTTTTACAATTTTCGTAAATTCCGTTAGCTACATGAACTAAAGTATCTAAACCAACGACATCCACTGTACGGAAAGTTGCTGATTTTGGACGACCAATAACTGGTCCGGTTAATTTATCTACTTCTTCAATAGTTAAACCCATTTCTTTTACTTGGTGAAACAAGCTCATGATTCCGAAGATTCCGATTCTGTTTCCGATAAAAGCAGGAGTATCTTTAGCAACTACTGAAGTTTTTCCTAAGAATTTTTCTCCATAACCGTTTAAGAAATCTAACACTTCAGATGAAGTTTGTGGTCCTGGAATAATTTCGAATAATTTTAAGTAGCGTGCTGGATTGAAGAAATGCGTTCCACAGAAATGTTTTTGGAAATCTTCACTTCTACCTTCACTCATAAAGTGAATTGGAATTCCAGATGTGTTTGAAGTAATTAAAGTTCCTGGTTTACGGAATTTTTCAATTTGTTCGAAAACGCTTTGTTTGATATCTAAACGTTCTACAACCACTTCAATAATCCAATCGCAAGAAGCGATTTTCGCCATATCATCTGTTGTATTTCCTGTAGAAATTCTACTAGCAAAACTTGGATGATAAATTGGAGATGGTTTTGATTTTAGCGCATTGGCTAAATGGTCATTTACCAATCTGTTTCGAACTACTTTACTTTCTAAAGTTAATCCTTTTTTTGTTTCTGCTTCTGTTAATTCTCTTGGCGCAATATCCAGTAGAAGAACTTCTACTCCGATGTTTGCAAAATGACAAGCAATTCCGCTTCCCATAATTCCTGAACCAATAACAGCAACTTTTTTAATATTACGTTTCATACGTTTTATGTATTATATATATATTGTGTTTACTTGTTTGATATGCTATTTTTATCGAAAATTTCTTTCTCTAGAATTTGTTCGTTTATAATTTCGGCCACTTCCATAAAGTTTTGAAGTTGTGCTTCCGTAATTTTAGACTTGATTACTTCATTAAATTGAAGTACGGTTTTTTTAGACAATTCCCGTTTTAGTTTTCCTTCTTCTGTAAGAAATATTAAAACGCCTCTACCGTCTGCTGGATTTTTTTTACGAACAATTAATCCTCGTTCTTCCATTGACTTTAAAGTTCTGGTTAAACTTGTAGCTTCCATTCCCATTCTAGGACCTAAAGCGGTAGAAGGAATACCTTTATCTTTATCAATACTTAACAAAGCAAATCCTGTAGCCATAGTTGCACCATATTTAGCCGCTTCTTCGTTATACATCTTAGCAACAGTCTGCCAAGTATACCTTAAAACGTAATCAATTGTTTTGTCTTGCATAGGATTTTTTTTTCAAATATAGAAAAAAATACTATGCACGCATAGTATTTTTTTAAAATTTTTCATTTATTCTGAAAAAAAAATCTGTTTCGTAAATTTACGAAAAAAAAGAAAAC
This sequence comes from uncultured Flavobacterium sp., assembly GCA_964461805.1. Taxonomy (GTDB): domain Bacteria; phylum Bacteroidota; class Bacteroidia; order Flavobacteriales; family Flavobacteriaceae; genus Flavobacterium. Next base: position 26,049 of record CAYWVV010000027.1, read on the forward strand.
GAAAATTATTTAAAAAACAACAAAACGTTAAATTGTAAAAAGAGGGTTTTTATTAGAATTTCGGAAGTGATATAAAATAAAAAAAGGTAATCTTTCGATTACCTTTTTTTGAGCCAGTGGAGGGACTCGAACCCACGACCTGCTGATTACAAATCAGCTGCTCTAGCCAGCTGAGCTACACCGGCAAAATGCCTTTATTCACAATATGATTTTCCTTAAGAAGGAAAAAAAAGATACTTTTTGGATTACCTTTTTTTTTGAGCCAGTGGAGGGACTCGAACCCACGACCTGCTGATTACAAATCAGCTGCTCTAGCCAGCTGAGCTACACCGGCGACTCATATTGCGTTGCAAATATAGCCTTGAATTTTTAATTTGCAAAAAAAATAAATGTTTTTTTTGGCTTTTTTTTTAGTTTAATTCGTTCACTTTTGCAACAAATTGATTTGCAGCAACTTCGAATTCTTCTTTAACTAATTTGTAATGTGCTTTTTTATTTTCAACATCTTTTTGGTTAACTTTCACCATTAAAGCATCGAATGCATCGTAGATATCTCCTACTAAAGCCTCAGATGATTCCGTTGGTTTTCCACCAGAAGTCATTTCCCAAATGTATACTATGTTCAAGATATCTCCTAAAACGTAGTTTATTTCTTTTTTCAAGTTTTTAACGCTTGCCATTTTGTTATTTTTAAAAATTATGGTGCAAAAGTAAACAATATATTGATACGCTGCTAATTAAATTGTAATTTCCAGTAGAGAAGTTTCACCTATAATTTGAAATTCTTCAATTATTGCAGGAATTAAAACGGTATCTCCCTTCTTAAATTCTGATTTAGAATTAGATGTAACTAGCACAAATCTTCCTTCTGTACACATTAAAACAGTAAAAGAATCTTTTTTCTTTTTCCAATCGTACTTTTCAGAAACTTCTATTAAATTAGTTGTAAAAAATGGACAAGTTACTAAATTAACACGTTCATTACTTTCATTTTTATATTGCACTTTAGTATTGGTTTCTTCATAATTAATAGCATCCACTGCTAAATCATTATGTAATTCTCTTCCAATTCCATTTGCATCTAGTCTGTCCCAATCGTATAATCTGTAAGTGATGTCACTTGTTTGTTGGATTTCAGCAATTAAAACTCCAGCTCCAATAGCGTGAACCGTACCAGTCTCTAAGAAAAAAGTATCGCCTTTTTTAACTGGTGTTTCATTTAAAATAGCAACTAATGACTTTGTTTCTAAATGCTTTAGATAGTCTTTCTTATTAGTTTTGTTTTTAAATCCGACAACTAACTTTGCGTTCTCATCGGCTTGCATCACATACCACATTTCGGTTTTACCAAAAGAATTATGTCGCTTCTTTGCTAGTTCATCATTTGGGTGTACTTGTATAGATAAATCTTCTTTCGCATCTAGAAACTTAAAAAGCAAAGGGAATTCTAATCCAAATTTCTCAATTGATTTAGAACCTAAAACCTCTAAAGGATATTTTTTAATTAATTCGTTTAAGTCTAATCCAGCGAATTCACCATTTGAAACTACACTCACATCATTAGTTACCGTTGACAATTCCCAACTTTCACCAATACAATCTCCTTCAAAAGATTTAGATAAATAATCTTTTAATTTTGTGCCGCCCCAAATTCGTTCTTTAAAAATGGGTTCAAAAGTTACTGGATAAAAATTCATTTATTCTCCTTTATAAGAAACAAAATTTCGAGGTGTTTCGTACAAAACTACTTCTAAATCTAAAGTACTATTAATATGTGATCTTAATTTTTGCCAAATCACCACTGCGATATTTTCAGCTGTTGGATTTAAGTTTTCAAAATCAGGAACATCTAAATTTAAATTTTTATGATCGAAGGCATTTTCAATATGTTCTTTTATCAAATCTGATAATATTTTCACATCCATTACAAAACCAGTTTCTTGATCAATTGCACCGGTAACACTAACTATTAATTCGTAGTTATGCCCATGATAATTTGGATTATTACATTTCCCAAAAACCGCATTGTTTTTTTCCATAGACCAATCTTTACGATATAATCTGTGAGCTGAATTAAAATGTGCTTTTCTACTTACTGTTACGTTCATCTGTTTAGTTATAAATTTTCATCAAAATGATGATAAAATTCTTCAAAAATTATTTTAAACCAAACGGTATAAATGTCTGGATTAGCAATCATATCATTTTTTATGTCTTCAATTTTCATCCATTTCCAACTTTCAACTTCATCAGTATTGATCAATGGAATTTCATTATAAGAACCAATCATTACGTGATCTAATTCGTGTTCTGTTAAACCATTATCAAAAGGGGCTTTATAAATAAAATGAAACATTTCTTTTAGCTCGGTTTCAAAACCCATTTCTTCTCGTAAACGTCTTGTTCCTGCTTGAATATTGGTTTCGTTTTCACGTTGGTGGCTGCAACATGTGTTGGTCCACAATAAAGGAGAATGGTATTTATGATGCGCGCGCTGTTGCAACATCAATTCCTTTTTGTCATTCAGAACAAACACTGAAAACGCTCTGTGTAACACTGCTTTTTCGTGTGCTTCTAATTTATTCATTAACCCAATTGGGTTGTCATTCGTGTCAACTAAAATAACTTTTTCTTCTACCACTCTGGAAAATTTAGATGTCAAATTTACAAAAAAAATAATTTTAATAGCAAAGATATACTGAAATAAAGACTTTAACGCAATGTTAATAAAATTGGGTTGGTTATACCATAAATAATTGTATTTTTACGCTTCGAAAATTTTAAAAGAAAAAATGGGTAAAATCATTGCAATTGCCAATCAAAAGGGTGGTGTAGGAAAAACAACAACTTCAATAAATCTTGCCGCAGCTTTAGGTGTTTTAGAGAAAAAAGTTTTATTAATTGATGCCGATCCGCAAGCTAACGCTAGTTCTGGATTAGGAATTGATGTGGAAAGTGTAGAAATTGGTACCTATCAAATTCTAGAACACAGCAACAAACCAGAAGAATCTGTAGTTCAAACTTCAGCTCCAAACGTTTGGTTAATTCCAGCTCATATTGACTTAGTTGCCATCGAAATTGAATTGGTAGACAAGGAAAACAGAGAATACATGCTAAAACAAGCATTGAGCGAAATAAAAGAAGAATACGATTATATAATAATTGATTGCGCGCCATCATTAGGTTTGTTAACTTTAAATGCGTTAACTGCAGCCGATAGTGTTGTAATTCCAATTCAGTGTGAATATTTTGCATTGGAAGGTTTAGGAAAATTATTGAACACTATAAAAAGTGTACAAAAAATACATAATGCCAATTTAGATATTGAAGGCTTACTTCTAACCATGTATGATTCTCGTTTACGATTATCAAACCAAGTTGTGGAAGAAGTTCAGAAACACTTTAACAACATGGTATTCTCAACTATCATTCAAAGAAACATTAAATTGAGTGAAGCGCCAAGTTTTGGTGAAAGCATTATTAATTATGATGCTACAAGTAAAGGCGCAACCAATTACTTAAATTTAGCAGAAGAAATTATCAAGAAAAACAGTACTATATAATGACAAAAGCAGTAAAAAAACCTGTATTAGGAAGAGGATTATCAGCCCTTTTAAGTGACCCTTCAAACGACATCAAGTCAGTTGAAGATAAAGGTGCAGATAAAGTTGTAGGAAGTATCATTGAACTTGATATTAATTTCATTGAAATCAACCCGTTTCAACCAAGAACGAATTTCAATGAAGAAACCTTACAAGAATTAGCCAAATCCATTAAAGAAGTTGGTGTAATTCAACCTATTACTGTTAGAAAATTAGAATTTAACAAATACCAATTAATATCTGGAGAGCGAAGATTACGTGCTTCAAAATTATTAGGCCTTACTACTATTCCTGCCTACATCAGATTAGCAAACGATAATGAATCGTTAATCATGGCATTAGTAGAAAATATTCAACGTCACGATTTAGATCCAATTGAAGTTGCCATTTCTTACCAACGTTTGATTGAAGAAGTCAACTTAACTCAGGAAGAAATGAGCGAGCGTGTTGGTAAAAAGCGTTCTACCATTACTAACTACTTGCGTTTATTAAAATTAGACCCAATCATTCAAACTGGAATGAGAGATGGATTTATTTCGATGGGACATGGTAGAGCATTAATAAACATTGAAGATCAAGACGCGCAAAGCGATATTTATCATACGGTTGTTACACAGAATTTATCTGTTAGAGATACGGAAGCGTTAGTGAAGAAATACCAAGAAGGTTTAAAACCAAAAACAGGTAAGCCCGTTTCTACAAAATCATTTGAAATCCCTACAGAACAAAAGAAAACTTTCGCAGATTTCTTTGGCGCAAAAGTGGATGTAAACGTAGCAGCAAATGGAAAAGGAAAAATTTCAATTCCTTTTCACTCCGAAGAAGACTTTAATAGAATTATGAAATTAATCAATAACTAGTGAAGCCACTTCTTTACATATTTGTTTTTTTATTTTTAGGTACACATTTTTCAGTGGCTCAAAATAAAGAATTGAAAATTGAAACAAAGGAAACCTCAAAAGGTAATATCAATCCGTTATCTCCTGCAAAAGCAGCTTTTTATTCTGCAATTTTACCAGGATTAGGACAAGCTTACAACAAACGGTATTGGAAAATACCTGTTGTATATGCAGCAATTGGTACTGGAGTGTATTTTATCATAGACAATAATAAAAAATTCAATCAATACAGAACGGAATACAAAGCGAGATTATTAGGAACAAACGATCCAAATCATCCTACATTTGGGAAACTTTCTGATGACAGTGTAATTCGTGCACAAAAATTCTTTCAAAAAAACAGAGATTTATCAGTACTTATTACTGCAGGTTTATACATTTTAAACATTGTTGACGCGAACGTTGACGCACATTTATTACAATTTAACGTGAACGACGAATTAACTTTAAAACCCGATTTACAGACCAATCCTTATACGTATAAGCAAAATGTTGGCCTTTCTTTAACTTATCAATTTTAAAGTTTTGTAACATTTTCTTCAAAACAACTACTTATACAAATGAAATCTATAAAACAAAAGAGGACATTTGACCAATGCAAACAATAAACATCTACACATGAAAATAGCTTTATTAGGTTACGGAAAAATGGGAAAAGTAATTGAAAAAATTGCTTTAGAACGTGGACACGAAATTGTATTAAGAAAAGGAAGTTTGGATAGTTTTGATGGATTAGCTGAAGCTGATGTGGCCATTGATTTTAGCGTACCTAACAGTGCTGTGAAACATATTTCAGAATGTTTGAACCATAACATTCCTGTGATTTCAGGAACAACAGGTTGGTTAGAAAATTATGACGAAATGGTGAATTTATGTCAAGAAAAGAACGGAAGTTTCATATACGGCTCTAACTTTAGCTTAGGTGTAAATATTTTTTTCGAACTAAACAATTACTTGGCTAAAATGATGAAAAACTTAAAAGACTACAATGTCTCTATGGAAGAAATTCATCACTTACAAAAACTAGACGCACCAAGTGGAACAGCTATTAGTTTAGCTAAGGGAATCATCGAGAATACTGATTACACTAATTGGACATTAGATAACGCAGCATCTAACGAAATTTATATAGATGCGAAAAGAATAGAAAATATTCCTGGAACACATTCAGTTTTTTACGACAGTAAAGTCGATCAAATAGAAATTAAACATACCGCTCACAACAGAGAAGGTTTTGCGTTAGGTTCAGTAATTGCAGCAGAATGGTTACTAGGCAAAAAAGGCGTTTTCACAATGAAAGACGTTTTAGGAATATAAGTTAAAAATTTACGATTTACGATTTACGATTTACGATTTACGATTTACAAAATAAATATAGATAAGAAACTATGGAAATGACATCTTGGATTATTACGGTATTAATAATTAGTACCTTACACGGAATTTGTACTTGGAAATTATACACAAAAGCAGGCAAAAATGCTTCAGAAGCTTTCATTCCAGTATATAATGGAATTGTTTTAATGCAAATCATAAACCGTCCAAAATGGTGGATGTTTTTAGTGTTTTTACCTGTAATCAACTTGTTAATTTTACCAGTAATTTGGATTGAAACACTACGTACATTCGGTAAAAAAACAACGGCTGACATGTGGTTAGGTGTGGTAACGTTCGGATTATACATCGGATATATAAATTATACACAAGAAGTTTCTTACGAAGCAGAACGTGATACAAAACCAGCAACAAAAGCTTTAGATACTTTAGGCTCACTAACGTTTGCATTAATAGTTGCAACATTTGTTCACACGTATTTTATTCAACCGTTTGTAATTCCATCTGCCTCATTAGAAAAATCATTATTAATAGGCGATTTCTTATTTGTAAGTAAATTTCATTATGGAGCAAGAACTCCAATGACACCGATTGCTGCACCAATGGTTCACGATTCAATTCCTGTTGTAAAAAAATTATCTTACTTAAGTAAACCACAATTACCTTATTTCAGATTTCCAGCTTTAGAAAAAATAAAAAATAATGATATTGTTGTTTTCAACTGGCCAAGAGATACATTAGACAACATGTATCACCCATCACCAATTAGAGTTGACAAACCTCGTGATAAAAAAACAAATTACGTAAAACGTTGTGTAGGAATTGCTGGCGATAGCTTACAAATTAAAGATGGAATTGTTTTTGTAAATGGTAAAGAATTAATTTTACCAGAAAGAGCGAAGCCACAGTATTCTTACGAAGTTACATATGACATAAACAAATCAATTGATTTTGAAGGTATTTTACAAGAACTTGGATCAACTGATGGAGCTCGTTTTAAAAGTGAAGCAAGAGACACTATCGAAATTTCTGCCTTAACTTTTGAAAGCGCTGAAAAATTAAAAACAGTTTCTGGAATTAAATCAGTAAATAGAATAATACAGAAAGAAGCAGAAGATGGAACTTTTCCTGATTTTAGAGACGGAAATCCTTCAGTTACAAATAACTGGAATGGTGATAATTTTGGTCCAATTTACATTCCACAAGCTGGAAAAACAGTTACTTTAAATAGAGAAACTTTACCGTTATATAAAATTATCATTACTGAATACGAAGGAAATACGTTAGAAGTAAAAGGTAATGAAATAAAAATAAATGGAAAAGTTGCTAATTCTTACACCTTCAAACAAGATTATTATTGGATGATGGGAGACAACAGACATAATTCCTTAGACGCACGTTATTTTGGCTACACACCTGCAGATCACATTGTTGGAAAACCAATTTTTATTTGGATGAGTATAGACTGGAACGCAAAAGGGTTACTAAATAAATTTAGAACTGAGCGTTTTTTCACAACAGTTAATGGTGAAGGTCAACCAGAATCTTACTTTAAATATTTCTTAATTCTTTTAGCTGGATATTTTACTTGGGATTGGTATAGAGGTAAGAAAAAGAAAAAAGAAGCAGATTTACTTTAAATAATTTAAGAGTTGTAATTTAGTTTGCAACTCTTTTTTAATTACAATAGAATTATGAATAGCAAAGAAATATTAATTTACCCAACCTATTTCCCTTCAATCAGTCATTATATTGCTATGATTGATGCAAAGACGGTTACATTTGAAGTGGAAGATTCGTTTCAAAAACAAACCAATAGAAACCGGATGTACATTTATAGTCCGAACGGAATTCAACTGTTAAACATATCAGTCAAACACGACACAGCAAACACTAGTTTTAAAGACATCAAAATAGACAATCAACATAATTGGCAAAAGAATCATTTTAAATCGTTAGAAACCGCTTATAAAAACTCTCCGTTTTACGAATATTTTGTGGATGATTTGCGACCCTTATTCGAAAAGAAACACGAGTTTATGTTAGATTTGAACTTCGAGATATTCGAATTGGTTAATGAAGCTTTAGGCATTTCTATTCCTTTTGAAAAAACTGCAGAATATTTCCATGAAGTCACAGACAAAACGGACTTACGACATTTAGTAAACGGTAAAAAAGACACCACACAAATTGAACCTTATACTCAAGTTTTTGATGACAAACACGGCTTTATAAATAATTTATCTATTTTGGATTTGCTATTTAATGAAGGAAGATATGCGGTGGATTATTTAAAACAACAGAGTTTGTAATTCGCAAAATACCAAACAACATCCATTGTCTTCCTGAGCGAAGCTACAGGACTGGCAGGGTTTCGACTCCGCTCAACCTGACAAAACAAAAAACAATCAAAAGTCAAAATTGCTAACAATTATACAAAACAAAAATGCCCCGATATGTATCGGGGCATTTTTTATATTCTTAATTCTTAAGTTGTAACTTATGAGTTATGCTCTTGTTCTACAATTGTTTTATCGTATTTAGTCATTGTATCTACTAATACTGGAGTAGCAATAAATAATGATGAATAAGTTCCAACAATAATACCGATTAACATGGCAAAGATAAATCCACGGATTGAATCTCCACCGAAAACAAACATAATTGACAATACTAAAATCATCGTTAATGAAGTGTTTAAAGTACGTGATAATGTAGTATTAATCGAGTCATTTACAATTTGATTAAAATTACCATGGTGAGATCTAATTCCTAAGAATTCACGAACTCTATCGAATACAATTACCGTATCATTCATAGAATATCCAATTACGGTAAGAATTGCAGCAATAAAGTGCTGGTCAATTTCCATATGGAATGGCATGTATTTGTATAATAAAGAGTAAATTCCTAATACGAAAATAACGTCATGCGCAACAGCAGCAATCGCTCCTAAAGAATATTGGTATTTTCTAAATGAAATTACTAAGTATAAACACACTAATAACATCGCTCCTAATACTGCCCAATAGGCATTTGTTTTGATATCATCTGCAATTGAAGGACCAACTTTCATAGCTTGTAATACTCCGATTGTTTTACCTTCTTCAGTATTAGTAAATTGTTGATATGTAATTGGTTTAGCGAAGAATTTTTTCAAACCTTCATATAATTTTTGATTTACTTCTTTATCAACTTCAACACCTTGTTTGTCAATTTTGTATTTCGTAGTAATTTTTAATTGTTGGTCGTTTCCGAAAGTTTTAGCTTCAGCTTTTTCAAAATATTCAGCTGTTGAAAGTGCGTTTGAAACTTCTTCAGAAGATACTTTTTGGTCAAATTGAACTTGGAAAGTTCTTCCTCCTACGAAATCAATTCCTTGATCAAATCCATTTACATAAAATGAAACAAAACTAATTACACAAACTGTTAAAGAGAAGATATATGTATATTTTTTGATTTTTAAGAAATCAAAATTAAATCCAGTAAACCAGTTTTTAGTAATATTTGTTGAGAATTGTAAACTTCTTCCTTTAGCAATATCTGCATCGATAAAGAAACGAGCGATAAAGATTGAAGTAAATAATGACGTTAAAATACCAATTAATAAGGTAATAGCAAAACCTCTAATCATTCCTTCCCCAAAGATATATAAAATGGCTCCAGTTAAAACGTGAGTAACGTTAGCATCAATGATAGAACGCATAGCTCCTTTCCATCCGAAAGCTGCAGTTACTGCATTTTCTAATGATAAACCAGCTCTTAATTCTTCTTTAGCTCTTTCGTAAATAATGATGTTCGCATCTACCGCAGTACCCATTGTTAATACGATACCAGCAATACCAGGTAATGTTAATACAAAACCGAAGTTAGCCATTGCACCAAATAATAACACTAAGTTTAATAATAAAGCAACGTTAGCATACCAACCCGCTCTTCCATAATAGAAAACCATCCAGAAAGAAACTAATAATAAACCAATTAATGAAGATAAAATACCATTATCAATTGCTTCTTGCCCTAAAGATGGACCAACAACTGCTTTTTGTACAATTTCTGCTTTAGCTGGTAATTTACCTGCTCTTAATACATTTTCTAAATCGGCAGTTTCTTCTAAAGTAAAACTTCCAGAAATTTGAGTTTGTCCTCCAGAAATAGCTGCTTTAGCTGTTGCTGCTGAATAAACTACATTGTCTAAAACGATACAAACTTGGTTTCCTTTTTTTGCGATATCACCTGTTAATTGTTCCCATTTTCTAGAACCAACAGGATTCATTTGCATACTTACTGCAGGTTTTCCAAATTGATCAAAATCAGCACTTGCATCTGTAACTGCACCACCTAATAGAGGAGCAACGCCATCAACAGTACCTTTTAAAACATATAATTCAACAATATCACCTAATTTCTCATTAGTTTTTCCCCATGCAAATTTTGCATATGAAGCAGTAGCTGGTAATAAAGCTTTAATTTCAGCTCTTTTTAAATAAGAATTAATTCTTGCTGTATCTTTTACATTATAAGCATATAATCCTGATGGGCCAGCGATAGCTTTATCAAATAATGGTCCTAAATCTTTAGCAGCTGTTTTAGCAGGATCTTTTTTGTCTGCTAATAATTCATTTACTTTAGATTTAGCATCAGCTACTTTTGTAGTGTCTACTTCAGCTACTTTCGAAGTTGTTTTTTTCTCTGTAACTTTTAAAGCTTCATTTGCAGCTGTAAAGAAATTACCTAATTCTTCTGGTCTTAAAGTTTCCCAAAATTCTAATTGTGCTGTACTAGATAATAATTTTTCAACTCTATCTAAATCTTTAGCACCAGGTAATTCTACTAAAATTCTTCCTGTTTCACCAATTTTTTGGATGTTTGGTTGCGCTACTCCGAATTTATCGATACGTTTTGTTAGTACTTTATAAGCACTTTCAATAGATTCCGCAACTTTTCTTTTTAAGATTACTTTTACCTGATCATCAGACATGTTTAACTGAATCTCATCAGATAAATTTCTATTGTAAAATACTTCAGGTGAAGCTAATTTTAAAGTTCCTTTAGATTCTGTATTGAAAGCATCAAAAAAGGCATCTAAATAATCTTGATTTCCTCTTCTTTCTTCTGTAGCTCTTGTTAAAGCTCTATTGAAGATAGGATCATTAGAATTATTAGATAAAGTTTTCAAAACGTCTTTAACAGAAACTTCAAGAGTAACGTTAATACCACCTTCTAAATCTAATCCTTTGTTAATTTGTTGTTTTTCTATTTCCTCATAAGTAAAGCTAGCAAAACCTAAGTTTAAAACTTCTTTTTTCTTTAATGATTTTAAATAGTTTAATTCTTTCTGAGAATCTCCTTTCGCAAACTCTTTCGCATCTTTTACAATTCCGTTAGCAACAAACGTAAATGAAAGTTGATAGATACAAGCAATCGTAAAAATGATTGCGAAGAATTTAATTAGTCCTTTGTTTTGCATTATAGTTAATTTTAGTTATTTTCTTTAAAAACGGACAAATATATCATTTCATAAAGGATAAAACAATTTTATTTTAGTCAAAAATTTATTTTTTATCAATATTTAATCAACTTTTTTGTTAATTAATTAATTTTTAAGCTTTAAGAGACTGTTAAGACTTTTAAATTAATTTAACATTTATTTTTCTCGATTTGAATTCAAGCCTATTTTAAACCTAAAAAAGACAAAGAAGACAAAAAAAGCGCTGAAATAGTTCAGCGCTTTTTAAAATTTATCGTTTATAACTTTTACTTATCAGTAATCGTAGATTCTGCAATTTTTTTATACGTTCCGTTCTCTAATTTCTCACGAATAGCTTCAAAAGCAGTTAATGTTTCATCAATATCTTCTAAAGTATGTGTTGTTGTAGGAATCATTCTTAATAAAATCATACCTTTAGGAATTACTGGATACACAACAATTGATAAGAAAATACCATAGTTTTCTCTTAAATCGTTAACCATTATCATCGCTTCCGGAATACTTCCTTCTAAATAAACAGGAGTAATACAAGTGTTTGTATCACCAATATTAAAGCCTTTTTCTTTTAATCCGTTTTGTAACGCATTAACATTTACCCAAAGTTTGTCTTTAATCTCTGAAGAATTACGCAACAATTCTAAACGCTTTAACGAACCAATTGTTTGAATCATTGGCAACGCTTTGGCAAACATTTGAGAACGCAAATTATATTTTAAGTAATCAATAACGTCTTTATCCGCCGCTACAAAAGCTCCAATATTTGCCATCGATTT
>CAYWVV010000028.1:0-37477 GCA_964461805.1 uncultured Flavobacterium sp.
TAAAAAACCCTGTAAAACAAGTGTTTTACAGGGTTTTTTGTGGAGTCGGAGAGAATCGAACTCTCGTCCAAACAAGCCATCAAAGAGCTTTCTACATGTTTAGTTTTTGTTTGAATTTTCGACAACTAGCCCGGCCAAAAACAGCCACTATTTGCTTAACTTTATCAGTGTCAGAGCGGATTTAAAGTTTTACCGTTCCTAGGTTTATTTTTACCATTCCTCTTAATCAACCGCCACAAACCAAGGCTTTTGAGAGAAATCCAGCTTCCCAACCTGGTTGGGACATGGCATTATCGTACTAAAATTCGGATTATGCAGCTAAAGCGTAAGTATTTTCGCCGTTTAAAAAGTGTGTATCATTGATATTTACGAGCCAAAAATACAATGCTCGACATGCTTACTTTTTAGTGCCACTCGCTGTCAAAACCAGTCGACCCCATTTTATGAGATATTTTTTTCAAAATTTCTTCACAAATTCAATGCCAAAGATACTAATTTTCACATAAATTAAAAGTAAACTAAGCTATATTTAAATTTTGTTTTTTAGAATGTTTTTTTAGAATGTTTTTTTGAGATGATATTACTTTAGTTTTAAATAAAATTGTTAAATAAATACATTAATATTTGTAAAAAACTTAAAAAATTATAAAATTAATTATTCTGTTCTTCGTTACTTCATAAAGTAATGGTAATCTATAGTTTTATTTGTTAAATTGTTATATTTGTAAACAATTGATTAAATAATGTTTAAAAAATGAATTTCGGAATAATTAAAGAAAGAAAAAATCCGCCAGATAGGAGAGTTGTTTTCTCCCCTTCAGAACTTTTGGATGTAATAAAACGTTTTCCTAATGCTAAAATTAAAGTCGAAGCATCTGATATAAGAGTGTTTTCAGATTCAGAATATGTTGAGAAAGGTTTTGAAATTTCAGAAGATATTTCAGATTGTGATGTGATAATTGGAGTAAAAGAAGTTCCAGTTGATGCATTAATTCCAAATAAAAAATATTTCTTTTTCTCTCATACAATAAAAAAACAAGCTTATAATAGAAAATTACTTAAAGCGTGTATTGATAAAAATATCGAATTATACGATCATGAAACAATCGTTGATGAAAACAATACTCGTTTAATTGGTTTTGGTCGTTATGCTGGTATTGTAGGTGCTTACAATGGAATTAGGGCTTTCGGATTAAAATACGAAATTTTCAATTTGCCAAAAGCAGAAAAGCTTCCTAATCAAGACGCTTTAATTACACAGCTTAAAAAACCATTTTTACCACCTATTAAAATTGTTTTATCCGGTAAAGGTAAAGTGGCAATGGGTGCAAAAGAAATGTTAGATGGTATGAAAATAAAAGAAGTTTCAGTAGAAGATTATTTATCTACTACTTATACTTATCCTATTTATACAATGATCGACATTAAGGATTATAACATTCACAAAGAGGGTACTTCTTTTGATAAGAAAGAGTTTTATACGAATCCACAAAACTACAATTCAAATTTTGAGCGTTTTGCTCAAGTTTCGGATATTTTTATGGCTGGACATTTTTATGGAAATGGAGCTCCTGTAATTTTATCTAAAGAAATGTTAGCTTCTCCAAAATGTAAAATTAAGGTTGTAGCAGATATTTCTTGTGATATTGATGGACCAATTGCTTGTACACTAAGAGCAAGTACAATTGCAGAACCAAATTATGGTTATTTACCTAGCGAACACAAGGAAGCTGATATGTTTCATCCAAGTGCTATCGTAGTAATGGCGGTAGATAATTTGCCTTGTGAATTACCAAAAGATGCTAGTGAAGGTTTTGGAGAAATGTTTTTAGAACATGTAATTCCAGCCTTTTTCAATAATGATGAAAAGGGAGTTTTAGCTCGAGCAAAAATTACAGAAAATGGAAAACTCACACCCCGTTTTTCTTATTTGCAAGACTATTTAGATGGTAAAGAATAATTTTAAAATCCCAAGTAATTGGGATTTTTTTTTGGCAATAAATTTTAAAACTTCAAAATAAATATGTAAATTTGCTTATCGTTAAATGTAAAAATACATATTATGAAAAAAGATAAAAATTACATTATTCATGAGGAAACTTTAAATATAGCCTCTGAACCAATGGCTATTTATTTGCCTTCATCATTTATTAAAAATAATGTATTAGATAATATTGCTCAAAACTCAAAAGAATTATTTGTAAAAGTTTTGGCTATTACTGGTTTAACAATTAAAAATCTTGCTGAAAATATTTTTGAAATTACGCCAAAAACATTCATTAAATATAAAAATAATGAAACTAAAATTCCTTCAAGAATTGCAGAATTAGCCATAGAATTAAGCACTTTATATGAATTAGGGAATGTTGTTTTTGGTAATTCTACAGTTTTTAATCAATGGTTAGATAAAGAAAATCCTTTTTTCAATAATAATAAACCCGCTCAATATTTAAATACTTCAACGGGTATTCATTTAATATACGAAGAATTAAAACGAATAGAATTCGGGGCAACCGCATAATTTATGGAGGTTTTTAGAATTGTTCATACTAAATGGGCAAATAGTTTAACAGCTTCTGGTTATGCCGCAAGATGGAATTCTACAGGTTTATTTGTCATTTATACAGCCGAAAATTGTTCGTTAGCGTGCTTGGAAAACTTGGTGCACAGAAATGGTTTTGGTAGCGATGCAGATTATAGTTTACTAACGATTACATTTCCAAATACCATAAAAACTTCAGAAATTAATGCAAAAGATTTACCTAAAGAGTGGGATAATACAACGGAGAATGGACATCTAATTTGTAGAGCTATTGGCGATTCTTGGATAAGAAATCAGCAATCGGCCATTTTGTTTGTTCCGTCAGCCATTATTCCAAAAGAAAGAAATGTGTTAATCAACCCGAATCATCCCGATTTCAAAAAAATTAAATTTACAATTCAAGAATTTGCTTTTGATAAAAGGTTATTAAAATAGTTTTAGTCTTCATTTTTATTATTTCTAGCGATTAAAAACTATACAAAAACACAACATTGGACATTTCGTTAAAAATTAAACTTCAATTTTATAAATTTTTGTCATATTATTTTGTTATTTAGCATCCAACTAAAATTTAAAACTATAAACTACTACTTATGAATTTAGAAAACAAACAAACTAATTATCCAGCTTTATATACACTAATTACAGTGTTCTTCTTTTGGGGATTTATTGCTGCTGGTAACAGTATTTTTATCCCATTTTGTAAAAACTTTTTCTCATTAGATCAATTTCAATCGCAATTAATTGATTTTGCATTTTATACTGCTTATTATATTGGGGCTTTATTACTTTTTGCCATGGGAAATAGCTCAGGAAAAGATATTGTAGGAACTTGGGGATACAAAAAAAGTATTGTTTACGGTTTGTTATTCTCCGCTTTAGGTGCTGGTGCTATGATTGTTGCCGTTGAAGCAAGTATTTACGCTGGTATGTTGGTTGGATTGTTTATAGTAGCTTTAGGTTTTTCACTACAACAAACTGCTGCCAATCCCTTTGCTATTTTATTAGGAAACCCAAAAACAGGAGCAAGTAGAGTAAATTTAGGCGGTGGAATCAATTCATTAGGAACTACTATAGGACCAATTTTAGTAGCTTTTGCTTTGTTTGGAAGCGCCAAAGAAGTTTCAGATGAACAAATTAAAAGTTTGCCTTTAGATAAAGTAGTAATTTTATATGTTGTTGTTGGTTTATTATTTGTTGGCTCTGCAGCATTATTCTATTTCTCGAAAAAAGTTC
Source organism: uncultured Flavobacterium sp. (assembly GCA_964461805.1). Lineage (GTDB taxonomy): Bacteria > Bacteroidota > Bacteroidia > Flavobacteriales > Flavobacteriaceae > Flavobacterium. Next base: position 3,779 of record CAYWVV010000028.1, read on the forward strand.
CAGCTGGAATTGCTACAGAACCAATGGAAAAAGCGAATAAGGCTTTAAGAACTTTAGTAATTATGACTGTTTTGTTAGCAGTAATGTTTACTCCAATTTTCCAAAGTTATAAAAGTGTTGAAGCCATAAAAATTGAAACTTTAAGTAAAGAAATTGATCAAGCAAAAGAAACATTAAAAGTAGCCAGATTTACTGAACAAGGTTTGATAAATCATAAAGCAGTAATTAGTGAAAAAGAAGCAGAAGTAGTTGCTTTAAAAGTTCCTTTAGAACAAACTCGTATGTTATGGCTTTCAGGTGCTTTATTGGTAATTTTAGGCGGGATTTTATTTTCGTACTTATCAGCTAAGAAAAATGTAAACGGTTGGGGAGCGATGCAATATCCGCAATTGGTTTTGGGAATGTTAGCTATTTTCGTTTATGTTGGAGTAGAAGTAGCTATCGGAAGTAACTTAGGAGAATTATTAAAATTAGAAGAATTCGGAAGTATGCAGTCATCAGATATCGCACCTTATATTTCTATGTATTGGGGTGGATTAATGATTGGTCGTTGGGCTGGAGCTATTTCAGTTTTTAATTTACAAGGATCTAAAAAAACAATTGCTTTAATCATTGTACCATTAATTGCTTTCGCAGTTATTTTAGGTGTGAATATCATTTCTGGAAAGGATATGAAACCTTTGTATTATTATGTGGTTTGTATTTTTGTTCAAATTATTGCTTTTTTCTTAAGTAAAGATAAACCAGCAAAAACTTTAATGATTTTTGGAAGCTTCGGAATTATTGCTATGTTAATCGGTTTGTTTTCAACTGGAACAATTGCTATTTATGCCTTTTTAGCGGGTGGATTAGCATGTAGTATTATGTGGCCAGCTATTTTTAGTTTGTCAATCATAGGTTTAGGAAAATATACGTCTCAAGGTTCAGCTTTTTTAGTGATGATGATTTTAGGTGGCGGAATTATTCCTCCAATTCAAGGAAAATTATCTGATCTTATTGGGATTCACCAATCGTATATTGTAGCTGTTGTTTGTTTTGCTTACTTAACTTTATTTGCCATCTTGGTAAAAGGAATTTTGAAAAAACAAAACATTGATGTTGATGCGATTGAAGTAGAAGGAAGTCATTAATTTCAATATGTATTCATATGAACTCCGTTAGTCATTAGATTAGCGGAGTTTTTTTTTAAATATTCTGTTTATCTCATTAACAATCTTTAAAATTAAGTTAAGTTTTTCAAAATTATTTTTTAGATTTATTTTTTCACCTACTTTTGCACCCGTTATCACGAATCTTTCAAAGATAGCAACCTGCAACAACAAGCAAGGTGCTAAAACGATAAGCCAATTTATTTGGAAAAAATGTTGTTTACTCTCATTTTTATTGTTTTTTGATGAATTATTCGTGTGAAATAATTTTAAAAAATAACAATAGTTTATGAATTCAAATCAAAATCAAGGTAGTCTTTACGCTTTGTTGCCTTTGGCAGTTTTTATTTTTACTTTTTTAGGAAGTGGAATTTTGTTCAATGATTTTTACGCCTTACCTTCTTCTGTGGCTGTAACTTTAGGAATCATTACCGCTTTTATCTTATTTAAAAATAGTACAGATGAAAAAGTAGATCAATTGATTGCCGGTTGTGGCGATTCCAAAATTATCACCATGTGTTTGATTTATCTTTTGGCTGGTGCTTTTGCAACTGTAACTTCTGTAACTGGAGGAGTTGATGCTGTTGTGAATTTAGGAATAGAAAATATTAATTCTTCATTTTTTCCTTTAGGAATTTTTATCATTGCCTCTTTTTTATCTACTGCTACAGGAACTTCAGTTGGTTGTATCGTTGCTTTAGGCCCAATTGCTATTTCATTAGCAGATAAATCTGGCGCTTCTTTGCCTTTAATTGGTGGCGCTTTATTAGGTGGTGCCATGTTTGGTGATAATTTATCTATGATTTCAGATACTACCATTGCAGCTACTCAGTCGTTAGAATGTCAGATGAAAGATAAGTTTAAAATTAACTTATTAATTGCTTTACCGGCAGCTATATTAACGCTTTTAGTTTTACTGTTTTTAGGTTATGGTGGTAGTCAAATTCCAGTACAAGCTGGCAGTTATGAATTGATTTCTATTCTACCTTATATTTTTGTAATTGTGTTGGCTGTCATCGGTATAAATGTTTTCGTTACTTTGATTATTGGAATAATTGCAGCTGGTATTTTAGGATTTACAATAGGTGATTTTACGATTTTAACTTTTTCTAAAGCTATTTATCAAGGATTTACAAGTATGACAGATATATTTCTGTTGTCAATGTTAACAGGTGGTTTGGCAGCTTTAGTTGAAAAAGCAGGCGGAATTGCCTTTTTATTACATCAAATTAAAAAACGTGTAAAATCAAAACGTTCTGCTCAAATGGGTATAGGTGCACTTGTTGGTTTGGTCAATGTGGCTATTGCTAATAATACGGTTTCGATTGTAGTTACTGGAGGAATAGCTAAAGAAATTAATGATGAATTTGGACTTAATGCTAAAAAAACGGCTACCATTTTAGATATTTTTTCTTGTGTTTTTCAAGGTTTATTGCCTTATGGTGCTCAGGTTTTATTAATCATTAGTTTTTCAAAAGGTGCGTTAAGTTGGATAGATTTAGTGACTAATGCATGGTATTATTTCTTTCTGTTTTTAGTTACAATATTAGCTATTTATACCAAATTTTGGGATAAATGGATTGATAAATACATCAAATAATTTCTCCAATTATAATTTTAAAACTCCGATAGAATTTAAGAGCTATCGGAGTTTTTTATGTTTTCAATTTACTTCCAATCAATCTTTCTTGAAAAATACATTACGGCTGCTAAAATGGCAAACAAACCAATACTTCCTACTAATAACGCATAATCTTCTAATTGAATAATGACGAAGATGAACGAATACAACACACTTAAGGAAATCGCAATGAAGGTTGGGAATTTCTTATTTTTCAAAATCGAAATCGAATACAAGGAAATCAAAGCAATTACGGCAATGGCTGCGATAATGTATGCCAATGAAAAGCTACTATGCTCCGTAATAGAAATCAATAAAGTGTAGAACATAATCAAAGCAATTCCAATCATCGAATACTGAAAAATATGAATGTTAATTTTACTTATAGATTGAATCAAAAAGAAGATTAAAAACGTTAATCCAATTACTAAAAACCCATATTTACTAGCACGTTCGTTTTGTTGGTATTCGTCAACTGGTGTAATGAAATCTGTGGCAAAAGCATAGTTTGATAATTCTGGTAAGTTTTCAAAATATTGTTGTGCAAAAGGTCTGTTAAAATGTAAAATTTTCCAACTCGCACTAAAACCTGAACCATCTTTAAAAACATCGCGTGAAGTAGGAGAGAAGTTGCCATTAAAATTTGGAGAATTCCAATCCGATGACATTTTAGAATCTGTTGTTTTTCCAATAGGAACAATTTTGATTTGTTTACTTCCGTTGAAAGCAATATCAAAACTAAAATTGCTTGAATTGGCAATCGATTTGTAATCGAAAGTAGTGGATTCTAAGGTTTGTATACTATCATTATTTTCAGAATTTCCTGGTTCGAATTTGAAACTTTGGTTGCCAAATTTAATTTTCACTTCATCTTTCAAGCTTTTTAAATTGGTAGTTCGGATAATAATTTTCGCTTGATTCCAATACACATTCGCATCAGGAATGTTTCGCATTTGAAAATTGGGTTGCGAATACGAACCAGTGAAATTCATCTTAGTTGAAAATACATTCGATTTAAAAATGCCTCTTTCTAAAGGTTTTTCCATAGTTGCCGTTATAGAATTATTTAATTCTTCTGGAAAGAAATAAGCAAAATTAGATTTTCCTGAAATAGGATTTTTATACGGAATTTTTAAAATGGGTCCATATACATACACACCGCCGCCCCATTTTGATGTAGTTTCCGAAACCACTTCTTTTTGTCGGACACTTCGTTCTGTAATTAAATCTTGTACGAAGAAAAGCGGAATTAATAAGACCAATGTTAGTAAGCCAACCATCATCATTTTTGCAGTTGAAGATTGAAAAAAAGTTTTGTTTTCTGTTGGAGTTTCCATAGTTAAAAAGAGTTTAAAGGATTATTGTTAAAGAATTTAAAAGGTTTTAATTAGTAAGTTATATTAAAAATTTTTCCGCTTCCAATGATAAAAAAGAGTATAACTTACTAGAATTAGTATCCCAAGTTGAAGTGTATAAATTATCGTTTCGAAACTAAATAATGCATAAATTGAAGTGTTAAAAAGAACAATTGGTTTGGAAATTATATCCCAACTGTTAAAGCGTAAAACTCTTCCCAAGTAAATTCCAAAAGCAGATAAAAAGCTTATACTCAAAATAAAAAAGTTACCAATTTTTTCACCATATTTTGCAATTGTTAATAGATGCATATGATGAAGTGAAAGCAAGCCAACATAAAATCCAGCAAAGCTAAAACTGGATATAATGAGTAAATCTAAACCAAATTGTAGCGCATTATAGTAGTGTAAATGGGTAAAATCTGTAAGAATATAAAAGGTATTTGGAATGAATAATAACCAGATTAACGTGTAAATACTGTTTTGAATTTTCTTATTTGAATCGAAAAAGTTATTATGAATACTAGAGGATAAGAAATAAGGAACAAGGGCTAAAAAAAGATTCCAAATCAGAAATAGTAAATACATAGAATGTGTAATTTTTACTCGAAGAAGCAATAAGGTAATTGCAACTAAAGAGGCTAACCAAACCGCAGTATCTTGTTTGCGATTTAAAATGTAAAGGGTGACAACTTTGTTCATTATGATTGATTTTAGAAGTTTATTTGTTCGATAACAACATAGAAATAGAATAAAGCTATTGGCGTATTTAAGAGTAATATTCCAGAATTTATTAAGTATTTTTTCCAATACTTACTTGTGAATAATGCACATAACGTATTGAATGTAAATAATATGGTATTTACTAAAATTGTAATTACAGTGTAGTAAAGTCCAATTATTATGGTTTTATCTACTTTATTTGTTAGATATAACAAGAAAATTAAGGTTCCAATTGTAAATGAAATAATGGCACAATAGTGACAAATTGTTTTTAAATCTTGGTAGTACGTTTCTGTAAATTTTTTCATTGTTTCTTATTTAATATTAAAAATGTATTGAATTTCTGTAAGTGGCATATGAAGTATTTTTGAAAAATCTAAATGATAAAATTGATGTGCGTATTTTCCTTTTTTTATAGGATTTATAAAACTTTTTATAATTTGAAGGATAAAAGAATATTCCTGTTGTAATTACTATAAATACAAACGGACTTCTTTTTCCATTACCTAATAAATAAAATTGCATTTCTATTTCATTTACGACTGTTATTCCTGTATTTGTGAGCACATGAAATACATCGTGTTCTTCTAATTTTTCCTGAATTGAATAGTTATGTTTTTTTAAAAAACTGCCCAATTTATAGCCTAATGTGTTTTCTGTATGATTCATATAATCATCTATTGTTAAATTCCAAGATTTTGCTTTTGTTTTAAATAAGTTTTCATAGGGTATTTTTATTGTTTTATAAAGTTTTTCAATTATAAAATCTTTCATAAAATATTATTTAAAAGTACTTTGTTTTTCAAAGTTAATGGATAAAAAAATAGTGTTACTTTTGGTGTAATAATTTTTCTAATGCAGCAATATGATCCTGAAAGGCTTTTTTGCCAATAGGAGTAATGCTGTATTTTGTATTTGGTTTTTTACCGATAAATTGTTTTTCAACAGAAATGAATTCATCAGTTTCTAAAGCTTTGATATGACTGGCTAAATTTCCGTCCGTAGCACCCAAAAATTCTTTCATCGAATTGAAATCCACAGCTTCATTCACCATCAAAACCGACATAATTCCAAGTCGTATTCTGTGATCAAAGGCTTTGTTGATATTTTGGATGATGTTTTTCATAGTCATTGCGATGCAAGAAGCAATCTCTTTTTATTTAGTTTATCTTTATAATCTTATGATAGACTTGGTTTAAAATGTAAAAAACTAGTACATTTCCAGTTGTAAATATAAAACAAATTGGCAATCCAAAAAGTATAAACATGTTTTCACCCGTATCAGAAATAAGTTCATTTTCCAGAATTTTTAATTCTTCGGTATCTTCATCTTTATTAAAAAAACCATCTTTATTTAAATCTAATTTTTCAACTTTTTTTTCAAGATCTTTCTTTTTTATATAATTTAAAAAGAGTAATGTTGAATAAATAATTACCGAGCTAAAAGTAATTATTATAAAATAGTTAACTTTCTTTTTTCTTAAAAATAAAATTAGAATAAGAAATAGTAAACAAAATATTAAATAAATTATCATTTACTTTCTATCATATTTAAACCACATCATTCCACCATAAAAAATATGACAAACACCAAATCCTAAAGCACCAAATAGTAATCCATAGCCCACAAAAAATGTATTTGCAATTCCTAGTATAATCATTGTTAAACCTAAATATCTTACGTCACCTAAAGTATATTTACTTGCGTTGACACAAGCTAATCCATAAAATATTAACGTTAATGGTGTTAGTAAACTGAAAATTTCTTTTTCAATTAGATATAAGCCCATGTAACCACCAACTGCTAGTGGAATCATAAAATTAATTATTAAACGCTTTGAAGTGGTATTCCAAATGGTAACATTACTTTCTTTTGCTTTTTTTAAACTTAATAAAATTCCTGTTCCAATGGATAAGATTAAAACTATGGAAGCAATTAACAGTAATTTAAATACAGCATTTTCTGATATATATAAATTCGTATAATTATCTGCTGTTGATGTATCAAAATAAATTGTTTTATAAGCAAAATAAGCTCCAATCAACGCATAAAATCCAGCTAAAACGCCAGATAAACCACTTAAAGAAATAAACTGAGAACTCTTACTCATCATTTCTTTAATATCTTTTAAGTCGTTTAAATAATTTTTATCTTCCATTTTAAAGTGCTTTGAAATACAAAGTAAATAATAAAAGTTCAATTGGACAACTTTTTTAATGCTTATTTTTTAAAACAAAAAAAGCTTCCTGATTAGAGGAAGCTTTAAAAGTTTATTTTAAATACGTTTATTCTTTAATAAATCGTTTTGAAATTATAGAATCGTTATCTGAAATTTCTAAAATATAATTACCAGAAGTAATGTTTGAAACATCAATAATTCCATTGTTTATTTTTCCTTTAAATATAGTTTGTCCCATCAAATTGTAAACTATAAATGTAGCTTTTTCAGAAACTGAAGTTATATTTAAGATTGATGAAGTTGGATTAGGATATAAGCTAATAGTATTATTTACAATTAGTGACGCTTCTTTAGCTCCTGCTGTAATATTTACAGTATAGTCTTCAACTTGTCCGTAAGTAAATGATTCGCAAGATGTTGGAGTTCCGTTGTATTTCATGCTTACTCTCATTCTAGTTGCACCAAGTGAAGCTGTTGTAGGAATAGTAAAAGATCCTGAAACAGGTGTTGTTTTTGAACTTGCTTTAGAAAAAACTAATTCTCCTGCATCTGTAAAAGCACCATTTTGGTTATAATCAATCCATACAGCATATCCTTCACTATAAATAGTTCCAGTCCATGTTGGTGTAATAGTTATGGTGTTAAGAGATCCTCTTCCAACGTTTGTAGCAATAGATGTAAAATTTTCATATCCAGCTGTACCTGTCGATGTATTGTTTATTGTTCCTAAAACAACTTTACCAATTCTTTCATCATTTGTATTGGAACTAGTAGAAGTACAATATGTTACTGATGTTGTTAAGGTAGTTACGTTTACAACATTACTTGCTGTTGAAATATTCCCAGCAGCATCTTTAGCTTTTACTGAAAACGTATATGCTGTTGCAGCTGTTAATCCTGTTACTGCAAAACTTGTTGAAGTTGTTGTTCCTTTAAGAACAGCTCCTTGATATACATCGTATCCGGTTACCGCTATGTTATCAGTGGCTGCTGTCCAAGATAAATTTGTTGTTGTTGTAGTTGTTCCAGAAGCTGTCAAAGTTGTTGGTGCAGTAGGTGCTGTTGTATCAACTATTGGTGCAAGTGTAGTTACCGTAACAACATTACTTGCTACAGAAATATTTCCAGCTGCATCTTTCGCTTTAATAGAGAATGTATAAGTAGTTGAGGCTGTTAATCCAGTTACTGCAAAACTTGTTGAAGCTGTTGTTCCTTTAAGAACAGCTCCTTGATATACATCGTATCCGGTTACTGCTACATTATCAGTTGATGCGGTCCAAGACAAATTAGTAGTTGTTTGAGTTGTTCCTGAAGCTGTCAAAGTAGTTGGTGCAGTTGGTGCTACAGTATCTGACGAACCGCTAGTGATAGTAAAGTTTACGTTAGAAATATCAAAGAATATATGATTTGATCCTTTTACCATAATTCTATTTGTTGTTCCTGGTAGATTTGGGATTATTACTGCTTCTGTTCCATCGTTAGGCGTTCCAGAAACTATTGTTGTTGGATAAGTTAAACCACCATCAGTCGATAATAAAATATCAACATTAGCACAGTTTACACCATTCGCAGTTGTTCCAGCAACAGCCCAAGTTATAGTTTGAGACGTACCTCCTGTAAAAGAAACTGCGGTATTTGGCGAGTTCACAGTAAATGGGCCAGCTGTAGCATTAACAGTTACAACCATATCATCAAAATTAGTTTGACCAACTTTAATTGGTGCAATTGAGCTATATGGAACATTGTCTCTTACCGTTAATCTGAAATTAAGTGTTCTTGCTACAGCGCTTAATGCTTCTACATTGATAGCATCATTTCCAGTTGCTGCAGTAGTTGCTGAATTACTAATTACAGATTGAATTGTTGGGAAATACCTAGAAGGTGAAGCAGTTGGACTCCATGTTCTCCAGTTTGGACCAGAAGCTTTGGTGCTACTTGCCACACTATTAGCGCCAGTTAGTGATCCAGCATCATCATTTTGTTCCCAGCAATAAGTTAAAGTATCGTTATCATCAGTTGCAGATCCCGTTAGTACAAAAGGTGTATTTTTAGGGATGGTGTAATCCAAACCAGCATTTACATTTGGAGTTGAATTACTTGTAGAAATAGAAGTAGTTACTGGGCAAGTTTTAGTAGCTAAATTAGCTTGAATTTGCGCTATAGTTGCCTCATGATATATGTCAATTGAATGTGGAGCAATATCCTGAGATGTGATTCCTGCATACCCCATAATAGTTACGCCAGATCCCACTTCTTTATTTACACCTGAACCTTCACTATTGTGTGAAAATGTATGATTTCCTCCCAATTGATGTCCTATTTCATGAACAACATAATCGATGTCAAAATTATCTCCTTGCGGAATTCCATCTGCTGGAGATGTTATACCAGAACCTTTTGCGGCATCACATACACAACCAATACAACCTGCATTTCCTCCACCTCCTGAAGCACCAAACATATGGCCAATATCGTAATTAGCAGCTCCGATAGTATTTGTTAAGGTTGTTTGTAATTGAGAATTCCATTGACTTAATGTAGTAGAATATGGGTCAGTAGAAGGATTATAAAAAATTACAGCTGTAGTATTTGCAATTAAATTTAGGTGCAAAGCTAAATCTCTTTCGTAAACTCCGTTGCATCGAGTTAATGTTGCGTTAAATGCTGCTAGAACTTTGGCTTGATCTGTAGCTGTTCCTGAAGTACTCGCACCAAAATAATTAGCATATTCTCCATTACAAGATTGAGCCAATCGCATTGTTTTTAGTTGAGACGTACTAGATCTATCTGTATTTGAAATTTGTTTATTAATGTCTAAAACTAAGGCATGGTCTTCTGTTGAACAAGTCCATGGTAGTTTTCCTTTTTTTCTTTGAGATTTAAAAACGGCATAAACAGTATGATCTTGAGAATAAGGCTCGATAAATTCATTTTCTTTACCAGTTCTAAAAATCATAGTTTGAATTCCTTGCGGTGAAATACTTAACTTTATTGTTGCATACTTGTCAGTAATTCCTTTACCAGAATAGGCTCTAATTTCTGGAAATTGAGCTTGTAATTCTGGTTCAAAATTTGAAGCTTCTGTCATTTCAAATTGTTCAAATTTACCATTTGCATTTGGTAACGTAATAGTTGCATTTTGATTGTTTGTTCTGTTCAAAGTTGAGAACAATTGTTTTCTCAATTCAGTCGTGTTCAATTCATATAAATCAAACTTTTCTGGAAATGATAGTCTGGCTACACCTTTGTCTGTAGTTTCAATTTTTTTTGAACTTGCATTGTGTGCAGTCCAATAATTACCCGTTTGGGCTTGAATATATCCGCAGGCAAAAAGGGATATCGCTAAAATAATTTTTTTCATATTTTTTTAGTTTGGTTACTAATTTAAAGCAGCCAAACTAATTATTTTATTTTTGATAGCTTTACGATTTTAACGTATTTTTTGTTAAAATTTAGATTTATTATTTTTAAAACATTAATTTTAATGAATTAATGTTAATTTTGTGTTATTTGTATAAGTTAAGATTAAAAAAAATAAAATAAAAAGATGGTGTTTTTATTTTAAATTTGACAATTGATTACATGAAATATAAAGTTTGTAAGTTGCATAAAATATTTGCTTTTAATCTTATAATTTAAATTGAATATGAAACCCACAGAAGAATATATTTTGAAGCAAAGTCCTGAATTTAAGGAGATAATTTATTATGTAATTTCTGTAATTAAGCAAGAAATTTCTAAACCTGAATTGTTATTTAAGTGGGGTATTCCGTATTTTTATTATGAAAAGAAACCCTTTATATATATTGCTCCAAATAAATCAAAAGGTTTTGTAGATATTGGTTTTGCAAAAGGATATCAATTGAAAAAGTATCAAAATATTTTAGTTGGAGAAAATCGAAACACTATTAAATCACTGCGATATTTTAGTATAGAAACTATTACAGATGAAATTTTAAGAGCAGTTATTCAAGAAGCAAAAGAAGTGCAAAAAAAAACGTGATAAGAAGTACTTATCACGTTTTTTTTGTTGTATTTGAAAATTTTATAATTTAAAAATTCCACCAACAGCAATCATACTTTGTAAAAACCAGAAGTTTTGTTCTGCTTTATCTGATTTTGATTGTGTTGTTCTAATATCATTCATATCAATATAACCACCTTTCAGTTCTGTTTGGATGAAAAAATGTTTAAAAAAGGTGAAATTTAATCCTGCTTTTGCAGAAATTCCATATCCTGCAATATGAAATTCATCATATCTATCTTTTCCTAAAAGGCGTGTGTTGGTTTTTGGTAATACTATTCCTGCTCCTAAACCTTCAGTTAAATTAATTTGAACTTTATCACTATTCCAAGTTTTAAAAATTTTTGATGAAATATCATCAACTCTTGTAATTTCAGAATGTATATAATTTAATCCATCAGTGTGTTCAAAGGTTAAAAAAGGTGGTGGATTGTTATCATTATCTGGATTGTAATTGGTATAAAAATCTACAGGAGTATTGTCATAATTACCATTATATATAGAACCACTATCCGATAAAGGAAGATTTACATAACCACTAACCTTGGCAGTTTGAGTTTGATTTAAAACATATTTCATATGATCAAAACCTATAGAAATAGAGTAATGATCGTTAATGAAATATCCCATTCTAAAATTAGTTTGTGGAATTGTCATTCTAGCTGGATTTACATAATCTACATGATACCCTTTAGGTTTGTCATTTGCTTCCGCATTATGTACAACAAAATTATAATTTTCTCCAGAGAATGTGATGTCAGATTTTGAATACGTTTCTCTATTTCCACCCCAATATATGAAGAATTTACCTTTATTATGAGCCGTATATTTTTCTTTGATTACTGGTAAGTCGACTAAATTTTCTGTTTGTGCGAAACTTGTTATAGAAATAAGTGTAATAACTAGAGTTACTATTTTTTTTATTTGAAGCATTATCATTGGTATTTCAAAAGATATTTTGTCCTGCTTTTCGCTTTATCATTAAAAAGTTCCCTTTTTATTAGGGAACTTTTTAATGGATGCCACTTCAATCAGGGCTATATATCACGTTATTCGTATTAATTAAAATTTGTTAATCGTTTGTCTGATGGCTACTAATTTTGTCATTAAGCCTTCAAAATAATCTAAATGTAACATGTTGGCACCATCACTTTTTGCATTTGCAGGATCAAAATGGGTTTCAATGAAAATTCCATCTACACCAGTAACAATTCCCGCTTTAGCGATAGTTTCAATCATATCAGGTCTTCCACCAGTTACACCACTTGTTTGATTAGGTTGTTGTAAAGAATGTGTTACATCTAAAACTGTAGTTCCAAATTCTTTCATAGTTGGAATTCCTCTAAAATCTACAATCATATCTTGATATCCGAACATCGTTCCTCTATCGGTTATCATAAAATTATCGTTACCACAATCTTTTACTTTTTGTGCCGCGTGTTTCATGCTTTCCGGACTCATAAATTGTCCTTTTTTCAAATTCACAGTTTTTCCAGTATTTGCAGCCGCCACAACTAAATCCGTTTGACGAACTAAAAATGCAGGAATTTGTAACACATCAACATAAGCCGCAGCCATGGCCGCATCTTCGTTAGTATGAATATCTGTAACTGTTGGAACGCCAAATTCTTTAGAAACTTTTTCTAATATTTTTAAGGCTTTTTCATCACCAATTCCAGAAAAACTGTCAATTCTAGATCGGTTTGCTTTTTTGAAACTTCCTTTAAAAACAAAAGGAATTTGTAAATTATCTGTAATGGTAACTAATTTTTCTGCAATTCGTAACGCCATTTCTTCACCTTCAATGGCGCAAGGACCTGCTAATACGAAAAAGTTACCGCTATTTAAATGTTTTATTTGAGGAATAGTATTTAAGTTCATCTGTAGTTGTTTATGGGTTCTTTTATTTCTGGTGCAAAGGTAATTAAAGTTAGATGTTTAGCTGCTAGAAGATTAAACTTTTTTTATTGAAAACCCTTTCGGACATACTACATTTCCTTTTTCAAATGTATTGATATAAATTTTCTTGTCGCTTAAAGTTCCATTAAAGTATATTTCGTACAAATCTAAAGTTCCAGCGCCCATTTTATTGTTTTTGCTAGGAAAAGGACAACAAGTTTCTATTATTTTGTAGGTTACTTTTTCTCCATTTGGACCTGTAATAGCATTAAAAAAGCGATTCACGTTTAAATTATTACTGTTTTCATATTTAGAAAATCCTAAATTGACAGGGTAAAATTCGCTATAACCATATTTTGAATCTGTAGCTGTTTCTGTTAAAAGAAATTGGCCTTCAACAATTTGTGGTAAAATGGCATTGTCATCTATATTTTGAATGGTGTTCTTTGTACTTACACAAGAAGTTATCACCAAAAGGAAACTTAGAATTATTAGATTACGCATGTTTAAATTATTTTTTAGTTTTTACTATTGATGAAGCCAAAGCTGCAAATATTATACCAAACGAAAAGGTGCCAAATGAAGCAAAAATCATATAGGCAGTTGTACCAAACATGGCTTTCGCATTTTCTAGTTTCATTCCTTTAGAAACAGAATAATTTATCATGTTGTTAAAAAAGTCTGGATTGATATATTTTAAGCAAAAATAAGTTGCAAAAGGTGTTAATATCATGGCGAAAATGGCTAAAATAACACCTGAAAGTAAACCTTGTTGCCAAGACATGATTCCTTTGAAAAAGTTTTTTTTCTTATCTAATAAAAAAAGCAGGTAAATTCCAAAAATAAAAACGTATATGAAGTTGGTAAAAACCGGATGGTTGGCAATTTTCTCATCATGATACCCTAAATATTTTTCTAATTGAAACCACATAATAACTAAAAAAGTGTAGTATATTGCCCATTTAAATTCTATTTTAAATTTATTCATTTTGTGTATCTTTGAAGCGATTTTAAAAAAGTTTGTCTTAGCAAACCGTTACGGTTAAAAAAGAGATTCTAATGTTACCTTTATTCAAAAAAGGCAACATTTAAATCGAGAACAAATATAGTAATTCATAAAATAATATTTCACAATATATGGAAGTAATTCAAGGTACTTGGCACTGGGCAGTTTCTGGTTTTTTAATTGGACTGATCATGTTGGTGCTAACCTATTTTGGTAAAACATTTGGGATGTCATCTAACTTAAGAAATATTTGTAGTATGACTTTTGCCAAAAAGAAAATAGAATATTTCGATTTTAATTGGAAGGAACAAAAATGGAATTTATCTATTGCATTAGGAGCTGTTGTAGGAGGTTTTATTGCTTCTTATTTTTTGATGGATTCGCCTCATATTCTTCAAATTAATCCGAAAACTATTGAAAGTTTAAGACAATTAAATATTGATGCTCCAAATGGGAAATTAGGTCCAGATGCCTTATTTAGTTTAGAAAATTTATTCACAATTAAAGGGTTTTTTATCTTATTAATAGGTGGTTTTTTAATTGGTTTTGGAACGCCTTATGCTGGTGGTTGTACTTCTGGTCATGCGATTTCGGGTTTAAGTAATTTACAAATTCCATCGCTTATTGCAGTAGTTGGTTTTTTTCTTGGCGGATTAATTTCTGCGCATTTTTTAATTCCATTAATTTTTGGTTCGTAATTATGAAGTTAATAAAGTTTTTTATAGTTGGTGTAGTTTTCGGAATTGTATTAACAAAAGCAGAAGCCGTTTCTTGGTATAGAATATATGAAATGTTTATGTTTCAAAGTTTTCATATGTATGGTATTATTGGAACAGCTGTTTTTGTAGGTGTTTGTGGAATTGTTTTTATAAAGAAAAAAGACATTCAAGGTTTCAAAGGTGCAGAAATTGATATTCAAGATAAAGATTTCTCATATTCCAGATATATTATTGGTGGAACCATGTTTGGTTTAGGTTGGGGATTGGTAGGAAGTTGCCCAGGACCGATTTTTATTTTAATTGGAAATGGCGTTTTGTCAATTTGTGTCGTTTTACTTGGCGCTTTACTTGGAACTTATGTCTACGGAATATTAAAAAATAATTTGCCACATTAGTATATTCTATTTTAAATTTTATATTTGTAAAAATAAACTTATAAAATAATTATGAAAAAATACCTTTTACTTTTTGCTGCAACATTACTTTTTAGTTCTTGTGGAAATTCTGATGATTCTAATAATTCAGACTCAATTGTTGGTGCTTGGGAATACTCAAAAGAAGGAACAATTGTCAATGGAATTGAAAGTTTAGAAAATTATGAAAATATATGTCCAACTAAAAAAGACTATATTCAGTTTTTTCAAAATGGAGAATATGATGATGTTTATTATGAAGATACTTGTGAAGAGTCAATAGATTATGGTAGTTGGACAAAATCAGGTAATATCTTAACTAATACTACTGAAAACGAATCTGTGGAGATTCTTACATTAACAAACACTACTTTAAAAGTAAAAAGTGTGGATAGTGATGGTTCTATTTATACAACTGTTTTTAGAAGAAAATAACTTTAAATCATATAAAAAAAAGCTGAATCAAGTTAAAATGATTCAGCTTTTTTTTATGTTATTACAGCACTTAAACCTGCATCTTGTAATGAAGTACATTGCGGTTTAAGTTTTGAAAGTTCTCCAGTTTTTACAGTACATTGTCCTTTGTAGTGAACCAAAATAGCACATTGTTCTGCTTGTTCCCAAGTGTGATCGCAAATTTTGACTAACATTTCAATCACATGATCAAAGGTGTTGACATCATCATTGTACAAAACAATTTCGTTATTTACGCCAACAGCTTCTTCAACTAATACTTCTTCTAATGTTTCTGTTAATGTGCTCATAATTTACTTAATCTAATTTTTTTCAAACACAATAGCCACATAGAATTGTTTTTCTATTGAGTAGCTTTGCTATAAATAGTACACATATTAATTAAGTTTAAAAAACTATGTACCTATATGTTTTTACAAAATTACTAATTTTTTATATATTTCAAACCTAACCAATTATTTCTTTCTTTTTTTGATTCAAAAGTCAGACCTAATTTTTCACAACATTCGTTGATAGCTTCAAAATCTTCTGTATAAAATCCGCTTAACAATAAAACTGAATGGTCATTCATGCAGTTTACATAAGTTGCCATGTCATTCAATAAAATGTTTCTATTGATATTCGCAATAAACACATCGTATTTCTGACCATCAGTTAACCAAGAAGCATCGCCTTCATAAACTGAAATGTGTTTGCAATTATTACGTTCTGCGTTCTCAATGGAGTTTAAATAACACCAATTGTCAATATCAACGGCATCGATAGGTTGAGCGCCTTTCATCTCAGCTAAAATTGCTAAAATCGCAGTTCCGCAACCCATATCAATGGTTTTTTTATTTGTAACCTCTAATTCTAATAAATGTTGAATCATCATGTGAGTCGTTTCGTGGTGACCTGTTCCGAAACTCATTTTTGGTTCAATTACAATTTCATATTTCGCATTAGTTGCTGGATGAAATGGTGCGCGAACATGACAAATTCCGTCTACATCAATAGGAGAGAAGTTCTTTTCCCATTCTTCGTTCCAGTTTACTGGTTCAATTTCATTAGTGGTGTAAGAAATTTTAAAATTTTCATTCGTAAGAATTTCAATCTCATTTAAAATATGCTCAGACCAAACGTCTTTTTGAACATAAGCCGAAACACCTTCTTCGGTTTCTTCAAAACTTTCAAAAGCGGTTTCTTCTAATTGAGCAATTAAAATTTGCGAACCCAATTCTGCTGGTTCAATTGTAAAATGGTATGCGATATAGATATTTGCCATTCGGTTTTAAATTTTAGTCATAAAAAAATAGGAAGCAAAATTACTACTTCCTATTTTAATATTTGAGTTTTTAATTAATATAATTTTGGAAACTTGCTCGGATTTGATTCGTTCATCATTTCGTACACTTTTTCAAAAATATCTTCGGCGCTTGGTTTAGAAAAATAATCACCATCTGTTCCATAACTTGGGCGGTGAGCCTTAGCCGTTAAAGTTTGTGGCGCGCTATCTAAATGTTTGTACGCGTTTTGGTTTTCAATAATTTCTTGTAAAATGAAAGCACTTGCTCCACCAGGAACGTCTTCGTCAATAACTAATAAACGATTCGTTTTTGCTACTGATTTTACAATATCTTTATTAATATCGAAAGGTAATAAACTCTGAATATCTATAATTTCAGCATCAATTCCGTTTTCTAATAATTCTTTTGCCGCTTGTTCTACAATTCTTAAAGTTGAACCGTAAGAAACTAATGTAATATCTTTTCCTTCTTTGATGGTTTCTACAACACCAATTGGCGTTTGAAATTCCCCTAAGTTGGTTGGCATTTTTTCTTTTAAACGGTATCCATTTAAACATTCAATAACTAAAGCTGGTTCGTCAGTTTTTAATAAGGTGTTATAAAAACCAGCCGCTTTGGTCATGTTTCTTGGAACCAAAACGTGAATACCACGAATCGCGTTAATAATCATTCCCATTGGAGAACCTGAATGCCAAATACCTTCTAAACGGTGTCCACGAGTTCTGATAATTAATGGTGATTTTTGACGACCATGCGTTCTGTATTGAAGTGTTGCTAAGTCGTCACTCATAATTTGAATGGCGTATAACAAATAATCTAAATATTGAATTTCCGCAATCGGACGTAAACCACGCATCGCCATTCCGATACCTTGACCTAAAATAGTAGCTTCACGAATTCCTGCATCTGAAACACGTATTTCTCCGTATTTTTCTTGCATGCCTTCTAAACCTTGGTTAACATCTCCAATATTACCTGCATCTTCACCAAAAATTAAAGTTTCTGGATAGGTTGCGAAAATTTTATCGAAGTTATCTCTTAAGATTAAACGTGCATCAACTTCTTCAGCAGAATCATCGTAAGTTGCTTTTACTTCAGTAGTTGAAGCAATATTTTGGTTCGATTCTGAATATAAATGTGAACTGTATTTAGGTTGAATTCTTTCTATGAAGTTAGAAATCCAAGTCGCTAAAATGGCTCTGTTATCACCAGAAAGCATTCTTAAAACTTTTCTAGCAACGACTAATAAATCTTTTCTAATTGGTTCTTTTATCGTAGCAATATCATTCGCATATTTTTCAATGAAAACTTTATTTTCAGAGTTTTGTGCGACATGATTTAAGATAGCAACTGTAGCTGCTTGATCTTCTTTAATTGCTGATAAATAATTCGCCCATGCTTCTTTTTTACCTTCTAAAACTTCTTTTTTAGATGCTGCTTCAATTTCTTCTAATTCTTCTGCAGTAGAAATATTGTTTTCAATCATCCATTTTTTCATTTGCGCTACACAGTCGAATTCTGCTTCCCAAGCCAAACGTTCTGCATTTTTGTAACGCTCGTGTGAACCTGAAGTCGAGTGACCTTGTGGTTGTGTTAATTCGTTAACGTGAATTAAAACAGGCACGTGTTCTGCTCTGGCAACTTCTGCTGCTTTTTGGTAGGTATCCACTAAAGCTGGATAATCCCAACCTTTAACGCGGAAAATTTCGTAACCGTTACTTTCTTCGTCGCGTTGTAAACCTTTTAATATTTCTGAAATATTTTCTTTTGTAGTTTGGTATTTCGCGTGAACTGAAATTCCGTATTCGTCATCCCAAACACTCATTACCATTGGAACTTGTAAAACTCCAGCCGCATTTATCGTTTCGAAAAACAATCCTTCTGAAGTGGAAGCATTACCAATTGTTCCCCAAGCGACTTCGTTTCCTTTTACTGAAAAATTATTTTCAGTAGGAATTTCTGTGACATTTCTATATATTTTTGAAGCTTGTGCCAACCCTAATAAACGAGGCATTTGTCCAGCAGTAGGAGAGATGTCGGCACTTGAATTTTTTTGTTTGGTTAAGTTTTTCCAATTTCCGTTTTCGTCTAAAGAATGTGTGGCAAAATGCCCACCCATTTGACGACCGGCGCTCATTGGATCAAAATTTACATCAGCATGACCATATAAACCTGCAAAAAACTGAATGATTGACAATTCGCCAATAGCCATCATAAAGGTTTGGTCACGATAATATCCTGAACGGAAATCACCATTTTGGAATGCTTTCGCTAAGGCCAATTGTGGCACTTCTTTTCCATCACCAAAAATACCAAATTTAGCTTTTCCTGTAAGTACTTCTTTTCTACCAAGAAGACTACATTCACGACTAACGGATGCAATTTTAAAATCGGTTAAAACTTCTTTTTTGAAATCTTCGAAAGATAATGTTTCTGCAGTTTTTGATTTGCTCATAATAGTACAATGCTTTGATACAAATTTAAATATTTTATTGCAATATTTTTATTTGAATGTGATTTTTATGAATAATGTATAATTTTATTCTGTTTTAAGTGAAAATAGTGCAGTAGAATTATGAAATACTACATATTATATAGGAATAATGTAAAATTATTGATAGTTAAAACCATCTTCTTGTGAATAAAGAGGTTAATGTTTTTGGACTAATGGTAATTATGAACCTGATTCTTTCTCCATAATTTTTGTTGTTCAATTCAAATCCGTTAGTTGAGTATACTGGAAAAAATAATTCAAAATAATCTTGAACTAAATTTAAGTGAACACCGCTATCATAAATGTATTTGGCGTTAAAGCCTTGATTTTTGTAGGTTCCTGCATCGCCATAGATTTCAATCCAATTCCAAACATTAAAACTTGCGTTTAGTGTAAAAATATATTGATTGGCAAATCGTGTGTCAAACATAGATTTAAAAGCGCCTTCTGCATTTACAAATTGACGACTAAATAAACCTTTATTTTCGCTACGACCAATTAGAGCATAATCGAACAAATAATCTGATGGTCTGTCAATTCCAAAACTAAAAAAATCGTTTGTATTGTTATTGTGTGTAAAAAAACCACCAAAAGCTCTTAAGTTGATGTATCTGTTACTTTCAAAAAGTTTTCGATATTGAATTTGTCCAGAAATTTTCCCAAAAGTATTGGAAACTTGTAAATCCGTACCGTAAGAAAATTGTTTTACTAATTCGCTAGTTCCGTAGCCATATCTCAGATTAAATACAGAATAATTCTCTGTATTTTTTGTTGATACAAAGTTTGATTTTTCTCGGTTTACGTAAACTTGTCGGATAGTAAATCCTTCACCTTCATTTTTTCTGAAATTTGGATTTCTAAAGCTAAAGTTTATGCTTGGTGTAATTTTTGTATAAAATGCATCGGGAGCATAATGTAAACGAGTTCCAAAGATACCGTATCTGGTGTTATAATGCGTACTATTTCTGTTTTGGTCGTTAAAACTAAAAGAAGTACTACCAGTAATTGTTCCCGTATTTGTGGAATAATTTGGAGTGATGTCGTAAGTAAAAGGCTTGTTAATTATCGATTTATTATTAAATTTCACACCTAATAAAACCCCGTCATAAAGATTAAATTCAGCAGTTGGGACATAAAAAATCTGATTGTATTTTGCGTCTTCAATGTCTTTAAAAAAGGTAAAACGAATTTTTCTGTTTCCTAAAAAACGGTTTTTTAATTTGTAGCTGTTATTATTGTTATTGATCTCTGGAATTTCGTAATTTCCGTTTAAAACCAACTTAGTAATGCTGTCATTTTTTACAGAAAAATTAAATGTTTTCGCATCGTTTTCAATCCAATTTTTACTTACTAATTTGTTTTTATTGTAGGCATAAATTGAAACAGGGACTTTTGCATCGCCTACATTTTTTATTGTAACTTCAATAGAATCACTTGTTTTTTTTGCCTTAGTAATTTTGTAATCAATTTTGTTTCGAGAATAAATTAATTCTTCAAAAAACCAATCTAAATTTTGTTTGGCATTCAATTCTAAAATATTTTTAAACTCTTTATTATCAGTTTTATTTTTTGAATTTATTTGAACAAATTGTTTAATTGAATTTTCAAGAATATCGTTTCCTAAATAATTGTTTAAAAAGTGAAGCGAAAGTCCGGATTTAAATTTTCCAGCTATTTTTTCATTGAATTTTATTTGCGTGTTTTTATCGGTTCCAACAGGTTGATCAATGTTTTTTCTGGCCATTAATAAATAATTATAAATGAACTGTTCCGAAAAATTCATGTTGATAATTTTGTATTTTTTTAAAATTCCGAAGCGAGATAATTTTCCAAAAGCTTTAGCATCAGGATAATTTTCGTCAATGTATTTTTTGATATAATAATGTTGAATTCCCTCTAAAATCCAATGGTCTTTTCTGAAATTAATTTTCAAATTTGCTGCTAAAAAATTGTTTAGATAGGTTTTTAAAAATTTCAATTCAAAAACAAAATCATCGTTAAAAGGTGAGATAAAAGAAGGTAATTCGTTTAAACCATAAAAAGCTTCTCTATCATAATCTTCTTGAGAAACTATAATTTTTTCTTGGTTAGAAAGTCCTATATTTTCTGCTACATAATTTGTGATTTTATCAATAATCAAAACTTTGTAATAAATTGGAAGATCTTTGGTTTTTAAATTCGTAATTACATTGATTTTTTGGTTTTTAAATTCTTCATAACTATTATTTTTCTCTAAAACAATAAAGAAATTACTTCGCGAATTTCCAGATAATTGAGAAGAAGTTTGATTTGATTGTATAACATCTAAATCGGTAGTTAAAAATAAATTATCATGTTGAATGTCAATAGTATAATTTGAAATTTCGGTTGTTAGATCGTCGCTATTTTCTTCGCTTTGCGTTTCTGAATCAAAAGCAGCAAGAGTTAAAAAGCAATTTTTTAATACTATTTTGTTTTCTGAAAATCCGAACTTAGTAAACTTACTATTTGGTAAAGTAATCTGATATTTAATTTTAAGTGTAGTAATTTGTCCAATAGGTAATGGGTTTTTTAATTTAATTCTTAAAATATCTACTTGATTTTCATTTCTATAAAATTCTAACAGATTTGAATATTCATTTGTGATTTCAAATATTTGAGTTTCACCTCGGTCGGCTTTTTTAGATAAATGAAAACTTCTATTAAATTCATCAGAGAATTTATTAGCTAATGCCGACTTCTTACTAGAAAACGCATGGTTCCAATCATTCAACGCAATTTCAGTTATTGCTGAATTGGAGGAATTTGATATAGTGATTTCTTCTACGACTTCTATCTTTTTTCCGTTCTCAATTAATTTTGCGTTAATTTTAACTTCATTTTGAGCAAATGAAGCCATTGTTAACATAAAAAATAATAATATTTTAAAGTTTGTCATTTTTTTCTTAATAGCTCTCAATATTACTAAAAAAAAGGAAATATTCATAAGGTTTTTATATAATAATAACTAAATTTGTTTCTTGCCCTAAAATTTTTAAAAATGAAAGTAACATTACTATATATTACGTTTTTTTTAACTTCTTGGTTTTCAAATGCTCAAGTTGTGATTAATGAAATTGATCCAGATACACCTTCTGCTGATACAAAAGAAATTGTAGAATTACATTCTGCAACAGCAAATTTTTCTTTAAATGGTTATTCGTTGGTTTTTTATAATGCTTCAAGTACTGCACCATATAGTGGAACATTAAGTTATTATGCGATTGATTTAGATGGATATTTTACTGATGTAAATGGGAATTTTTTAATTGGTAATGTGTTACTTTCTCCAACTCCAGCTTTATCAATGCCGGATGCGATGTTGCAAAATGGTCCAGATGTAATAGCTTTATATTTAGGAAATGCTTCTGATTTTCCCACAAATACAACTGTAATTGCTACAGGTTTAGTTGATGCTATTGCATATTCTAATAATGCCACAAATCAACCTTCAGCATTAATGACAGCTTTAGGATTAACGGTTTGTGTAAATGAAAATTCAACATCAAATGCCGCAAATCATTCTATCCAAAGAAAAGTGGATGGAACATATGAAGTGAAAATACCAACTCCAGGAATGAATAATGATGGAAGTGGAATTGTATTAAATTATATGACCACAACGTTTAATGCAGCAAGTTATACAGAAGGACAACCTGTTACTATCACTTTTTCAACTACTACACCTGTTACGTCTAATACAACTTTTAACATTTCTTTAAATAATGGGAATTTTAATAATTCAGATTATACATTTGACACGAATAATTCAGTTACGATTGCTTCCGGTTCATCAGTAGCAAATAAAACTATTAATCTAACAGATGATACTTTAGAAGAAGGAGATGAAGAGTTTGTTTTGTTTATTTCATCGTTACCAGTTGATGTTGTTTCTAATAATAATTCTATTTCAAGAAGAGTTGCGGATACGGATTTTCAAGTTGCTGGTTTTGGGTCACCTTTAGCGCCAACATATGGTCAGGTTACTAGCACAGCTCCAGTTGGTTATTATGCTTCTTTAGAAGGCTTGTCTGGAGTAGCTTTAAAACAAGCTGTACAAGATATTATTGCCAATCCATCAGTAGTTAGATTACATAGTTATGCTGATATTTGGGATATTATCCGAACTGCTGATACAAATCCGTTAAACAGTGGACAAATTTGGGACATGTATTTAGAAGTTCCTATGTCGAAAATTGACCAACAAAATGGAAGTAGTATTGTTGGAAAATGGAACAGAGAACATATTTTTTGTCAATCAAGAGGCGGATTTAATGTAGCGATGGGTGATGTTGCAGATGGTATTTCTGTTTGGAATACTACTAGTGCAGCTTCAACCGTTGATGGTGTTTCAGATGCACATCACATAAGAGCAGAAAACGGACAAGAAAATTCATCAAGAAATAATAAAAATTACGGTAATGTTGGTTCTGCAAGTGTATATGCTGGCCCTGTTGGCACACAAGGTTCTTGGCATGGTGATGTGGCAAGATCATTGTTTTATATGGCAGTTCGTTTTAACGGATTGAATGTTGTGAATGGTGATCCTAGTGAATATTTACCAAGTACATCCACATCTTCAGGAAATATTGGTGATTTAGCTACTTTGTTAGCGTGGAATGTTTCAGATGCACGAGATGATTTTGAAATGAATAGAAACAATCATGTGCAAACATGGCAACACAATAGAAATCCTTTTATCGATTTTCCTTTGTTAGCGGATTATATTTTTGGTGCACAATATGGAAATCCTTGGTTTGCAGCATTAGCTTCGGAATCTTTTGATGTTTCGGAAGTAAAAGTTTTTCCTAATCCGGCAGCAGAACATATTTTTATTTCAGGTTTATTAGGTACTTCTAAAGTGGAGATTTTCTCCATTTCTGGTGCTAAAGTTTTCGAAAAAACTATTAATGAAGATCAAATGCTTCCAATTGATTTTGAAACTGGAATGTATTTTGTAAAAATCAGCAACGACAACAAACAAATTGTAAAAAAAATAATAGTGAAATAACGTAAAATTGTTTCATTATCAATATTTTTGTAAAAAATAACAACATCAATTTATATAACTTATCAAAATGAAAGTAACAATAGTAGGAGCAGGGAATGTTGGTGCATCTTGTGCTGACGTAATTTCATACAGAGGAATTGCAAGTGAAGTAGTATTATTAGACATTAAAGAAGGATTTGCTGAAGGAAAAGCAATGGACATCATGCAATGTGCTACAACTACAGGTTTTAATACACAAGTTTCTGGAGTAACAAATGATTATTCTAAAACAGCAGATTCAGATGTAGTAGTTATTACTTCTGGAATTCCAAGAAAACCAGGAATGACTCGTGAAGAGTTAATTGGTATCAACGCTGGAATTGTAAAATCAGTAGCTGAAAACATTTTAAAATTTTCTCCAAATACAATTATCGTGGTAGTTTCTAATCCTATGGATACTATGACGTATTTAACTTTAAAAGCTACAGGTTTACCAAAAAATAGAATTATTGGTATGGGTGGTGCTTTAGATAGTTCTCGTTTCAAATATTATTTATCAAAAGCATTAAACAAACCAGCTAACGACGTACAAGGTATGGTTATTGGTGGTCACGGTGATACAACAATGATTCCATTAACACGTTTAGCTTCTTACAATGGTGCGCCAGTGGCAAACTATTTATCTCAAGAAGAATTAGATAAAGTGGCTGCTGACACAATGGTTGGTGGAGCTACTTTAACAGGTTTATTAGGTACTTCAGCTTGGTATGCACCAGGAGCTTCTGTAGCGTATTTAGTAGATTCTATCTTAAATAACCAAAACAAAATGATTGCTTGTTCTGTTTTATTAGAAGGTGAATACGGACAATCTGATATTTGTTTAGGTGTGCCATGTATTATTGGTAAAAACGGAGTAGAAGAAATCGTTGATGTAAAATTAAACGATGCTGAAAAAGCAACTTTTGCTAAATCTGCAGATGCAGTAAGAGCAATGAATGGAGATTTAAAAGCGGTTTTAGCTTAATCACTTTTCAATTATATATAAAGCCTACAGGATTTTCTTGTAGGCTTTTTTTATTTTAATAGGAACACAGATTAGGAGGATTTTTATTGTTTGGTTTGTGGTTAATGATTTCACGCGGCTTTCCTTTGCGTTCTTTGCCGTTAAATTTTAACGCATATTGAAAGGATAAAAAGATTTTCTTTGCGTTCCTTGCGAAAAACCTTGCGTTCTTTGCGGTTAAATTTTTCACGCAGATTGAAAGGATTGAAAGAATTTTTGTTTATATCTTTTGAATTACATAAATTTATAAAATGAAACAAAAAATTCAAATCTCCATTCCAGAACCTTGCCATGAAGCTTGGCAAAATATGACACCAGTTGAGAAGGGTAGATTTTGTGCTTCTTGTCAGAAAACGGTTTTAGATTTTACGTATTTATCGGATAATGAAATTATTAATTTGGTTAACAAGAATGATAATTTATGTGGAAGAATAAACACTTCTCAACTCAATAGAAATTTAATCGAAACCAAAACAAAATCTAATTATTTTGGTTATTTGGCGACTTCAGTTTTAGCGTTTTTAGGTTTAGGAACTTCAACTATTGTCGCACAAGATAAACCTTTAGTAGAGCAAACAGATTTGAAACATTTGAATAGAACTTCTGATTTTATCGGAACTTTTGAAGTTAAAGGAACTGTTTTTTTTGAAGGTAAGCCTTTACAGAATACAACAATAAGAAATAATTATTCAAGTATTTCAACGCTATCTGATGAAAATGGAAAATTTAGTATTATAGTAAAAAATGGTGACACATTAGACTTTTCATTTTTAGGTATGGAAATACAAGAAAGAGTTGTTAAAGAAAATAAATTAATAAATGTAGCTTTGAATCGTTTTGATAATGAAATAAAAATGGAAACTTCTGTAACAGGTTATATAATTGAGAAAAGAACTTTTTTTGGCAGAATTTTTCGTAAAATAGGTAATTGGTTTAGATAGTTTTTGCACGCAGATTGAATGGATGTAAAGGATTTTCTTTGCGTTCCTTGCGATAATCTTTGCGTTCTTTGCGGTTACTTCTTCAAACTTCTTTTCTTTTTATAATATGCTTTTGTAGAAATGTATAACGTTTTGTCTAATTCCGAAAAAATGGTTCCGTTTTTATCTGTGATGTGGAGAATTTTGGTATAATCTAATTCGTTTTCAACTTGAACTTTTTGTACGATTTCATTAATTTCTGTAGTTGTAAATTCAAAGGTTGCAAATGCATGTTCGTAAGCTGGTCGTTTAAACTTGATGTTTGTTTTTTTATCCCAAACCACAAAGTCTTTTCCTAAAATTTGCATCAATTGAATCATATAAATAGGATCCGTGGCAGAAAACAAACTTCCACCAAAAATGGAACCTACATAATTTTTATTCTTATACGATAACGGAATTTTGATTTTTACTACATGTAAATCTTCCGATGCGAAAATAATTTTCCCACAACTTCTTTTATACATGGGTGACATATTAAACAAGACTCTGAAAAGGGTTGCTTTCTTGAAATATTTGTTTAAAAATGTAAAAAGTTTATCGTACATCTTAAACCGTTAATTTTTTTACAATATCCGAAACGGGTAAAATCGCGTGTGTGTCTTCAATTGTTGGTCCGGCCACCCAAACCGTTTTGTAAGTTACTTCTGTAGCTGCTTTTTCTGTGGCTTTCATACCGATGTAAAAACGAATCATTTTAACCCATTTTTTCAAACTCTTATTCTTATTCAAAACTTGTTCTAACCAAGTAGTTTTCGTACCCACTTTTTGAACGTAAGGTGTATTTATTACGGAACAAGGTGTACCCGAAATACGTTCGGTCATTACGATATCTTTTGCACCATAATCTACACATGCTTGTTTGTATTCTTGAGAAACGCCGGATTCTATTGAAGCTATAAACGGACTTCCAACAGAAACGCCAATCGCACCATAAGAAATCATTTTATCTATATCCGATTTTTTACTCACACCACCAGCAGAAATTACAGGTAGGGAAGTGCCTTCATTTAATTGTTTGATTAATTCTTCTGGATTAATATTTCCTCTGTGACCGCCAGCTAAGTTATTTACAGCCACTAATGCATCAGCTCCTAAACTTTCTACTTTTTTAGCGAAACTTAAATCGGTAACATCACAAAAAACTTTTATGCCAACTTTATGTGCTTCATTGATGGTTTCTTCTGGTGAACCTAAAGAAGTTAAAATAAAGTCGACTTTTTCTTCACATAAAATGCGTAATTGCTCTTTATATTTTACATTGGATTTATTTACTATCAAATTGAATCCGAAACTACCACCAGTTACTTTTGCGTTTTTCAATTCGATAATAGCACTTCGTAATTCTTCTAATGTTCTATAGTTTAAGGCTGGAATGCAACCAGCTACACCACTTTTCATACCTTCAATTACCATTTTAGTATTTGACACCAAAAACATTGGCGCCATAATAATTGGATGTTTTATGTTTAGAATTTCTGTTAAGTGTAATTTTTGCATAATTGTAAAGTTTTTTCAAATATAGTAAAAAATAATATGCACGCATATAAAAAAAGAGCTTCAAATGATGAAACTCTTTAGATTGTGAAAAAAAACAACAAACACATAGGCAAATAGAAAATAATAAAAAGAAGCTATGTTTAAAATAGAAAACATAGACCATGTTATCTGATAAATTAATCCAATAATTTTTAAATAAAATCTAAGTTTCTATGTGTTTTAATGATTTATTTCTTTGGATCGTATCGACGGGTAGTTGCGTTAAATTTATATTTATTCGTTTGTGCTTTTGTAGATAATAACACTTCAAAATCTTTTGTTAGCGTAAATTCAAAACCTTCTCTACGAGTTTTTTCTACTGTTTCTGTAGCTGTAGATTTTCCTAATTGTTTAATTTCTTTAATGTTGGATACAGTTTGTATGTTGCCTAAAATTTTAACTTTTGTTGCAGATAAATCCCAAATTTCATTAGAAGTTATTAAGGCATTTTCTTTTTTGAGTTTGGTTTCAGAAATGATGTTTTCAGTGTAAGTAAAGTGATATAATTTTACACCCGCCACCGTAAAAACTTTAATTTTAAAATTTGTAGGTTGTTGTGCTTTGTCTTTTGTAGTAATATCTTTTAAAATTACATTTTCTTTTTTGCCAGCATTGTCCATAATAATGGCTAATTTTTGTTTACCACCTTCGGTAATAATTTCTGCTTTTAAGTTTTCAAAAGTAGCTAAAGTTAAAGATGATCCTGTTTTTGGTTTCGCTTTTTGAGCAAAACTTAGTGTAGTAGTGACTAAAAGTAATGCAATACATAGTTTTTTCATTGTGTTGAGTTTTATGTTTTTGGTGCTTCCAATGTACAAATTATTTTCAATAAAAAAACCGTGCTAAAAAATTTAACACGGTTTTAAAATAAAAAAAAAACTAAAACTTAATCTTTCTGTGATTGAACTGCTAAATTATAAATTACCAATCCAAATCCAATTTTGTTTATGGCATCAGCAATGTTGTAAGCGATATCAATATTTCCTGAAGGAATTACTGAATTGTACCATCCAGTTGTTCCCATCATGTATCCTAACGGATAAATTGACCAACCTACTAACACAAACCAACATAATATTTTGTGAGCAGCTAACACGTTTCCGCCAGCAGCTTTTGCTAATTTAGAAGCAGATCCTAACCATATTTCGTAAACAATTACAAAATAAGCTAATCCTGAAATACCACCCCATAAAGCAGCTGAATCTTTGTAAACCGTTTCACCTAAGTAACCAGTTACTAACATAACTACTGATAAACCGATCATTTTCCATAATAAATCTGTTTTTGCACCTGCAACTTTTAAGATTAGAAAAAACTCTAAACACATTAAAGGCACTGTTAATATCCAGTCAACGTATCTAAAAAATGTTGGTGATTCTCCAACTTCTGCCCAATACTCTTTCATATAAAAGTAATGCACAGCTGCAATAAAAGTTATTAATCCTGATACTAGTACCGAAGTACGCCACTTTTTATCAAATTGGTTTAATGATAAAAAGAAAAATGCTGAAGCAGCCATCATAGCCATACAGCCAACGAAGAATGTAAATCCCACGTAATCATTTGGTAACATTTTTGAAATTAAGCTAAAATTTGTCATAAAATTTGGTTTTAATTATTAGTTAATGTTAATTTGTTTAACCAAAGTTAATAAATGTTAGACAAATAAACTAATTTTGTTTATCTTTTTTTAATATAATTTAAACAAAAAATAATAATTATGAATAATTATCCAAGTATTGCTATAGTTCTGAGTTTTCTTGGATTATGGATTACCTCATTTTTTTCTAAGGATTTACAAGTAATATCTGGGTTTGTTTTAATTCTATCTTTTGGAATTTTGCATGGTGCCAACGATATCTTAATTACAAAAAATATTATAAATAAGAAGAAAGAGATTTCTAATATGAAAATCATCTTTTTATATATTATGGTTGTAGTTTTTGGTGCATTACTTTTTTATTTTTTACCAATACTAACTTTATTATTATTTGTACTAATTAGCGGTTATCATTTTGGAGAACAACAATTAGATTACCTAAAAGGAGAAGTATTAGAATATAATTTTGTTTTTAAAACTTTATATGGGTTGTTGGTATTGTTTTTATTGTTTGGTTTTCATATCAATGATGTAATTGCTGTCGTGTATGAAATTACTACCTATAGAATTAATGAGTCTTTGATTGTAAATTCACTTTATTTGATTTTAATTTTATTTACAATTACTTATATTTTAGTTTTTAAGAAGTTAAAAGTAAATGAAAGTGTTTTTTTAAGCGAACTATTTTATCTTTTAGTTTTTACAATTATTTTTAAAGTTTCATCTCTTATTTGGGGTTTTACGATTTATTTTATTGTTTGGCACAGTATGCCTTCTATTATAAATCAAACTAAATTTTTATATGGTAGTTTTAATTATTTTACTTTCATTAAATACATAAAAGCGGCATTATTTTATTGGATAGTTTCACTTATGGGATTATTTATTTTTTATTTTTTATTTCAAGATATTAAGCTTTTTAATACGTTGTTTTTTTCTTTTTTAGCAGCAATTACATTTCCACATGTGGTTGTTATATTAATGATGTTAAAAGAAAAATCTAAGCCAATAAAAAACCGTGCTTAAAAACTTAGCACGGTTTAGTAAAATGATATTTATAATATTTATTGTTTTATCAACTTTTTAGTTAATTTTCCTGATGAAGTATTAATTTCAATTAAATAAATTCCTGTTTGATAATTTTCAATTGGGAGGATAGTTTCAAGAGAATTTATTTTGTTTTCTAAAAGTTTTCTACCTTTTAAATCATAAATGGAATATTTTAAATCTTCAAACAAATTATTTTCTTTTAAGTATAATATAAAATTATTTTTTGATGGGTTTGGCGAAATAGAAAATTCACTTAATTCATAGCTATTATTCGAAAGTACGATTGACAAAGTAGCTGGGTTACTTATTTTAGTATCTGTATCACTTGTTGCAAGTACTCTAAACAGATTTCCGTCATAATTAGCAGGCACATTATTTATTGTTAATGTATTTGTATTTGCACCATTAAATGTTGGGTTTATACCGCCATTTGTAATTGATGTCCAATTTATCCCATCAGTACTCATTTGCCATATATAAGTTGCTGCATTTGTAATATTTGTTGTAAAAACTACTGTTGCATTTGAATTTGTAGATTGATTTTGTGGCTGTGTAGTAATTACTAATTCTGTATTTGAACAGTCTATATCTATCGTGAAAAATGTATATTCGGTACAATTAGATAAAAGATTAGTTACTTGAACATAAATTATTGTGTTTTGGTTGGTAGTAAAAGTTTCTGGATTTAATATTGGATTATTTCCTACCCATGAATCATTTTCATCTAAAAAATATTCTACAGTATAATCATTCGGATTTAATCCATTTAAAATGAATGTGTCTTCATTTTTTAGATTAACTATAGGGTTACAAGTGTTTAAAGGGCCATTAACAGTATATGTAGTAGTATTAATTGCTGGAATTATACCAAATGTAATAGTAATTGAATCTTCTTCAAGTGAATTGCAATTCGGATTTGTTGTAACTACTTTCCAAGTTCCAGATTGTGAGACCGCAACTTGTTGTGTTGTTAAAGCGGGTTGTAAAACATCATTTAAGTACCATTGATAAGTTAATGTATTTGGATTTGGTGTTCTCAAATTACATTTTAAATTGTAAGAAGTAGTTACTTCGCTACAGTTTGTAAAAGAAGTAGGTAATTCTTGATTAAATTCATTAGATAAAAAGATACCACATATAGTAGAGCAGTCAGTGCTTCCTGATCCTGAGGAACTAGCATTCGTTTGTTCAAGTACAAAATTTCCAGGTAAATTACTAAAGTTTGTTGTTAGTATTACATAATATTTGTTAGTATCGGCACTAGGTATTGTAAATTGTTCTTGTTGTGATGGAGAATAACTACAAGCTACAATATTATTTGGAATTGAAGTGTTACCAGCTGGGTAACCGTATAATTGAGTGTTGCAATTTGGTGTGCTAGTAAATGGTCCCCAACATACAAAATCTACATCTAAATTGTTATAAAATGGTGCATTATTACCTTGATGTAAATTATATTCTAAATTGCCTGTGTACCCAACTTTAAATATAAACCAATTAGGGTTTGGTGTATTAGATAAGCATCCAATTCCGCCTAAAGATGGTACGTTTGTCGTATTTGGAGTTGGATTAATATTACCACAAATAGGTGTTGGATTATCGCAAATTGCCGATTGAGAATACAGGTATGAAATTGAAAATAGGAATAGTACTAACGTGTAAATTTTTCTCATTTTAAAAGTTTAGTTTGTTTTTACGAAGATAATTAAGAACCGAGTAATTTCTTACTCGGTTCTTAATTATTTAATTTATTCTTTACTAGTAAATTTTACTTCTTAAATCGTAAATTATTTTAATTTTTAATAAATTTTTGATTGTATTTATTATTGTTATAATCTTGAAAATTTAGTACATAAATTCCTTTAGTAAAACTTGAAATATTTATGTATGAATTTGGCGTAATTTCTTCAGAAATTAATAACCTTCCGTTAAGGTCATAAATTTCCATACTACCACTTAATTTTCCAATTGAAATATTTTCCTTTGTAATTAAAATTTCATTTACAATACTATTAAATGTTTCTGATTTTAATGAACCAGTAATTCTAGCAGAACTTGAATTTACATTTTCTGTATTAGTTGTTAAATTCACTCTAAAATAATTCCCAATATAAGATGAAGGTATATTTGTTAAGTTAAGCAAATTTGTTGAACATCCCGAAAGAGTAGGGTTTATTCCGCCATCATATATATTTGTCCAATTTAATCCATCTGTACTCATTTGCCAAAGAAAAGTGTTTACATTTAAAGTTGCAACATTAAAGTTTGCAGTATTTTGAAAAGAGACATCATCTGGTGCATCATTTACTACAGCATAATCACATATTGTTGAACCCGCTCCAGGTAAAGCAGTGTTAGTTTGAGTAATTTTAATTGAGCCGGGTTGACCACTATAATTTGTTGATAAAATAACATAATATTTTCCAGTTATAGCGTTTGGTATTGTTATAGTTTCTATAGCTGCAGATGAATAACTACAACCAATTATATTGTTAGGAATTCCAGTATTTGTTGCAGGAAAACGATATAATTGAGTATTACAATTAGGTATTTCATTGAATGGTCCCCAACAAACATAATCAACATCTAAATTGTTGTAATTTGGAGCATTATTTCCTTGGCTTAAACTAAAAACTAAATTTCCTGCAAGATTAACTTTTAAAATACTCCAGTGCGGATTTGGAGTTGAGCTTACACAAGAAATTCCACCTAAACTAGATACTGAACTTGAGTTTGAAAAAATTAAACTTCCACAAATTGGAGTTGCGTTATTACATAATGTAATTTGAGAGAAACTTACTAATGATATAATAGTAAGCGATAACGTAAAAATAATTTTCTTCATTTGATTATATTTTATATGCAATATTACAATAAAAAAACCGAGTAATTTCTTACTCGGTTCTTAACTATTTAATTTATTCTTTACTCGTAAATTTTACTTCGTAAATCGTAAATCTTCAATCGTAAATTATTTTACTTCTTCGAATTCAACATCTTGAGTTGTATCACCAGAAGCTTGTGGTTGTGCTTGTGCAGCTCCTTGAGCGTCTCCAGTGTTATACATTTCAGCTGATGCATTTGTCCAAGCTGTATTGATTTTTTCTAAAGCAGGCG
>CAYWVV010000029.1:0-36978 GCA_964461805.1 uncultured Flavobacterium sp.
TTTTCTTTCCATAAAAATGCCCCAAATAGTATCTAACTTTTTGGGGCATGTTCAAATTTCTGGAAGGCTTTTTTTATTTTTTACTCTTCTTCTTTTTGTCCCATCATCATCAGATAGGCTTTCAAGAAACCATCAATTTCTCCGTTTAAAACGGCTTCAGAATCGGAAGTTTCATATCCGGAACGAACATCTTTAATCAGTTTGTATGGATGTAACACGTAGTTTCTAATTTGCGAACCCCATTCAATTTTCATTTTTCCGGCTTCAATATCTTCACGCTGTGCCAATTGTTTTTTCAATTCAATTTCGTACAATTGTGACTTTAACATTTGTAAAGCACGACTTCTGTTATCATGCTGTGAACGCGTTTCCGAACATTGAATTTGGATTCCTGAAGGTTTGTGAAATAATTGAACCTTAGTTTCTACTTTATTCACATTTTGTCCACCAGCACCGCTTGAACGAGCTGTTGTGATTTCAATATCAGCTGGGTTAATTTCAATTTCAATTGTATCATCCACCAACGGATACACATAAACCGAAGCAAATGAAGTATGACGTTTGGCATTACTATCAAAAGGTGAAATTCGTACCAAACGATGTACACCGTTTTCTCCTTTTAAATAGCCAAAAGCAAAATCGCCTTCAATTTCTAAGGTTACAGTTTTAATTCCAGCAGCATCGCCTTCTTGATAATTCAATTCTTTGACTTTATATCCTTGCTTTTCGGCCCACATTAAATACATTCGCATCATCATGCTTGCCCAATCGCAACTTTCTGTTCCACCAGCACCAGCCGTAATTTGAAGTACAGCACTTAGATTATCACCTTCTTCCGAAAGCATATTTCTAAATTCTAAATCTTCAATATTGGTAATAGTTGTATCAAAAATGGCATCTAATTCTTCTTCAGAAACCGCATCTTCTTTATAAAATTCATAAGTCAGTTGCAATTCTTCCGCTAAATCTTCGCAGCGGGTATAATCATCTACCCATTTTTTTATCGAACGTAAATTTCGTACGATAATTTCTGCTTGCTTCGCATTGTTCCAAAAGTCTGGTGCAAAGGTCTTTTCTTCTTGATTCGTTATTTCGACAAGCTTGGCATCAACGTCAAAGATACCTCCTTAACGCACCAAGGCGATTAATAATGTCTTTAATTTGTTCGGTATTTACCATTTTATTTGTAGTTTTACACAACAAAAATAGACTATTAAAACGATTTATGGAAATTAATTTATTCAGCGATACGGTTACCAAACCTACTCAAGAAATGTTGCAATTTATGTTTAATGCCAAAGTAGGCGATGATGTTTTTAAACAAGATCCAACAGTTAATGAATTAGAAGAAACGCTTGCCGATTTATTCGGTAAAGAGGCGGCTTTGTTTTTTCCATCAGGAACTATGGCGAATCAAACGGCTATAAAATTACATACCAATCCAGGTGATGAATTAATTTGTGATAAATGGGGACACGTTTTTTTATATGAAGCGGGTGGAGTAGCCTTTAATAGTGGCGTTTCATGTAATTTAATTGACGGAAATCGCGGAATGATTACGGCTGAACAAGTGGAAAAAGCCATTAACGATCCAGAATTTTATCATGCACCTATGACCAAGTTAGTTTGTGTAGAAAACACAACAAACAAAGGTGGTGGCGCTTGTTATGATATGGATGAATTAAAAAAAATTAAAGACGTTTGTACCAAACATAACTTAAAATATCATTTAGATGGTGCTCGACTTTGGAATGCTTTAGTAGCTAAAAAACAACATCCAAAAGTGTACGGGGAATTGTTCGATACGATTTCAGTTTGTTTGTCAAAAGGTTTAGGAGCGCCAGTAGGTTCTGTTTTGTTAGGTACGAAAGAAGATATGAAACGTGCACTTCGAATCCGAAAAATATTTGGTGGCGGAATGCGTCAAGCTGGATATTTAGCGGCAGCAGGAATGTATGCATTGCAAAATAATATCTCTCGTTTAGAAGAAGACCATAAAAAAGCAAAAGAATTAGGTGAAATTTTAGCAACTTTACCTTTCATCTATAAAGTAGAACCAATTGAAACGAATATTGTGATTTTTACCTTAAAATCTGTTGTAAGTGAAACGCAGTTTATGGATAAGTTGAAAGAGAAAAATATCAATATCAGCAATATGGGTCAAGGTAAATTAAGAATGGTTACTCACTTGGATTACAAGCAAGTAATGCACGATTATGTAATGGAAACTTTAAGTAAAATTAGTTTTTGATCAAACACATAGGCACATAGTTTTATTGTTAAATATTTGTAGTAAAGTTTACATAGTTATGTTTTCTTTTTTAAAGAAATGCTTAAATCTTTCTATGTGTCTATGTGTTTTATTTACATCTCAACTTCCAAAGCAAAACAACTTTTTCCTTCTTTAGTAATCAAGAAAGAAGTTGTTGTATGTTGAATTTCAATCGCATCGTTGAAATTCAGTTCTTGAAGATAATTTAAGTTTAGTGCTTTAATTTTATTGTTTAAAACATTTTCAACATTCGTAACATCTAAACACCATTCTAAATATTTGACATTATTGGCGTGATTGACAATATCAATATCAGATAATTGAATTTTTTTCTCGTTTTTAAAAGTAAATTCTTCAGGAATATTGATTTTCTGAATTGGTTTAGAAATACTATCTATATCAAACTTTTCAAAGTGTGAATGCGGTAAAGCTAAATTATCAGGTCTTCTAGTTTTCGTATTAATTACGACCCAAAATGTTTCACAACCTACAATTTTCTCGGCATTCAAATACATTTCTAAACAACGAACTGAACGAGAATTTTCTAGGGTTTTAATCCAAGTTTTAATGGTAATTACATCTTTCCATTTCGGTAATTTCGTAATTTCAATTCGCATTCTACTCAACACCCAAGCTTGGTGATGTTGTTGCATGTCTAAATAACTAATTCCACCTAAATCGGCGTGAAGTCCAGCTACAATCTGAAATAAATTACAAATTTCAGTGTGTTTCAAAAAGCCATTTGGATAGCAATGTTGAAAACCAATTTCGAAATTATGTTGGTAAATAGATGTGAAGTCTGGAGAAATGGGCATAATTAATTAGCGATTTACGATTTGCGATTTACGAATTCGGATTTACGAATTCGGATTTACGAATTTTGGATTTTTGAATTGATGCTTTGAATAATCTCATTTCTATCTATTTCAAAATCAAACCACGTAGCATTTTCAGTACGTTTGAACCAAGTCATTTGGCGCTTTGCAAATCGCCGTGTGTTTTGTTTGATTTGTGCTATAGCGAATTCAAAAGTGGTTTTATCTTCAAAAAAATCAAATAATTCTCTGTAACCTACAGTTTGCAAAGCGTTTAGTTCTTTGTGTGGAAATAAATTTTCAACTTCATGAAGCAAACCTTGGTCCAACATAATATCCACACGTTGGTTAATTCGGTTGTACATTATTTCTCTATCTGCTTCTAAACCAATAACAATAGGAGTAAAGTTGCGTTCGTTTTTACGTTTGCCAATAAAGCTAGAATAGGGAAGACCAGAACCGATACAAACTTCTACAAAACGTTTCATACGTTGTGGATTCTGTAGTGTTTGTGGATTTTCAGTTTCTATTTTTTTATAATATTCGATATCTAATTCTTGTAGTTTTTTTTGTAGAAATTCGATACCTAAATCCTCAAATTTTGCATTGATTTCTGTACGAACACTTTCATCAATATCTGGAAATTCATCGAAACCTTTTAAAACGGCATCCACATATAATCCAGAACCACCAACCATAATTTGGATGTTTTTTTTGGCAAAGAGTTCGTCTAATTTCTCCAATGCTTCTTTTTCAAAATCACCTACAGAATAATTTTCAAAAATCGATTTATTTTGGATGAAATGATGTGGAGCCGAAGCTAATTCTTCTTCAGAAGGAACCGCAGTTCCGATAGTCATTTCTTTAAAAAACTGACGACTATCACACGAAATAATATCACAACCAAAATGTTGCGCCAAAGCAATGCTTAAGGAGGTTTTTCCTATAGCTGTTGGTCCGATAATGGTTATTAAAAAATTTGGTTTCAAGTTTCAGGTTTAAAGTTTAAAAATTTGTTGTTCAAAATTCATTTTCCAGCTTCCAGCTTCAATCTTCTAGCTCAAATTAAAACTTCATAATTCGCATCACTCTATGTTTTCGGATATAACTTTTGATAATATTAGTGGTATCGCGGTTATTTTGCATCGGAATTAGAATGTTTTTCAGAATTTCTATATTCGTAATTTGATAATTCAAATCGAAAAAACAATAACCTTTATAAACGCCATTTTCAATTACAACAGCGCTACGTTCTTCAATAGTTCTACCTTTATCAACCACAATCATATTGTCGTTTTCAAAACGAGCATCTTTGATGAAATTTAGTACGCGAGCATTATATATTTCTGGACTTTCTTCTTGAATACAAGCGCCATTACATTCTTTAATTTTGTATTGAAAACAAGCTGCTTTCGTATCGTACAAACCATTAATTTTCTGACATAAAGTATGATCAGAAGTAATTTTAAACAATAAGTTTTTTCCTTCTTGCAAGCTTACAAATGAAGTAATTTCTTTCTTTCTACCATCTGCTTTTTCAATCGTTAAAGCTAAATATCCATTTTCATCTAAATGAGAATACATGGCAAAATTGAAAATACTTTTACGTTGCGCTCGGTTATAAATTGGTTTGTTGATTTTAATTTCTTCAGATTCTTTCAATAATGCAATTAATTCGGAACCAGTTTCTTCAAAAGTTACAGCATAAACATCACGTTGAATTTTTTTACTTTTTGAGTTGACACCCGTAAAATGTTGGTTCACACGTTTTTTAATGTTTTTACTTTTTCCAATATATATAATATCTCCTTTTTCGTTATGAATGTAGTATATTCCCGTTTTTGAAGGTGTCATTTCTACAATATCCATCAACTTTGGAGATAATCCTGCTTTGATTTCCGTTTTTATGAAGCTTTTTACGATTTCTTTAGTCAAATCTTTCGCCATTAACATTTTGAATAACTTCACAGTTGCCATCGCATCACCACTTGCTCGGTGACGGTCAGCCATAGGAATTCCTAACGAACGCACTAATTTTCCTAAACTATATGAAGGTAAATCTGGAATGATTTTTTTGGCTAATTCGACTGTACAAAGAGTGGGTTTTTTGAAATCGAAACCTAATCTTCTGAATTCTGTTTGTAAAATTCGGTAATCGAAACTAGCGTTATGTGCCACTAAAATCGTGCCTTCGGTAATTTCAATAATGCGTTTGGCCACTTCGTAAAACTTCGGCGCACTACGAAGCATGGCACTATTAATACCAGTCAATTTTACCACAAATGGTTGAATGGGTTTTTCCGGATTCACCAAACTAATAAATTGGTCTACAACTTCATGACCATCAAATTTATAAATGGCAATTTCGGTAATACCTTCTTCATTGTATTGTCCGCCCGTGGTTTCTATGTCGATTATTGTGTAAATATGCTTTCTTTTTTTGTGTTTTGTCATTTCGACGTAAGGAGAAATCCCATAATCTAAACATAATGAGATTTCTCCTTACGTCGAAATGACAAAGTTAAATAAACTTTATCTCGTTCCAAAGATACTACTTCCAATTCGAACCATTGTACTTCCGCATGAAATTGCGAGTTGATAATCGCCAGACATTCCCATGGAAAGAGTGTTCAGTTGGCAGTTTTTAGTGTTCAGTGATTTATTTTTATCAAAAATTGCTTTTAAATGGTTGAATTCTTTTTCAATTTGCACTATGTCTTCTGTAAATGTTGCCATTCCCATTAAACCTACAATTCTGATGTTTTCAAATTGACTATTGTCATTCTGAACTTGTTTCAGAATCTCATTCAATTCTTCTTCATTTAATCCGAATTTAGTTTCTTCTTCTGCGATATGGATTTGCAACAAACAATCAATAATTCGATTATGTTTTTTAGCTTGTTTGTTGATTTCTTCTAATAATTTCAAACTATCGACACCATGAATTAAACTCACGTATTCCGCCATAAATTTTACTTTATTGGTTTGAACGTGACCAATCATATGCCATTTTATATCTTTTGGCATTTGTTCCCATTTTTCGGTCATTTCTTGGATTTTGTTTTCTCCAAAAATACGTTGACCAGCATTATATGCTTCCATCAAATCTGAAACAGGTTTGGTTTTAGAAACCGCAACCAAAGTAACATGAACTGGAAGTTGGGATTTTATTTCGGTAAGGTTTTCTTTAATATTCACAAGTTTCTTTTAAATTTAATTCTACGAATTGATTTTTGTTTTTATTTGGGATATAAAAGTTTATTGAACTTTCAGAAATTTTTAAGTTTGAATCAAAATTTGCCCCTTTAATAGTATTATCAAATAATGTGTACATTTTCCCCATATCACTTTGAAATAAATTGCCTAAAAATGTATCATAACAATCTCTAGATGAACAATTAAATCCTATAATATTATTTTTCAAGTCAATTGACACAATAGAATAATCTGTATTTATTTTTTCATTTTCTAAAAAAAGAATGAATTTGTTTTTATCTTTAAACAAAATGTCTTTGTGTAATTTTCCATCTATTTTAACAGAATAAGATTCTTTCTTTTCCAAAATAATTCCATTTCCACATAAATATTTTATTAATATAGGTTTATATGTACATATAATAAATATGGTTATAACGCTTAATCCAAGTGATATTAATATTTTTTTCATTGATATATACTGTGAGATGCTTTCAGCATGACAAAATTGTAGTTAAACTTCGTGTGCAAACTCCCAACTTCCATCTTCAAACTCCCAACTAAAGTTCGTATACCACCAAACCACTTCTAAACTTAGGTTCAATATACGTTGATTTTGGAGGCATAATTAAATTGTTGTCGGCAATGGTTTTAATTTCTGAAATGTTTGTAGGGTAGAGCATGAAACCGACTTCATATTCGCCTTCGTCAATTAAATCTTTAATTACCGAAACGCTTTGTTTTCCTGGAATATAATCGATGCGTTCGTCGTTACGTAAATCTTCGATTCCTAATAGTGGATTCAAAACCGTATCGTATAAAATTTGTGCATCTAAGTTTTCTAAAACAGAGGTTTCTTTTTGATTTTGCTTGTAGAATAACGCGTAAAAACTGCCATCTAAATACATACCAAATTCGAATTTATTTTGGGGTTTCCACAATTCTTGATCTTTGGTTTTGATGATAAAATTATCGGCTAATTTTTTAATGAAATCGTCTTTGGTTAAACCGTTTAAATCGCGAATAATTCTATTGAATTCATAAATTTTCACATTGCTTTCGGCAATTAAAAAACTCATAAAATAATTTAGGTTTTTGTTGCCTAAATGTTTGTCTTGTTCGAATAATAATTCTGCTGAAGCGGAACGATGATGTCCGTCTGCAATATATAAATTCGGAATGTTTTCAAAATGTTCTTGTAACCAATCTATTTCCGATTGTGTATCGATTTTCCAAAGTGTATGCTTTTCCTTGTTTGGAGTAGAGAAAGCGTAAATAGGTTCGCTCTTTTTTCGTAAAGAAATAAACGTGTTAATTTCTACAGAATCTGGATAAGTAATCAAAACTGGTTCGGTATTAAAACCCGTTTGATGTAAATAATCTTTAAATAATTCTACACGATATTGTAAGGTATCTTCGTGTTTTTTTATGATATTTTTCTGATAATCTTCAACTGAAGTTCCAGCTATAATTCCAGTAAATGTCTGATTTTTGGCCTGAATTTCGTATAAATAAAACACAGGATGTTCTTCGGAAATTAAAATATTTTCGTTTTTAAAATCCTGATATTTATGTAAAACCCCTTTAAAACGCTTGTCGATTGTGATTTTTTGAGCATTCGCATACGCAGGATGAATCACGTGTAAAAACGAATAGGGATTAAAGTTTAACCAAGCTGCAAGCTCCGCCGAACTATAATCGTCGTACGTTCTACAAGTCACCAACGCCACTTTATCTGCTGTGGGACGAACCGCTTTAAAAGGGATTATTTTACTCATTTTTTTAGTTTACAGTTTTCAGTCACAGTTTTCAGTTTAGTTTTTGACTGAATACTGCGACTGCGACTAATTACTTAGAAAATTGTTTCGAAACTTTCTCTGCTTTTTTGCTTTCTGAATAGTCGTAGAAACCTTCACCAGATTTTACGCCTAATTTTCCAGCCATTACCATATTCACTAATAGCGGACAAGGCGCATATTTTGGATTTTTGAACCCATCGTACATTACGTTTAAGATTGATAAACAAACGTCAAGTCCAATAAAATCTGCTAATTGTAACGGTCCCATTGGATGCGCCATTCCTAATTTCATTACCGTATCAATTTCAGAAACTCCAGCAACACCATTATATAACGTTTCGATTGACTCGTTAATCATAGGCATTAAAATTCTGTTGGCTACGAAACCTGGATAATCGTTTACTTCTGTTGGTGTTTTTCCTAATTTGACAGATAAATCCATGATGATTTTAGTCACTTCATCAGACGTAGAATACCCACGGATGATTTCAACCAATTTCATAATCGGCACTGGATTCATAAAGTGCATTCCAATAACTCTTTCTGGATGAACCACTTGAGCACCAATTTGAGTGATTGAAATAGAAGAAGTGTTACTTGCTAAAATTACGTTATGATCGCAAATATCACTTAATTGCTTGAAGATATTCATTTTTAAAGCTACGTTTTCAGTTGCTGCTTCCACAACTAAATCGCAACCCACTACACCATCTTTTACCTCTGTGTAAGTAATAATATTTGATATAGTTTTGTGTTTGTCTTCTTCCGTGATGCTTCCTTTAGTTACCATTCTGTCTAAGTTAGCGGCAATTGTTGCCATTCCTTTTTCTAATGATTTTTCAGAAATATCAATTAATTTTACAGTAAAACCTGCTTGTGCAAATGTATGAGCAATTCCATTACCCATTGTTCCTGATCCTATTACGGCAATTTGTTTCATTATGTAAGCCCCTAAATCCCCGAAGGGGACTTTCCTACTAGGGGTAAGTAGGGTTTTAGTTATTTATTATAAAATTTAGTTTCTTTTATTATTCCCCCTTTGGGGGTTAGTGGGCTTTTACTTCCCAATACAATCAATAATTTGGTATGCTACTCGTAATGCTTCAGTTCCATCTTCTAAACTTACAATAGGAGTCGTGTTGTTATTAATCGCATCTGCAAACGCTTCTAATTCGTCTAAAATAGCGTTGTTTGGATTTACATTTGGATTATCGAAATAAATTTGTTTTTTCACACCTTCTGCATTTTGTAGAATCATATCAAAATCACCCGGAGTTTCTGGCGCATCTTGCATACGAACCACTTCGCAAATTTTATCTAAATAATCGACAGAAATGTAAGCGTCTTTTTGGAAAAAACGTGATTTA
The DNA here is from genome assembly GCA_964461805.1 of uncultured Flavobacterium sp. Taxonomy (GTDB): domain Bacteria; phylum Bacteroidota; class Bacteroidia; order Flavobacteriales; family Flavobacteriaceae; genus Flavobacterium. The sequence goes on from CAYWVV010000029.1 coordinate 9,449, forward strand.
CGCATGTTTTTCATAGAAATTCTACTCGCCGTAATATTCGCAACACAACCATTTTCAAACTCTAAACGGGCATTTGTAATATCTGGAGAATCTGAAATTACAGCAACACTACTTGCATTAACTGTTTTTACTTTCGATTTTACGACGCTTAAAATCGCATCGATATCATGAATCATTAAGTCTAAAACCACTGGAACATCTGTACCACGTGGATTAAACTCTGCTAAACGATGTGTTTCAATAAACATAGGTTTATCAATCATATCTTTCACAGCTGTAAAAGCAGGATTGAAACGTTCTACATGTCCAACTTGACCTTTTACGTTATATTTATTCGCCAAAGCCACTATTTCTTCAGCTTCTTCAACAGTTGTAGCGATTGGTTTTTCTATGAAAATATGTTTTCCAGCTTCAATTACCATTTTGGCACATTCGAAATGTTGGATAGTTGGTGTAACAATATCTACAACATCAACTTCAGCAAGTAAACTTTCTATAGAATCGAATTTTTTATAACCGAATTCAGCAGCAACTTTAGTAGCATTTTCTTCAAAAGGATCAAAAAAACCAACTAATTCGTATTTTTCTGACTGATTTAATAAGCGTAAATGTATTTTTCCTAAGTGACCTGCACCTAAAACTCCGACTTTTAACATAAAAATAAATTTCATCAAAAATAGTAATTAAATAATAAAAATTTCGATTTGCTTTTTGAAATTTTAAATCTAATTTTACATCAATAATTTACTACTACAATTGAAAGATACTAACAAACATCAAGGGCTTAGAAATCAGCTTGCAAAGCAATTACAAGAAAAAGGAATTACAGATAAAAACGTGTTAGAAGCTATTAAAAAAATCCCACGACATTTGTTTTTGAATTCTAGTTTCGAAGATTTTGCTTATCAAGATAAAGCCTTTCCAATTGGTGCAGGACAAACTATTTCACAACCTTATACAGTGGCCTTTCAAAGCGAATTATTACAAGTAGAAAAAGACCATAAAACATTAGAAATTGGAACGGGAAGTGGCTATCAAACTGCGGTTTTAGTTACATTAGGTGCCAAAGTATTTACGATTGAAAGACAAAACGAATTGTTTAAAAAAACATCACGATTGTTACCAACTTTAGGTTTCAGACCGAAATTATTTGTTTTTGGCGATGGTTATATTGGTTTAGAAAAAGAAGCGCCTTTTGATAGTATCATTGTAACAGCAGGCGCACCAATTATTCCGCAAGCTTTGTTATCACAGTTGAAAATAGGAGGAAGATTAGTGATTCCTGTTGGAGATGATGTTCAAATTATGACTTTATTAATAAGAAAAAATGAAACACAATTTGAAAAAACCGAATTTGGTGATTTCAGATTCGTACCTCTTTTAGAAAATAAAAATTAACCATTCAAAAAATAAATTAATGAAAAAACTGATTGTAGGATTTTTAGTTTTTAGTACCTTTTTAAATGCGCAAGAAAAACCAAAATTAGTGGTTGGAATTGTGGTAGATCAAATGAAAATGGAATATTTGTATCGTTTTGCCAATGATTTTTCAGACAATGGTTTCAAAAAATTAATGAACAAAGGCTTCACGTTTCATAACATGCATTATAATTATATGCCAACGTACACAGCTCCTGGTCATGCCGCAATTTTTACAGGTGCCTTACCAAATGTAAACGGAATTGTTGGAAATGATTGGTTTAATAAAGCGACTGGAAAAGAAATGTACTGTACAGATGATGAAACAGTTGTAACTTTAGTAGAAGGAACAGAATCTGAAGGAAAAATGTCTCCAAAAAATCTTTTTAGTACTACAATTACAGACGAATTGAAATTGGCAACCAACTTTAAAAGTAAAGTAATCGGAATTAGTATAAAAGATAGAGGTGCGATTTTACCGGCCGGACATTTTGCAGATTGGGCATTTTGGTATACGAAAACAGGAAATTTTATCTCAAGTTCTTTTTATGGAGAAAAACTACCTGATTGGGCAACACAATTTAATGGAGAAAAAAACTATTTAAAATATGTTGAAAAAGGTTGGGATTTATTAAAGCCCAAAGAAACGTATAACGAAAGTTTAAACGATAATAATCCCTACGAAGGAAAGTTATTTAAGAAAACGCCATTCTTTCCATATGACGTGAAGGAAATGTTTAATAATAACGATGCAGGAGTTTTAAGAACAACGCCTTACGGGAATAATTTAATCTCAGATTTCGCAAAGAAAGCTATCGAAAATGAGAAAATGGGAGCAGATGAAATTACCGATTTTCTTACGATGAGTTTTTCTTCTACGGACTATGTTGGACACGTTTTAGGTCCACGTTCTATTGAATTACAAGATACGTATTTACGTTTAGATGAAACAATTGCTGATTTCTTAACGTATTTAGATAATAAAGTAGGTAAAGGTCAATATTTAGTTTTCTTAACTGCAGATCACGCTGGTGCTGAGAATGCGACTTATTTAAAAGACAATAAATATGCCGTTGAAAGTTTAAATTCTAAAAATTTACAACAAAGTATTATAGAGTTTTCTCAAAAGACTTTTGGTGAAAATGTGTTGTTAGATTATTCTAACTATAATGTATTTATTAATAAAGAAAAAGTAAAACAAAAAGGTTTAGAATTCAATAAAGTCAAGCAGCAATTAAAAGATTTTTTAATGACGCAACACTTTATAAGTAATGTGTTTACAGAAGAAGAAATTCAAAATTCAGGTTCGAATAATCCAATGCTACAATTTGTTGCAAATGGTTACGATCCAAAGCAAAATGGAGAATTAATTTTATTATTCAAACCAGGGTTTATGGAATATTCGTCAACGGGAACAACGCACGGTTCCCCTTATTCTTATGACACACACGTTCCTTGTTTGTTTTATGGTTGGAAAATCAAAAAAGGGGAATCGTACCATAAGAAAACCATCACACAAATTGCTCCAACTTTGGCACAGAAACTTAAAATTACGATGCCAAACGGCACACAATCAGAAGTTTTAGAAGAAGTTTTAAATAAATAATAAATCAAAAAGCTCATCATATTGATGAGCTTTTCTTTTGCAACTAAACAAAAAATACTTAATGAATATATTAAATATCAATCTCTACTTGATTTCTCAAGATATCTTCAAAGGTTTCCCTTTCTCTTATTAATAGTGCTGCTCCATTTCTCCATAAAACTTCCGCAGGTTTTGTTCTCGAATTATAATTCGAAGCCATTGAAAAACAATAGGCTCCAGCATTTTTAAAACTCAATATATCACCTTCATGAATTTCCGAAATTCTTCTGTTTGTTGCGAAAGTATCGGTTTCACAAATATATCCTACAACAGAATAATAACGTTCTTTTCCTTTTATGTTAGAAATGTTATCAATATGATGTTCAGCTCCATAAAGCATTGGTCGGATTAAATGATTAAAACCCGTGTCAACTCCAGCAAAAACTGTAGAAGTAGTTTGTTTTACAACATTTACTTTAGCTAAAAATTGACCAGCTTCACTCACTAAGAATTTCCCAGGTTCAAATACTAAAGTTAAAGTTCTGCCATATTCTTTTTCGAAAGCTAAAAAACGTTTGCTTAGTTTTCTACCAAATTCTTCAATGTCTGTTTCAATATCACCTTTTTTGTAAGGTACTTTAAATCCGCTACCAAAGTCAATAAAATCAAGTGTTCTGAATTGTTTTGCCGATTCAAATAAGATTTCTGCTGCATATAAAAACACTTCTACATCTAAAATATCAGAACCTGTATGCATATGAATTCCGTTGATATGCATTTTCGTATTTTCAACAATTCTTAAGATATGTGGCAATTGATGAATGGAAATTCCGAATTTACTATCAATATGTCCAACTGAAATATTTGCATTTCCGCCAGCCATAACGTGCGGATTGACTCTAATACAAACTGGAATATTTGGGTATTTTGCTCCAAAATGTTCTAAAACAGACAAATTATCAATATTAATTTGAACGCCCATTTGCGCTACTTTTTCAATTTCTTCAAATGAAACACCGTTTGGTGTATACATAATTTCTGAAGGAGTAAATCCTGCATGCAATCCTAATAGAACTTCTTCTATCGAAACCGTATCTAAACCGCAACCTTCATTTTTTAAGAGCTTTAAAACATTTATGTTAGAAAGAGCTTTAACAGCATAATGAATTTTAAAATTTTCAATTTTGCTAAACGCTTTTACTAATCTGTTGTATTGTGATACAATTTTGTCTGCGTCATACACATATAACGGACAACCAAAATTTTGTGCTACTTGTACTAAATCTGAATTTTGCATTTTAAATTATTTTTTGCAAATGTATTTTAGAATTCTTTTGTAACGAAATAAAACCACAAATTAAATAATAAATAAACAAAATGTTTTATTTGTAACATTAGCTATACTAAATTATCAACTTTAGATTTAAAAAGAGCAGTAAAAATTAGTCATTTAAGAATTACTTTATTATTTTTGTCCCACTTTTAAACAAGATTAACTCATACTAAATTATGAACGTACACGAATATCAAGGTAAAGAAATATTAGCAAGCTATGGCGTGCGCATACAACGTGGTCATGTAGCAAACAATGCTGAAGAAGCTGTTGAAAAAGCAAAACAATTAACTGCTGAAACTGGTACAGGTTGGCATGTTATAAAAGCTCAAGTTCACGCAGGTGGTCGTGGAAAAGGTGGTGGAGTTAAATTAGCTAAAAATTTAGATCAAGTAAAAGAAATTGCGGGTCAAATTATTGGAATGGATTTAGTTACTCCTCAAACTTCTGCTGAAGGAAAAAGAGTTCATAAAGTTTTAATTGCTGAAGATGTATATTATCCAGGTGAATCTGAAACTAAAGAATTTTATGTTTCTGTTTTATTAAATAGAGGTAAAGGTCGTAATATGATTATGTATTCTACTGAAGGTGGAATGGATATTGAAGAAGTGGCTGAACATACTCCACATTTAATTTTTACTGAAGAAATTGATCCTTCTGTTGGATTACAAGGATTTCAAGCAAGACAAATTGCTTTTAATTTAGGTTTATCAGGTGAAGCATTCAAAGAAATGGTAAAATTTATCGATTCTTTATACAAAGCTTATATTGGTTCAGACGCTACAATGTTTGAAATTAATCCAGTATTAAAAACTTCAGATAATAAAATTATTGCAGTTGATGCTAAAGTTGATTTAGATGACAACGCTTTATTCCGTCATAAAGACTTGGCTGATATGCGTGATGTTCGTGAAGAAAATCCTATTGAAGTAGAAGCAAAAGAAGTAGGTTTAAATTATGTTGATTTAGATGGTACGGTTGGATGTATGGTAAACGGTGCTGGATTAGCAATGGCTACTATGGATTTAATTAAATATGCTGGTTTTGAACCTGCTAACTTCTTAGATGTTGGTGGAACTGCAGATGCTAAACGTGTTGAAACGGCTTTCCGTATTATCTTAAAAGATGCCAATGTAAAAGCCATTTTAATTAACATTTTTGGTGGAATTGTTCGTTGCGATAGAGTAGCACAAGGAGTTGTAGACGCTTATAAAAATATGGGTGATGCAATTAAAGTGCCAATCATTGTTCGTTTACAAGGAACAAACGCAGAAATTGCTAAAGAATTAATTGATAATTCAGGAATGCCAATTTTATCAGCGGTTCAGTTTCAAGAAGCTGCAGACCAAGTTAAAGCTGCATTATCTTAATTAGAAAAAATATTATATACTTAAATCCCGATGAAAATCGGGATTTTTTTTGTTTAAATTTTAAAAAATCTAATTAATTTCTGCTACATCAAAGTTTTTTAAAACATAAAGTATGCGAGAAGGATTGATAAATTGTTAATTGATATTTTTTTCTCTTTCTAATGTAAATTTATTATCAAATACTATTTTTGAATTTCCCAAATTTTCTTATCCAAAAGTATGGGATATTTAATTTTCTTCCTCATTTTATTGAAATTTAATAATTCCATTCCTTGCCAATTTTAAATGATGGTTAAGGTTAATTATTTACTTCATTTTAAGTTAATTACGACTTAGATTTGTCATGTAAAATTTAAAAAATCAAAAAATGAAAAAAATCATCAATTTAGTTTTAGTTGTTTTCGTACTAACAACTTTTAAAGTGTCTGCTTCTACGGTGTCTTCTTTTGAAGAAGATTTACCAAAAGCAGTAAAGGTTATGTCAGAAATGATAAAAAAGAATTTAGAAAATTTTGATTTTGAAAATGAAGCTTTGGTTGCTGTTGTTTTTACCGTAAATTCAGATAATGAATTGGTAATATTAAATGTAAAAACAAACGATTCAGAGATTAAAGACTATATAAAATCGACATTAAATTCATTAAAAATTGAAGATGCAAATTTATTCGTTGGGAAAAATTATTCTATTAAAATAAATTTCACAAAAGGCAATTAATATAATTTTTATATATTTTGAAAAGAGCTCTAATCCAGCTCTTTTTTTTATTTAAAACCCTTCAAAAACGCCTAAACCAAATAATGCAAAATCATATTTCACTGGATCATTAGCGTCTAGTAAGCGTAAGTTTGAATCTAATTCAAACAAAGCTTTGGCATCGTTTTGCTTTCTAGTCAATAGTACTAATTTCCGAGCAACATTTCCAGAATGCACATCTAATGGACAAGATAACGCAGAAGTAGGGATTGATTTCCAAATTCCTAAATCAACTCCATTTTTATCTTCTCGAACCATCCATCTTAAATACATATTGATTCTCTTAGCTGCAGAACCATTTAAAGGATCGGAAATGTGTTTTTGAGTTCTTTGTTCATGTGAAATTTCAAAAAAAGTTTTCTTAAATTCTGAAATACTTTTTTGTGTCGAGTTATTTTCAATATGTTTGGAAAATATACTTTCTAAATCTGGATTGTTCTTGTAAATATGTTGTAAAGCCTTTATAAACGTAACAGCATCAGTAGCGTTAAAAGTTCTATGTACGAAATTAGCTAGTTTTTCCAAATGGATTTCATTATGATTCATTACAAAATCATAAGGCGAGTTACCCATAATTTGCATTAATTTATGCGCATTATTGATAATCATTTTTCTATTTCCCCAGGCGATTGTTGCGGCTAAAAATCCAGCAATTTCAATATCTTCTTTTTGGGAATACAAATGCGGAATTTGAACAGGATCTGAATCAATAAAATTTTTATTGTTGTATAAAATAACCTTTTCGTCTAAAAATTCTTTTAATTCTGATGGGTTCATTTGAAAATAAGTTGGTGAATTTTAGCCCCGATTGCAGTGATATCTCCCGATTTTTCTTCGGGAATATAACGTAAAGCGGGACGATAAGTGTACTGAAAAACGATTCGTCTGCTTCTAATTTTGCAAAACGCCATCAATCATGACTAATTTTCTATCGGCCATATTTGCCAATTCTTCATTGTGAGTTACAATTACAAACGTTTGTCCGAATTCGTCACGCAATTTAAAAAACAATTGATGTAAATTTTCAGCCGTTGTATGATCTAAATTTCCAGAAGGTTCATCCGCAAAAATTACTGCGGGCTTATTGATTAAAGCTCTTGCCACGGCAACACGCTGTTGTTCACCACCAGAAAGTTCGTTGGGTTTGTGATTGATTCGGTGCGATAATCCTAAATAATCTAATAATTTTTTAGCTTCAATTTCCACTTCATTTTTTGGTTTGTTTGCAATGAAAGCAGGAATACAAACGTTTTCTAAAGCCGTAAATTCAGGTAATAATTGATGAAATTGAAAAATGAAACCTAAATTCAAATTTCTAAATTTCGATAATTCTTTATCTTTTAAATCAATTATCGAAGTATCATTGATGGTTAAAGAACTTGATAAATTATCTTTTTTATCCAATAAATCTAAGGTTCCTAAAATTTGTAATAATGTAGTTTTTCCAGCACCAGAAGCGCCAACAATAGATACAATTTCACCTTTATTTATTTCTAAACTTACATTTTTTAAAACCTGTAAATCGCCATAATGTTTATTTATATTGGTCGCTCTTATCATCTGTGAATTTTTATTGATTTTCAAAGGTCATATGGTATCGCATTATTTTAAAGGAGTTTGTTTACACAAACAAATGTATGTTGCGATATCATAACATCAATTGGTACAAAGAAACAAAGAAATAGTGAATATTAAAATGTTTGAAACACAAATGAAAGTTAAATAGTTTTTTTTTTTGCCACGAATTATCGAATTAAAAATTGTTGCAGTATTTTACTCTAATTTATCCACCTAAGGCGGAATCGAATTTGTATATTTTGATAAAGAAAATCAAAAAAATGAAAATTCATGAATTCGTGGCAAACTTCTGTGAATACACAAATCTAAAAGTAAAGTTAAAACGTATATGAATGAAAAAATATTAACTAAATTTGATAAAAAAAGATGAACTACATTATAGTATTAAGCTCGTTTTTAAGCTTGTTTTCATGTGGAAACAAAGCACAAACTGTAGAAAAAAAAATAGATAATAAAAAAGTAATTATGAATGATAGCGTACAATTGGCAACATTTGCCGGAGGTTGTTTTTGGTGTACAGAAGCGGTTTTTTTAGAAGTAAAAGGAGTAGAAAAAGTAGTTTCTGGTTTCACTGGCGGATTCATTAAAAATCCTGCATATCGCGAAGTTTGTAATGGAACAACTGGTCATGCCGAGGGAATTCAAATTACTTTTAATCCGAAAGAAGTGGCTTACGAAGATTTATTAGAAATATTTTTCGCCACACACGATCCAACAACATTGAACAAACAAGGTGCTGATGTTGGAACACAATATAGAAGTGCGATTTATTATCATTCACCAGAACAAAAAGCAAAAGCTGAGAATTACATTCAATTGATTGAGAAAGAAAAGTTATACTCTAATCCGGTTGTGACACAAATAGAAGAAGCTAGCACTTTTTATTTAGCGGAAGATTATCATCAAAATTATTACAATCAGAATAAAGAACAAGGTTATTGTCAATATGTTATTGCTCCGAAATTAGATAAATTGAGAAAGTATTATAAGAGTAAGTTGAAGTAGTTTCTCTTTGTGTATTGTAAAATGTATATTGTATATTGAAGTTCAGTATACAATATACATTTTTTCATTTTACAGAAATACTGGCATTTAATTTGTATATTAGTATTTCAAATATTTATAAATTGCAAATAAATGAATGAAGAATCACAACCAGTTGTTGTAAAGAAAAGTGATAAAAAGACAAAACTTTTATTGAGTCTTATATTTGATGGTATTGGAATGTTGTCATATGTCGCACCAATTTTTGGTGAATTTACAGATACATTTTGGGCGCCCATTTCCGGATTACTTTTAGTACTTATGTACAAAGGAACGGTTGGTAAAATTGCAGGTTTGTTTGGAACAATAGAAGAGTTAATTCCATTTACAGATGTAATTCCGACTTTTACAATTACATGGTTTTATACTTATATTATAAGAAGAGAAGAATAAATAAAAAATCCCGTTTCGATTAATCGTAACGGGATTTTAGTTTGATAAAAAGTTTTAATTTACTTTCTTTATTTTACAATCTATAACTAATTCATCTATGTTAGAACTTACTCTTAGGAAAAATTGATTCCCTTCAATTTTATAAATTTTAGATTTTACTTTTATTGTATTATTCATGTCAATTTTATCACCAATTTGAATTTTTTCATTACTTAATTCATAAGTACAATCATCAGTCCAAACCATATCAAATGAAGCTTTGTAATTCATTTCTTTACAATATTCAACTTGAGAAGTTTCAGATCTTGTGATTACAATTTTTCCATATTCAGAATCCATTTCAAATTTTCCAACATGAAAATCTTTACAGTTTAAATCCTGAGAATAAACAAGGCTTGATGTAAAACAAACAAAAAGTATTATAACCAACTTTTTCATAAATTAGTTTTTATACACTTTTAAAGCTTCTTTTAAAATTTGTACAGATTTAATTAAGTCTTCTTTTTTCAAGACATAAGCAATTCGGATTTCATCTAAACCAACACCTGGAGTAGAGTAGAAGCCTGCTGCTGGAGCAACCATTACAGTTTCGCCATTGAAATCATATTCTTCTAAAAGCCATTGTGCAAAATCATCTGCGTTTTTTACTGGTAATTTAGCGATACAATAAAAAGCTCCTTTTGGTTTTGCAATTGTAACACCTTCAATTTTTTCCATTTCTTCTACCAAAGTATTTCTTCTGTCTACATATTCTGTAATTACTTCGTCAAAATAACTTTGTGGTGTATCTAAAGCGGCTTCACTAGCTACTTGCGCATACGTTGGTGGACTCAAACGGGCTTGTGCGAATTTCATAGCAGTTGCCATAAATTCTTCGTTTTTAGAAACTACACAACCAATTCTAGCACCACACATACTGAATCTTTTCGAAACAGAATCAATCATAATAGCGTGTTGCTCTAAACCAGGAACGTTTAATACTGAATAATGTTTTAAACCATCATAAGCAAATTCTCTATACACTTCATCCGCAATTAAAAACAAATCATGTTTTATTACAATCTCAGCTAATTTATTAATCTCAGCTTCTGAGTATAAATATCCAGTTGGGTTTCCTGGATTACATATCATAATCGCTTTAGTTTTTGGCGTAATAAGTTTTTCAAAAGCTTCTATTGGAGGCAATGCAAAACCTGTTTCAATTCCAGAAATTACTGGAACAACTGTTACACCACTTGCTGTTGCAAAACCATTGTAATTTGCGTAAAAAGGCTCAGGTATAATTACTTCGTCACCATTATCTAAAGTAGAACCTAAAGCAAACATAAGCGCTTCAGAACCACCAGTTGTGATGATGATGTCTTTTGTATCAACTGGTAAACCTTGATTTTTATAGTAAGCAGAAAGTTTATTTCTATAGCTTTCGAAACCAGCACTATGACTGTATTCTAAAACTTTAATATCAAAATCTTTTACAGCTTGTAAAGCCACTTCTGGCGTTTTAATATCGGGTTGACCAATGTTTAAGTGATATACTTTTGTACCACGTTTTTTGGCTCCTTCCGCGTAAGGAACTAATTTTCTAATTGGCGACTCGGGCATTTGAATCCCTTTATTTGAAATTTTTGGCATAACTTAAATTTTTGCTTTGCAAAAGTGCAAAAAAATAAGGATTTTGTAATAATATTTCTTTAAAAAAATACATCTAAATAATAAAAATTGTAAATTTATGTAAACGTAATCCTGTCATGAATCTATTTTTAAGATATTTTCTTCTTTTATTCCTGAGTGCAAATGCATTTTCTCAGAATATTTGGGATTTTTCTCTAAACAAAAATAAAATTGTTATTCCTTTTCAGTTACTTAATAACAGTATTATTATTCAACCAAAAATTAATGATGTTCAATTAAATTTAATTTTAGATACAGGATCAGGACATACAATTCTTTTTGCATTTCCAGAAAAAGACAGTATTGCTTTTTTGAATACTTCCAAAATAAAAATCACAGGTCCAGGAATGGAGGAACCAATTGATGCCTATGTTTCAAGACAAAATAAAATTCAATTTAAAAATTTATCTTCAAATAAATTAGATGTTATTTTGATGTTGGAGGATAAATATAGTTTTACTACCTCAATAGGAATTCCGATTCATGGAATTTTAGGTGCTGATTTTTTCGCGGATAACATTGTAGAGATTCAATATGAGTCTAAGAAAATTATAATGTATCATACTGAAACCAAAAGATTGAAAAATAAAATTTTGAAGTACACAAAATTGCCTTTTATTCTTAAAGATAAAAAACCCTATATTCCAGTTAGTATATCGATTGAAGATAAAAAGCAACAAAATCTAGAACTTTTAGTAGATACAGGTTTGTCTGATGGTTTATGGATTTTTGAAAAGGAGCTAGACGTTAAAAATAAGCGGTTTATAGCTGATTTTTTAGGTTCAGGAATTGGAGGAAATGTCTATGGAAAGCGAGTTCGATTTAATACAATTAATTTTTCTAATTTTGAATTTCATCAGCCCATTATTTCTATGCCTGATACCCTTTCTTTTCTTAAAAAAAATATTTTGAATAGTCGTGACGGTTCTGTTGGTGGAGAAATTTTAAAACGTTTTAATGTTATTTTTAATTATAAGCAACAAATTATGTACTTAAATAAAAATAGCAACTACGATAATAAATTCCAGTATAATATGGCTGGATTTGAAGTGCATCACAACGGTATTGATATTGTTTCTGTTGAACATTCAAAAGATGCATCACTAGGGACAAATGTTACAAAATTAGCATATGGAACCAGTGTAAATTTTAATTATGTTTTAAAACCCGGAATTGAAATCTCTTATATAAGAGAAAAATCTTTGGCTGAAAGAGCTGGTTTAAAAGAGAATGATAAGATTATTGCAATAAATGGAAAAAAGGCGGCCAATTATAAACTTTTAGAAATTTTAGAAATTCTTCAAAAAAACGTAAACAAAACTATTATTGTTGAAGTTGAACGAAATGGAAAAAAAATTACTGTAGAATTACTACTAAAAGAAGAAATTTAGAATATTATTCAAAAAAAAATCCTAACAACTTGAATATAAGAAGTTAGGATTTATTTGTAGCGAAAACGGGAGTTGAACCCGTGACCTCAGGGTTATGAATTATCCTAAAAGCCTTGCAAACCGTGTAATTGCGCTAGTTTTGTAAAAAACTTTGTACCGAATTATGTACTAGTTATTTCCCAAATTTATAGTAAAATTTGGAGCTTACAAACTTTTTATTACATTTTTTTTTAATTTAAATTTTTGGGGGACATCATAACATTTTAAAACAAATCAATAAAATAGTTTGTTTCGGTTATATTCAAAAAGCCTTATAAATCAGTTTTTTACAAACGGAAAAAATAAAATATTTTTTTCCCAAAATTAGGGTACCAACGTTACCCTAATTTTTTTACACTATTTTTCTTCTTTTTTCAATCTTTTACGGTTTTCCTCATTTTTATATCAATACCTTTTTGTATTATTGTATTTTAAAAAAAAAATTAAATTAGTGAAATATGGCAATAAACTTACAAAAAGGTCAAAAAATTGACATTGGTCTATCAAAAATAACTGTTGGATTGGGCTGGGATCCTAATGAAGGGACTGGAAACGATTTTGATTTGGATGCTTCTGCAATAATGATTAATTCTGACCGTAAGCTTCTTGGTGAAAATTATTTTATTTTTTATAATAATTTACATTCGCCTGATGGTGCTTTAGAACATACTGGAGATGATCCTACAGGTGGAAATAGTGATGGTGATGATGATGAAGCAATAAAAGTTGATTTGAATAAAATTGATGCTAATGTTCAAGAAATTCTTTTTGTAGTTACTATTGAGGACTTTGAAAGAAGAAAGCAAAATTTCGGTCAAGTTAGGAATTCATATATTAGAATTGTAGATGACGCAAGTGGTGAAGAAATTGCAAAATATGAATTAGATGAGGATTTTTCAATAGAAACTGGAGTAGAATTCGGAAGATTGTACAGAAGAAATGGACAATGGAAATTTGAAGCTTCAGGGATTGGATACAAGGCAGATTTGGGCTTCTTTTTAGAAAAATATTATTCAGGACAAATAATCAAATAAAAAATATGGCTATAAATCTTCAAAAAGGTCAAACCATTGACCTACGTAAAAATGAAAAGGGAGAAACATTTGATTTATCTCAAGTAACGATAGGTTTAGGTTGGGATGTGAAACAAAAAGAAAGCGGTTTTTTCGGAAAGTTTTTTGGTAGTGCAAAAGAAGAAGAATTTGATTTAGATGTAATTGCCTTTTTACTCGATTCGAATGGTAAAGTTGCAAATCTTGGTCGTGATTTAACTTTTTCAAATGGAAATAAAATTGGTTTACATGGTGGTGATATTATTTTTTTTAATAGTATGACTTATCCTTCAGGTTCAGGTACATCTAATATGCTATTTCCAGAGGGTACTTCGAAATATAATATGCAGCAAAAAATCAATCAACTATTGGATAAGGGTGAGCTTATAGTTCATACAGGTGATAACCTAACAGGAGAAGGAGATGGCGATGATGAGCAAATCATAATTAAATTAGATTCTCTTCCATCAAAAGTTGAAAAAATACTTTTTTCTGTATGTATTTACCAAGGAATAAAAAACAATCAACAATTTGGTAAAGTAGAAAATGCTTTTATTAGAGCATGTGACAAAAACAATAAAGAAATTGCTAAATATACTCTTTCAAATAGTCCAGAATTAGAAAACAAACATTCTTTGATTTTTGGAGAAACCTATCGTCATAATGGAGGTTGGAAATTTAGAGCCATTGGTGAACCACTGCATACAGATAATTTTGTTGAAATTCTGAAAAAATATGTAAACTAAAATAAATAAAATTGAAATTAGAGTATTCAAATTACAAACATCTTTCTTTTGATTTATGGTTAACTTTAATAAAATCAAATCCAGAGTTTAAGAGTAGAAGAAATTTATTGTTTAAAGATTATTTTGAGATAGATTGTTCTTTAGAAAGGGTTGCAGAGGTAATAAGATATTATGATGTTTTGATTAATTATACAAATGAAAAAACAGGTCTTAATGTTGATACATTCGAAATTTATTTTTTAATTCTAAATGCATTAAATGTTAAAATAGATGATATTGAAATTGATAGATTAATACATTTTTATAAGGAAAGCGAACTGTTATTTATGGAGTTTAAGCCAAATTTAATTTATCCACAAATTCATTTGTTGTTAAAGGAAATTGTAGAACAAGATAAAACATTAAATATATTAAGTAATACAGGATTTATTAAAGGTGATACATTACGAAAACTAATAAATCATTTTGAATTGGAGCAATATTTTTCATTTCAACTTTATTCTGACGAAACAGGATTTTCTAAACCCAATGTCAAAATGTTTGAACTAGTTTTTGATCAAATTAGAAAAGATAAAATTGTTAATAAATTAGAGGTTTTACATATTGGTGATAATAAAATAGCCGATTATAACGGAGCAATAAAATTTGGTTTTAATGCTTTATTAATATAAATATAAAACGTGAATAGTAGTTATAGTTTACATAAAATTGATGATGAAAGTCAATATCCATTTGACCCAAATGAATATAGTTGGTTTAAGTTTGGAGATAAGCAATATGCTGAAAAATTTGCTTCGGAGTTATTTGAAGGATTTGTAGAAAATTTTGGCGATTTACTTTTGTCAAACAAGGAGATTATTATTTTACCAAGTCCATATTTGTCAATTCCTACGGCTTCAAATTTTTTATGCTATTATTTTAAAAAACGATTAAATAGTTTTTTATATAAGAATAATATTAAAGCAAGTGTTGAATCTAAAATTTACAGAAATCAAACTTATGTGACTGATTACGGTAATTTAGATTTTGAGGAGAGAGTAAAGTTAATTTCTAATGATACATACTATATTGACAAAGACTTTATTAATAATAAGTTGTGCATTTTTGTTGATGACATAAAAATTACAGGTAGTCATGAACATACTGTTAATAAAATACTGAATCAGTACGATGTTCAAGGCGATTTTGTTTTTGTTTATTATGCAGAATTAATAAATAAAACAATTCATCCTAAAATTGAGAATCATTATAATTATTTTGCTGTAAAAAATGTTGAGGATATTGTTGATTTAATTAACAGAAGCTTTTTTCAATATAACACAAGAATTGTAAAGTTCATCCTAAAATTAGATGAAGTACAGTTCAGTTATTTAATAAATAGTATTCCGATTGACAAACGCAATGAATTATTTCATTTAGCAATTAGTAATAATTATCATCAAATCTCTGAATATCAACACAATATTGAAGTAATAAAAATAGATTAACTAGTTAAATAATTTTAAAAACAAAAAATATGGCAATCAATTTACAAAAAGGTCAAAGAGAGAACATTAACGCACCAAAGTTTACAATTGGACTTGGTTGGGATACTAACACTAGTTCAACAGGTTTAGGTTTTGATTTAGACGCATCAGTTTTTATTTTAGGTGATAACAAAAAAGTGCTATCAGATAGCCATTTCATATTCTATAATAATTTAAAGTCACCAGATGGTTCAGTTGAGCATACAGGTGACAATTTAACTGGTGATGGTGATGGTGATGATGAGCAAATCAAAATTGATTTAACAAAAATTGATTCATCGGTTAAAGAGATTTGTATTGTAGTAACTATTCACGATGCGGAAACAAGAAAACAAAATTTTGGACAAGTTCGTAACTCATTTATTAGAATTGTTGACGATAGTAATAACACTGAGTTAGTAAAATACGAACTTGAAGAGGATTTTTCTATTGAAACAGCTGTAGAATTTGGCAGAATTTACAACAGAGAAGGACAATGGAAATTTGAAGCTATTGGAATGGGGCAAAAAGGCGGATTAGAAGATTTCTTAAATAAATACAATTAAAAAAATATAAACATGGCAATAAATCTTCAAAAAGGTCAAAGAATAAACCTTGAAAAAAGTAACGGTAGTAAATTACAAAATATTTGTGTTGGAATAAACTGGGGTGCAATCGAGAAAAAAGGTTGGTTTGGTGGCACATCAAAAGAAGCAGTTGATTTAGATGCATCTTGTGCATTATACGATGATAATAAAAATTTATTAGACATTATATATTTCGGTCAACTTAAATCTAAAGACGGTTCGATTTCTCATAGTGGAGACGATTTAACAGGTGATATGGGTGGTGATGACGGCTTAGATAATGAAATCATAACGGTTGATTTTTCTAGATTGAACGCTTCATGTAGTTATGTAGCTTTTGTATTAAATAGTTTTCAAGGACATGACTTTGGTACAATTCCTTTTGCTTCAATTAGAATTTACGAAGGAACACCAACAAGAGTAAATGAAATTTTCGCAACTTTTGACATTGCAAACGGATCTGGATTTGCTGGTCACGTTTCTATGGTTATGGGTGTTTTTTATAAGAAAAATGGAGAGTGGAAATTCAATGCTGTTGGAGAACCTACAAAAGATAGAAAATTAGAACAAACAATACAAACTGTAACAAATCAATATTTATAAAATGAGAAGATTACCTGTATATTTATTATTAGACACTTCTGGCTCAATGTCTGGAGAACCAATTGAGGCAGTAAAAAATGGCGTTCAAATAATGATTAGTTCATTACGCCAAAATCCACAAGCTATCGAAACTGCTTTTTTAAGTGTAATTACTTTTGACAGCACAGCACAACAGATTATTCCATTGACAGATTTAGCATCTTTTCAAATGGTTGATATTAAAGCCACTGGAGTTACAGCTTTGGGAGAAGCTTTAAAATTAGTAGCTCATAAAATTGATACTGAAGTTCAAAAAACAACTACAGAACAAAAAGGAGATTGGAAACCATTAGTTTTTATAATGACTGATGGAATTCCTACAGATGATTGGCAAAGTGGCTTAAATGAATTCAAAAAAAGTAAAGTAGCTTTCACGGTTGCTTGTGCAGCAGGTAGTGGCGCAGATTCTAGTATTTTGAAACAAATTACAGATAATGTAGTAAGTTTAGATACTGCCGATAGTGCAAGTATTGGAAAATTCTTTCAATGGGTAACTGCTTCTATTGGAGTTAGTTCTACAAAAGTTGAAGATTCAGGTAAAGAGGTTACTGGTTTGAATGAATTACCACCTCCACCATCTGAACTAAATATTGTTGTTTAAAACTCAAAAATATGGGAAAGTTTGGATTTTCATTTTCATTAAATAGACTTTTAGGGATTACAGGAGCAAAACAAAGTCTTGCTAGACAAACAGGAGTTCCAACTACTAAAGGTGGCGTAGAACGAAAATTAGGCAATTTCATTATTAAATCATTATTTGGAAAAAAGTAACATGAGAAGACTACCAGTTTATTTTTTATTAGATACATCAGGCTCAATGCGTGGCGAACCTATTCAAGCATTAAACAATGCTTTGAGCGGTATGGTCAATACATTGCGTTCCGATGCTCAAGCTTTAGATTCTCTTTGGATAAGTATTGTAACTTATGATAGAGAGGTAAAAGAAATTGCACCATTAACTGAATTGGTTAGTTTTCAACTTCCAGAAATAACTTGCCCACAAAGTGGTCCTACAAATACTGGAGCTGGTTTAGATTATATAATTCAAAAAGTTAGAAACGATGTTATTAAAGGTTCACCGACTCAAAAAGGAGATTGGAAACCTTTACTATTTGTATTTACTGATGGTAAACCATCTGATATGCCATTGTATAGAGAAAAGATCATTGAGATTAAGAATTTAAATTTTGGAGCAGTTGTTGGGTGTGCAGCTGGTCCTAAAGCAGATGATATTATTCTTAAAGAATTAACAGATAACGTAGTTCATCTTGATTCAGCAGATAGTTCAACACTTAAACAATTCTTTAAGTGGGTTTCAGAAACCATAGAACAAGGCAATAAAAGCCAAGGTACAGGAGAAAGCATAACATTACCACCTCCACCAAGTGAAATAACAGTAGTGATATGATAAAATTAATTCCTGTTTTAATAAATATTTTAATTGTTGGATTGTTTTTATATTCAAAATTATTACCATATAAAGACAAATTAAACCCACAATACAAAAAGATTTTTGATTTTTTCAATAGTATCTTTTATCCAATTTTTAATTTTTTAAAAAAATTAATAAAACCTTTTCAAGTTGGAACTGGTTTATTTGTAGATATGTCACAAGTCGTATTACTAATTATTTTTTTAATGCTTTTAAATCTATTTTAATATGAGAAGATTACCAATTTATTTCCTAATAGACATTTCAGAATCAATGGTTGGCGAACCTATTCAACAAGTTGAAGAAGGATTAGCAACAATTATCCAAGCTTTAAAAACAGACCCTCATGCATTAGAAACTGTTTTTGTATCAATCATTGTTTTTGCAGGTCAACCAAAAACATTAGTACCATTACAAGAAATTGTAAGCTTTTATCCGCCAAAATTTCCAATTGGTAGCGGTACATCCTTAAGCAAAGGTTTAGGGCATTTGATGCATGAGTTAAGAACAAATATTGTTAAAACAACGTATGAAGTAAAAGGTGATTGGAAACCTATTGTTTTTCTTTTTACTGATGGAGTACCAACAGACGATAGCAAAGTAGCTATCAATGAATGGAAACAAAATTGGCAAAAAACAGCAAATTTAATAGCAGTTTCTTTTGGTAATAATACAGATACTAAACTTTTAGGAGAATTAACGGATACGGTTTTAGAATTCAAAAACACTAATGTACAATCTTACAAAGAGTTCTTTAAATGGGTAACTGATTCAATTAAAACAAGTAGTATAAGTGTTGAAAACAATGAAACAGGATTTGAATTGGCTAGGTTAGACGGAGAAACACTTTCTAAAATTGACTTGACAAAGACAGAGACAAATCGTCAATTTGTTGATGATAACTTTGTTGTTTTAAATGGTAAATGCCAAAATACGAAAAGACCTTATCTAATGAAATATCGAAAATCAATTGCCCCATCAAGTTTTGCAGGAATTGAATTAGGTACTAAAAGTTACAGATTAGTTGGTGCTTATCAAGTTGATAATTCTTATTTTGAATTAGCAGACAATACTAATTTTAGTAACAAAGTAAATACGGATGAATTAATTGGTGGACCTACTTGTCCATGTTGTGGTAATCAAATAGCATTTGCAGTTTGTAGTTGTGCTAAAATCCATTGTATTGGAGAAGAAGAAGTAAGTACATGTCCATGGTGTGGTAATCAAGGAACTTATGGGTCTGGTGAAGGTGGATTCGATGTTAATAGAACTCAAGGATAGTGTATGGAAGAATGTAAAAACTATATTCAAGCACTTTTATCTCAAAATAAAATTGAAATTACTGCAAATAAACTTACACTTTTTGATGATTTTGCAACAAATGAAAATAATATTAATTCGGTAAAAATAATTCAAGAAAATCAAAAAATGATTATGGCAAATTGGAAATTAAAAACTCGAATTGATGATATTATTTCTCAACAAATACTTTTACCAAACGGAACAGTAAATAAAAAATACGAAACAAAAGTTGATTTTATTAAGTTAGGTTGGAATGACGTTATTTATTCTGAAATTATAGATTTAGAAGACTCAGGACTTGAATTTAATAATGAAGAAGAATTACTTTTTGGAAGTCCATTAATTAGTGGAGATTTGAAAATTAAATTATTATTTAGAATTGAAGGAGAAGCAGAAGATTCTAAATTAAATGAAAAAACAATAACAATAATAGTTAATCCTGATCCAAAATCATTATGGAAGGACCAAGAAAGTGATAAAAATGATCCTTTTTGGAAAGAAGATAATGTGGCTACATCAAGTAATTTTTTAGATAAAAAAATTGTTATTGCTTCTAAAAGAGGTCGCAGTCATGCAAATGTAGGTTCTTTTAGAGATGATGATTTTGCTTTCAAAAGTATTAATAATACTGGTTGGGATGTTATTGCAGTTTCAGATGGAGCAGGTTCTGCCACATTATCTAGACAGGGGTCAAAAATGTCATGTGAGTTAATAGTTTCTTATTTTGAAGAGAATTTCACTGAAGAGTTTTTAAAAGATTTTGACGAAACCTTATTAAATCATCACAATAAAACTGATGAGGATTCATCAAAAAAAATTAGTCATTTTGTTTACGATAATCTTTCTAAAGCTGCATGGTTTGTTCACAAAAAATTAGATGAATTTGCAACTAAATCAGAGAGACCATTAAAGGATTTTCATTCCACTTTAATTTTTGCTTTAGTAAAAAAATATGAATTTGGTTATGCAATATTAACTTTTGGAGTTGGTGATTGTCCTATAGGATTAATAAATAAAGACCAGTCTGAAATAAAATTAATGAATTGGTTAGATGTCGGTGAATTTGGTGGTGGTACACGATTTATTACAATGCCAGAAATATTTCAAAGTGATAAATTTTCTACTCGTTTTGGGTTTAAATTAGTTGATGATTTCTCATATTTAATGCTAATGACAGATGGTATATATGATCCAAAATTTGTTGTTGAAGCTAATTTAGAAAAGATGGAGAAATGGAATGAGTTTTTTGAAGATTTACATGGAAAAAATGAAGACAATTTTAAAGTAGATTTTGATAAAGAAAATACTGAAATTGCAAATCAACTTTCAACCTGGATGGACTTTTGGAATCCAGGCAATCATGATGATAGAACTCTTGCAATAATCTATTAGTATATGAGAACAATAACAGTAAAATCAATTAACGATACCACTAAAACATATCAGTTTATAGATGATGGAGAGCCGATGCGTGGCGGTGTAAAAGATGTTTTTTTTAGTCCAGATAAAAAATATGTTGTAGCAATTTTTAGAGATAAATTAGATTTCAATCAAAAAGAAAGACTACAGAAAATTACGAAATATTATTTACCGCAAATTCAAAACAAAGATGCAGGTGATTATTATTTGAACGAAGTATATAGATGGCCAACGGATGTAATTGAACATAATGGATTAACTGGAATTATTGTCCCTATTTACAATAAGAAGTTTTTCTTTATAAAAGGATATGAAACAAGTGATTTAATTCAAGGTAAGGAAAAGAATGGGAAATGGTTTGCGGGCGCAAAATTTAGAAATCCACAATTTCCGTTAAAGGTTGCTAAATCAGAATTAGGAGATTGGTTAAGTTATTTTCAAGTATGCGTAAATTTAACTCGTGGAGTAAAAAAAATGCATGCTATGGGATTGGCACATTCTGATTTGTCATACAATAATGTTCTTATAGATCCTGTAGAAAAATCTGCCTGTATGATTGATTTAGATGGACTTGTTGTTCCTGGTATGTTTGCCGCGGAAGTAATAGGTACAGCTGAGTTTATTGCACCAGAAGTGTTGGCAACAAAACATTTAAGCAAAACAGATCCTAATAGAAAGCTTCCTAATAGGCTTACTGATTTACATGCTTTGCCAATACTGATTTACATGTTTTTATTGCATAGACATCCTTTAAAAGGAGGTAAAGTACATGACTTAGACACCGAAAAAGATGATTTATTATCAATGGGTGAAAAAGCAATGTTTATTGAGCATCCTAAAGACGCAACCAATAGACCTAAATTAAGCCAGGTTTCTAAATGGGATTTGCCTTGGGCCGATATTACAAAACTTCCTTATTCAATTACGGGTCCGTATTTAAAGACTTTGTTTGACAAAGTTTTTATTGATGGTTTACACAATCCAATGCAAAGACCAACTGCCGAAGAATGGGAAATAGGATTACTAAAAACAACCGATTTAATGCAGAAATGCAATAATGTTTCTTGTGAGCAAAAATGGTATGTTTTTGATAATACAAATACGCCTAAATGTCCATTTTGCGGCACCGCTCATAAAGGTACTTTGCCAATTTTAGATTTGTACTATCAGTTTAAAGAATCTGTGTGGAAACCTGAAAATCATAGATTAATGGTTTATGATAACCAATATTTGTTTCAATGGCACGTAAACCGAAATGTTACCAGAAATGAAAAAACAACCGCAGAACAGAAAATTCCAGTTGGTTATTTTACATTTCATAATAATAAATGGGTTTTCGTAAATCAAAAATTAGCATCGATGAAAGATGTAACCGAAGATAAAGAAATTCCAATCGGATCTATGGTAGAATTAACGGACGGTAAAAAACTTCTATTATCAAAAGAAGATGGCGGACGAGTAGTAGTAATAACAATGGCAAACAAATAAAATAAAAACTAACTTTTAAATTAATTAAATGAACAATCATCCAATTTTTTCAGAGCATCCATGGCTAATAGTCACTTTTGCGGTTGCAGTAGTAATAATGTTAATCCTTGATTTAGGAGTATTTAATAAAAAAAGCCATTCCGTAACCAACAAAGAAGCCGTTATTTGGTCTTGCGTTTGGATATCTTTAGCAATGATTTTTAGCGGATTAGTTTATAATCTTGCTGGTTCAGCTAAATTTTATGAATTTCAATCAGCCTATTGGATAGAGAAAGCTCTTTCAGTTGATAATTTATTTGTATTTATTTTAGTGTTTAAATTTTTTGATGTCGCTAATGAAAATAAACATAAAGTATTGTTTTGGGGTATTGTAGGAGCATTAGTCTTAAGAGCAATTTTTATTTTTTCAGGTGCTTATTTAATTGAATTGACTTATTTGAATAAACTATTAGGTCTTGCAGGAATTCAAGGTTTTAAATACGACATTAATATAATTATGACACTTTTCGGATTATTTTTAGTTTATGCAGGAATTAAATCTTGGTCAGCTGGAGATGAAGATGATGACGAAGATTATAATAATACAAGAGGAGCAAAATTGATTAGAAGATTCTTTAGCGTAAGTGATAAATACGATGGTGATAAATTTTTTACAATTGAAAACGGTAAAAAATTAGCAACTCCTTTGTTAGTGGTTGTAGCTGTTATTGAGTTTACAGATTTACTTTTTGCGGTGGATTCTATTCCTGCTATTTTTGCAATATCCAATGATCCTTTTATATTATATACTTCTAATATCTTTGCGATACTTGGTTTGAGAGCATTGTTTTTTCTTTTAGATAATTTTATTCATTTGTTTAGTAAACTAACATATGGTTTAGCGTTCATACTTTCATTTATTGGAGTCAAGATGATAATTTCACCTTTCTATCATATCGAATCAGTTTATTCATTATTAGTTATAGGAGGTATTTTGGTAATATCTGTAATTGTATCTATTATGTTTCCTAATAAAGAGGAAGAAGAAATAATAAATTAATTTGTTCAAAATAAAAAATGCAATATTCTATTATTCGAAATAATCAAGTATTTGGTCCTTATGATATAAGTACTATTCAGTTTTATGTTAGTGAAGGTAAAATTTTGCTACAAGATAAGGTTGTTAGTAACAATGGAAAAGACTTATCAATAAGAGATGTTTTAAAATCAAATAAATTAAAATATAGAATAAATTCCGGTAATATTTTTAGTCAAATTCAGTCCTTTGGACTGAATTTGCTTTTACCAAAAGATTCTTTTTCTTATAAAACATTGAAGGGAGATAGTAAACTATTAATAATTTCATTTATTGGTTTAGCTCCAGCTTTTTTGATTAGAATTACAAGCGCATCTGTTTTAAATTTTATGCAATTGCTTTATACTTCTCTCTCATTTGGGGATTGTTTTTTTATACCGTTTTTAAAACCTCCCAAGTTTCAGTAAAAAAATCTATATATATCTTTTTTACTGTTCAATTATTGATATTCTTTTTAGTGTCTTTATTAGATATTAATCAATTTAATCCTTTTTACAGATTGATTGATGATGGTAATTCATTCTCTAATAGAATAATTGGTTTCATTTTTGGAGTTGGGATATTTGAAGAATTGATTAAATTAATTCCAGTATATTTTTTTATTAAATATTCTAAAGAACCTTTACTTCCTCAAACCGTTGTCTTCTACGGTTTAATTTCAGGGATTGGATTTGGTGTATTTGAAGGTGTTGTATATCAAATTAGTGTTAATTCAAAATTAGATTATAACACTTCCTTTTTTATGAACATTGCCAGATTAACTTCTCTTCCATTTCTTCATGCAGTTTGGTCAGGAATTAGCTCATACTTTATTGCTTTCTTTTTCTTATATCCAACAAAAAGATACGCTATGTTATTATTAGCAATAGTTATTCCTGCAATTCTTCACGGGTTATATGATGTGTTTACTTGGTCATTAATTGGACTTTTTATAGCTTATTTGGGTGTCGCATTACTAATTATTTATCTAAAAAAAGCAAAAGATTTTCAATCAAAAATTACATTTTAAATCAGAATAAACTATGAATATCAAATTCTTAAAACTATTCGTATCAATTATTCTACTCTTATGTCTTTTTGATATGCCTTATGGTTATTATCAATTTACTCGTTTTACAGCAATGGCAGTATTTTCATATTTTGCTTATTCTTCAAATGAGCAAAATAATAAAAAGGAAGTATTAATATATCTTGGATTAGCACTATTATTTCAACCATTTATTAAAATTGCTTTAGGCAGAATAATTTGGAATATTGTTGATTTAATTGTTGGAATATGTTTAATAATATCTTTATTTCAAAGAACAACAAAAAGTAAATTATAGTCATTATCTCATTCATCTACATAAAATCTTCGTTTAGTCCAAGTATTCCTAAACGTATGGTTTTTTTATTTCATTTTGTTAATTTCATAACAACCTAAAGTATATTTGTAATTTGATTTTTAAGGAGATGTTTTTTATTTAAACTACTAAATAACAAGAAATTAGTTTTACCATATAGTTTGGTCAACATTACTTTCAATGTTGACACATCTGTATGAAATTTCAAATGATGGAAAAAAAAATGTAAGCAGTTTGATAAACAGAACGTTTAAAACTTGAAGAAGAAAAAAGAATAAAGGAAGAAATCAAAAAGCGTAAGGATGATGAAAGTGCTAAATTCATAAAACTACTTGACTTATCTAAACAATACAATAATTCCCTATTAATTAGACAATATATTGAAGTTGATAAAGAAAAGGCTATCAAAACAAATAGTTTAACACAAGAAGTCCAAGAATGGATAAAATGGGGTAATGATAAAGCAGATTGGTATGACACAACAATCAATATACCCGATGACATTTTAGATGCTCAATAAAATAGATTTCTATTTTTAAAATAAAAACTCATCATCATATTTATCAACTAAATCAAATGCATTTATTAGCTTTTCTAAATTGTTGTTTTTGTTATTTAAGTGTTTTGCAATGCTATTGAACATCGAAATTTCCTTTGTTTCTTTTTCAATTAATTCTTTTTCTAATAAATCGGCTAAATCTAAACCATTGCAAAGATCCTTTTTTTCAATTAAATTACTACACTTAATATTAAATCCATTATGTTGTAGTTGTTTTGCAATTTTATTCCAATCTTCAAATTCATTTTTATCAGGAAAAAGTGTAATATCTTTTAACTTAATTGGTAATAACAAACTTTGTTTTAAATTTTGTTTTCCACCAGTTGCTAACCAAATATATTGTGGCAAAATTAAATTCATTATTAATGCCGTTTTTTCTGATTCCACAATTGCAATATAATTTTTTTCAGGAAATTGAGTTATTAAATGCAAGCCAAATAAAACTTGTTGTAAAATAAAGTTCTCTAATTTTAATTCTTTGTGTACCCAAGAAATATGTGGAAATGGTTCTTTTATTCTTTTACCACTAATTTCATTTAGTAACATAATTTTACCAGTTCTTATTTCATTTTTTAAATCAATTTGCCAATAAATAGTTGCTCCATTCCATTTTTTAGAAGTACCAATTTTATAAAGTTGAAAACAATTAATTATATCTTCTTTTTTAAAATGTTTTGAAAGGAATTTGAACAAATTATTACTATAATATTTAATTAATGTCTTTGCAAAAAGGCTTTTGCAAATGCTAAAAATAGCTTTGTTTAGTGCAGTTTTACCTTGAATAGGAGTGAAGTGTTCAATTGTTTCATTTGCAAAGGGTCTTTTGTGATACCCACAACTTGATTCTCTATCACATCTTCCAACTGATTCTTCTAAGTAATAATTTGTTTCAATATTTATGTATCGAACTAATTTCTTTTGCAAACAATTTGGACAAGTATGTTTTTTTGAAGATCTATCTAAACTATATTTAAATGTAATCATAGTAATTAAATTATTCGTAATGCTCGTAAACCTCGTAATGCATATTTTGATTACGAGTATTACGAGTATTACGATTTTATTTTTTTTGGAAAATATTTTGAAGTAAATACATTATAATTTCTTCATCATTAATCTTAAGTTTCTTGTTACAAGACTTTTGAAGTGTTTTTATAATGTTTTTTGATTGAATTTTTTCATGTTCAGTTATCCAAATAGAAAATTCCTTTTGCACATTTTGTGGTGCAATTTTGAAAATATCTATTAGCGATTGAACAGTCATTTAAAGAAATATTATAAATTATTTCTCTTTAAAATATTTCTAACAGTGCCTTCAGAACAATTTACTTGTTTTGCAATTGCAACATTTGATATACCATCTTTTTGGAGTTCAAGAATATTTGAATTACGCATTTGAATTTCTTCATTTGTAATAATTTTTAAATGTTCAACTTCATTTCCATAGTCTTCAAATTCAAATTTTAAAAAATTGTAATTATTTTTATTTTTTGTAAAAAAATACTACTTTTACAACAATGAAAATACTAAACATCATATTATCAGTATATATTATTATGCTTACTGCCTATCCTTGTGCAGATAAGCATAATGATGTTTTAGTTAAATCTTCACAATCACAAACTAGCTCACAACACAACCATTCTCACGACGAAGAAACCGATTTATGTTCTCCTTTTTGTGTTTGCAATTGTTGTAGTCAACAAACATTAACGTTTTTAGAAATTCAATCCTTTCAATTTTTAGTGCAATTTCAAGAAATAAAAACTTCTATTTCTTTTTATAAGTCAACTTCTTTTTCAA
>CAYWVV010000030.1:0-36909 GCA_964461805.1 uncultured Flavobacterium sp.
CTGTTGTTGGTCCGAAACTTCCTGATGGCATACCGTCTGGCGTTTTTGCTGGACCCGCATAATATACAGGATGGTTTTTGAAATACTCTGGCATTGGTTGTCCTGCATCTAATAATTCTTTAATTTTAGCGTGTGCGATATCTCTAGCAACAATCAAAGTTCCGTTTAATTTCAAACGTGTTTTGATTGGATATTTTGATAATTCGGCTAAAATTTCTGCCATTGGTTTGTTTAAATCCACATCAACAGCTGGCTCTAAATGAGGTGCTGTCGCTGGTAAAAATTGACCTGGATTCGTTTCTAATTGCTCTAAGAAAATTCCATCTTTATTGATTTTTCCTTTGATATTTCTATCTGCAGAACAAGAAACTCCCATTCCAACCGGACAAGAAGCGGCGTGACGTGGTAAACGAATTACTCGCACATCATGCGTTAAATATTTTCCACCAAATTGTGCGCCAATTTGACTTTCTTGACAAATTTGTTGTACTCTTTTTTCCCATTCTAAATCGCGAAAAGCTTGACCCGACATGTTTCCAGAAGTTGGTAAATTGTCGTAATAACCCGCTGATGCTTTTTTCACAGTCGCTAAATTTGCTTCCGCAGAAGTTCCACCGATTACTAAAGCCAAATGGTAAGGCGGACAAGCCGCAGTTCCTAAATCCATAATACGCTCACGAACAAATTCTTCTAAAGATTTGTCGTTTAATAACGATTTTGTTTTTTGATATAAGAAGGTTTTGTTAGCCGAACCACCACCTTTTGTTAAAAATAAGAATTCATACGAATTTCCTTTTTTAGCATAAATATCAATTTGAGCAGGTAAGTTTGAACCTGAATTTTTTTCTTCAAACATCGAAATAGGTACAATTTGCGAATATCTAAGATTTTTATTTTGATAGGTATTGAAAATTCCTTTTGAAAGCCATTCGCCGTCTTCTACACCAGTGTACACATTTTCACCTTTTTTGGCTACTACAATTGCAGTTCCTGTATCTTGGCAAGAAGGTAATTCTCCTCCAACAGCGACTGCTGCATTTTGTAATAAATTATAGGCTACAAAACGGTCGTTGTCTGTGGCTTCTGGGTCTTCAATAATATTTCTTAATTTTTGTAAATGTGCGGAACGCAACATAAATGAAACATCGTCCATCGCTTCTTGCGCTAATAATTCTAATCCTTTTGGATCAACGACTAAGATTTCTCTGTCGCCTAATTGCTCTACTTTTACAAAATCTGAAGTTAATTTTTTGTAGGTTGTATCGTCTTTTAAAATTGGATACGGTTCTTGATATATAAAGTCCATTTGTATGTGTTTTGAAATGTAAAGTTATGAAATATTGCTGGGATAGAAAAAAGGAATTTTGCTTATTAGGTATATATCATTCAATCTGAACTTTTTTTACTTCTCCGTGATGTAAAAAATATTTATGTTTTTCAAAAGGAACAAATTCAATAATTTCAATCGATTCATTCTTGTATAAGAACAATGAATTTAAGCATGAAAAAGGAAAATCTTTATTGATTTTAGTTTCTATTGTAAACTTTAATGTTTGATTAGAAAGTTTCAAATTTATATAGGAATGATGTTTAAAAGGGAAATGATATTCAACTTTTACTATTTCAGAATAATCAATTTCTAATTCGGTTTCTTTAATAATACGAATCATATTCTTTTCAGTAAAAAGAATTAAATTATTTTCAGAATTGAATTTATTTAAAACAAAGACAAGAGCTGAAATGATAAAAACGAAACAAGTTATAAATCCAACCAAACCATATATAAAAGATATAGGCAAAAAAACCAATATAGAAATCAAAGCAAACGCATAAAATAATTTGTCTTTGACAATTGTATTAAAATCACCGTAAAACTTATAATTATAATTGCTTTTCATTATTTCACAAAAAACCAACTCGCCACCAAAATAGCAGCAATTACGCAAATTAAATCTACTAAAAGCATCATTCCTAAAGTGTAGCGCGTATTTTTGATGTTGATACTTCCAAAATAAACGGCAATTACATAAAATGTCGTTTCAGCACTACATTGGAAAATACAACTTAATCTTCCAGTTAGCGAATCTACGCCAAAAGTTTTCATCGAATCAATCATAAAGCCACGTGATCCGCCAGAACTAAATGGTCGTAACATGGCAACTGGTAAGGAATCGGTTATTTGTTTGGAAACTCCTATGTTTGAAAAAGCGAAGGAAAGTCCGTTACTAATAATTTCGAACAAACCGCTGTTTCTAAAAAATGAAATGGCTACTAACATTCCCATTACATAAGGGAAAATTTTCACTCCAGTAGTCACACCATTTTTCGCTCCTTCTACGAAAGTGTCAAAAATAGTTGTTTCTTTTTCCACGAATTTTTTCTCGTGAATGAATGAAAATATCAATGTAAATGCAATAATTGCAATTAACATTAAACCGGATAAATTTCCTGTAAAATAATTTTTACCGATTATATCTAAACCATTGATATACCACATTAAACCTGCAATTGCACCTACAATAATTCCAATAGCTCCTAATAAGGTAAAACTTTTAAAGTTTAGTTTTTGTTTAATTCCGACTAATAAAAACGCGGCAATTGTACCGATGAACGAAGTAATAATACAAGGTAACATTACATCCGCTGGATTGGCCGCATGTTCTGCTGCTCGATATCCAATAATTGAAGTTGGAATTAAAGTTAATCCTGCTGCGTGCAAACACATAAACATGATTTGTGCATCGCTGGCCTTGTCTTTATCAGGATTTAATTCTTGTAGACTTTGCATAGCTTTTAATCCGAAAGGCGTGGCGGCCGAATCTAATCCAAGAAAATTGGCTGCAAAATTTAAAGTCATGTACGAAATGGATTCGTGATTTTTTGGAATCGAAGGGAAAACTTTTTCAAAAACAGGACTCAGTTTTTTGGCTAATTTTTCCGAAGCTCCAGAAATAATTAGCAATTCCATTAAGCCACAAAAGAAAGCTAAATAGGCAATTAAAGGTAAAATGATTTCGAACAAACTAAATTTACATGTTGGCAATAAACCATCAGATTTTTGTTTGCCACTAAATATTTTTACGGTTTGACTTTTGTAAACGTAAGTGGTATCGGCATTTAAAGTGTCTCTATTAATAGTAAAGGTTTTTTCTTCCGATTTTTGAATACTATCTTGAATAAACTTTGGAATTTCTTTTAAGTATTTTTCCGAAATTAGAATAGGATCATCTTTTTTCCCGTTTAAAACAAAATCAATAGAATAACTATTTCCAGCAAATAATCCAATAATTACAAATGCAATTGACGAAATAAAAATCGCTAACCAAAACCTACTTAATACCATCTTGTTTTTTTTGTAAATGTAAGATTTTATAAGATAAAAAAAAACCGTCTTGAAAGTTATCAAGACGGCTCTTATATTATGAGGTAACTATTATAAAGTTGGTTGTAATACTTTATCAATAATGTGAGCTACACCATTTGTACCTTGGATGTTAATGGTTTTTATTGTTGCATTAACAGTTGTAATATCAGTAATTTTAACTGTTGCAGCTGCGATTGCAATTGTTTGTTGCGGACCAGTTAACTGCGTGTTTATTGTTAAAGCAGTTGAAGAAAATGAAGTTGTAGAAGATGCTCTACGGTTGTTATTTTCTAAATGGTATTTTAAAACTTTTGTAATATTTGCATCTGATTGTCCTGTTAAAAATGCTGCATTAGTAAACGCAGTATTTGTTGGAGCAAAAACAGTACGAGATAAAGCATTTGTAGCACCAGTTGCAGTTGTTGTTAAATCTGTTAAAACAGCTGCTTGTGGAGTTGAAGTTAATACACCAACTAAGCTTGACAATTCTGGATTAGCTATAATTAAGTTATGTACTTTAGGAATAGTAAGAACCGCATCAATTACATGAATAACACCGTTACTTGCGTTTATGTCTGCTACTAAAACTGTTGCTCCACCATTAGTAGTACCTCCATTTAAAACAATTCCAGAAGCTTTATTTGTGTGTAAGCTAATAGTAACTGAAGTAGAAGTTCCGAAAGGAGAAAATGAATTCATGTATCCGTTTGTAGGGAAATCAGCTGAAATTGTTCCAACCGATAAAACATGATATTGTAATTGTTTTTTTAAAGTAGCAACTTGAGCTGGTGTCATTGCAGCAATAGAAGTTTCTGTAATCCCAGCAGTTATAAAAGAACTGTTTTTAGGAGCAAATACAGTGTAAGAACCTGGGTTTCTGAACGTATTTAACAAATCTGTTTTCACTAAAGCAGCTTTTAAAATGCTAAAGTTTGTTGCGTCATTATCTAGTATCTCTACAATTGTTGGATATTTTTCAATTACGTTTTCTGTATCATTTTCGCAAGACAATGATAATAAAGCTACAGTAACTACTGCAAATGCTTTTGATATTTTATTTATTAGTTTCATATCTAAATGTTTTATATATTATAATATTATTTTCCGAAAGTATATCTTAAAGTAAATTGTGCTTGCCAAACATCAAAAGTAGATGAGTTGTTAGAGAAAGTATTTTTAGTTAAATATCTTTTTCCATTATCATCAGTTTGAATTGCCATTTGTAAACCTGGAGTATAATTGTTTGCGGCACTTGGTGCTTCTCTAACAGATAAAATTTGCGAATTCGTTACTCTTTTAGAAATTCCCCAATCATTATTTAACAAGTTGGTAAAGTTTAAGATATCCGCTCTAAATTGAAAAGATTGTTTTTTTCCTTTTACTTTTAAGAAGAAATCTTGAGTAATAGAAAGATCTAAACGGTGTAACATTGGTAATTCGTTAGCATTTCTATCTACATATTGTCCTCTTTTACCTTTTAAATAAGAATCTTGTTCTATGTATTGATTAAAAGCTAAAGCTTGATCTGCTGCAGTATATAAAACTTGACTTACACCACCAACTGTTTGCGTAATATCTACAAATCTAAGTTCTGACACATCGTTTGGCACGTATAATAAGTCGTTTCCATTTACACGATCTCCGTTAATGTCATTCCCGTACGTATAAGTAAATGAACCCGCTTGTTCTCCAATATACCCGATATTGAATGATGTAGATCCACCGTAATTTTTACCGTAATTTAATTTATATCCTAATAAACCAACAATTCTACGTGGCGTATTGTTGTTTGAATTGGAAAGATCTAAATTGTTGTTTCCTAATACAGATCTTGCACCTGTCCATGAACCAGAGGCAATTGAACCTGCTGATAATAAATCTTGTGCATTTGAATACGTATATGCAACAGAACCCCAGAATCCTTTTTTATACGGATACTCTAATTTAAAGGTAGTTGAATAAAAATAACCTTTGTTTGAATTTGACAATACAATTGCATTAGAAACGTTGTTGTTTACTCTTACTCCAGAATCTGTACCAGAATAAAAAGGTCTTGTATCACCACCATTACTTATGTTTCCAACTGGATTTTCTAAGTTTGCATTATAATAAAACACTTCATTGATGTTTTTACTGTAAATACCTTCAACAGAACCTATAAAACCAAATGGTAATTTTTGATCTATGGCGATATTTGTTTTCCATGATTGAGGAAATTTAAAATCTTTGTCTGTAAAAGCTAAGTCAAAAGTTGATGGTAATTGTGGGGTACTAGGTGTAAAATATTGACCAGGATTTGCTGTAAATCCAAAGCCACCATTAATTAAATCCGCACCACTTACATCAATAAAACCAGTTAAAACTCCATTGTTTCCAATTGCATTAGACAAGAAAACTAAAGGAGGTCTACCTGTGAAAACTCCAGTTCCACCTCGTAAAACAGTTTTTGAGTTGTTATTTACATCTAAATTAAATCCAAATCTTGGTTCGAATAGATATTGAGTATCTGGCATATCACCCGTGTTGAATTTTTCACCATTTGCAAATGTCATAGCTGTTACCGCTGTGTTTTCTAAAGCAGTATCTTCAAAACTAACGGCTGTAGCTCTAAGCCCGTAAGTTAATTTTAAATTGTTTAATACTTTATATTCATCTTGTGCATAAAGATCTATTTTATTAGACTTTAAAACTTGCATAGGTTCAGCTCCATTTGGTAAAGCAGAATATCTAAATTGAAATCTTGATGGTAAATTTGCTAATGTAGTTGCTGGAGCTCCTCCATTGGCAACTGTTTCAGCAGCCGCAGCTTCAAATTGTGAAAGAGAATCAAAAATATATACTCCATTTGACGCAGGGAAGAAATTATTGTTTGACACAAATCTTTCATAATTTGCACCAAATAATAAAGTATGTTTACCGAAGTTTCCAGTAATATTATTTGTGAAATGTAGGGTTGAATAATCTAATAAATTAGAAGGCGTAAAAGGATCTAAACCAGCAGAAATATAATTATTAGCTCCTTTTTTAATATCAATTGTTGGGAAAATACCACCACCTTGTAAACTTCTGTTTTCAAGTTGTTTGTCATAACCAGCAATAAAATTATTTGACCATTTTTCTGAAATTTTCCAATCCCATTCTAAAACAGCAGATCTTGTGTTATCTTCAATAACGTATCCACTATTTTTGTATGACATAGAAAAAACATTTGTTCTTCTGTTACCAAAACCAGCAGAATTTGAATTAGAAATTAATTCATCTGAACCAGAATCGTGGTGAACATAACGAGCAGTTAATTTATGATTGTCATTTATATTCCAGTCAATTCTTGCTAAAAACTTTTTAGATTGTTTTACAGCATCAAAGTTTTCAAATGCTCCAGTATCGTATCCAAAAGAATTTTTTAATAAGTTTGATACGTTTACTAAATCAGAGTAAGCGGTTTCAGAAACTTGTGCACCTGCTAATGGAGAACCAGAAGAAGTCCATGTTGTTGCTGGGCTTATATTGTCAATAGTTTCAAAATTTCCAAAGAAAAATAATTTATCTTTAATAATTGGAGCTCCTATACGTGCACCCCATATTTTTTCTTGAAATTTAGAGGGTGTAATTTTAATATTTCCAGCTCTATTTCCTAAAAATTCTTTTTTGTCATTTCTAAATGAATGATATACAGAACTTTCAATTTCATTTGTTCCACTTCTTGTTACGGCATTGATTCCAGAACCAGTAAAACCTGATTGTCTTACATCAAAAGGTGCAATATTAACTTGAAGTTGTTCAATTGCATCTAAAGAAATTGCAGTAGAACCTGTTCTACCTCCTGCTTGTGTATCAGAACCT
The DNA here is from genome assembly GCA_964461805.1 of uncultured Flavobacterium sp. Lineage (GTDB taxonomy): Bacteria > Bacteroidota > Bacteroidia > Flavobacteriales > Flavobacteriaceae > Flavobacterium. The sequence goes on from CAYWVV010000030.1 coordinate 7,208, forward strand.
AATCCAAATCCGTTATTAAAAACAGAACCGTCAATAGTAAAATTATTTAAACGAGAATCTTGTCCGCCAAAAGAACCATTACTACCCGCATTTGCATTGTATTTGGTAATACTGTTAATACTTCTTGAACCAATAATTGGCACGGAGTTAATTTCTCTTGTTGAAAATTGTTGCCCTGCACCAGTTTTACCTTTGTTGTAAGCATCTTTAGGATTTACAACAACAATTTTAACCTCCTCAATTGCGTTAATTGCGCTTTGCATCACAATAGCAATTACAATTGAATTTCCTAAAGGAGCAGAAATTTCTTCAATTATATATGGATTGTATCCTGTATAATTTACTTTAATTGTGTAAGGACCGCCTGGTCTTACAGAGTTTGCTGAGTAATTTCCTTTTTCGTCGGTTGTCGAAAAATACTTTGTTCCAGTTGGAACGTGTTTAATTTCTACTACAGCAGCTGGAAGCGCTTCTCCTGATGTTGATTTTACAGTACCAGCAATAGCTGATTTTGTTACCTGTGAAAATCCGACACTAGAAACGAATAGAAAAAACCAAAAAATACACTTTTTCATTTTGTTTGTTTATAAATTTTCGACAAAATTAGAAAACAAACTAGTGGCTAACGTTAAGAAATTATTAACAAAAAATTATCTTAAATTAACTTACTGCGGAGATGAATTTACTAATTAGTTGATTTGTAGAGCTATCGTGTTTTTTTATAGTTCCAGTCTCAATTTCACTTAAAATAGAGTTGGCTAATTGCTTCCCTAACTCAACACCCCATTGGTCATAACTGTAAATATTCCAAATAATTCCTTGTATAAAAATTTTGTGTTCATACATAGCCACCAAGGCACCTAAATTATCTGGAGTTAATTTTTTTATTAAAAGTGTGTTGGTTGGTTTGTTTCCTTCAAAAACTTTGAACGGAATTAAATCTGCAACTTCAGTTTCACTTTTTCCTTGAGTAATAAATTCAGCAATAACTTGTTCTTTAGTTTTACCCATTAATAATGCTTCAGTTTGTGCAAAAAAGTTCGACATTAATTTATTGTGGTGGTCTTTTTCTCCATAAAGTGGTTGAATAAACCCAATAAAATCGGTTGGAATTAATTTTGTTCCTTGATGTATCAATTGGAAAAATGCATGTTGTGAATTGGTTCCTGGTTCCCCCCAAACAATGGTTCCGGTTTGATAATTTACAGGAAAACCGTTTCTACCAATAGATTTTCCGTTACTTTCCATAATTCCTTGTTGTAAATAGGGAGCCAACTTCTGTAAATATTGTGTATAGGGAATTAACGCTTCTGTTTCGGCACCAAAGAAATTATTGTGCCAAATACTCAATAAAGCTAAAACAACCGGAATATTTTGTTCAAAAGGTGTTGTTTTAAAATGCGTATCCATTTTATTCGCTCCTTTTAATAACTGATTAAAGTTATCGTATCCAACAGCTAAACTAATAGTCAAACCTACAGCACTCCATAATGAAAAACGTCCACCAACCCAATCCCACATGGGGAAAATATTTTCAGGCGCAATTCCGAAATTAGTTACATTTTCTAAATTAGTTGAAACTGCTACGAAATGTTTTGCAATATCTTTTTCCGTAGCGGATTTTAAAAACCATTTTTTAACCGTTTCCGAATTGGTTAACGTTTCTTGTGTGGTAAATGTTTTAGAAACAATGACGAACAAAGTGGTTTCTGGATTTAATTTTTTAACTATTTCTTGAACGTGATCTCCATCCACATTAGAAATAAAATGTGTAGTAATATTATTTTTATAAAATTGAAGCGCTTCTACAATCATGGCCGGACCTAAATCTGAACCGCCAATTCCAATATTTACAACATCTGTAAATGATTTTCCAGAATAACCTTTAGCTTCTCCAGAAACTATGTAATTTGTAAAGTCTTTTATTTTATTTTTAGTAGCGAAAACTTCAGGAATTACATTTTTTCCTTCAAATAAAACAGTGTCGTTTTCATTCGCACGTAAAGCGGTGTGAAGAACTGCTCTATCTTCGGTTTCATTTATTTTTTCGCCAGAAAAGTAGTTGGATATGGCGTCCTGTAAACCTACTTCATGGGCTAATTCAACAAGTAGATTTAGTGTTTCTTTCGTCCAATTATTTTTGGAATAATCTACATAAAAATCATTCCACTCGATGTTAAATTTTTCGGCTCTATTTGCATCATTTTTAAATAAATCTTGAATAGATTGTCCTTCAATTTCAGAAAAATGAGTTCTTAATTTTTGCCATGCATTGGTTTCGGTTGGATTGATATTTTGTAGTTTCATTTGTGTTAATTTTATTCTTTAAACGTTTTTGCAGTTACGTCTTCCAATTCTTTCTTTAGCGGTGCGATATGAGCTAAATAGTTGTCTTTTTGTTTTTTGGTCATCGGTTCAGAAGTTGGCAATTTCAATCGTAAGGGATCTACTTGAACTCCATTCTTCCAAAAACGATAACATACGTGCGGACCAGTAGCTAAACCTGTGCTTCCAACTTTTCCAATCACTTGACCTTGTGTAACAGATTGTCCTCGACGAACCAAAATTTTCGACATGTGAAGGTATTGTGTAGCATATTTTCCGTTGTGTTTTACTTTTACAAAATTTCCGTTTCCGGAAGTGTAACCAGTAGCTTCAACTACTCCAGAAGCGGTTGTTTTAATTGGCGTTCCATGTGGTGCAGCATAATCTGTTCCATTATGGGCTTTCCAAGTAAATTGTACCGGATGAAACCTACGAGTGGTAAATTTTGAGGTTAATTTAAAGAAAGACAAAGGCGCTTTAAGAAACATACTTTTTGCTCCAGATGCTTTTTCATCAAAATATTCTACTCTTTTTTGGTTCGGATTTATTTTATACGGGAATGCGTATATTTTTTTTCCTTTGTATTCGAAATAAGAAGCTTCCACTTCGTCAACTCCTAAATATTCGCCATTTTCGAAATATTTTTCTTTGATCGTAACGGCAAATTTATCTCCTTTTTTAAGTTTGAAAAAGTCAATTGAGTATTTGTAAATTTGAGCTAATTCATTTGCTAAAGCAGCGCTCACTCCACTTCTTGAAAGTGTTTCAGATAAAGAGCCATCTAATGCTGCTGCAACAGTTCTTCTTTTAATGATTGTTGGTCGTTTTTTAACTTCAACTTTTATAGAATCTCTTAAATCTACAACCAAATAACTCGTTTTATCTTGAACATAAACCAAAGCTTTTATGTTTTTGTTGTTTTTTTTGTCTGATAAAGTGATGAAAGGTTTTCCAGCTCGAATATTTTTTATATCGAAGGAATCTTTAATTTTTTCAGTTACATCAAAGGTTTTTAGACTATCGGGTAAGGTATACGCTTCTAAAATGGTACTAAAAGTATCACCAGATTGTAAGGTGTCTTCTACCACAGTAAAATCATTAAAAGTAAAGCCATATTTTTTTATTATAGCTTCTTTTTTGATAGTTTTTCCTGCAGTTTTTTTGGCGTTTTCTTTATTTTGACAAGAAAAGGCTATAAGTAGTAGTGCGTATAGTAAATATTTCAAACTTTAATTTTTTGGATTATTCTCCCCAATTTTTTAATTCTTCTTCTGACCAAAGTTCTGGAAAGAAAATTCTTCTTTGGTATTTTGGTAACATGTATTTTTTCCAATCACTTCCTCCTGTTGCTTCGTGATTACCAGGAACACTTTCAATGTATTTTTTTGCGGCATTGAAATGACCCATTACCCATGTAATATTTACAGTTTTGTCGTAATGACGCATAGCTGCAACTAAATCTGGGTTTTTTTGATCATTTTCTGGTAATTGTTTGAATTTTTGCCAAAGGTTTATGGTGTTGTATTCTTCCATAAACGATAAGAATTCTTTTTTATACTTGCGTTCAAACTCACTTAATAAGTATGACTTTTCTCCTGTATGATAATCTTTTCCGCCTGCTTGCCAATATAAATGTTCTAAGGCATGTGTGTAGGAAGTGTTTCTGTCAATAGAATCTCTAAAACGAATATCAATTAAATTAATTAAGTCTGTAGAAGCAAATTCAATCAGTCGATATTGTGCGCTTTGAAAACCACTAGCTGGCGTTAATGTGTTTCTAAATTTTAAATATTGTTCTGGTTCCATTCCGTCTTTCATGATATCAAACGAAGTGGTAAGCATATCAAAATATCTACTAATTCTGTTTAGTCTTTCTGCAAAAAACGCTGTATTTAGTGCTTCTGTATGACAAACTTGTTCCATTTCCCAAAGAATCATTTTGAATAATAATTCATTAACTTGATGGTACATAATAAAAACCATTTCATCTGGTAATGTAGAACGCTGAATTTGTAGATTTAAAAGGGCATCGGTTTGAATGTAATCCCAATAGGTTATTGGTTTAGCCCAAAGTAATCCTTCTAAATGTGTTTCTGTATTTTGGTTAATTTTGTTGAACTTTACGTCTAATTGTTCGATTTTATCTTTAATAGTATCTTGCAAAATAATTATTTTTTAAAAATTATAGGATGCTTTAATCCTTTATATTGGTCAATATCAGCTTTAATAGAACCAACAGCCAAACTCGCTTTTATTCTGACAGGAATTTTGTTGTGATCGTCTGAAATCCAAACCGTTAAACTTTCTTCTTCTTTAAAAACTCGACCTGCTTGAACTAAGGGTTTAAAGATCATGCAGTTTATTTTCCCAAATTTAGAGTTTATATTTTCTCTACCAACAAATTTAAGTTTAAATTTTGTGGTTTCATTATCAAAAAACATGTCAATTGTTATTGATTCGCCTACGTTTAGCTTGTCAATTTTAGGGTGGTTTCTTAAATAATAAAACGAAGACACGATATCTTGTACGTTTTCCGGAACATTAAATGTGTTTTCTGTTTTGTTTTTATAGTCTTTTACTAAAACAGTATTGTTGTTTTGGTTGAAATACCCTTGTTGGTTTTTGGTATATCCTCCTTCGTTGATGTTTCTTATAAAAACATAGGGCTTATTGGTTTCTTTATTAAAGTAGCTTTCGTAATTATCCACAACTTTAAACATCATTTTGGTCATACCACTTGTGTAGCCTTTTCCCACAACATGATGCATTTTTTTACCATTAAGTTCTGCGTCTTTAACTTCTAAAGTTGCATAGCCAGCATTGATAAGTCCGTAATGTATTCTTAGTTTAACAAATTCCCCAACAGTATAAGAATCAACTTGTTCTATATCAAATGAATTTGATAGTATAAACACAGTAAAAAGTAAAATTATCTTTTTCATTTTATAAGTTTTTCTTAGAAGAATACAATTATTGTTCCAAAGTTACAAAAAACAAAAAACCCAGTCAAAAGATATGACTGAGTTTTTATGTTTTAACCAACCAAAAAACTATAAATTATGAAAACTTATATACAATATGAGTCTACTACCTCTCAATTGCCCTGCAAAGATATGTTAAGGTTTTGTGTTTTATTTAAAGAAAAATCAACTTTAACACTTTTAACAGAAAAATATGTAAATAAATAGGTTAAAATTTAACAAAACAAAAAAATAACAGCTTTTTCTTGAGTATTTGATAATGTTTGTTTTTAACTTATTGACTTATAATTGTTTAAAAAAGATAAAAATTATGTTTTTTTGATCTATTTCTTCTTAAAATAGTTTTATATGAAAGCATATTACGTAAAAAAGCAGCTTTTTACGGCTGCTTTTTGTTTTTTATAATGTGCCTCTTTTGGCTTGTTCTCTTTCAATTGATTCGAATAGTGCTTTGAAATTTCCTGCTCCAAAACCTTTTGCACCCATTCTTTGAATAACTTCGAAGAAAAGTGTTGGTCTGTCTTCAATTGGTTTGGTGAAAATTTGTAACAAATAACCTTCTTCATCGGCATCAATCATGATTCCTAGTTTTTGAAGTTCGTTTATGTCTTCTTTAAATTTAGACATATGATCTTTCAATCTTTCAGGAATAGCATCATAATATGCTTGTGGTGGCGTACTTAAAAATTCGATTCCACGAGAACGCATATCCGCAACAGTTGTAATAATATCGTCAGTTGCAACTGCAATGTGTTGTACGCCTTCACCTTCATAGAAATCTAAATATTCTTCAATTTGAGAACGTTTTTTTCCATTAGCTGGTTCGTTTATAGGGAATTTAATTCTTCCGTTTCCGTTACTCATTACTTTAGACATCAATGCTGAATATTCAGTAGTAATTTGTTTGTCGTCAAAAGAAAGGAAATTTACAAATCCCATCACGTCTTCAAACCATTTTACAGCTTCATCCATTCTGTTCCATCCTGTATTTCCAACCATATGGTCAATAAATTTTAACCCAACTGGTTCTGGATTGTAATCCGATTTCCATTCACTGTATCCAGGTAAAAAGATTCCATTGTAATTTTTACGTTCTACAAATACAAAAACAGTTTCTCCGTAAGCACCATAGATACCTGCGCGAACAACTTCACCATTTTCATCACTTTCAACAACTGGTTCAAAATAAGGTTTGGCACCACGTTTTGTAGTTTCTTCAAATGCAGAACGAGCGTCTTCTACCCAAAGTGCAATCACTTTAACACCATCACCATGTTTTTTTACATGTTCACCAATTGGTGAATTGCTGTTTAAAGCGGTTGTTAATACCAAACGGATTTTATCTTGTTTTAATACGTAAGACGCTCTGTCTTTAACTCCTGTTTCTAATCCTGCATACGCTAAGGATTGAAATCCGAAAGCTGTTTTGTAAAAGTGTGCGGCTTGTTTCGCGTTTCCAACGTAAAACTCTACATAATCCGTTCCTAATAAAGGCAAGAAATCTTGTGCGCCTTCAAATATTTTTTCTAAGCCGTATTCGACTGATTTAAATTCCTGTGACATAATATTTTAATTTTCAATTTAATAATGTGCCTATGTGCCAATTGTTTTAATTTAAAAATTGGCATATTGACGTATTGATTTATTGGCTAATTTTTACTCTACCCATGATTTATAATACTGACCATCGTCTAACCCCATGGCTTCTTCTGTTACCATTAATGGTCGGAATGTATCTACCATAACCGCTAATTCTAGTGTTTCGGTATGACCAATACTTCTTTCCATTGCTCCTGGAGCTGGACCGTGAGGAATTCCTTTAGGGTGTAAAGTGATATGACCTTGTTCAATGTTATTTCTACTCATAAAGTCTCCATCTACATAATACAACACTTCATCAGAATCAATATTACTGTGATTGTATGGTGCTGGAATTGATTTTGGATGATAGTCGTATAACCTTGGAACGAATGAACATACAACAAAAGTTGACGTTTCAAAAGTTTGATGAATTGGTGGTGGTAAATGCACACGGCCAGTTATTGGCTCAAAATTGTGAATAGAAAATGCATATGGGAAATTGTAACCATCCCAACCGATAACATCAAATGGGTGCGTAGCGTAAACCACTTCGTGCATCATTCCTTCTTTTTTGATTTTGATTAAGAAATCACCTTTTTCGTCATAGGTTTCTATTTCGGTTGGTAATTTAAAATCTCTTTCACAAAATGGTGAATGTTCTAAATGTTGACCTGATTCGTTTTTATATCTTTTTGGTGTATAAAATGGCGCATAAGATTCTACATAAAACAAACGATTTTCTTCTGTATTGAAATCAATTTGGTAAATCATTCCACGAGGAATAATAAGATAATCACCATATTCAAAATCAATATTTCCCATCATGGTTCTTAGTTTCCCAGAACCTTTGTGGATAAATATCATTTCATCTGCATCTGCGTTTTTATAAAAATAAGTACGTAATGATTTTTTGGGTGCTGCTAATCCGATAATACAATCTTTATTGACTAACATGTCTTTACGACTTTCTAAAAAATCGTCAGCGGGTTTTAATTCAAAACCTTTTAGTAATAAAGATTTAATGTTTTTACCGATGGCAATTTTCGGTTCAACAGAATATGATTTGGTAATTTCTTTTACCTGCGTTGGTCTGTGAACATGATATAATAAGGAAGAATGTCCATTGAATCCTTCTGTACCAAAAAGTTGTTCGTAGTATAAGCCACCATCTGGTTTTTCAAATTGTGTGTGGCGCTTTTGAGGAAAATCTCCTAATTTATGATATATTGGCATTTTCTTTTTTTGTTTAAAGTTGATACTGTTTATGATTCAAAAAAATCATAAATTTTTAAAAAAAGAAGTTAGGCTCACTCAGGATTTCTCTTGATGAGGAATTTCAAATACGCTAATAATCCGTTCCAATTTTTCATATTTAGAAAACTTATTTTAACGATTAAATAGGGACTCGTTATTTTTAAGTGTTTGAGAATCGCAAAGTTTTATGCTTTAGCTATTTCACTACACAAATATCGGAAAAATATATTATAAAAAAAAACGACTTCAATTTGAAGTCGTTTTAAATATTATTTACGATTATTATCTAATCTCTCAAATTCTTCTGGATCATTTAATTTTGCATGTTTTTTACCATACAATAAATATACTATAATACCAATTATACCCCAAACAATAAAGGCATACCAAGTTTCTTTACGAACGTAGTACATTAAAAACAGATTGAAAGAAACACCTAAAGTTCCAACTAAATATAATGCTGGAGTTCTGTATGGTCTTTCTAATTCCGGTTTCTTATATCTTAAAATCATAACCGCAATACAAACCATTGCAAATGCAAGTAAGGTTCCCATTGAACACATTTCAGATACTTTATCAATAGGAGTGAATGCAGCAACAGTAGCGACAATTCCTCCAACTAAATAGGTACTTTTATAGGGTGTTTTAAAGTTTTTATGTAAATCTTTGAAGAAAGGAGGCAATAAACCATCTTTCGCCATTCCTAAGAAAATTCGAGTTTGACCTAACATCATTACTAACATTACAGAGGTTAAACCTGCTGTTGCTGCTATTGTAATAATAAATACAGCCCAACCAAGTCCATTTTCTGCGAAAGCAGATGCAACTGGAGCAGATTTATCTAATACATCATATTTTACCATTCCAGTTAAAACTAAAGAAACTAAAATATATAAAACAGTACAAATTACTAATGATGCAATAATTGCAAAAGGGACATCTTTCTTAGGGTTGATAGCTTCTCCAGCTTGTGTTGAAACTGCATCAAAACCAATGTAGGCAAAAAATACAATTGTAGCAGCAGTCATAACTCCTCCAAAACCAAAATTCACTTTTTCAACTCCATCAACTATTGTAGTTGTTTCAGCAGGAATGAAAGGTTGCCAGTTTGCTGTATCTATATAAAAAGCACCTACTATAATTACAAAAAGCACCACTGCAATTTTAACAATTACAATAATATTGTTAGTTTTTGCAGCTTCTTTAATTCCTTTTACTAAAATTGAAGTAACTATTAAAGTGATAAGAAAGGCGGGTAAATTTATTGCAAAACTAGGTATGCTAATTAAATCTGTGGGAAATTCAGCGTTGTGTTTAGTTGCTTTTTCAGTTGCAGTAGCTAAGTCATTACACAGCCATAGAGGAATATCAATATGGAACAAATGCAAAAGTTTAACGAAGTAACCACTCCATGCCACAGCAACTGTTGTGGCTCCCATCATATATTCTAGGATAAGATTCCAACCAATAAACCAAGCAAATAATTCTCCAACAGTTCCGTAAGCATAAGCATAAGCAGAACCTTCAACAGGAAGTACAGAAGCAAATTCCGCATAACATAATGAAGCAAATAAACAACCAATACCAGCAATTACAAATGACAAAGCTAAAGCTGGTCCAGCATAGTCATGTGCAGCAATACCAGTTAAGGTAAAAATTCCACCTCCAATAATAGCACCAATACCAAGAGAGGTTAACCCCCATTTTGTAAGTACTCTTTTTAAATCATTTTTTTTCATATCTGCTTCAAAAGCAGATACTGGTTTAACTCTCCAAATAGACATAAAGTAATAATTTTTTGTTGCGTCAAATATATGATATTTTCAATTAAATAACCAAATCAAAATATTTAATTAAAAAGTAAAGCCCAAATTAAACCAAAAAGCAGAGAAATGTGTTTCTGGAGACCAGCTATATTTAATTTCCAGTGGACCAATAAGTGTATCTAATCCATATCCTAAACCAAATCCAGTATATGAAGGTTTGTTCAACCAGGTTTTTGTTGAATTAAATATAAAATCACCAACAATTGAGGCGTTATAAGTAAAATTCACGTGATTTTTTTTGTAAAATTCATAATCAACAACAGAACTAGCTTTCACATAGGAATTTCCACTTAAACTTAAAAAGTCATAGCCATAAAAAGCCCTAATGTTATTGGTGTCTTTGAATCCATAGCCACCTAAAACAAAATCGAAATAAGGTAAGTCTGAATATCCTACTTTAAATCCACCTTCATTTTGAATTATGACAGAAAGTTTTTTAACAGGTGAAAATGCGATGGCCATATCTGCTTTTGCAATAGAAAACTTTGAAAATTGATTTGTATAATCTGAAGAATGAAAATAATAGTTAAAATTACTTTTAAAGTACCAACCCTTTTTTGGGAAGTACTTATTGTCAAACGTGTCGTGGTTTAAATAACCAAAGAAGGATAAATAATTACTATTTTCTATGGTTTTATTAACTAGATTTAAATTATCCGATTTTAAGATCAGATTTTGGAATTCCAATCCACCTCCAATATTGTATTTTCTTAAAAAAACGGTTTGAAAAAAAGCTCTATTGTTTAAACTCGAATAATCTAGATTTATTTTCTCTAAGTTATTGTTTAGATAGTTTTGAATGCCAAATACGGTTTTTACGTTTTTATTGAATGTATTTAAGTTCGAAGAAATGCCTAAACTAAAATAATATCCATTATCAATTAAATAATTAAAGTCGTATCTAAAATTATCTCCTAAAATTACATCTAACGAAACCATGTCGTTTTTTGATAATAATTTTTTATGTGTAATGTTAATTAGAGCCGCACTTTTATATAATTCATCATAATGTAATGCAAATTTTAAAAACGTGTTTACTTTGTTTTCTCTTAAACTAATGAAAATATCTTTTTCATTAAATTGATACCTTACGGAACTAAAATTCTGAGTATTATTTAAATTTTGAATTCCATTTTGAAAATCTTTAAAACTAATTTTTGTATTTGGTTTAAATCTCAATTTTCCTAAAACGTAGGCTCGGGTATAGTTTTTTAGTTCAGTAAAGCCAATATTCCCAATTGAAATAGAGTCTTTCACAGCAACAACTTCGGGTTTTTTATAGTCTTTATTTTGGAAAACTGCCAGTTCTGTTAAAAATTTTCTAGCTTCGTTTTCTCCATTTTTAATGATTTTTTTCCCATTTTCAAATGACAAAACATTGAAACCTTTAATATCCGGTTTTATATAAATATCCGTAAGTTTTCGCTTACTTTCCATTTGTCCTTGTGAGTTGAAATTGGAAATTTGGCCAAAAATTGTAGTAATTCCTTGTAAATCTTTTCTGGTTTTTAGTGCTTCTTGTACATCTACACCAATTATATAATCAGCACCGAGTTCTCTTAGTTTTTCAACAGGATAATTATTCGTTACACCTCCATCAATTAATAATCTTCCTTCAATTTCAATCGGATAAAACACACTTGGAATAGAACTACTTGCCACTAAAGCTTGAGGAAAAATTCCTTTATCTAAAACTACTTCTTCACCTGTTTCAATATCAGTGGCCATGCAGAAAAAGGGTATAGGTAGCTTTTTAAAATCTCTTGTATTTCTTACATGGTAACTGATTTTCGATAAGAAATTAAAATTATATAAACCTTTTGAAAGCGCATTTGGAGTTTCTAATTTTAGATTTTTAAAAGGAAGCACTAAAGCATAGATATCATCATTTCTTTTATTGATAAGAATTTTAGATTTTCTTGGAATATTGTCTTGAACCAAATCATCAATGGTTAAGGTTTTGAAAATGGAATCGAGTTGTTTTCCTGTATAACCAGAAGCGTACATTCCACCAATGATGGCTCCCATACTAGTTCCACCAATGTAATCAATTTTTATTCCTAAGGAATCGATAACTTTCAACACACCAATATGTGCCAATCCTTTCGCGCCACCACCAGAAAGCACCAATCCAATTTTTGGTTTTTTTGAAGTTTCTTGTGCGTTTGTAGAAAAAGAGCCAAGTAAAAAGAGCCAAGTAAAAAGTAAGACACAAGAAAATTTACCACGAAGGTGATTCACTTGGTTCTTTTTACTTTTTACTTGGCTCTTTATCATGTTTTATTCTTTTTTGTAAAAGTCGGTAATTTTTTTCGCTTTTGAAAGTCCAATTATGTCAGAAATTTCTTTTTCTGTTGCTTCTTTTACTCTTTTAACACTTTTGAAGTGAGAAATTAAAGTTACCATTGTTTTTTCACCAATTCCTGGTATGTTATCTATTGACGAAACTAACGACGCTTTGCTTCTTTTATCTCTGTGATGCGTGATTCCAAATCGGTGAGCTTCGTTTCTTAATTGCTGAATAATTTTCAGTGTTTCACTTTTCTTATCTAAATATAAAGGAATCGGATCATCTGGATAAAAGAGTTCTTCTAAACGTTTGGCAATTCCAATAATGGCAATTTTTCCTCGCAAACCTAAATCTTCCAAACTTTTCAACGCCGAAGACAGTTGTCCTTTTCCACCGTCAATAATAATTAATTGCGGTAACGATTGGTTTTCGTCGAGCAATCGTTTGTATCTTCTGTAAACGACTTCTTCCATCGAAGCAAAATCATTCGGACCTTCAACGGTTTTGATATTAAAATGGCGATAGTCTTTTTTGCTTGCTTTTCCATCTTTAAAAACCACACAAGCCGAAACTGGATTGGTTCCTTGAATGTTCGAATTATCAAAACATTCAATATGTCTTGGTTCTACTGAAAGTCGTAAATCTTTTTGCATTTGCGCCATAATTCGGGTCGTATGACGTTCAGGATCTACAATTTTTATTTGTTTCAGTTGGTCTAAACGATAATATTTGGCATTGCGTTCCGACAGGTTTAAAATTTCTTTTTTGTCACCTAATTTTGGAACGGTCACTTTTATAGTTTCACCTAAATCTATTTCAAAAGGTACAATAATTTCACGAGAAGTTAAAAAGAAACGTTCTCGAATTTCAACAACGGCTAATTCTAATAATTCTTGATCGGTTTCGTCTAATTTTTTCTTTAATTCTAAAGTATGCGAACGAATAATCGCTCCGTGAGAAATCTGTAAAAAATTCACATACGCCATCGTTTCATCAGAAATAATTGAAAACACATCAATATTGGTGATTTTCGGATTTAAAATCGTCGATTTCGCTTGATAATTCTCTAAAACTTCAATTTTATCTTTTATTTTTTGTGCTTCTTCAAACTTCATTTCGGAAGCTAAAACCTGCATGTGATTTTTAAAATCTTTTAAACTTTCTTTAAAATTTCCTTTTAAAATCTCACGAATCGCTGTAATTTGAGTTTGATACTGTTCTTGTGTTTCATAGCCTTCGCAACCGCCTTTGCAGTTTCCAATATGATATTCTAAACACACTTTGTATTTTTCAGCACGAATATTAGTTAACGATAAATCGAAATTACAAGTTCGTAACGGATATAATTCTTTGATTAATTCCAATAACGTGTTTACGGTTTTGAAACTGGTATAAGGACCAAAATATTCCGAACCGTCTTTTATCATTTTTCTGGTTGGAAAAACTCTTGGAAACGCTTCTTTTTTGATACAAATCCACGGATAGGTTTTGTCATCACGAAGCAAAACATTATATCTCGGTTGTAACGTTTTAATCAAATTGTTTTCCAATAATAACGCATCGGTTTCTGTTGGAACGACAATATGTTTAATCGTCACAATCTTTTTTACAAGTACGGAAGTTTTATAATTATCGTGGTTTTTAGTAAAATACGATTGTACGCGTTTTTTTAAATTTTTCGCTTTTCCAACATACAAAATCTTGTTGTCTTTGTCGTAATACTGATACACACCAGGATTATCAGGTAAGGTTTGGATTTGTAGTTCGAGTGGCGTCATTTGCAGTATGCAGAGTTCAGTTTTTAGTATTCAGTTTTCTTAAGTGAAAATATTAAACAAAAATAACAAAAAACTATTGATTTAACATGAAGTAATTTTTTATTACATTAGCCAAAAAGTCAAACACGTTATGCATAAGTCCATTACCATTTTTAACGAAACTATTTTACCTGGCGAAAGTAAAACCATCAACATGCAAATTGGAAAATTGCACACGATGACCGATTTACATATTCCTATTATTGTAAAAAGAAGTAAAAAAGACGGACCAGTTGTTTTATTCAGCGCTGGTTTACATGGTGATGAAATTAATGGGACAGAAATTGTACGAGAAATCATTGTTCAGAAAATTAACAAACCTAAATGTGGGACAATTATTTGTATTCCAGTAATTAATATTTTTGGTTTTGTAAATCAAACTCGAGAATTTCCTGATGGAAGAGATTTAAACAGAGTTTTTCCTGGAAGCAAAACAGGTTCATTAGCGAGTCAGTTTGCTTATCATATTGTAAAAGAAATTATACCACATATAGATTATGCTATCGATTTTCACGCTGGTGGCGCCAGAAGATTTAACGCTCCACAAATACGAATTGTACCTAATAATAAAGAATTAAAAGTATTATCAGATGTTTTTGGAGCGCCTTTTACGTTATATTCTAATAATATTGCCGGTTCTTTTAGAAATTCATGCGATAAAATGAACGTTCAACTGTTGTTGTTTGAAGGAGGAAAATCGGTTGATATTAATAACGAGGTGACCAAAGAAGGTGTTGAAGGCGCTAAAAGATTTTTGCAACATTTGAAAATGCTAAAACCTAAACATCAAATTTCTTCAGTAAATAAAACTATTTATATTGAAAAATCAGATTGGATTAGAGCCAATCAGTCTGGTATGTTTCATGGGTTAAAAAAAATTGGTTGTTATGTAGTAAAAGGCGAATTGCTGGCCACAATTTCAGATCCGTTTGGAAAAGTAAGTCATAAATTAAAAGCACCACACGCTGGTTATTTAATAAATGTTAACGATGCACCTGTAGTTTATAAAGGTGATGCGGTTTTTCATATATCAACGAAATTATCCAATGAATAAAAAAGAATTAAGACAAAAGTATAAAGAATTGCGAAAACAATTATCTGAAAATGAAAGTGAAGAAAGGTCTTTACAAATAGCCAATCAATTAATTCGTTTAGATATTTGGCAACACAGTTTCTATCATCTTTTTTTACCTATTGAAAGTCAGAAAGAAGTCAATACTGAATACATTTTACAAGTTTTAGCGGGAAAAGATAAAAATATTGTGCTTTCCAAAAGTGATTTTTCTACCAGAGAAATGACGCATTTTTTATTAACCGATAACACTACAATTAAAAAAAACGCATACGATATTCCGGAACCGATTGATGGTTTAGAAGTGCTTGTTTCCAAAATCGATGTGGTCTTTGTACCGCTTTTAGCTTTTGACGAAAAAGGGAACCGAGTAGGTTATGGAAAAGGTTTTTACGACAAATTTTTAGCCGAATGTAAGCCTGAAATTTTAAAAATTGGCTTGTCTTTTTTTGAATCCGAAAACATAATTTCAGATGTATTAAATACTGATATTCAGTTAGATTTGTGCGTTACACCAACAAAAATTTACAATTTTTAATCTTAAAATAAGGTAGGATTCCATATATTTTCTTACATTTGAAATTCTAACAAAAAATTTAAACTATGATTCAATCTATTCATTCTACGTTAGCTTATGCTGTTTTAGCGGTAGTATTAATTGCTGTAATAAATGCTTTTTTAGGACTGTCGTCTAAAAGAAATTTCACAAAAAACGACAGAAGTTTATCTTTAGTGGCATTAATTTTAAGTCACATTCAATTACTGGTTGGTTTGGTTGTATGGGCAACTTCTCCATTAGGAAAAGACGCTATGAGTCAAATGAGTAACGCAGCTTTGCGATTAACTGCAATGGAACATCCTTTAACAAATATTATTGCAATTGCATTAATTACAATAGGATGGAGCAAACATAAAAAAGAAGAAAGTAGTAACGGAAAATTCAAGAAAATTGGAATTTTTTACGCCTTAGGTTTACTATTAATCTTATCAAGAATTCCTTGGTCGAATTGGATGGCATAATTTTTGTCTCAGCAATAAAAACATAAAAAGAAACGGTTTTTGTCAATCTGAACTTGATTCAGAATGACAATTTCTGTTCTTTTTTAATCTTATATTACATGAAGATGAAAAAATTTATATACTTATTACCGCTTTTGGTGGTTTTGTTTTTTCAGAAGGAAAATTTAAAAATGACGCCTTCTCAAGAAAAACCGAAATCAAAAATTACGGATACCATCAAGAAAAAAGACAGTATTGCAAAACCAATTGAAAAACTGGAGGTGTATCACAAATCTGCTCATGCTTCTTATTATGCAAATAAATTTAACGGAAGAAGAACTGCAAGCGGCATAAGGTTTAACAACAACGACCTAACTTGCGCGCACCGAAAATTACCTTTTGGTACAAAATTAAAAATCACAGGAGTCAAAACCAAAAAAGTAGTTTATGTTACGGTAACAGATCGTGGCCCTTTTCATAAAAACCGACATATTGACTTAACAAAAGCTGCTTTTGATAAAGTGAAACCGGGATCTTACGGCGGACATATTGAAGTAGATATTGAAGTGGTGAAGAAATAAAAACTAATATTCTTAACGCAAATTCTCACAAATTACCACGAATAAATTTGTGTAAATCTGTGACCCGAGCTCTTTAGGCGAACTAACGATGTAAATTTTTGTTTTATATACTTAATTACCATGTTTTAAAAGGCTTATTACTCAAAAACGCATTATAATATCTTTCATCGCCTGTAACTTCTTCGGCCAACCAATTTGGTTTTTCAAACGTTTCATTCGCATCTGAAAGTTCAATTTCAGCTACAATTAAACCTTTGTTTTCGCCTTCAAAAATATCGACTTCAAACGTGTGATTTCCTTTTTTGATTAAATAGCGTTTTTTGTCAATTACGCCAGTTTCGCATAAATTTAATAAAGCTTCGGCTTCTTGTAAATTTATTTCTTTTTCCCATTCAAAACGCGTGGTTCCAGTTGCGTCACCTTTGCCTTTAATGGTTATAAATCCTTTATCGTCTTTAATTCTAATTCTGACCGTTCGTTCAGGAGCTGAGTTTAAATAACCTTGAGCAATTTTTTGTGCATGGCTTGCTTCCGTGATAAAATCTAACGAGTGGACTAAAAATTTGCGTTCTATTTCTTGCATTTTTTTGTAAACACATAGACACATAGCATTTTTATAGAAATATGAAAGTAAGGTCCATATAGTTTTAAGCTATGTTTGGCTATGTAATTTTTTTAAAAATCTTCAAAACACAAACAAAAACTATGTTTCTATGTGTTTTAAAAATTTAATGATTAGTAAATAATTTGAGTAAAGTTAAATATAAAATTTCAAAAAACTTATATGACTTATATGTTTAATTTTATCTGAAGTCTAGAAAATATTTCTGTAATTTGTATTACTTATGGAAACCTTACAACGAAAAATAATTCACATTGATATGGATGCTTTTTATGCCTCTGTAGAGCAATTGGATAATCCTGACTTAAAAGGAAAACCAATTGCTGTGGGTGGAAATGAAATTCGTGGTGTGGTAAGTGCTGCCAGTTATGAAGCTAGAAAATTTGGTGTTCGAAGTGCGATGAGTGGTGCACAAGCGGCTCGGTTATGTCCCGATTTAATTTTTGTGAAAACTAATTTTGAACGCTATAAAGAAGTTTCCAAACAAATTCGTAACATATTTCATGAATATACAGATTTGGTAGAACCACTTTCGTTAGATGAAGCGTATTTAGATGTGACAGAAAACAAAAAAGGAAATCCAAGTGCCACATTAATCGCACAAGAAATCCGACAAAAAATATTTGAAGCTACTGGTTTAACCGCTTCAGCAGGAATTTCTGTCAATAAATTTGTGGCGAAAATCGCAAGTGATTTCAACAAGCCAAATGGCCAAAAAACAGTCAATCCAGATGAGGTAGAAGCGTTTATTGAAGTGTTAGATGTAAAAAAATTCTACGGAATTGGAAAAGTCACGGCGGAAAAAATGTATCAATTAGGTATTTATACAGGAACCGATTTAAAATCTAAATCTTTAGATTATTTAGAACAACATTTCGGAAATAGCGGAAAATCGTACTTTAATTTATCTCGAGGCATTAGTTTTAGTCAAGTCAAACCTAATAGAGAAATGAAATCCGTTGGTGCCGAACGCACGTTTAATAAAAATTTGTCGTCAGAAATTTATATGGAAGAACGTTTGCAAAACATTGCAGAAGAAATTGAACGTCGCATCAAAAAACACAAAATCGCAGGAAAAACGATTACTTTAAAAATCAAATATTCCGATTTCTCACAACAAACTCGGAGCAAAACGTTGCAGTATTTTATTTCCGATAAAAACCTAATTTTTGAAACCGCTAAAGAATTATTGTATCAAGAAAAGTTGAAAGATTCTGTCCGATTATTAGGAATTTCCTTAAACAATTTAAACACGCATCAGAAAAAATTTGTAGTGTATCAATTGAAGTTTGAGTTTTAGATTATTGATATATTTCAGTTTGCATCGAAACTCTAACCAGATATTCAATTAGTTGTCCACTGGAAGAAACACCTCTTCCGCCCATGGCTTTTCCGTATGTTTCAAATTCATTTCTTTCGGTTGAATAACGGTCTTCGTTGGCGCTAGTATTTGTTGACATATTTACAATTGTACCAGTTTTTATATTAGCGCTTTTTGCTAATCTTTGTGTTATTTCCATAGCATCTTTAACAGCTAAATCTTGTGCTTGTTTTATGAATTCTTCAGAATTAGTATTGAAATAGGCAATAGTTTGGATTTTATTAAATCTTGTTTTCAATAATTCTTCCGTAAAATTTTGCATCTGATTTAAATCTAATAATGTAAAAATAATTTTCTGTGATGATTGAAACCCTACAAAAACTTCTTTTGCTAATTTACTATCCCATTTTGTAGATTTATTGGTAGAAATCAAACTGGTTTTAATTTCAGTCGTGTCTTTTACGTAGTTTTTTATAATGGTTTTTACTAAAGTTAATGTCTTTTGATTTTCGTTTACGGCTTCACGTAAAGTGGGTTTAATATGATCTAATTCAAGAGTAATGGTAGCTGCGTTTGGAAACGCTGTAACTTTACCTAAACCATTAACGTTTATTGTGTTTTTTTGTTGAGAAAATCCTAAATTTAAGATAAATAAGGCAATTATTGAAAAGTAGTAAAGAGTTTTTCTCATGGTTTTTGGCGTGTTAAAAATCTTTGTAATAACGTAGGAATTAAAAATTTAGTATATCAAATAATTAATTTCTTTTAAAGATAGAAATCGCCTATCTTTGCAGATTATATAGTAAGTAAAAGAACTTTTTAAATTTGAAAACAGGTTTGTTGAAGAACAAATTTTGAATTTTGAATTTTGAATTTTGAAAAAGGATACATGAAACACATTAGAAATTTTTGCATTATTGCACATATTGATCACGGAAAAAGCACATTAGCCGATAGACTTTTAGGCGCGACTCAAACCGTAACAGCCAGAGAAGAAAAAGCACAGTTATTGGACAATATGGATTTGGAACGCGAACGTGGAATTACCATTAAAAGTCACGCGATTCAAATGGAATATACGTACCAAGGTCAAGAGTATATCTTAAATTTAATTGATACACCAGGACACGTAGATTTTTCTTATGAAGTATCGCGTAGTATTGCCGCTTGTGAAGGTGCTTTACTAATTGTGGATGCGGCGCAAAGTATTCAAGCACAAACGATTTCTAACTTATATTTGGCTTTAGATAACGATTTGGAAATTATTCCCGTTTTAAATAAAGTGGATTTACCTTCTGCCAATCCGGAAGAAGTTTCAGACGATATTATCGATTTATTAGGTTGTAAATTAGAAGATATTATTCACGCCTCTGGTAAAACAGGTTTTGGTGTGGAAAATATTTTAGCAGCTATTATCGAAAAAATTCCACCACCAAAAGGCGTAAAAGACGAACCCTTACAAGCTTTAATTTTCGATTCACATTACAATCCTTTTAGAGGAATTGAAGTCATTTTCCGTGTGGTAAATGGTGAAATTAAAAAAGGGCAGAAAATTAAATTCATGGCCACTGGTAAAGAATATTTTGCTGATGAGGTTGGGACATTAAAATTAAACCAAGTTCCAAAAAATGTCATTTCAACAGGTGATGTTGGGTATTTGATTTCTGGAATTAAAGAAGCAAAAGAAGTAAAAGTTGGGGATACCGTTACAGACGCGAAAGAACCAACAACTAATATGATTACAGGTTTCGAAGATGTAAAACCAATGGTATTTGCTGGGATTTATCCAGTAGATACAGAAGATTACGAAGATTTACGTTCTTCTATGGAAAAATTACAATTGAACGATGCATCGTTAGTATTTTTACCAGAAAGTTCTGCGGCTTTAGGTTTCGGTTTCCGATGTGGATTCTTAGGAATGTTACACATGGAAATTATCCAAGAACGTTTAGAGCGTGAGTTCGATATGACGGTTATTACAACAGTTCCTAACGTTTCTTACTTGGCTTATACGAAGAAAGAACCAGAAGTTGGTTTTGTAATCAACAATCCGTCAGATTTACCAGAACCAAGTAAATTAGACCGAGTAGAAGAACCATATATTAAAGCAACCATCATTACAAAAGCGGATTATGTTGGAAACGTAATGAGTTTATGTATTGAAAAACGTGGTTTAATTACCAATCAAACGTATTTAACTACAGAAAGAGTAGAATTAAATTTCGATATGCCTTTGGCAGAAATTGTATTCGATTTTTATGACCGATTAAAAACGGTTTCTAAAGGATATGCTTCTTTTGATTATCATCCAATTGGAATGAGAACGTCTAAATTAGTTCGTTTAGATGTGTTATTAAATGCAACTTCTGTGGATGCACTTTCAGCTTTAATTCACGAAGATAATGCGTACAATATTGGTAAAAAAATGTGTGAAAAGTTACGTGAGTTAATCCCGCGTCAACAATTTGATATTCCTATTCAGGCGGCAATTGGTGCAAAAATCATTGCTCGTGAAACTATAAAAGCACTTCGTAAAGACGTAACGGCTAAATGTTATGGAGGAGATATTTCTCGTAAACGTAAATTACTAGAAAAACAGAAAAAAGGTAAAAAGCGTATGCGTCAAGTTGGAAATGTAGAAATTCCGCAAGAAGCCTTTATGGCGGTGTTAAAACTTAACGATTAAGTAATATTTTAACAATATATATGAGAACTTATTAAAAAATTATATTTTTTAATAAGTTTTTTTCGTTTAAAGATTTTTTTTTTTATATTTATGTAATGACTATCAAATTTCCCCAAACGATATCTATATGAAAAAAATTTTACACGTATTACTGTTTTTTACAACAGCAACTTTTTCACAAACGATTACAGTAAACAACACCACAAACTCACCTACAGATTTGGTGAATTTGTTATTAGGGAATTCTTGTGTTGAAGTGTCAAACATCTCCATTTCTTCGAATCAATCGGTAGGGTATTTCAACCAAAATGGTTCGAGTTTTCCAATCAATCAGGGTATTATTTTAAGAAGTGGGAACATTTTGGATACACAAGGAACGTATACTGGAGCAAATATTGGATCTACAACCACAGGTGGTGGAACAGATCCTTTTTTACAAAACTTAAGTAATTCAAGTAGTGGTACATCAGCAAGTTTACAAGATTTGTCATTTTTGCAGTTCGATTTTGTGCCCGTTTCCTCTTCATTTAGTTTTGATTTTTTATTCGCATCCAATGAATATGGCTCAGAGCAATGTCGTTCTAATGATATTTTTGCCTTTGAATTAACTAATATTGCGACAGGAATAACAACTAATTTGGGAGTAATTCCTTCTACTTCTAATCCTGTTACGGTAAAAAACATTAAAAACTCAATTTATAACACAAGTTGTAGCTCTACAAACCCAAGTTTGTTTAGTGTATATAATGTTGGAAACTCTGCTGCATCTACGCTAAATATGCGTGGTCATACAGTAGTTTTGAATGCTTCTTCTACAGTTATTCCCAATACTGCTTATAGATTGAAATTAGTTATTGCCGATTATGGTGATACAAATTTTGATTCTTCCGTATTTATTTCAGGTGGAAGTTTTACAAACTCTTTAAATTTAGGCGCAGACCAAACCATTTGTGCAGGAAACACTTTTCTTTTAGATACACAATTAGACAATACTTATACCTATCAATGGTTTCAAAATGGAAATCCAGTTGGTGGGAATACATCAACTTTTACAGTTAATGCGCCAGGAACCTACACCGTTGAAATCACAAAAGGCAGTTGTTTTTTAACAGATACAATTCTATTTAATGATTTAGCAGTTACGAATCCTATAAATTTGCAAACTTGTAATACAGGTGCTTCGAGTTATACTTTTGATTTAACCACTAATGATGAAGCACAATTAGGAATAGATACTTCAATTTTTGATGTGTTTTATTATTCTTCTCCAGCCAATGCTACAGCGAATATTCCAATTGGTACACCATCAAACTATTCTATCTCATCCAATCAAACTATTTATTTAAAGATTTTTAATTCGGTTACCAATCAATTTTGTGATGCCGTTTATCAATTTGATTTGTCCATTAACGCTACTGTAAATGCTACACAACCAAATGATGTTGAAGTTTGTGAAACACTTGGAGGAACAAGTTATACTTTGACACTTTTAGATTCAGAAGTTTTAAACGGACAAACGGGTTATAATGTATTGTATTATACTTTTCAATCGGATGCAATTGCAGGAAATGGTGCTGTAATTCAAAATGTAACTATACCTAATGGAACAGCAACAGTAACGGTTTGGATTAGAATGCAAGACAGTACCAATCCATCTTGTTTTGATATTACAAGTGTTGATATTATTGTAAACCCATTACCAGTAGTTGATACTATTGCAAATGTAGTAGAGTGTAGTAGTTATGTTTTACCAGCAATTACAAATGGGAATTATTTTACCGGACCAAATGGAACGGGAACTCCATTATTTGCTGGAAATACTATTGATTTTAGCGCAACATATTATATTTATATTGGTCCTGACGCTAATGGTTGTTTTAATGAGTCTTCATTTCGTGCCACTTTTATAGATGAATTTACTCCAATTTTAGATAATTGTGGTTCATTTACAGTACCAAATCCGCCAGAAAATATCGGCGCTTTTTATACTGCAGCCGGTGGTCCATCAGGCTCAGGAACATTAATTCCTCAAGGCACAGTTTATACCAATGCTACACAATCGAGTATAGTACAAACTATATTTTATTACGCTGAAGTGAACGGTGTGTTTTGTAGAGACGAACAATTTGACATTAATATACATCCACTTCCTTTGGTTGATGATCCTGCAGATGTTACTTATTGTAATACGTATACTTTACCGGTTTTAATCAATGGAAATTATTTTACAGGTTCTGGAGGAACAGGGACTGCATATTCTGCCGGGGATACTATTACTTCTTCTCAGACGATGTATGTGTATAGTAGTAACACATTTACTGATGTTTCAGGAAACCCAGGAACATGTGCTCTAGAAAACAACTTTCAAATAAATATTGTTGATACGACTCAATTTACATCAATTTACGTTTGTTCCAATTCAAACTATATTTTACCAGCTATAACTTTTGGTGGATATTATACAGCTCCGAGTGGTGGTGGTTCACAAATTGACCCTTATATACCTATAACTACATCACAAATTGTTTATTATTATACGAATACTACTTTATTGCCAAATTGCACGGACAATTTAAATTATAATATTACAGTGTATCAAGCTCCTTTGGTTGATACTTTAGCTAATGATACCGTATGTGGTTCTTTTGTATTACCTTCTTTAACAAATGGAAATTACTTTACAGTATCAGGAGGCCCAAGTGCGGTTGGACAAGTGGCATTAAGCGCTGGACAAATTATAGGTTTAACAACTAATGATTTAGTTCCTGGAACATATTACATATATAATGAGCAAACGAACGTCAATCCCAATTCTTCAACTACTGTTTGTTCTTCGGAAACTAGTTTTACAATAGGAATTACACCTTTACCAATTGTTGATGAATATATTAATTTAGATGTTTGCACTGCTATTACTATTCCAGCTCCATCAATTGGGCAAATTTATACCGCACCAAACGGACCCAACGGAACAGGTGTTGTGGTGTTACCAACAGATGAGTTTTTTGAAGATTCTACTTTTTATGTTTACTATAAAGATCCTGTGACGGGATGTGTAGCCGATAAATCTTTCCAAAGAAATTATATAGGAATTAATTTGCCAGATTTTAACAATATAAATGTTTGTAATAGTTATATTTTACCCGTTTTAACACATGTGCCGCCAGAACCTTTTACAAATTATATTATTGAATATTTTTCTGATGCTGCATTTACAACATCAGTGCCAGCAGGAACAGTGTTTACGCCAGCAGACACGCCAACTCCTATTACAATTTATATAAGAGCCATAAACAATGCAAGATTTCAAACTTGTGTTGAAACAAAGTCATTTACGATTAAGGTTTCTGATACACCTGTAATTCCAAATATTGTTTTTCCTGCATCAGATTGTGGAACTTATACTTTGCCGGCCTTACCAACAGTGCCTTATACTATTGGTTATTTTTCTCAACCAAACGGTGTAGGACCTATAACAAATTTAACTATTGTGAATAACACAGGAACGCCTGGTAATCCTGCTGCTATATCTCAAACGTATACCTATTACGTGTATGCTACAGCTACAAATAATCCTGATTGTATGGACGAACAAGCCTTTACTTTCACTGTTCATCCGTTATTAAATATAGATTTTCCTGATGGAGTAATATGTGTCGATCCAATTACAAATTCTTTAATCCAATCACATACAATTCAAACGGGATTAAACCCTGCAGTGTATACAGTTAACTGGTATTTGAATAGTGTATTAATGGGAACTGGTGTAAATTTTACGGCGTTAGAAGCGGGTATTTATGATGTTGAATTTATAAAATTAACGCCTGATGTAGGCGCGGCATGCAATTATAATACCACAACAGTTGAAATCATCCAATCGAGTCCTGCAGCAGCAACTTTTTCTGTAAGTGCCGAATTTGATACAGATTTTACTTTTATTACAGTCACTATTTCTGCCGGAAGTTTAGGAAATTATTTATTCCAATTAGAATATCCAGACGGGTCAACAACACCTTTTCAATCAAGTAATGTGTTTAACGATTTAGAATCTGGTGCCTATTATGTAAACATTTATGATACCTTAGGAAATTGTTCTCCAACCCGAGTTGGACCGATTTACATCATCAATTACCCAAATTATTTCACGCCAAATGGTGACGGTGTTCACGAAACTTGGAACATTACAGATTTAGCACAACAACCCAATAGTACGATTTCTATTTTCGATAGATATGGAAAATTATTAAAACAAATTTCTCCTTCAGGAATAGGTTGGGACGGAAAATATAACGGAAAAGATATGCCGTCTACAGATTATTGGTTTTCGGTTGAATATACCACCCAGAGTAGTAATAATGCTGTTTTCAAATCCCATTTTGCGTTGAAGCGATAGCAAAAAAAACTCCCAAATTCATATTATTGAATTTGGGAGTTTTTATGTTTTTTAGAAACTATAAAGTTTACTCAATATCAGAAATTCTTAACGTGTTTACCATTCCTTTGTTGGCAATTGGCATAGAAGCTAGGTTAATAACCATATCGCCTTTTTGCACGTATTGTTTTTCTTTACAAATTTTATTGATATCATCAATGGTATCATCTGTACTTGTAAATTTATCGTAGAAGAATGCTCTAACTCCCCAAAGTAAATTCAGTTGGGTTAAAATTCTTTCGTTGGATGTAAATACTAAAATATGAGCATGTGGTCTCCAAGCAGAAATTTGAAAAGCTGTATAACCACTATTTGTTAAAGTCGTAACCGCTTTTGCGTTGATACTATCTGCCATGGAAGCTGCATGATAACAAATTGATTTCGTAATATACCTGTCGTTCTTTTTTGTTGGTGCAATATGAGGCACATTAATCAGCGGAGAATCTTCTACACTTTCGATAATGCTTGTCATCGTTTCAATAACTTGAACCGGATAATTTCCTACTGAAGTTTCTCCAGAAAGCATCACCGCATCCGCACCATCCATAACAGAGTTGGCTACGTCATTTACTTCCGCTCTAGTTGGTGTTAAACTTGTAATCATTGTTTCCATCATTTGAGTGGCTACGATTACAGGAATACGTGCTAATTTCGCTTTTAAAATTAGTTTTTTCTGGATTAAAGGTACTTCTTGCGCCGGAACTTCCACTCCTAAATCGCCACGAGCTACCATTAAACCATCGCAAGCAATTACAATTTCGTCAATATTTTCAACCGCTTCTGGTTTTTCAATTTTGGCTACAATTGGAATTTTATGATCAGAATGTTTCTCAATTAAATCTTGTAAATCTTTAATATCTTCTTTGGTTCTTACAAACGAAAGCGCCATCCAATCGACTTTGTTTTCACAAGCGAAAATCGCATCTTTAATATCTTTTACCGTTAAAGCTGGTAACGAAACTTTTGTGTTTGGTAAGTTTACCCCTTTTTTGGATTTTAAGGGTCCACCTTGTATTACTTTACAAACTACTTCGTCAACTCTATTAGTTTCAATGGCTTCAAACATCAATTTTCCATCATCTAACAAAATTCTTTCACCCGGATTGACATCTTTTGGAAATTCTTTGTAATTCATGTACACTCTTTCTGCTGTTCCAGGAACATCGTCTGAAGTTTGAAACGTAATAATATCACCTGGATTTACTACAACATCTTCTTTCATGACACCCACACGTAATTTCGGCCCTTGTAAATCAGCTAAAATGGAAGTGGTATAACCAAACTCTTTGTTTAATCCTCTAATGATGTCAATTCTTTCTTTAACATCTGTGTAATCTGCATGTGAAAAGTTAATTCTAAAAACATTAACTCCAGCGTCAATCATCTGTTTAATTATTTCCTTACTACTACAAGCTGGCCCTAATGTGGCAACAATTTTTGTTTTTTTATTTGTTTGCATTTTTAAAAAATTAAATTGTTTATCGATTTTAAATTATTTGTTTCTACTTTATATACGGTAGAAATATTTGGTATTGTACTTATGTTTTTTATTATTTCTTCACTCTTGAAATTGGCCTCCACGTTATCTATTTTTAATAAATAATCAGTGGTTTTTAATTCGGGAATCAAATTCATAGTGATAGAGTCTTCTGTAAAAAAACCTACATTTTGTTTGTTTGAATTAAAATTGGTTTGATTTTTTATCAGTTCCCAAGTGATGTCTTGATTAAAATCGTCATAACTAAATCTAGAAAATTTTCCAGTTCCAGCATTTGATTTTATCGTTATTTCGTTGTCATTTTTGGCTAACAAAATGTGTAATTTCAAATTGATTAAAAAGCTTAATTTAAAATCTTTTAAATTAGTATGAATCGCAAGTAACTCGAAATCATTTGATTCAAAATCGTCTAATGTAAGTTTTAGATTGGCCATTAAAAATTTTAATAATTGTAAAGATAGGTTTAAAAAGTATTCAATTCTTGTAAAATAGGTTTCTAAACCGTTAAATTTTTATTTCAAACGTTGTAGTTAATAAAAATTTTTATGATTTGTTCTCAATTTTATCTTGCAAGGCAAAAAACGCTCTTTTGGCAGCAGTTTCTTCTGCTTTTTTCTTAGAAGTTGCTCTAGCTTTGCTTATTACTTCATTGTCTAGTAATAATTTAACTCCAAAATGTTTCACACCTTCTTTTCCATCATCTTCAAAAACTTCAAATTTAAAATTGATTTTTTCTTTCTGACACCATTCGATAATTAAACTTTTATAGCTGATTACTTTTCCTTCTAAACGTGCAATATCCACATAAGGTTTGATAATTTTTTCATGAATGAATTTTTCACAAAAAGGGAAACCTTTATCTAAATAAATTGCGCCAATAAATGCTTCGCATAAATTTCCGTGAATGTTATCTCCAAAATGCGAAGGATTTACTTTGCTTTCGATGAATTGTACCAAATTAAAATCGCGACCCAATTCATTCAAATGTTCTCTACTTACAATTTTAGAACGCATTTTCGTTAAGTAGCCTTCATCTCCTGTGGGTACTTTTTTGTATAAATGTGCCGCAATTACACTGCCTAACATCGCATCTCCTAAAAACTCTAAGCGTTCATAGCTAATAGGATATCCGTTTTCGTCTATTTTGTTGGAAGAACGATGCGTGAAAGCATGTTTGTAGTAAATTTCAGAGTTGGGTTTGAAACCTAAAATTTTGGTTATTTGTCCAAAAAAAACCCCGTCTTGATTAGAAGATGGGGATTTTTTCAATATTTTTTTTAAAATTCTGCGCATGAATTATTCTTCTATTTTTTTGAAAAGCACACAAGCATTATGTCCTCCAAATCCGAAAGTGTTACTCATAGCTACTTTAATGTCTCTTTTTTGAGGAACATTTAACGTTAAATTTAATGATGGATCGATATTTTCATCAACCGTAGTGTGGTTAATTGTTGGAGGAACAATACCGTGTTTCATAGCTAAGATAGAAGCAATAGCTTCAATAGCACCAGCAGCTCCTAACAAGTGACCTGTCATTGATTTTGTAGAATTGATATTAATGTTTTTAGCGTGTGCACCAAAAACGTGACTGATGGCTTTTAATTCGGCAACATCTCCTAATGGAGTAGAAGTTCCGTGTGTGTTGATATGATCTACATCTTCAGGTTTCATACCAGCATCGCGTAACGTGTTTTCCATTACTGCGATTACTCCAATTCCTTCTGGATGTGGAGCGGTTAAGTGATACGCATCCGATGACATTCCACCACCACCAACTTCACAATATATTCTAGCACCACGTGCTTTGGCGTGTTCGTATTCTTCAAAAACTAAAGCACCAGCGCCTTCTCCTAAAACAAATCCATCTCTGTTCGCATCAAAGGGTCTTGAAGCCGTTTCAGGTGAATCGTTTCTTGTTGATAAAGCTTGCATAGAATTAAATCCGCCCATACCCGCAATAGTTACGGCAGCTTCAGAACCACCAGAAACAATTACATCACACATTCCTAAACGAATGTAGTTGAAAGCGTCAATCATAGCGTTTGCTGAAGAAGCACAAGCAGAAACTGTTGTATAGTTTGGACCCATAAAGCCATTTCTCATAGAAATATGAGCTGGAGCAATATCGGCAATCATTTTAGGGATAAAGAAAGGATTGAAACGTGGTGTTCCATCGCCTTTAGCATAACTAAGTACTTCTTCTTGGAAGGTTTCTAAACCTCCAATTCCAGCACCCCAAATTACACCTACTCTTTGTTTGTTTACATTTGAATCTAAAATTCCAGCATCTGCAATAGCTTGCTCACCAGCTACAATAGCGTATTGAGCAAATTTATCCATACGTCTTGCTTCTTTTCTATCAATAAATTCTTCGATATTGAAGTTTTTGACTTCACAAGCAAATTTTGTTTTATGTT
>CAYWVV010000031.1:0-36566 GCA_964461805.1 uncultured Flavobacterium sp.
CTGGCAAAGCGAAATATCATTTTATATTATTAAAACACAGATTTGAGAAATTTTAAAAATTAGTATAATTTCTTTAATCTGTGTTATTTTATCCAATTAATTTATCCAAAGTAAAAGCAATCAATTCGTTAACTGTTTTTTCTGGATTCGAACTAAATTCACCAACCGCTCTATTTGCAATAATAGCGTTTAATGACAAGCAATTATGACCTAATAATTTACCTAAACCATAAATAGCAGACGTTTCCATTTCTAAATTCGTCATACGTGTTCCGTTGTAATTAAAAGCATCCATTTTGCTATTTAATTGCGGATCTTGAATGTTTAATCGAACGACACGACCTTGTGGCCCATAAAAACCACCAGCAGTTCCAGTGAAACCTTTGTGGAATTTATCCGAATAGATTTTGTTTTCTAAAGCTTCCGCACACGGTACAACTGTTGGACGTCCTTTTCTTAAATCCCAATTAGTTTGTGCGATAAAAGCATCTTCTAATTCTGTAACTGAATGTTCTTCAATTAAATAGGAGCGAAGCATGTTGTCTAAACCAATCGCATATTTACTCATTACCCAACTATCAACGGGAATATCAGCTTGTAAAGAACCAGAAGTTCCAATACGAACAATGTTTAAAGCGGTGTGATTTTCTTTGATTTCTCTTGTGTTTAAATCGACATTCACTAAAGCGTCTAATTCATTGAATACGATGTCAATATTATCAGGACCAATCCCCGTAGATTGTACCGTTAAACGTTTTCCTTTATACATTCCGGTTTCGGTTTTGAACTCTCTTTTTTGAGTCGAAAATTCAATACTGTCAAAATGTTGCGTGATTTTTGATACACGTTCCTGATCACCTACGAAAATGATATCGTGCGCAATGTTTTCAGGTTTTAGATTTAAGTGATACACACTTCCATCTGGATTTAATATTAATTCGGATGATTTTATCATGACTATTTTTTTAACCGCAAAGAGCGCAAAGATTTACGCTAAGTTCGCTATGTTTTTTATTATTTATTTTACTGAACACTAAAAACTGTTCACTGAATACTCTTTTATCCTCCAACACGTTTGGTTTTGAAACCTTTGTCTTGAAGTATTTTCATTATTTTATCTCTATAATCGCCTTGAAGAATGATGGCTCCATCTTTAAAACTTCCGCCAACGCTCAATTTTGTTTTGATTTCTTTAGCAAGTATTTTAAAGTCTTCGTCAGTTCCTTCATAACCTTCAATGATTGTAGTCGCTTTTCCTTTACGTTTTTCGTACTTACAAATCATAGGCTCTTTTTGAACATATAATTCGTGTGCAACTACTTCCGTTTCTTCTGGTTCATTAGAAGGAACGTGGTCTGGGAAAAGGTTTTTTAGTTGGTCTTGTAAATCCATTATCTATTTTGTTTTGTAACACAGATTTGAGAAATTTGAGAAATCATTAAAATTTTAAAATTTTAAAATTTATTTTTTTTGAAATTGTTGGTGGATATTTTTCTGATAAATTGTGGATCTTTTCCGAAATTTAAAAGAATTCTAACTTCACAACAAGTTGCTTTTAAATAATTTAGAATTTGACTTTGGTGAACTTCTAATAGATATTCTACTGTTTTTAATTCAATAATTACTGAATTATTTACGATGATATCTGGAACATATTCTCCGACTAAATCATTTTTATAATAAACATTAATCTTTTTCTTGTTTTCAATCTCAAAACCATTCTTTTTTAGTTCAATAATCATAGCGTTATGGTAGACTTTCTCAAGGAATCCATAGCCTAATTCATTGTAAACATTATAATAAATCCCAATAATTTGTTTTGTTACTTCTTGATGAGGGAAATTTTTCATTTTTTTATGGCGTTTAATTTTTTAATAAAAACAAATAAAAGATTTCTCAAATTAATCAAATTTCTTAAATCTGTGTTTTAAATCTGTTTTAATCTGCGTTTTACGAAGTAAATCCGTTTTATTCGCGTTCTAATATGGCGTATAATTTTAAACTTTTAAACAAAAAACCAAACCCCAATTTTACTTGGAATTTGGAATTTTTATTTTAGAATTTTATGAATTATTATTTCTTAATCAATCCTAATTCTACTAATCTTTCATGTAAAAAATCACCAGCGGTAATGTCTTCAAAAGATTTTGGATTATTTTCATCAATACATTCTGGTAAGCAATTTAATTTCATCTCACTTACAGGATGCATAAAAAACGGTATTGAAAAACGTGAAGTTCCCCATAATTCTCTCGGTGGATTTACCACTTGATGAATCGTTGATTTTAATTTATTATTAGTATGACGTGCTAACATATCACCCACATTAATAACCATTTCATCAGGTTCTGCAATCGCATCAATCCATTGTCCTTCATGGTTTTGTACTTGTAAACCTTTCCCTTGAGCACCCATTAATAAAGTAATCAAGTTGATGTCTCCATGAGCTGCTGCACGAACGGCACCATCTTTTGGTTCATCTGTAATTGGTGGATAGTGAATAGGTCTTAAAATACTATTACCATCAGTAATATATTGATCAAAATAAAATTCATCTAAACCGATATGAAGTGCTAAAGCTCTTAATACATAAACACCGGTTTTTTCAATCATTTTGTAAGCTTCTTTACCGGTACTATTAAAGTTTGGTAATTCAGAAACGGTTACATTGTCTGGGTATTCACCTGCATATTTTGAACCTTCAGAAACGTATTGTCCGAAATGCCAAAACTCTTTTAAATCTCCAGCTGAACGACCTTTAGCATGTTCTTTTCCAAAAGAAACATAACCTCTTTGACCTCCAATACCTGGAATTTCATATTTTTCTTTAGTTTCAACGGGTAAATTGAAGAAATTTCTAACTTCAGAATACAAATTCTCTACTAAATTGTCATCTAAAAAATGACCTTTTAATGCTACGAAACCTATGTCTTCGTATGCTTTTCCGATTTCATTTACAAATTTTTGTTTACGTGCCGGATCATCCGACAGGAAATCACGTAAGTCTACACTTGGAATTTTTTGCATTATAAAAAATTATTTGTTTTCCAACTCAGATATTGAGCTGAATTCTTACTTATACAAATATAAAAAAATATTTATTTTTTAGGTGAAATTGTTGAAAAGAAAATTGTTAACAAATAGAATTAGTTTGAAAACACGTAGTTTAAAATATTAGCACCCATTTTCAAAGCTTTTTCTCGAACATTAAGTGGGTCGTTGTGTACTTCTTGACTTTCCCAACCATCGCCCAAATCGCATTCGTAAGTATACAAAAGGGCTAGTCTGTTTTCAATGAAAATACCATAAGCCATGGGTTGTTTGTTGTCGTGTTCGTGGATTTTTGGTAATCCATTTGGGAAAGAATAAGGCGCTTGAAAAATTGGATGTGTTTTCGGAATTTCGATTAGTGCATTATCAGGATATAATTTTTTAATTTCTTTTCTGATGTATTCATCCATTCCGTAATTGTCGTCAATATGTAAAAATCCGCCAGCATTTAAGTAATTTCTAAGGTTTTGAACGTCATTATTGCTGAAAACGACATTTCCATGCCCAGTCATATGAACAAAAGGATATAAGAATAATTCTGCACTACCCACGTCTACAGAAGTAACTTTTGGATTTAATTTGGTATTAATACTTTGATTGCAAAACTTAACTAAATTTGGAAGTGAAGTTGGATTGGCATACCAATCGCCACCACCAGAATATTTCAAAACGGCAATGTCTTGGGAAAATCCTAAATTCCAGACTAATAAAATTCCAAAAACTATAAGTTTATTCATTTTTCAATACAATTGTATGGCAAGCTACTAATGCAGCGGTTTCAGTTCTTAATCGAGTAGTTCCCAAAGTTACAGGAATAAAATTATTTTCTAAAGCTAATTTAATTTCTTTTGTAGAAAAATCGCCTTCTGGACCAATTAAAATAGTGACAGGTTTATCTTTTTCAATTTCTTTTGAGAATGATTTCTTGTCAGTTTCTTCACAATGGGCAATAAATTTCTGACCCTCATGATTTTTTTTAATGAATTCGGATAGCGTTATCGCTTCGTTTATTTTCGGCAAATAATATTGATTCGATTGTTTCGTTGCGGATTGTATGATTTTTTCAGCTCTATCAATTTTGTAAATTTTTCTTTCCGAATGTTCGCAAATAATTGGTGTAATTTCGTGAATTCCGATTTCTGTAGCTTTCTCTAAAAACCATTCCATTCTGTCGTGCATTTTGGTTGGAGCAACGGCAATATGTGTATAAAAACTGGATGGTTTAAAAAACTGTTCTTCTATGATTTTTACTTCGCATTTTTTTTCTAATCCTAAAATTATTTCAGAAATAAATAAATAGCCTAATCCATTCGTAATATGAATTTTATGGCCTTCTTGTTTGCGTAAAACTTTAATGATGTGTTTGCTTTCTTCTTTGTCAAAAGTAAACGTTGTATCACCTGATTTTATTTCGGAATTATAGAATAATTGCATAGTTTTTAAAATTCAATTCTTGCTTTAGAAACGACTTCAGATGTACTGAAATTTTCTTCTAAAAAGTTAT
Source organism: uncultured Flavobacterium sp. (assembly GCA_964461805.1). GTDB lineage: Bacteria > Bacteroidota > Bacteroidia > Flavobacteriales > Flavobacteriaceae > Flavobacterium. The sequence goes on from CAYWVV010000031.1 coordinate 4,556, forward strand.
AATAACCTACAATTCCAATCATTGCAGCGTTGTCTGTTGTGTATTCAAATTTTGGAATGTACGTTTTCCATCCGTATTTTGATTCGGCTTCTTTTAGTGTATTTCTTATTCCTGAATTCGCGGAAACTCCACCACCAATTGTAATTTGGTTGATACCTGTTTCGGCCACAGCCATTTTCAATTTATCCATTAAAATTTCAATAATGGTATATTGAATAGAAGCACAAATATCGTTTAAATTCTCAGCGATAAAATTTTCATTTTCCGCTACTTTTTTCTGAATGAAATATAAAATTTGTGTTTTTAATCCACTAAAACTAAAATTCAAACCATCTACTTTTGGTTTCGTAAAAGGAAAAGCTTTCGGATTTCCTAATTGTGCATATTTATCAATCAAAGGTCCGCCAGGATAAGGAAGTCCTAATATTTTGGCACTTTTATCAAAAGCTTCACCAACTGCATCATCAGTTGTTTCTCCAATAATTTCTAAATCGAAAAAGCTTGAAACTCTAATTATTTGCGTGTGACCACCTGAAATAGTTAAAGCTATAAATGGAAATGTTGGTTTATCATATCCTTCTTCGTCAATAAAATGAGCTAAAACATGCGCTTTCATGTGATTGATAGCAATTAGTGGAATATTTAATCCTAAACTTAATGATTTGGCAAAACTTCCTCCAACTAAAAGTGAACCCATTAATCCTGGACCTTGAGTGAAAGCAATACAATTTAATTCTTCTTTTGTAATTCCGGCTTTTTTGATGGCCATTTCCACTACAGGAACTATATTTTGCTGGTGTGCACGAGAAGCAAGTTCAGGAACTACGCCACCATATTCTTCATGAACTTTTTGTCCAGCCACAATATTTGACAACACTTTATCGTTGCATAAAACTGCGGCAGAGGTGTCGTCACATGAACTTTCTATAGCTAAAGTGTAAATATTTTCCGAATTTGTGATACTAGGCATGAAATTTGGTATAAAACAATTGTAAATGTCTTACAAAATTGCTTATTTTTGTTGCTATAAGCAAATAAAAATAGATTTGTTTTTCAAAATTAAATAAATAATATATCAAATCGGTAAAAAAAATATTTGTTCGTTCCTTAATTGGAATATTACTTTTGTTACTTATAGTAGCCATACTATTGGCTTTACCTGTTGTTCAAACAAAACTTGGACAATACGCAACCGAGGAATTAAAAAAAGATTATGGCGTAGATATAACCGTTGAAAGAGTAGCGATTAACCCGTTTGGAGGTGTGAAATTAAGCGGTGTTTTAGCTAAAGACCATCATAATGATACTTTATTTCATTTTACAAGAATCAATACTTCTATATTAAGTTATAAAAAACTATTTGAAAATGGTCATCCTTACTTTGGTGATTTACTTGCAGATGGTTTAAATTTAAAAATCAAACAATATAAAGGAGAGAAGGAAACCAATTTAGATAAATTTGTAGCAGCTTTTGATGATGATTCAGGAAGACCGTCCACAGGAAAATTTAGATTAAAAATCAATTCAATTGCGCTGCAAAATAGCCGTTTTAGATATATTGATGAAAATTTTGAAAACCCCAAAGTATTAGATTTTACTAATCTTAACGGACAACTAGATGACTTTTTTGTCAAAGGAGCGAATGTTTCTTCTTATGTTTACAAATTATCTTTCAAAGACCATAGAGGTATGGTGGTAAAAAACCTAACATCTGATTTTACGTATACTAAAAAGAATATTTTATTAAATGAATTAGTCTTAGAAACGGAAAATTCTTCTTTTAAAGGAAGAACAGAATTGCGTTACGATAGAAAAGATTTCAAAGATTTCAATAATAAAGTTATTTTCGATTTAGACATTAAAGAAGGAAAAATTTCTAGTAACGATTTAAATTACTTTTATCCAGAATTCGGAAAAGATCAGAAATTTTATATTGATTCTCATATTTTAGGAACTTTAAACGATTTGAAGTTTAATAATTTAAAATTCAACGATTTAAATGATAATGAAGTTGTAGGAAATCTGCAATTGAAAAACCTTTTCGGTAAAGGCGACCAGAAATTTTACATGAAAGGAAGTTTCGATAGATTAACCGCTAGTCAGGCAAGTGTTAGTAAAGTTTTACCGAATCTTTTAGGAAAAAATTTACCAAAACAATTACAAAAATTAGGACGAGTTGATTTAAAAGGTGATGTGGAAATGACTCAAAAATGGGTGATTGCCGATGTGGATTTATTTTCAAAGTTAGGTCACGTGATAGGAGATTTTAAAATAGATAAAATTGACACTATTGATCGTGCAATCTATAACGGTAAATTTGAATTAGATAGTTTTGATTTAGGTGCTTTTTTAGATGAAAAAAATTTAGGTAGAACATCTATGATTTTAGATATCAATGGAACTGGATTTTCTAAAAAATATTTAAATACTAAAGCCAAAGGAAACATAGGTCAATTTAAATACAACGGATACACTTACAGAAATATTGATGTAGATGGAACGTTTAAGATGCCTTATTTTAAAGGTTCTTTGAATAGTAAAGATCCTAATTTAAAAATGACTTTTGATGGTTTAGTAGATTTAAGTAAAAAGAAAAAAGAATACGATTTCGATGCAAAAATTGCTTATGCTGATTTGAAAAAAACAAATTTGTATGCCAAAGATGCTAAATCTATTTTCTCAGGAAATATAACCATGAAGGCTAAGGGAAATACTTTTGATGATTTAGCAGGTGTGGTGGAGCTTGAAAATATTTCTTATTCAAACCAAAAAGCGGATTATTCATTTGAGAATGCCTATATTACTTCTTCTTTCGATACAAATAATGTGAGATCAATTACTTTAAATTCATCAGATATGATTGATGGACAACTAGTTGGTAAATATCAAACCAAACAAATTAGAAAAATTATAGAAAATGCAGTTGGTAGTTTGTATGCCAACTATTCCCCGCATAAATTATCTAAAAATCAGTTTTTAGATTTTGATTTCACTATTTACAATAAAATTTTAGAAGTTTTTTACCCAGATGTTTCTATTGGAGAAAATACTCGTGTAAAAGGAAAAATTAATGCCGATGATGGTTTGTTTCGATTCGACTTTGCCTCGCCATTTGTAAATGCTTTTGAAAATAAATTCAACGGTATTAAAGTCGATATTGATAATAAAAACCCTTTATATAATGCTTATATTGAGCTAGATAGTTTAAATACTAAGAATTATAAAATTTCAGAATTTAGTTTAATAAATTTAACTTTAAATGATACTTTATTTGCTAGAACCGAGTTCAAAGGTGGTGCAAAAGGGGAAGATAAATTTGATTTAAACTTATTTCATACCATTGACGAAAATAAACAATCTGTAGTCGGATTTAAAAAATCGGACATTACTTTTAAAAACTACCAATGGTATATTAATGAAAAAGAAACAAAAGGCAATACAATTGTATTCGATAAAGGCTTTAAGAATTTTAATTTCAATCAATTAACCTTGTCTCATAATGATCAATTTATAGATTTTAATGGTGTGATGAAAGGTGATTCATTCAAAGATTTAAATTTTACATTTAATGATGTAGACATTTCAAAAGTGACACCTGATATTAAGAATTTAGATTTAGGAGGAAGATTAAACGGAGAATTAAAATACAAACAAGATAATTTAATTTACGAGCCTTCTACAAACTTAACTATTGATAGTTTAGTTGTTAACGAAATTCCTGTAGGTGATTTAAAATTAGATGTTTCTGGAGATGAAAGCTTTAAGGAATTTAATGTAGATGCCACGATATCGCATAAAGGAGAAGAAACTTTTTTCACAACAGGTGTTGTAGAAGTTGCAAATAATAAAACAATTTTAAATTTAGATGCTGGATTCCAAAACTTTAATATTCAGCCAATTGGAGGTTTCTTAAAAGGAATTTTAGATAATGTTCGAGGTTTTGCTTCAGGTAGAGCACATATTGTTGGACCTTTTGAAAATCCTGAAGTTGATGGTATTTTATATTTAGCAAATGCTGGAATGAAAATTTCTTATCTAAATGTAGATTACGATTTTGATAAAAATTCAATTATTGATTTAACAGAAGAAAAGTTTATTTTCAGAAATATTGAAATTTCAGATACAACCGTTGAAAAAACAAAAGGAATTTTAAGTGGAACCATTTCTCACGAAAAATTTGCCAATTGGGAAATGGATTTAAAAATTGCATCCGATAGGCTAATGGTTTTAGATACAAAAGATTCTGATGATGCATTTTATTTTGGTAAAGCTTATTTTGATGGTTATGCAACTATTGAAGGACCTATTGAAGCTTTAGTAATTAATGCAAAAGGAGAAAGTGCTCGAGGAACTTCTATTAAAATTCCTGTAAACGATTCTGAGAGCGTGAGTGATAATGGGGTTGTTCATTTTACAACTCGTGAAGAAAAATATGGAATTAAAGATCCAAATAAAAAGCCTGCAAAAACTTATCAAGGAATCGATTTAAATTTCGATTTTGATATTACACCAAATGCAGAAATTGAAGTTATCCTAAACAGAGATAATGGACATTCCATGAAAGGTAGTGGAAATGGCTCTATGTTTATGAGTATAAATACTCTAGGTAAATTTCAAATGAATGGAAATTTTATTGTGGATAAAGGAGAATATTTATTTAGATATGGAAGTTTTATCGATAAAAAATTTACCGTTAAAAAAGGAGGAACTATTGACTGGGAAGGCGATCCTCTTGGCGCAAAATTAAATTTAGAAGCTATTTATTCTACTCAAGCGAATCCAAATGTTTTATTAGCAAATTCTAGTTTTAATAAAAAAATCCCAACAGATGTTACTATCGGAATTAGTGGCGAATTAAATGCGCCTCAATCTGATTTTAACATTAGTTTTCCAAATATTACTTCCGTGTTAAAAAGCGATATTGAGTACCGTTTGCAAGATAAAGATTTCAGACAAAAACAAGCTTTTGCTTTATTAGCTACAGGTGGATTTATAGCAGAAAACAACAACAATTATTTTGGTTCTTTATTTGAAAAAGCTAATAGTGTATTTGGAGATGTTTTATCTGATGGTGAAAATAAATTAAAACTAGGCGTTAATTATCAGTTAGGTAACAGACAACAAGAAATATCAGATAGAGCTTTAGTGACATTAACGACTCAAATTAATGATAAAATTAGTATTAATGGGAATGTTGGAGTACCTGTTGGTGGTGTAAATCAATCTTATGTAGTTGGAAATGTAGAAGTGGAAATGAAATTAAATGCAGATGGTACATTAACTGCTCATGTTTTTAATAAAGAAAACGACTTAAACTCAAATACCATTGGTCAAAACGTTGGTTATACTCAAGGTATTGGTTTATCTTATAGTGTGGATTTTGATGATTTTAAAGAATTACTACATAAACTATTTAAGTCCCAAAAATCTAAGAACAATTCTAAGAATCCGATAGACGAATCGGATGATTCTGAAACGAATCCTGAATTTATCAATTTTATTGAAGAAACCAGAAAACGACAAATCAAAGAAGAGAAAAAGGTTGATCCCAAAAACCGTGTTCCAGATATTAATGATGTGAATTAGGAAATTTAACTTAATTCAAATAATACATTTTTAATTTATGTTTTTTTAAACCATAAAAAATCATTACAAAACAATTCGAACTGAGAATTTAATAGAAGATTTTGGTTACAATCTAAAAATTTATTAACGAAAACGTTTGAAACTGATATTATGCTAAAAAATAAGTGATTTATTAGCATAATATGTAATTTCCTTTGCTAATTTTACAAATAATATAATATGAAAATGTCAGCAACAATTAAAAAAATAGGAGTTTTAACTTCTGGAGGAGATTCTCCAGGAATGAATGCAGCCATTCGAGCTGTAGTTCGAGCTTGTGCTTACTATAACGTAGAATGTGTTGGAATTTATCGTGGATATCAAGGTATGATAGAAGGCGATTTTAAGCCAATGGGACCTCGAGATGTAAAAAATATCATTAATAAAGGAGGAACTATTTTAAAAACGGCGCGATCAAAAGATTTTATGACGCCAGAAGGTAGAAAAATAGCTCATGATAATTTGAAAGCAAGTGGAGTAGATTCATTAGTAGTAATTGGTGGAGATGGTTCTTTTACAGGTGCAGAAATTTTTAATGAAGAATTTGGGTTTTCTGTGATTGGAATTCCAGGAACAATTGATAATGATATTTTTGGAACCAGTCATACGTTAGGATATGATACAGCTTTAAATACAGTGGTTGAAGCCATTGATAAAATTAGAGACACAGCCAATTCTCATAACCGACTATTTTTTGTTGAAGTAATGGGAAGAGATGCTGGACATATCGCATTAAATGCAGGAATTGGAGCAGGAGCAGAAGAGATTTTAATTCCAGAAGAAGCTTTTGGTTTAGATAGATTAGTAGATTCTTTAAAGAAAAGTAAAGAATCAGGAAAAACTTCAAGTATCGTAGTGGTTTCGGAAGGTGATAAAATTGGAAAGAATGTTTTCGAATTAAAAGATTATGTTGAAGAAAATATGCCGGAATATGATGTCCGAGTTTCTGTTTTAGGACACATGCAACGTGGAGGCGCACCTTCTTGTTTTGATAGAGTTTTAGCTTCTCGTTTAGGTGTAAAAGCAGTTGAAAGTTTACTCGAAGGAAAATCTAATTATATGGTTGGATTACAATACGATAGAATTTGTCTTACGCCTTTAGAACAAGCGATTAAAGGACAAAGTGAAATAGATTTAGAGCTGGTAAAAGTTTCCGATATTGTTTCCTCTTAGAGAAGAGACAAGTAAAAGTGTGAAGAACCAAGTAAAGTGGCAAAAGTAAAAAGTGTTACATACTACTTTTCATTTTTTAATAACAAAATGATGCTATCGGAATTAATCATTTTTAAAACACAAGAAATAAATACCACAAATGATTCCAGAGGAATCAAATATCAATAACACAAAATCAATTAACAATCAAAATGATTCCAGAGGAATCAAATATTTATAGAATTAAATATTAATAACACAAAATCAATTAACAATCAAAATGATTCCAGAGGAATCAAATATTTATAGAATTAAATATTAATAACACAAAATCAATTAACAATCAAAATGATTCCAGAGGAATCAAATATTTATAGAATTAAATATTAATAACACAAAATCAATTAACAATCAAAATGATTCCAGAGGAATCAAATATTTATAGAATTAAATATTAATAACACAAAATCAATTAATAATCAAAATGATTCCAGAGGAATCAAATATTTATAGAATTAAATATCAATAAAAAAATCAATTAATAATCAAAATGATTCCAGAGGAATCAAATATTTATAGATATGTCAGTAAAATTAGGAATAAACGGATTTGGAAGAATTGGAAGAATTGTTTTCAGAGAAACATATAACAGAGATAATGTAGAAGTTGTAGCCATCAACGATTTATTAGATGTAGAACATTTAGCATATTTATTAAAATATGATTCGGTCCATGGACGTTTTGCAGGAAAAGTTGAAGTTAAGGATGGAAAATTATTTGTTAATGATAAATACATTCGTGTTACAGCAGAAAAGGATCCCACACAAATTAAATGGGATGATGCTTCAGTTGATGTAGATGTTGTGGCGGAATGTACAGGTTTTTTCACTACAAAAGAAACAGCAAGTGCACACATTACAGGTGGAGCTAAAAAAGTGATTATTTCAGCACCTTCAACAGATGCGCCTATGTTTGTAATGGGAGTAAATCATGAAAAAGTTACTGCTTCAGATACTGTAGTTTCTAATGCATCTTGTACGACAAACTGTTTGGCACCTTTAGCAAAAGTTATTCATGATAATTTCGGAATTGTAGAAGGTTTAATGACAACGGTTCATGCTTCAACATCCACTCAAATGGTTGCTGATGGTCCTTCAAGAAAAGATTGGAGAGGTGGTCGTGCCGCTTCAGTAAATATTATTCCATCTTCAACTGGAGCTGCAAAAGCAGTTGGACAAGTTATTCCAGAATTAAATGGAAAATTAACGGGAATGTCTATGAGAGTTCCAACTATTGATGTTTCGGTAGTAGATTTAACAGTAAAATTAGCCAAAGAAACTACTTATGAAGAAATAATGAAAGTACTTAAAAATGCTTCAGAAACTACAATGAAAGGAATTTTAGGTTATACAGAAGATCAAGTTGTTTCTCAAGATTTTGTATCAGATACTCGTACTTCAATTGTTGATGCTAAAGCTGGAATTGGTTTAAACACAACGTTTTTTAAATTGGTTTCTTGGTATGATAATGAATATGGTTATTCTTCAAAATTAATTGACTTAGCTGTTCATATTAATTCTATAAAATAATATTTATTAAAAAAAAAGTGATTGGTTGAAATTAACGAATCACTTTTTTTATTTTTACCAATCACAAACTCAACTAAAATGAAATTACTTGTAGATAGCGGTTCCACAAAAGCCGATTGGATTGCCATTGATTCGAATGGAAAAATTTTATTTACGACACAATCTTTAGGATTAAATCCGGAAGTATTAACAAAAGAAGAAATAATTACTCGTTTAGAAGATAAATTTGATATTTCTCATAATAAAGAAAAGGCTGATTTTCTTTATTTTTATGGAGCAGGTTGCGGAACAGATAGAATGAAAAATTTTTTAACCGAAGTTTTTCAAGACTATTTTTCCAATGCAAAAGTTTCAGTTTATGAAGATACGTATGCTGCTGTTTTTGCTACGACTCCCAAAAATGAGAAAGCCATTGTTTGTATTTTAGGAACGGGTTCTAATTGCAGTTATTTTGATGGGAATGTTTTGCATCAAAAAGTACAATCTTTAGGGTATATTGCAATGGATGATTGTAGCGGAAATCGTTTTGGTCGTCATTTAATTCGTGGGTATTATTTTAATAAAATGCCTCAAAATTTAGCCAAAGAATTTGAAAAAGAATTCAATGTTGAACCGGATGCAGTCAAACAAAATTTATATAAAGAACCTAATCCGAATGCTTATTTAGCTACATATGCCAAGTTTTTAATAAAACATAAAGATACAGAATTTTGCCAAAAATATATTCGCGAGGAAATGGTTTCTTTTGTAGAAAATTACATCATGCAATTTGAAAATCATAAGGAAGTTCCTGTTCATTTTATTGGTTCTATTGCGTTTTATTTAAAAGACGAGTTAGAAGAAATTTTAAAAGAATACGGAATTCAAATTGGAAATGTTTTGAGAAGACCTATTGATGGTTTAATAGAATTTCATGTAGCGAATACCTAAAATAGAGCTTTAAAAAAGTAACAAGATAAAGATTTAAAACCTTAGTAAATTTCCTATTTACTGAGGTTTTTTTGTTATTTCTAATTGAGAAAAGTTTTAAAAAGAGTACTTTTGTGTTAAATAATACTTATGAAGTTAACACAACTATTTAGAGATTTTTTTGAAAGCGAAAAGGTAGGAGGATTAGTTTTAATTCTTTGTACTTTAGTTTCTTTAGTACTTGCTAATTCTGCTTTTGGAGAAACGTATCATCATTTTTGGTTGACTGAATTTGCAGGTCAATCGATAGAATATTGGATAAATGATGGTTTAATGACCCTTTTCTTTTTGCTAATTGGTTTAGAATTAGAACGAGAAATTTATCAAGGTGAATTATCAAACATTAAAGATGCATTATTGCCTATTTTTGCTGCTATTGGTGGAATGTTACTTCCTGCAGCGATATTCTTATTTTTTAATTTTGGTACAAAAACGCAGTCAGGAGCTGGAATTCCGATGGCTACAGATATTGCATTTGCGTTAGGCGTTTTGTCTTTATTAGGGAATAAAGTTCCCACTTCATTAAAAATATTTTTAACAGCATTAGCCGTCATTGACGATTTAGGTGCGATTTTAATTATCGCTATTTTCTATACAAAAACCTTACTTTGGACCAATTTATTTCTGGCTTTAGGTATATTCGTATTTCTTTATGTACTAGGGAAATATTTTAAAGTTAAGAATTTGATTCCCTACTTAATTGGTGGCGTTTTTATGTGGTATTTCATGTTGAATTCTGGAGTACATGCAACAATTACAGGTGTTTTATTAGCTTTCGCTATTCCTTTTGGAAATGGAGGCGAGAAATCTACCTCTTATATTTTACAACATTTTCTTCATAAACCAGTGGCTTTTATTATTCTTCCTGTTTTTGCTTTGGCGAATACAGCTATTATAATGAGTGGAAATATTTCTGAAATTCTCACAGAAAATTATAGTTTAGGAATTGCACTCGGATTAATAATTGGAAAACCATTAGGTATCTTTTTAATTACATTTATAGCAGTTAAAGTTGGGTTATGTAAATTGCCTAGCGACTTAAATTGGAAATCCGTTTTAGGTGTTGGATTTTTAGGTGGAATAGGTTTTACAATGTCTATTTTTATTACATTATTGGCTTTTGATAGTGAAACTGTAATTAATAATGCAAAATTTATCATTCTACTTTCTTCCTTGACGGCGGGAATTTTAGGATTTTTGTTTTTAAAAACCACTTTGAAAGATTCACATCTTGAAGTTGAAGAATAAGTAAAACTTTAATAATGTCATACTGAGCGGAGTCGAAGTGACTTGTTGGTCTTCAACTCCGCTCAGACTGACATATATATTGAAATAATCATAAAGTATGAATAAAAAAATGGAAATAGCAGTAATTGCACACGATGGTAAAAAAGCAGAAATGGTTCAGTTTTTGAACAAAAACCGCGACATTTTGCTAAAAGAAAATATAAAAATTATAGCTACTGGAACTACAGGTGGAAAAGTAGAAGCTACGGGTATAAAAGTAAAGAAAATGCTTAGCGGTCCTTTAGGTGGTGATGCACAAATTGCGGCTAGAGTAGCGGAAGGCAAAACCAAAATGGTGTTGTTTTTTAAAGATCCATCTAGCAGTCATGCACACGAACCTGACATTAATATGTTGATTCGTATTTGCGATGTGCATAACGTTCCATTAGCTACAAACGAGGCTACAGCACAAATGTTATTGAATGCTTTGTTATTGGAGGAGTAAAAAATTGAAAGAATTTTATATTTAGACCTGATAGTTTTTTTAAATCTGTCAGGTTTTTTTTGAAATAGATTTTTCCGATACGTTTTTAGAACTTCTCGATGCATTTTTAGAAGTTGTCGGAGAGTTTTTAGACTTTGCCGGGACGTTTTTAGAAGTTGTCGGAGTGTTTTTAGACTTTATCGGAACGTATTTAGAACTTCTCGATGCATTTTTAGAAGTTGTCGGGACGTTTTTAGACTTTGTCGGAGAGTTTTTAGACTTTGTCGGAACGTTTTTAGACTTTGTCGGGACGTTTTTAGACTTTGTCGGAGTGTTTTTAGACTTTGTCGGAACGTTTTATTAAATTTATTTTAGGTATGGGATACAAATCTTAGCTATCGTGTATATTTAATTTTACCATTCCATAATTTTGTTTGGCACTTCCAATATACCATTAGTATTTTCAAATTTTTCTAATTCCCAATGTTCAATAATTCTTTGAGCGCTTTCCGAAGGTGATAGATTTGCATCAACTTGAGCTAAAGCTGTTTTCAATTTTCCTGGAGTTAAACTCACAAAATTTATGCCTTCAAACTCCAGTCGCAAACAATTTGTTAGCATATTTTGTGATGCTTTTGCAATTCTGTAGGAATAACTAACATCTAAATTTTTAAAAGTTCCAATACTTTGATGGGTTATAGAACCTAATCTTGAATTAATATTGATAACTGTAGTTTTGTTATTTTGAATTAAATTTGGAGAGATAGATTTCATAACTCTTAAAACGCCAAGACAATGAACATTAATTAAATCAATGATTTCTTTTGAATTTGCACTTTCTAAATTTATTCCTTCACCACCAATTCCTGCATTATTTATAACCAAATCAATAGTAGAGTCTTTAACGATTTTATTGATTTCAATTATGCAATTATCATTAGAAATGTCTGCTAAAATGAGTTCAACATTTTTTGGTTTGTTTTTTAGAAGTTCTTTATAAGTTTCTTCGTTTCTCAATAATCCGAATACAAAATATCCTTTATCGACTAATTTATTAAATAGTTCTTTTCCAAGACCTTTATTTATTCCTGTAATTAAAATCGTTTTCATTATTTTTTGTATTCTACAATTTGTTGTAAATGATATTCTAAATGTTCAACATAGTCTGAAATTAAATACTCAATTGTATAGTTTTTATCATCACTAGTTTTGCATTCTTTCAATAAATTTTCATTTGGAATATTCTTAATTAGATGAACTAATTGTTTATTATAAATTGTCCAAAATTGAATAATTTGATTTTTGTCAATTTGTTGATAAAAGTTGAATTTATTCCAATTGTTTTGGTCATAAATTATTTTAGGAATATTTTCAAACTGACATCGGACAAAGCGTTGATGATTGTTTGTAGCACTATCTATTAAATGTCCTAATATTTCTTTTTTACTCCATTTTTCAAGATTTTGTTTTTCTGAAAATTTAATTTCTTCAATCTCTGTTAATAGAGAAGGAATTGTATCGATTAAAAATTGTAATCTTGAAATGCTTTCTTTTGTCATTTTTTCTAATTTTTTTTAAACTGACCACTAACGGGCCGCAGCAACACGAGGTGCAAGGCTTCGTGACTGCATATTTTCTATTTAAGTAAAAGTTCAATGCAAAACGGCAATTCTACTAAATCCTTGCATCTTGTGTAACGGCTGTTGTAGGAAGTTTTTTACTCAAAAATATGTCCGTACAATTCTGCAATCATAAAACCATCTTTCAATTGTATTTTTTCACCACTTTGATTCGTGTTTTCTAATTCTAATTTGTCAATTTTAATCCAAATTAACATATGTTTTTTGTTGTCATAATTCAGAAACTCCTCGGTTTTTAATATTTCTAACTTTTGATTAGTATTTGGATTGTTAATATAAAAATTATTGTTTTTTAGAATTCTCAAGTGAAACTTATTATAAATATCTCCAAATTGTTTTTTGCCAACACTTAAAACGTTTTTAACTTCACTTTGGTTTGAAGTATCCATTTTTGGTGTAATAAATGTAAATTGGGTTGAAGCGTTATCTGTTGATAGTCCAAACTTTAAAATTCTAACAGGATCAGTTAAAGAGCAAACTCCGTTTCCGTTTTCATAACCTGTTGACATTTGATATTTATTCCAACCAAATTCCCAATTAATATATTCTAAATTAAGTTTACCCGTCAAACTTGGTGTACGATTATTAAAAAATGCAGTATAATTTGGTTGTGTATTTTGCGTTTCATCATCGTTACTACAACTGATTAAAGAAATTGTAAGTAAAAAAATAAAAATTCTTTTCATAATATTTTTGTTTTAATGTTAATTTGCTGTTATAAAAATTTCCTACAACGTTTCGCTGCTTGGCACAGTTGCAAACAACGCAACCGATTATTTTCTGTTAAAGATAAAATTTCTTGCAAAAAGTAAATAAGAATTTATCAGAATTTTCGCAATCTTATCAAACGTTTCCTAGCTGATGGTTTATTTTTCATTCCAGTCTTGAATTTCTCTTAATCGAAACATTTTATTGTAAATTCTGATTAATCCAAAAGTACCAATTTTTCCATAATCACTTATTTTTTTCATCTTACCATTATTATAAGTGATTATCAATTCACAACCTTGATCATCAGTCCAGTTTACTTCATAGTTATTCTTCAAACTTGGAAAATCAATGTAATTTAATAAATCTATAATTGAATTATATTCTTCAGTTTTAATAATTGAATAAAATTCACCTTGTAAATTGTTGTATTGCTTCGCAACATAAGTTAGGCTTTTGTTTGAATTTATCGTAAGTCTAAATACTGGACAAGTTCCAAAACACATTGTGGTAGCATATTCAATTTTCTCAATATTATATTTTTTTGGATTATAGTTTGGTTCAATAAAGCTTCCGTATTTAAAAATTAATTTCTTATTTGTCAATTCTTTTTCTTGACAAAATTCACAAATTTCAAATAATGATAAAGTTGTTATATTGTTAATAGTCTCAATTTTAGGAAAAAATTGTTTTGTATTAAATCCTTTGTTAAATGAATGAAAATAAAATTTATTTCCATTTGATATAATCGCAATTAAATTATTTCGTCCATTCCAAATTCCATTTACCAATAAATCAGTTTCTCCATTATTATCAAAATCAACTTTCTCCCAAGTGTTTACTTTTAAAGAATCTGCGATTTTTTTCCCATTTTTACTTGTGTAAAGTTCTTCAATTGAAACTACATAAAAATCTTTAAGATTTCGGACTTTCTTTTTTAGAAATTTTTGCACATCAATGTCAGATTTTAAGTCATCAATTTTATTTGCTAACAAACTTGTTTGAATAAGGAAAAATAATATAGTAAAAATTGTTTTCATTCGTTGAATTTCATAATTATTTGAAGTTTACAAAACTATCTACTTACTCAAAAATAAGCGAGTATTTCAGTCATAAATATCAGTAAGCACTTATTTGGTTTGTAAATATAAAATAAATCTCACAAAAAAATCCTCAAATTAAAATTAAAATGAGGATTTTGATATTTATTTAAAGTATGCTATTTTCGGTTGCACGGATTATAAATCCGCGCTATCAGGGCTTTGTCGGATAGTTTTTAAAAGTTGTCGGAACGTTTTTAGAAGTTGTCTATAGTATTAGCAGTATTCATTTTGTATACAATTAGATTTCCTATACAATTTACAATACAGCTAGACAACCAGAGCCAATATCCTGTGTCATACGCTATGATTTCACTTTGACTTCCACCTTCATTTGCGAGTATATTTCTCATGGTTAAGAATAAAAGTGAAAAGAATAAAGATATTCCAGCAAATATTAAGGCTCGCTTTCGACTTCCAGCTATTAGTGTTGCCCAAGATAAAATTAAAAAGGGATTAGCCAACCAACATATTCCAGCTCCAAAGAGATTTAACCACCCTAAAAAAAAGGAAGTTAATCCAAACGAACCGATTGATTCTTTCATTCCTGTGATGAAAAATATATTTTTTGTAAGTGAAAACAGGAGTAAAGAAGCACTTGAAATTATTGTTATACTGATTAGAATTATTTCTTTTCTACGGTTCATTTTGGATTTGTTTAAACGAATTGGAAACGTTTTGTTGTTTTGTAAGTTAAGGTGATGTAATTATAAAAAAAAAACAAATGCGATACGGAAAATTAAAAGTGATAAGTGTTTTTAAAATTAAGCCCTTAAACCTATAGTTCTAAAAAACGTTCTTGTGCATTCGGTTAGTTATTTGTCTAATTCTTCTATAGGTTTATTCGCTTTTGAATTACTTATTAGTATCGCATAATCAAAATAATCAGTGGTTGTTTTGCCTTTCAAATCATTTTTATTTGACTTTTTAAGAAATAATTTTATTTCCATCAAATCAGTTTGATTTGTTTTATAAGGTGAATTTTCATTATTCAAACGATAAAGGGTTAAATTTGATAATCTATTGTTTTTAAGTTTATTAATTCCCTTAAAATATTCTTTCCAATAATCACCACTACCAAAACCTCCTTCAGTTGTGTAGCCAATATATTTCTTTTTTTCGTCATGTTTTAAATCCCAAAGTACTCTGCTTTTAGTTAAAAATCCTGCGATTGAAACTATTTCTTCTTTTTTGTAAATATTGTTTTCTATTAAGCGAGTGAAAAATGAAGGATAATTATTTTCTCTGTCTTTTTCAATGTGAAAAAATCCCATTCTTATAAATTGAGGATTAGATTTAAAATCATACAAACGATTTAAAAACAAATAATTATCATAAATTGTTTTTTCTCTATCTCGTTGTTTTAAAGTTAGATTTATATTTTCAATTAAATTGTCCGTAATATTTTTATTTTTTGATACTGATTGAAAATATGCTTTATTATTTTCAACGTCTGTCATAAGATTTTTTAAAATATTTTTAGAATAGCTGTCATAGTTTGGCGAATAATCAGTAGTGTCAATTTTTACCATTTCTACCAAATTATCGTAGGATTCATATTTGCCTTTTTCAGTTTGAAATAACTCAATTAAAAGTTTTGCAGTATATTTATAAGATACAATAAAGTCTATTCCAACTACTTTAATTTTGTCTTTTTCTAATTGCTTATCATTTATTTTTTTTATTTTTTTCCATTTATTATATGTTTCTATAGTTTTTTCTTGAGGTACTCTTAGTCCATAGTGTTTTACCAAGTCTTTTAATAAAATAGTATCACCAGATATTAAATACTGATTGAAATAATATGCAATTCCAAAATCAGTTTCAGGTAAATAATATTTAATTTTATTATTTGTAATTAGTTTTTCAAGTAAAATATTTTCTACTTTTTCTGTTTCCTGACTGCCGTGATAAGCACCAAATCCAATTATTTTAAATTCGTTTTGAGGAAATTCAAAATTTGAGTTTAATAAATCGAAACGATTATTCTTTAAATATTCGTTTTTTGATTGAGCAAATACTGATTGGATACATACAATCCACAAAACTATTATTCTAATTTTCATTTTATTACGTTCGTCTTTAATTAACTATCTAATAATTCAAAATAAGCGAGTATTTCATTCTTAAATATGTATAAGTGCTTATTTTTGTTTGTAAATATAAGATAATTCTCACAAAAAAATCCTCAAATTAAAATTAAAATGAGGATTGTTATAGTATATAAAAGCTGTTTATTTTATGGCAATTGCAGAAATTTCTACGTTTACATTTTTTGGTAAACAAGCTACTTGTACGGTTTCTCTAGCTGGTGCGGTTGCTTCGTTAAAGTACGAACCATAAACAGCGTTAATGTTGGCGAAGTTGCCCATATCACTAATGAATATTGATACTTTTACTACGTTTTCAAAAGTCATTTCAGCGGCTTCTAAAACGGCTTTTAAGTTTTCCATTACCAACTTAGTTTCTTCTTCGATAGTGTCTAAAACCAACTCGTTTGTTGCTGGATTAATTGCAATTTGACCTGAAGTATACAACGTGTTACCAACTAAAATCGCTTGGTTATATGGACCAATAGGAGCAGGTGCTTTTTCTGTAAATATTATTTTTTTCATTGTGTATGTGTTTGTGCTTTAAACTTTTTACTTTTTTTTACTTTTGGATTCTTAACGTAACCTAGGATCTGGTAAATTACGTTTGTCCCATTTGATATCACTCAGTATAGAAGATTTAATTCCGATAAAGAAATTCCATGATTGATATATACCAATAGGTATCATGCTAAAACTCATTCGCCAGCTTTCTAAATCTCTTTCGAAACGCAATTGAGTGAATGTAATTCCTTTTTGAGTAAAATCATAACCAGAAGTAATACCCATTTTCCATTTTATAGCTAAATCTACGTTTCCAGAAACCATTAACGAATTTGTAGTAATTTCTCTCTCGTTTCCTCTGTTGTTGTAAGTTAACGAGTAGGCTACTTGTAAATCCCACGGGAATTTATAATTATATAATTCCGTTTGGGTGTTTTTAGCAGCATCCTTTTTAAACAAACTTTCATCTTGGTTAGATAAATTTGCTGCCACTCCAAATAAATCATCATTTCGACCACCATTTTGGACAGTTTGTTTTGACTCTTTATCGGCAGTAAAATCACTACTAGCAACTCTATAGCTTAAAGTTACGGTTGACGTTGTCATTCTGGCTAAACCATTACCATTACTGATGCTAAATTCATCAATTCTGTTATTGTTTTCATCCAAATCATAAGGGTCAAATTCTGCACCAAAATTTATACCTAATTTGTTGTCTAATAAAGTAGTACCTCCAACAAAATTAATTGGTGATAATTTAAATTCTTTAGCAGCAAAATTATATCCTGTTGAAAAATTGAATTGATTTAATAAAGATATTTTTTTGGTTTCTCCTTTTTTACTGTTTTTGTCCAAAACTTTTGCTTCTACTGCATTCTTAAGATCTATTCTTAAAGAATTTGAAATTCCTAAACTAGGAGGTGTAAAAAGTGTATTTTCAAAACGACTATAATCAAATTTATTCCCTAAATTATCTGTATATTGATCGTAATATTGATCGAAACTTGGTGTGTATCCATATGATATACTCGGAGTCATTAAATGTCTAATGGCCTGAATTTTACTAGTTTCTTTAAAAGTATACATACCATAAATAGTTGTACCAAGACTTGTTGAGAAATTATATGTTCTGAAAGCATCAAAACCATTTTTTCTAATAGTTTCCACTTTGTTAGTAACCGTATTAAATATTTTTTCATTTGTGTTAAAAACCCAATTTTCTGAATAATTAATACCCGTATTTAAACTAAAATGTTTTAAAACTTTAAATTTAGTTGTCAATGGAATCGTATGTGAAATTCCAGCTACAGCTGTGTCAAACATTTGCGATTTAAATAGAAATTCTTCTGTTGTAGCAATTCTGTTTTCTCCTTTTAAGCTATACTGCAAATTAATATTCTGAAAAGCTCCTTTTTTAATACCGTCTTGTTTAGCAAATGGAAAAACCGGGTCAACACTAGCGTTAAATGAAGGAAGGGTTAAATTTACAGTTTCTGTATTTGTATTTTGATTGTGTGTAACTGCAACTGCAAAGTTAACTAATGGTATTACAGGAATAGTTTTAGAATAACTAATTGACGAACTTAATGTATTATTTAAGTTTGAACCAACATTGATTAAATTTAATGATTGGCGAAAGTATTTACTACTACCAAAGTTTACAGATGAGGAGAACCTAGAATTGGCAGAAGCTTTTGCATCTTGTGAATGGGTCCATTGTATATTGTACTGATTGGTTCTAAGATATCCAGGGAAACCTTTTTCGCCTATAACCTGATTTTCATATCTGAAATTTACATTTCCATTATATTTATATCTTTTCGCATAGGAAGATTCCGTTCGTAACGCATAACTTCCATTGGTATAATAATCACCTAAAATTGCTAAATCGTAATAATCACTTAATGCGAAATAATACCCACCATTTTGTAAAAAGTAGCCACGGGCATTATTTTGACCAGGAGTTGGAATAATAACTCCAGAAGTATTTTTATTTGTCATTGGAAAAAATGCAAACGGCACACCAATTGGAGTAGGAATATCTGCAATATACATGTGTGTTAGCCCTGTAACAAATTTCTTTTTAGGTACTAATTTGGCTTTGTAGGCTAAAAAATAATATTCCGGTTTTTCAATATTTGATGAAGTGGTAAAACGAGCTTTTTTGAAAAAGATTACCGAATCATTCTCTCTTTTAGAAATTTCAGACCTAATAAACATTTCACCTTGTTTGCTTTTTGTATTCCAAATTAAAGCTTTTCCAGTTTTAGTATTAAAACGAATTGAATCGGGTTCAATAATATTATCTCCTTGTTTGAAGTAGGGATATTGGGTATATTTTCCTGTGCTGTCTTTTAATCTACCAGCATAAACTTCGTTTTTTTCGTAATCCAAAACAATGATTCCCGATTTCAATTCAAAATTTTGATAATATAATTCGGCTTTATTATAAAGTGTCAACCTTTTTTTACGTTGGTCTAACTTTTCATAATCTTTAGCCTTTCGGTTAACAATTCCTTCTAGTAAAGGTTTTTTGGTAGTATCTTTTTTAACTAAGGTTTTAGTTGCAACTAATTCATTTACATTCACCTGAACACTATCTTTAGTAGTAGTGTTTTGAGAGTAAATTTCTGAATTACATGCAATTAGAAAAAAAAATAAAAAAACGATATGATTAATCTTTGTACTCAAATCTATAAATACTATTTTTGTAAAAAATGGTTCAATTTTTGATGGGTCAAACTTACGTATATTTTTTGTTAAATTTAATTATTTAGTAAAATTATAACTTATTTAAAAATACTGAAATTAATTCAGCACAAATGAAAAAAATACTCTTATATATATTCGTCTCTTTATCAGTCTTTTCTTATGCTCAAGAAAAGAAATTTAAAGTTGTTTTAGATGCAGGACATGGTGGAAAAGATCCAGGAGCAGCCAAAAACGGATGCATTGAAAAACTTATTGCATTAGATGTAGTTTTAAGAATTGGTAAAATTTTAGAAGCTTATCCAGAATTTAATGTAAAATATACCAGAACTACAGATGTTTTCATTCCTTTAACAGACAGAGCTAAAATTGCCAATGATTTTGAAGCCGATTTATTTGTTTCCGTACATTGTAATTCTTCTGTTTCTCCCAAACCTTTTGGTGCGATGACTTTAGTAATGGGATTGTCTCGAACAGGAATGAATTTTGAAATTGCTAAAGCAGAAAATGCTGTAATTTCATTAGAAGAAAATTACAAAGAAAAATACGAAGGTTTTGATCCGAATAATCCAAATACTCAAATTGGATTGAAAATCATGCAAGAAGAAACGTTAATGCAAAGTATAGATTTTGCTAGCGCGGTTCAAAGTTATTTTAAAAACTCATTACAAAGAAAAGATTTAGGAATGCACCAACAACCACTTTGGGTTTTAGACGCAACAGTGATGCCAGGCGTTTTAATTGAATTAGGGTTTTTGAGTAATCTAGAAGAATCCAAATACATGAAATCTGAAGAAGGAAAATCGAACTTTTCTCAAATTATTGCCCGTTCTATTATTGAATACAAAAACAATTTAAAAGGAACCAGTACTATTCCAAACGAATTGGTTATTAAAGAACCAATTATTATTGAACCAGAAGTTGTTGTGGTTGCTACAGATTCTTCAACGGTAGCTAATACTACAACCATTGCATCCGTTCCAACTGAAACAGGTTACAAAGTTCAAATTAGTTTTAGTACAAAGAAGTTAGATTTAATTCCAGAAAATTTTAACGGATTAACGGCTATTTCTGTATCAGAAACTAATGGCGGGTACAAGTACTATTATGGTGAAGGAAGTTTAGAAACTTGTAAAAAATTATTAGCCGAAGCCAAATTAAAAGGATATAAATCTGCTTTTATAGTAGAATCAAAATAAAAAAATGACAAAATTAACCCAATTACTAGCTGTGTTTTTGTTTGCAATGGCAGCACAATCTCAAACCAAAAAGTTTAAGGTTGTTTTAGATGCTGGTCATGGTGGGAAAGACTACGGAGCTACATATCACGGTAATATTGAAAAGAAAATTTCATTAAACACGGTTCTTAAAGTTGGTGAAATTTTATCGAAAGAAGCCAATATTGAAGTTGTTTTTACCAGAAAAACAGATGTTTTTGTAGAGTTGAATGAACGCGCTAACATCGCAAACAGATCTAAAGGTCATTTGTTTGTTTCCATGCATTGTAATGCGAACGACAATCAGGTTGCAGCAGGAAATGAAACCTATGTAATGGGAGTTACTAGAAATGCTGCAAATTTAGAAGTGGCGAAAAAGGAAAATGCCGTTGTTACATTAGAAAGTGATTATAAAATAAAATATGATGGTTTCGATCCGAAATCGCCTGAATCTGTGATGGGAATTTCTATCATGCAAGAAGAAAACATTCAACAAAGTATCGATATTGCTGGAAAAGTACAACAAGCATTTACAAAATTCACTACAAGTAAAAATAGAGGCGTTAAACAAGCAGGTTTCCTAGTTTTGAGAAAAATCATCATGCCTCGAGTGTTAATCGAAATGGGTTTCGTATCCAATAAAGAAGAAGGCGCTTTTTTGAATTCTTCAGATGGACAAAATAAGTTAGCAGAAGCTATTTCAAAAGCTATTTTAGAATACAGAGATGATTTTTTTAAGTTAGAAACAGTTATTTCTCCAAAAAAAGAGGATGCTAAAAAAAATAATGTTAAAAAAGAGGAACCTAAAAAAACAGATGTAAAACCTTCTTTGGATAATAAATCGGCAATTGATGGAGTTACTTTTAAAATACAGATTTCTGCTAGTGGTAAAAAACTTGAAGCTTTACCAAAAAATTTCAAAGGACTAAAAAATATAACAATAGAAAATGAAAATGCTATTTATAAATATTTTTATGGGGCTACAACTTCATTTGCAAATGCCAAACAATTACTAGAAGAAGCAAAAGCAAAAGGCTATACTTCTTCATTTATTGTGCCTATAAAAAATGGTAAAAAAATTAAATTAAGCGAGGCAATCAAATAAATATTACTATTTTTGTTTTTTAAAAAAATATATTATTTTGAAAATTACTAGAGAAATTAAAGTTGCTGTTTTAGTTATATTATCCATAGTATTATTTTACTGGGGATTTACTTTTCTTAAAGGAAGAAATTTATTTGATAACAGTAATAAATTGTATGCTGTTTATGATAATGTTTCAGGATTAGTGGTTTCAGCACCTGTTACAATAAATGGTTTAAATATTGGAAAAGTGAATTCTATTGAAATACTACCAACTGGTAAAATGAAAGTAGAATTACTAATCACAAACGAACAAATTCAAATTGCAAAATCGAGCATCGCTCAAATTATGGATTCTGGATTAATTGGTGGAAGAGAGATTGCTATTTTAAATAATTTTTCAGATAAAAATTTCGTTGCTTCCGGTGATGTTTTAAAGACTTCTGATAAATTAGGTTTAACGGCTGAATTAGCCAATCAAATCGGACCAGTAAAAGATAAAGTAGAAGTTCTTTTAGAAAATGCAAATAAATTAATTGAAAATTTAAATGCTACTTTAGATGCTTCAACTCAACAAAAACTTAAATCGGCCATAGCTTCATTAGAAGTTACCATGGCTGAATTTAGTCAAACCTCAAAAAGTATCAACGGAATATTAGCAGATAATAAATCGAAATTAACCACTACTTTAGCTAATTTCGAAAAAACATCTGGAAATTTAAATAGCATGACAAGTTCTTTAGAGAAAGCCGACTTAGGCGCAACAGTTAAAAAGCTAGAAGCTACATTAACTAGTGTAAATGGCATGATGGCTAATTTAGAACAAGGAAAAGGTTCGATGGGTAAATTATTAAGCGATGATGCGATGTATAATAATTTGACTAAAACCTCAAAAGAATTAGAATTACTTTTGCAAGATTTACGTTTAAATCCTACGCGATATGTTAATGTGTCTGTTTTCGGTAAGAAAAACAAACCTTATGTTGCACCAACTAATGAACCAATTATAGAACAACCTAAAAACTAAACCTTATGAGTTTTTTACCAAATATCATTTTTGCAATTGTCCTAATCGTAGGCGTTGGCTTCTTTGTGAAAAATGTTAAAAAAATAATACGAAATATTAAATTAGGACAAAACGTAAACAGAACAGATAATGCTGCTGCACGTTGGAAAAATATGGCATTAATTGCTTTGGGACAGAAAAAAATGTTTACCAGACCAATTCCTGCAATTTTACACTTTACATTATATGCTGCTTTTATAATTACTCAAATTGAATTATTAGAAATTATTGTTGACGGACTTTTCGGAACACATCGTTTCTTTAAAACAGGTTTAGGTGGGTTTTATACGTTTTTAATTAGTTTCATCGAAATTTTGTCATTGCTAGCTTTACTTGCTACAATTGCGTTTTTGTCAAGAAGGAATTTATTAAAATTACCTCGTTTCAATAAAGTAGAAATGTTAGGTTGGCCAACAAAAGATGCTAACTTAATTTTAATCATGGAAATTGTTCTAGTTACTTGTATTTTTACCATGAATGGAACTGATGAAGTGTTATATTCATTAGGAAAATCTCATTTTGAAGGAATGGGTTCTTTTAATTTCTCTATATCTAAACATTTAGGTCCAGCTGTTTTTGGTGGAATGAGTGAAGGTACTTTACATATTTTGGAAAGAGTAGGTTGGTGGGGCCACTTATTAATGGTAATTGCATTTTTAAATTATTTATATTTTTCTAAACATTTACATATTTTATTAGCGTTTCCAAATACTTATTTTGCCGATTTAAATGCAAAAGGAAAATTCGATAATTTAGAAAGTGTTACGAATGAAGTAAAACTAATGATGGATCCAAATGCTGATCCGTTTGCAGCACCTGCTAATCCTGATGCCGTTCCAGCAAAATTTGGAGCTTCTGATGTGCAAGATTTAAATTGGGTACAATTATTAAATGCTTACACGTGTACAGAATGTGGGCGTTGTACTTCATCTTGTCCAGCTAATACTACAGGTAAAATATTATCTCCTCGTAAAATTATGATGGATACGCGTGATAGACTAGAGGAAGTTGGAAAAAACATGGATGCCAATAATGGTATTTTTGTTCCAGATAATAAATCATTACTAAACGATTACATCACTCCAGAAGAACTTTGGGCTTGTACTTCTTGTAATGCTTGTGTAGAAGAATGTCCAATCAATATCAGTCCTTTATCTATTATTATGGATATGAGACGTTATTTAGTAATGGAACAAAGTGCCGCACCAATGGAACTAAATGCAGTTATGACCAATATTGAAAATAACGGTGCGCCATGGCAATATAACCAACAAGATAGACTAAACTGGAGAAACGAAGCATAAAATAACTACACAACAACAACAACAACAACAACAACAAGCATGAAAAAAGAAGAAATTGACGGGAAATTACAAGAATTAACTGTAAATGGTGAACATTTAAGTCCAATATTACCAGAAGGAATTAAAAATTACCTGATTGATATTGACGGAACCATTTGTGATGACATTCCAAATGAAGAACCAGAAAGAATGGCTACGGCAAAAGTATATCCAGATGCTTTGGAAACTTTGAATAAATGGTATGATGAAGGTCACGTTATTTTCTTTTTCACATCTCGTACAGAAGCGCATAGAGAAGTTACAGAGAAATGGTTAAATGATCACGGTTTCAAATATCATGGAATGGTAATGGGAAAACCTAGAGGTGGTAACTATCATTGGATTGATAATCATTTGGTTAAAGCAACAAGATATAACGGAAAGTTTACAGATTTAATTGAAAAAGATGTAACTATCCAAGTTTTTGATGACGAATATAATGATGAATTAAACGATTAATTCATTTAATAATGGAAACTAAGTAGAAACTGAAATACATTCAGTTTAAATAAAAGAACAAACATAAAATAATATGTCAGAAAATTTAGTAGTACCAACAATGGCCGAAATGATGGCCCAAGGACAAACCCCAGAAGTTTTGTTTTGGGTAGGTTGTTCTGGTAGTTTTGATGATAGAGCCAAAAAAATCACTAAGGCATTTGTTAAAATCTTAAATAAAGCAAAGGTTCCTTTTGCAGTTTTAGGAACAGAAGAAAGTTGTACAGGTGATCCTGCCAAAAGAGCTGGAAATGAATTTTTGTTTCAAATGCAAGCCATGATGAATATTGAAGTCATGAATGCTTATGAAGTAAAAAAAATCGTTACTGCTTGTCCACACTGTTTCAATACTATTAAAAATGAGTATCCAGAATTAGGTGGGAAATACGAAGTTGTGCATCATACAGAATTTCTAAAATCATTATTAGATTCAGGTAGATTAACTATTGAAGGCGGACAATTTAAAGGAAAAAGAATCACTTTCCATGATCCATGCTATTTAGGTCGTGCTAACAATATTTACGAAGCGCCAAGAGATTTAATTCAAAAATTAGATGCTGAGTTAGTAGAAATGAAACGTTCACGTGCTAACGGCTTATGCTGTGGTGCAGGTGGTGCGCAAATGTTCAAAGAACCAGAAAAAGGTGATAAAGATATCAACATTGAAAGAACTGAAGATGCATTAGAAACCCAACCAGAAATTATAGCTGCTGGTTGTCCATTTTGTAATACCATGTTAACAGACGGAATTAAAAACAAAGAAAAAGAAGGTTCCGTTCAAGTTATGGATATTGCGGAATTGATTGCAAATGCTCAAGATTTATAAAATGAAGAAAGTATTTTTATTATTTGTAGTATTTGCAAATTTAAGTTTTGCACAAGATGTTATGGATAAAATTACCATTGAAACTTGTGAATGTATAAAAGCTAAAAACCTTGATTTAGAAAAAGTTGCACCTAGTGAGTTGCAAATGCAATTGGGATTGTGTATGATGCAATCTTACAGTAATCATAAAGAAAAACTTCCAAAAAGTAAAAGAGCTTTGCTTGATAATGATGAGCAAATGGAAAAATTTGGAGAAGAAATTGGAATGAAAATGATTACACATTGTCCTGATATTCTTATGGCTATTGGTAAAAATGAAATCCAAAAAAATGAGGAGAGTGAAGTTGTTGAAACGCAGAGTTTATCTTCAACAGGTCAATTGATTGAGAGAAAAATTGATGGTTTCTTAACGATTAGAATCAAAGAAGAATCAGGCAGAATTAACGATTTTATTTTGGTTAAAAATTTTGATAATGCTTTCTTAATTTCTGATGATGTTTTGAAAGTTAATTCTAAAGTAAAAGTTGATTTTTATTACGAAGATATTTATGATTCAAAATTAAATAAATTCGTAAATTCAAAAGTATTATTAGACATACAAAAAATATAATGTATACACCATTCGAAAATTTACCTGAAGAATCTAAAATTTGGATTTACCAATCGAACAGAAAATTATCTGACGATGAAGTAACAGCAATTACTCAAAAATGTCAAGATTTTGTTGAAAATTGGGCCGCTCACGGTACAAGTTTAGAGGCTTCATTTCTATTAAAATATAACAGGTTCATTATTTTTGCTGTGAACCAAGATGTACAACAAGCCACAGGTTGTTCTATCGATGCATCCGTACATTTTATTCAACAATTAGAACAAGAATTTCAAATTGAATTGCTAGATAAAATGAATGTGACGTATAAAATAGGAGAACATATTGCACATAAAACTCTTATTGATTTCAAAAAAATGGCAAAAGAGAAAGCAGTAACTTCAAAAACTATTGTTTTTAATAATTTAATAAATACGGTTGGAGAATTGGAAGAATTTTGGGAAGTTCCAGCAGAAGAAAGTTGGCACAGTAGATTTTTCTAAAAAAAAATACTTAACTTTGAAAATCATCAGAAAATTGAAATTCTGATGGTTTTTTTATTTATTTACAATTCATGAAACACTATATATACTTAACCTTTTTTCTTTCAACTATAGGTTTTGCTCAAAATAAAATGAACACGCAACCCGAACAAATTTGGGTGGATAGTACTTATAACTCACTTTCATTTGAGGAAAAAGTAGGTCAATTATTTATGATTGCTGCTTATTCAAATAAAAAAGAAGATCATGCCCAAGATTTAGATAAATTAATTACCAAATATAAAATTGGTGGATTAATTTTTTTCCAAGGTGGTCCTAATCGCCAAGCGAAATTAACCAATCGTTTTCAATCGAAATCAAAAATTCCAATGCTTATTGGTATTGATGCCGAATGGGGTTTAAGTATGCGAATAGATTCTACACATTCGTATCCTTGGAACATGACTTTAGGTGCCATTAAAGACAATTCTTTACTTGAAAAAATGGGAATGCAAATGGCGGATCAATCGAAAAGATTAGGCATTCATTTCACATTCGGACCAGTAGTAGATATCAATACCAATCCGAAAAATCCAATTATTGGAAATCGATCTTTCGGTGAAACAAAAGAAAATGTGGCCGAAAAAGCAGTGGCTTATATGCGTGGCTTACAATCTTACGGTGTTTTCGCTACAGCGAAGCATTTTCCTGGACATGGCGATACGTCAACCGATTCGCATCACGCTTTACCAATAGTAGATTTTACCAGAGAACGAATTGATGAAGTAGAATTATATCCTTATAGAGAGTTGATTAAGAATGGATTAGCAAGTGTTATGGTAGCACATTTAAATGTGCCAAGCATTGAACCACGTGAAAATTATCCGTCTTCTTTATCTGAAAAAGTAGTGACAGATATTTTAAAAAATCAATTAAAATTTGAAGGATTAATTTTTACTGATGCGTTAAATATGAAAGGCGCAAGTAATTTTAAACAACCTGGAGATATTGATTTAGCTGCCTTTTTAGCAGGAAATGATGTGTTGTTGTTTGCTGAAAATGTCCCAACGGCTATTGAAAAATTTAAACAAGCTTATAAAGAGAAGTTATTCACAGAAGAAAGATTAGCGTATTCAGTGAAGAAAATTTTAAAATACAAATACAAAGCAGGTCTAAATAATTATTGCCCAATTGAGTTCGAAAATTTATATACAGATTTAAATAAGAAGGAATATAAGGCTTTGAACCTAGAAATGTATGAAAATGCTATAACCGTTTTAAAAAATACCGAAGAAATTATTCCAATAAAAAATATGGATAAAGAAAAAATTGCCTATGTAAAAATAGGCGATGGTGACGGATCATTTTTTATTGAAAAATTAAAAGAATATGCTGAAATTGATGTAATTACTACGAAAAATTTAGACTCACTTTTAGTTGAAATTAAAGACTATTCAAAAGTAATTGTAGGCTATCACAAACCAGAAGGTATTTGGAAGAAAAACGAAATGACTTTCAAAGAAATTAATTGGATTGATAAAATCTCAAAACACAATAAAACAATTGTTACATTTTTTACTAAACCGTATTCTTTACTAAGAATTCCAACTTTTGAGGATACAGAGGGCTTAATAGAAGCTTATCAAAACAATGAATTTTCGCAAATTGTTGCAGCTGAAATTATTTTCGGAGCCAAAGAAGCTAAAGGCGTTTTACCTGTATCTTTAAAAAAAAACTTTAGTGCAAATGACGGAATTTCTACTAAAAATATACAACGATTAGGTTTCGCTTTTCCTGAACAAGTGAATATGAATTCCAAAGTTTTAGAAAAAATTGATGCTATTGCAAATTATGCTATTAAAAGTAAAGCTACTCCTGGAATGCAAATTTTAGTAGCTAGAAGAGGTCAAGTGGTGTATAGAAAATCATTTGGATTTCATACGTATGATACGATTCAAAAAGTTCAAAATACCGACTTATACGATTTAGCTTCTTTAACAAAAGTATTGAGCACTTTGCCAAACATCATGCAAGATTATGAGAAAGGAAAAATCAATTTTAAAACTACTTTAAAAGAACTTATTCCAAGTTATAAAAATTCAAACAAAGCTGATATTAATCTTTTAGATATGTTAACGCATCAGGCAAAATTACCAGCTTGGACACCTTTTTACGCAAAAACATTAGATACCTTAAAAAAACCAAGTATAAAATATTATAGAGATTTTAAATCAAAAGAATTTCCATTTAAAGTTTCAAATAATTTATATTTAAGAAAAGATTATAACGATACAATTATAAATTTTATAAAAGAAACGGAATTATTGCCCTATAAACAATACAAATACAGTGATTATACCTTTATTTTATTGAAAGAATATTTAGAAAAATCTCAAAACACTACTTTAGACAAACTTTCAGATGATAATTTTTATAGAAGTTTAGGCGCTTATTCTACAACCTATAATCCTTTAGATAAGTTTGAACTAAATAGAATCACACCATCAGAAATTGACACTTATTTCAGATACGAAACCGTTCACGGATATGTTCATGATATGGCTGCAGCAATGCAAAACGGTGTTGGAGGTCATGCAGGTTTGTTCTCTAATTCATTAGATGTGGCCAAGATTATGCAGATGTTTTTACAAAAAGGAAGTTATGGTGGAATTACTTATTTTTCTCCAGAAACTTTTGATGCTTTTAATACTTGTTATTTCTGTAAAATTGGAAATAGAAGAGGAGCTGGTTTCGATAAACCGCAATTAGGTAACGAAGGTCCAACTTGTGGTTGTACTAATAAATCTAGTTTCGGACATACGGGTTTTACTGGAACTATGGTTTGGGCTGATCCAGATGAAGAATTAGTATATGTTTTTCTATCCAACAGAACCTATCCAGATTCGACTATCAATAAATTATCAAAATTGAACATTCGAGAAAATATTCAGAAAATTATTTACGAATCTATAACTGATTAGAAATGACTTCAGATGCTAAAAATCCAGACGAATACATCAATTCTTTACCAGATGACAGAAAAGTTGTTATGGAAAAATTACGAAATGTAATTCTTAATAATCTTCCGAAAGGATTTCAAGAAGGTATGAATTATGGTATGATGGGGTATTATGTTCCGCATACTATTTATCCCAAAGGCTACCATTGTAAACCAACTGATCCTTTACCTTTTTTAGGGTTTGCCTCACAAAAGAATAGTATCAATTTGTATCATATGGGAATTTATGCCAACAAAGATTTATACGATTGGTTTGTGGCGGAATATCCAAAATACGCTTCTCGTAAATTAGATATGGGAAAAAGTTGTATCCGATTTAAAAAATTCGAAGACATTCCTTTTGATTTAATTGGAGAATTAGTCACAAAAATTTCAGTGGAAGATTGGATTGCAATGTATGAATCTAATTTTTTAAAAAAATAATATTTAAGTTTATGAAAATAGCCATGGTTTGTTATCCTACGTTTGGTGGGAGTGGAGTAGTAGCAACGGAATTAGGATTAGAGCTAGCTAAAAAAGGTCATGAAATTCATTTCATTACATATAAACAGCCTGTTCGTTTGTCTTTATTAAATCCGAATATCTATTTTCATGAAGTAAACGTACCAAATTATCCTTTATTTCATTATCAACCTTATGAATTAGCATTGTCTAGTAAATTGGTAGATATGGTGAAATTATATAAAATTGACGTTTTGCACGTGCATTATGCTATTCCTCACGCTTATGCAGGTTATATGGCAAAGCAAATGTTAGCTGAAGAAGGTATTTCATTACCAATGATTACAACCCTTCACGGAACAGATATTACATTAGTAGGAAATCATCCCTTTTATAAAAGTGCCGTAACATTTAGCATCAATAAATCAGATTTTGTTACCAGTGTTTCAAATAGTTTACGAGAAGATACGTACAGATTATTCGATTTGAATAAAGAAATACACGTTATTCCAAACTTTATAGAAATTGAAGACGTAATTCATGATACATCAGTTTGTCAACGTTCAATTTTGGCAGGTACGAATGAAAGAATTATTACACATATTTCCAACTTCAGAAAAGTCAAAAATATTCCTGATGTGGTGAAAGTTTTTTACAATGTTCAAAAAGAAATTCCTTCCAAATTAATGATGGTAGGAGAAGGCCCAGAAAAAGCTATTGCCGAAAAATTATGTGAAGATTTAGGTATTTCTGATAAAGTTATCTTTTTTGGAAATAGTAATGATATCAATCAGATTTTAAAATATTCAGATTTATTTTTATTACCATCAGAAACAGAAAGTTTTGGTTTAGCGGCATTAGAAGCCATGGCCTTTAACGTTCCAGTAATATCAAGTAATTCTGGAGGAATTCCTGAAGTAAACGAAGAAGGTATTTCTGGATTTTTAAGTGATGTTGGCGATGTTGCAAGTATGAGTAAGAATGCAATTACAATTTTAAAATCAGATGAAACTTTGAATCAATTTAAAAAATCTGCCTTTCAAGTAGCTAAAAAATTCGACATTAAAAATATTCTTCCTTTGTATGAAGATTTGTATAATAGAGCTATAAATTTAGAATCTTAAAAATGAGCAATTTAATAAAAACAATAACACTTCTTAGTATTTCAATTCTATTCATGTCTTGTAAACCTAAACAAACCATTGTGGAAGAAAAAGATAATTATGAAGTAGTGTATAAAAGTCAAATTGGTGGAAAAAAAGAAAAAACGAATCTGATAATCAAAAATTATGAAGATTTTAATGCTTTAATTTCAGAATTAAATATTGGTGAAGAAGAATTCGAAAAACTCTTAAATATCGATTTAGAAAAACACGATTTATTAGTTAGTTTTTTAGGTGAAAAACCAACTGGTGGATATGATATTATTGTAGATTTAATAAAATTTTCATCCACGTCATCTGAAGTAGTTTTAAAAGAAATAGTTCCTGAAAAGAATGCAATGGTAACAATGGTGGTAACTTCCCCATATATATTTGTAACATTACCAAAAAATAAGACTATTCAAATAAAATAAAAAAAAGCCTTTCATTTGTAGACTGCACCCAAAAGTTTAGACAAATTTATACTTAATTTTGATAATAATGAGC
>CAYWVV010000032.1:0-35831 GCA_964461805.1 uncultured Flavobacterium sp.
TAGAGTTGCTAAAATGGCCAATGTTCTTCGTGAACAAGGCATAAAAAAAGGAGATCGAGTTTGTATTTATTTACCTATGATTCCAGAATTAGCTGTATCTGTTTTAGCGTGTGCTAGAATTGGAGCAATCCACTCTGTAGTTTTTGCTGGATTTTCAGCTTCAGCAGTTGCAGCAAGAATTAACGATTCGGAATGTAAAATGGTAATTACTTCTGATGGTGGATTTAGAGGAAACAAATCAGTTGATTTAAAAGGAATTGTAGATGAAGCACTAGAAAAATGTCCTTGTGTAGAAACGGTTTTAGTTGCTAAAAGAACGAATACTGAAGTAACAATGAAAGAAGGTCGTGACATTTGGTTACAACCTCTTTTAGATGAAGCAATAGGAAATAACGTAGCTGAAATCATGGACGCTGAAGATCCATTATTTATCTTATATACTTCAGGTTCAACAGGAAAACCAAAAGGAATGTTGCATACAACAGCTGGTTACATGGTTTACACAGCTTATACATTCAAAAATGTTTTCAATTACGAAGAAAATGACGTGTTTTGGTGTACTGCCGATATTGGATGGATTACCGGACATTCTTATATTTTATACGGACCACTTTTAAACGGTGCAACAACTGTAATTTTTGAAGGCGTTCCTTCTTATCCAGATTTTAGTCGCTTTTGGGAAGTTATAGAAAAACATAAGGTGAATCAATTTTACACGGCACCAACGGCAATTCGTGCTTTAGCCAAAGAAAGTATCGATTATGTACAACGATTTCAATTAGATTCTCTAAAAGTAATCGGATCCGTTGGAGAACCAATTAACGAAGAAGCTTGGCATTGGTACAACGATCACGTAGGAGGAAAGCGTTGTCCGTTAGTAGACACATGGTGGCAAACAGAAACTGGTGGAATTATGATTTCTCCAATTCCTTTCGTAACACCAACAAAACCAACCTATGCTTCTTTACCTTTACCAGGAATTCAACCCGTTTTAATGGACGAATTACGCAACGAAATTGAAGGCAATCAAGTGACAGGAAGTTTGTGTATCAAATTCCCTTGGCCATCCATGGCAAGATCAATTTGGGGAGATCACCAACGTTATAAAGAAACGTATTTTACAGCTTTCCCAGGAAAATATTTCACAGGCGATGGCGCTTTACGTGATGAAGTTGGTTATTACCGAATTACAGGTAGAGTAGACGATGTAATTATTGTTTCAGGACATAATTTAGGAACGGCTCCAATTGAAGATTCAATCAATGAGCATCCAGCAGTTGCAGAAAGCGCTATTGTTGGCTTTCCTCATGATATCAAAGGAAATGCTTTGTATGGTTTCGTAATTTTGAAAGAAACGGGTGAGGGAAGAGATAAAGAAAATTTAACGAAAGAAATTAATCAATTGATTTCCGATCAAGTTGGGCCAATTGCCAAATTAGATAAAATTCAATTCGTATCAGGATTACCAAAAACACGTTCTGGAAAAATTATGCGACGCATTTTAAGAAAAATTGCTGAAGGTGATTTTTCTAATTTCGGAGACATTTCAACGTTATTAAATCCTGAGATAGTTGAAGAAATTAAAAACGGAAAATTATAAGAAACTACTATTTTATTTAATTGTTAAAAAGAGGTACAGTTTTTGTATCTCTTTTTTTATTAAAATTATCCAATGAAAGTTTATATTATCGCTATAACTCTATTCTTAGTTGCTTGCACAAAAGAAAAAAACAATTCTCAAGATAAAGAAAAAAGAATCGTTGGAATTCAACCCTACGAAAAGTTTTCAAAAGAAGAAGCCAAATTAATTTCTTTTGTTATTGATAGTTTTTACAGATTGGAAACAAAAATCTTGCCTAATAAAGATTTACCAAAAACGGCATTTACAAAGATTAAATCACCACGATATCGAGCGGATAGTATCATTAAAATTCAAAACCAAAACATTCCAAAAAACGTAGATTATATTTTAGGACTAACAAATGAAGATATTTCTGTAACAAAAATTGATAAACACGGTCAAATTCTTGAACCAAAATGGAAATATTGCGACTTCGGAATTATGGGATTAGCTTACAGGCCAGGGAAAAGTGCTATTGTTTCAAAATTTAGAATCAAAAGCAAAAACCATGAAACTGAAATGACTCGCTTACGAAAGGTTGCCGTTCACGAGTTTGGTCATAATTTAGGCTTGCCTCATTGTCCTGATAAAAACTGTGTAATGACAAGTGCTGCTGAAAAATTAATAACAATTGATAACGAAAAATTAGCATTATGCAAAAAATGTAAAAAAATAATTAATTATAATTATTAAAATTGTAAGCTATTTTACATTTTAGTAACACATAAATATTTATTTTTGCAAATAGCTAAAGTACAAACAAACTATTTCATATGAATTTTACATCGGTAAAACAGACTCTTTTCGAATTACAACATTTATTAAATCAGATCTCTGAAGATGATTATTCTAAACCTATTGAATACTTAAGTAATGCTTCTATTGGTGAACACACACGCCATATTATTGAATTGTTTCAATGTGCTATCAACTCATATGAAGTAGGGGAATTAAATTACGATAACAGAAGCAGAAATCTTTTAATTCAAACGAATCCTTCTTTCGCTATTGAAAAAATTGATGAAATTTGTACTACGATTGAAAAAGAAAACAAAGATTTAATTCTGGAAAGTGTCTTTTTTGAAGAAGTTTCTCGTATAAATACCAATTATTTTAGAGAAGTTATCTATAATTTAGAACATTGCATTCATCACCAAGCACTAATAAAAGTAGCTGTTTTTCAATTCGATTATTTAGAAATAAATGCTAATTTTGGTGTTGCACCTTCAACAATTGTTTTTAGAAACCAATGTGCACAGTAAGTTTTGTTTACGCTAATCATTCCTTTTTATTAACATCAAATAGAGATGAAAAAATAACGCGACCTTCAGCAATTGAACCCAAAATTTATCAAACTGCTACCAAAAAAATAATCTATCCAAAAGACGCTAAAGCTGGTGGAACTTGGTTTGTTGTGGACGAATTTGGTAATACCATTATTCTTCTTAATGGAGGAAAAACCAAACACATTCCTAAAGATAAATATCGTTTAAGTCGTGGTATAATTGTTTTAGATTTAATGGCTTCAAATGCTATTGTTGCCACATGGAAAACTATTGATTTAACAGATATTGAACCTTTTACATTATTGGTTTTAGAAAACAAACACCCTTTTCAATTACAATGGAGTGGTGAAGAAAAATCTACTGTTGAACTAGATATCCATCAAACTTATATTTGGTCATCATCAACATTATATACTCCTGATATTCAGCAACAACGCGCAGAATGGTTTACTCAATTTATGAACGAAAATCAAGAAATTTCAGCAGAAAAGATGAAGTTTTTCCATAAAAACACAGAACCAAAAGACGAAAAAAATGGTTTGATTATCAATCGAGATAATGTATATAAAACTTTAAGCGTAACCCAAACGGTTATTACAGGAGATTCAATTTTGATAAATCACTCAGATTTGATTCAGAATGAAGAATATTCTATTACTTTCTAAATTTTAAAATTTGAAACTTTTCATCCATAAAGTATTAAACTGGGAATATTGGCCCTTTGGTATCGTTTATTTTCCGATATTTTTCCTGTGGGTTTATTATTCTATTAAAGCAAGAACGATTTTTTTCTTCAATTCAGCTAACCCAAAAATGAAGAATGGGGGTTTCATGAATGAAAGTAAAATTGAAATTTACGATTTAATTCCACAACAATATTATCCAAAAACGCAATTCATTAAGGCCAATACAAACATTAATGACGTTTTAAATCTTTTAGAAAACGAGAAACAAAACTATCCGTTAATTTTGAAACCAGATATGGGTTTAAGAGGAAATGGAGTAAAAAAAGTTGCGAATATAGAAGAATTAAAAGACTATCATGCGAAAGCAGATTTCGATTTTTTAATTCAAGATGTGATTCCATATGATAATGAAGTTGGTGTTTTTTATGTGAAATTACCGAATGAAACTAAAGGAAAAATTACTGGAATTGTTTCTAAAGAATATCTAATTGTTGAAGGTGATGGAGCAAGTACAATAGAACAATTAATCAAACAAACTCCAAGATTTGAATTTCAATTAAAAGCTTTACAGAAAGAATATAAAGACAAACTACTTAAAGTATTACTTAAAGGAGAAAAAATAAATTTAGTACCTTATGGAAATCATGCTCGTGGTGCGAAATTTATCGATTCAAGTCATTTGATTTCAGAAAAATTAAACAATGTTATTGAAAATATCAGTAAAGATATTTCAGAATTTTATTTTGGAAGATTCGATATTATGTATAACACATTTGAAGAATTGGAAAACGGTCAAAATTTTTCCATTGTAGAATTAAACGGAAGTGCGAGCGAACCAACTCATATTTACGATCCAAAACATTCTATCTTTTTTGCTTGGAAAGAATTAGCCAGACATATTACTTACATGTATAAAATTGGAAAATACAATAACGATAGAGGTTTCAAATTCATGTCATACAAAGACGGGATGAAAGAATACAAAGCACATAACGAGTGTTTAAATAAAATCGTTTCTATCTAATTTTGAAGCTTTTGAAAAACATATTTGTTGGATTCGCCATAAGTTTTATTGGTTCTATTCCTTTAGGATATCTTAATTTATTCGGCTATCAAATCTATTCTAGTTCCAATTTTAACCAACTAAGTTTATATTTATTTGGTGTTTTAATTGTAGAAGCAATTGTAATTTATACCACATTAAAGTTTTCTACTATGATTTCTATGAATCTAAAATGGAAAAATTATATTTCTATTTTTTCTTTTATTTTCTTACTTGTAATTGCTCTTTTAACTTATAATTCTTCCTCAAACGATAGCAATTCTCTAGAGAAATACAATTCTTACTTGAGCTATTCGGCGTTAATTTCAGGTGTTATTTTGAGTAGTCTAAATTTTGCTCAAATTCCGTTTTGGATGAGTTGGAATTTATATTTAACCAATGAAAAATATATTGTTTCTAAAGGAAAATTAGGTTTGTTTTTTGTTTTAGGAACAGTAATCGGAACGTATTTCGGAATGTTAGCTATAATATTTTCCATTCAAGCGGCAAAAGAAAAATCGTATATTTCACCTCAATTTTTCTCTAAATATATTTGGGTCATTTTCTTAGTTTTAGCTATTTTTCAATTGTTTCAGATAATTAGAACCAATTTCAAATCAAAATAACACTTTTCTGTTAGCTAACTAACATTTTTTAAATAGGTAAATACTTAGTTTTGATTTATAAAAGTATTTACTATGAAAAAGCTATTTTTACTCCCAATGTTTTTGTTTGTTTTAATTTCCTGTGAAAAAGAAGGAGAATTTTCTCAAACCAATAATCAAACGCTCAATTCCAACAACGCTGTTCTGTTGAAAACGGGTCAGTTTACAACAACTTCAGGAATTTCTGGTTCTGGAAGTGTCAAAATTTATACTGAAAGTAATTTACGTAAATTAGTTTTAGAAAATTATACGATAGAAAATGGTCCCGATCTAAAAGTTTATCTTTCCACATCAGATGCTCCAAACACATTTGTTAATTTAGGAAATTTAAATCCAGAAACCGTATATACAATTCCAAATTCTGTTGATTTAAATGTATAT
Source organism: uncultured Flavobacterium sp. (assembly GCA_964461805.1). Lineage (GTDB taxonomy): Bacteria > Bacteroidota > Bacteroidia > Flavobacteriales > Flavobacteriaceae > Flavobacterium. The sequence continues at coordinate 5,682 of CAYWVV010000032.1, forward strand.
AAATATGTTTTGATTCATTGTCAGCAGTACAATCATTTATTTGCCATCGCACTTCCAAAATAGTCCAAATGAAAAAGATACTATTCAGCTTTATTATATTGATTTCATCTTTCAGTTTCAGTCAAGGTTGTAGCGATGCAGGAATTTGTTCTATAGGAAACGGTTTTTCTTCCGTAATAGATTCTACAAAAAATCAAATAGAACTAGGAAACGTTTTCGGAAAAGGTTTAGAAGATGTTACCTACATTTCACCTTATGTTTCATATACTAGAATTTTTAACGCTCATTTTTCATTAACTACAAAATTCACTTTCTCTCAAGCTTCAGGTAGTTTTGGAACAAGAGGAAATATTGGAGATGCTTTTCTAATTGGGAACTACAAATTTTCGGAGAAAAAAAACATACAATGTAGTACACTTTTAGGATTTAAAATTCCGTTTACAGCAAGTAATGATAAAATCAATAATTTTTCTCTACCGTTAGAATATCAATCGAGTTTAGGAACATACGATTTGTTTTTGGGTGTCGATTTCAAATATAAAAAATGGAATTTTAATTCAGTTATCCAAATACCAGTAATTAATTCCAATGCAAATTCCTATTTCGATGACTATTCAGCTTCCAATGATTTTCCAACTACAAACTTGTTTGGAAGAAAATCGGATATTTTATTCAGAAGTATGTACACTTTTAAATCTAAAAATCAGATTTTAACTTTTAAACCCAATTTTCTTTTTATATACCATTTAGGAAATGATACTTATGAAGATATTTTTGGAAACCGACAACAAATCAAAAACTCAAAGGGAGTAACTATAAATACGAATTTAATTTCAAATTATAAGATTAACGAAACGAATAGTTTGGAAGCTTCACTAGCATTTCCTATAGTTTACAGAGAAATCAGACCTGATGGTTTAACCCGATCCGCCACATTAGGAATTAGTTATAAATATTCATTTTAATACGTTTGTGTTAGTTCTCGAACATTCTAAATTTCAAATAGTTAGTATTTTTGAAAATAATTTAAAACTAAAACATAATGAAAAAACTAGTAATTATTGCATTACTGATTGTAACTTCAATTGGTTTTTCCCAAAGTCAATCTAAAAGAGTAACAGAATTCAATTTAGAAAAAAAAGTTGCACTTCAAGGTTACGATCCGATTGGCTATTTCAAACAAAACAAAGCAGTGAAAGGGAAAAAAGAAATTGCAACTACTTACGATGGTGTAGTGTATTATTTTTCCTCTATAGAAAATAAAAATATTTTCATAAAAACTCCAACAAAATATGAGCCTCAATTTGGAGGTTGGTGTGCTTATGCCATGGGCGAAACTGGTGAAAAAGTAGAAATTAATCCAGAAACTTTTAAAATTATTGAAGGAAAACTGTATTTATTTTACAATGCGTATTTCAATAATACGTTAAAAAGTTGGAATAAAAATGAAATTATTCTAAAATCGAAAGCAGAAGCTAATTGGAAAAAAGTTATCAAATAAAGGATGAAAAAGAACATATTACTAATAATAAAATTAATTGTAGCAGTTATTTTATTTCAGACATTACATTTTAAATTTTCAGCAAGTGCCGAATCGGTCTATATTTTTGAAAAATTAGGGCTAGAACCTGTAGGAAGAATTGGTTCTGGAATAACAGAATTACTAGCATCAACACTACTTTTTTTTGATAAAACTAAGTTTTATGCCGCAATAACAGCTGCTGGAACGATGTTTGTAGCACTACTTTCACATGTATTTGTTTTAGGAATAGAAGTAATGCATGATGGAGGAACTTTATTTTTATTGGCAGTTATTGTCTTCATTTTAAGTGTAATACTTGCTTTAAATTACAGTAAAGATTTAAAAAGGCTAAACAATAAAACCATAAATTCGTTCCTAAAATAGTTTTATAATTTTTGTTTTTTTTTAGTTAATAAGCTCAATTCTCTTCAGGTTTGAGCTTATTTTATACCTAATTTATCTTTCATTTTTAAAAATAATAAAGCAATTGAATAGGCATCGTCAGCAACAGAATTTCGACTACTCATAGTTACATTCAATGATTTACTCATTTCTTCTAAAGAATATTTTTTTTCATTCGTATCCTTAATTTTATTAAACATCGCTTCAATATCAAATGCTTCATTTCTGATGTTTCCTAATTTCAATCTACTTAAAGCTTCATTTAACATTTCAATGTCAAAATCAACTCTATGACCAATTAAAATGGAGTTACTTAAGTAGTTTAATAAAGTTTCAATCGCATTGTTTTCAAATACTTTTTCAATTTTACTTACCGAAATAAACTCATTATCAATATCTAATTCAGTGTGTTTTTTGTGTTGAATAAAAATTTCGAAAGAATCTTTAATTATAATTCGGTTGTCAATCACTGAAGTAGCTGCAATAGACATAATTACATCTTTTTCAGTATCTAAACCAGAAGTTTCCATACTAATTACCACGTATTTTGTTGCCGGATTCTTAAAAGAATCGGTGTATTTTTTCCAAAATTCAGGATATTCTTTATTAAATAATTTAGATAGCATATGGTTTTATGAAAATCGGGTTAATTTGTATTTGTCTTTGATTAAATCGATAATGTCATCAATTTCAGTTACTGCTTTTTTTAATTCTTCTTTATCAATTTTAGATAATTTCGAAGTATCAATAAAAGCACCATCATTATCATTTAAAATCCCTTCTTTTGCTCTGAATTCTTGTAATTTGATATAGTTTTCTGCAAAATCAAGGTATTTTTCAGCATTTTTTGGGTCAGTTATGGCCATTTGTTTAAATCGTAAAAAGGTATTATTTACACCTTTTAAATTATGACTTAAAGCAAAAATTCTGGCAGCATCAATATAGAACTGAAGCCCTTTTTGTTTTAAATTGAATTGATCTTTATGAACTCCTGTTTCTTCCACTGCAAATTTCTTAAAAAAGGTAAGTGGTGGTGGGGATTTCAATAATTGATTTCCAATATAATCGAAAAATATTTTATTGTTTGCTAAACTCTGATGAATCGCAATTTCTAATGAATCTTTAATTTTTGTTTCTCCATAAATGTATTCAAAATCGAAGAAAATCCCACTAAAATCTGACATATTTTCACCCGGAGATTTGATACAATTACTATAAATTGCCGTAATATCAGATAAAGATTTACACCATTTAATATTGCTCGCTAAATGCTCGTAAGGACAAGGTTTATAACCTAATTCTTGCATATTTGAAATCACCATTTTAGCCAATTGTACGAAGTAAAACTTTACATCTCGGTGTTTTTCCGCAGCTACATCTTCATAAACAATCATATTATCTTGATCGCTCAAAACCAATTGTTCTTTACGCGCCTGACTTCCTAACGAAAGCCATACAAAACGGGCAGGAGGTGAGCCTATTTTTTCAATACATAATTTGATGCATTGCTGGATGATAGAATGTAAAATACCACCAGCCGTATTGTTAATATGAAAAATAGGTATGTTTTTGGTAAATGAATTCTGAATGACAAATAAATATTTAGAATGCACATATTTTAGTTCTTCAAAATTCTTTGCATTTCTAATTTCATCAATTAAAACACCAGGATTATTGGATTGCGATTTGATGATATCACGTTCAGAAATCATTCCTTTTATGCGAGTATTTTCAGTACCATCTTCAGTGACACATAAATAATTCGTTTCGTTTTTTAGTAATAATAATTGTGCTTCTGCAACAGAAATAGATTCTTCAACAATCGTAACGTTTTGTTGCATAATTGTACTGCAATCTGCATCCAAATTGTCAATTCCGAAAGCAATTTTCTTTCTAAACTCGGCATCAGTAAGTAAACCAGTAATTCTAGCATTATTAGTTACAATAGCATAGGATTTTTTAGTTTCTACCATTTTTTTAGCAACTGTAGAAATACTAGTATGAATAGGTACTAATAACGGATTTTTGTCATAATCTAGTTCTTGGAAATATGAAAAATCAGTTAATTCAGATTCGGAACCAGCTTCAGAGATTGCTTTTAAATTTTGATAGTTTTCACCAGTAGATTTCGTTTGTTCTGAAAAACTTTCTAAAAAGTAATCCATCACAACAGCATATTTAGCCAATAAAGGCTTAAATAAAACAATTGGAATGGCATAAACTACAGCATCTTCATTAGCAATAGAATTTAAAGAATAATTATTCTTCGCAAAAAAGGGACGTAATCCAAAAATTGAACCCACATAACATTTAGAAACAAGAGTTTCTTGAGCATCTACAATTTTAGTTAAATGAATTATTCCTGAATTTACGATATAGAAATTTTTGTGCAATTCATCATTTATTTTGAATAATCGTTTTGATTTTTCTAAATATATAATTTCACTTTGCGAAGCAATATCCAATAAATCGCTGTAAGCTACAGTTTTAAATGGATCATATTGCTGTAAAAAGTCTACAATATTTTCTGCAAAAGTATTCTTCATAGTCGGAGTAGTAAATACACATCAAATTTAAACAAATATATGAATAGTAAAAGACTTAATTTAAAATATTCTATTTTACATAATGTATATTATAGTTCAAATATAATGTTTTAAAATTATCATAAATACTGCGTTAATTGCTAAACATTATTTAGTTTTGTATGAAATTTAAATCTACACATAAAATGTTAAACTGGTTTAAAAGAATCGCACTACTTGAAGGAATTTCGTATTTAATTTTAATTTTTAATATGTTGGTTTTAAAACCTAACTTTTTTGAAACGTATAAAATGATTTTGAAACCTTTTGGAATGGCTCATGGAATTTTATTTATCTTATATATTATACTAGCTTTTTTACTTAAAGAAGAAAAAAATTGGAATCTTAAAAATTTCGCTATCATTTTATTAGCATCATTAATTCCATTTGGAACCTTTTGGGTGGATAAAAAATATTTAAGTCACTAGTAAAAATCTCATATTTCAAATTAAAAAATAAAATTTTTCATTTATGAAAGTTTTCGACATAGCAGAACCTGTATTAAAAAAACTAGATTTTGGCGCAGATTTTACATTATATGGAAATTTGTTAGTCAATCTTTTAGTATTATTGTTTTTTGCTTACGTCATAGATTATTTAGCAAAAAAAATATTAATTATTGGTTTAGCTGTTGTAGCAACTTACACAAAATCAACTTTTGATGATTTTTTAGTTGCCAATAAAACAGCAAAATATATTGCACATTTAGTACCATTATATTACATCAGTAAAAAAATCCCAATAGTTTTAGACGATTTTGTGTATTGGGAAAATTTATTTGGAAAAAGTGTCAAAATTTTCATTATTGTTTTATCTCTTTTTATTGTTCGAAGTGTCTTTAATTCCTTAAAAGATTATTTAAAAACACAAACTAAATACAACGATAAACCAATTGATAGTTACATTCAAGTAATTATGATTGTGTTATGGATTTATGCTTTAGTTTCCATAGTTTTATTACTTTTTGACACAAAAAAGAATGTTTTATTAACCGCGTTTGGTTCTATTTCTGCCTTAATTATTTTAGTTTTTAGAGATACTATTTTAGGATTTGTAGCCAGTATTCAGGTGACTGTCAACGATATGGTACGTATTGGTGATTGGATTACAGTTGATAAATTTGGCGCAGATGGTGAAGTGGAAGAAATTAATCTTGCTACTGTAAAAGTTAGAAATTTCGACAATACAACTTCCACTATTCCAACTTACAGCTTAATTTCTGATAGTTTTAGAAACTGGCGAGGTATGATAAATTCTGACGGTAGACGAATTAAAAGACACATTTTAATAAAAGGCGCAACTGTAAGATTTATTACAAATGAGGAATTGGAATCGTTCAAACGTATTCAGTTTGTAGCCAGTTATATCGAAAAAAGAAAAGCGGATATTGACAAATATAATATCGCAAATAATATTGATAAATCTTTAAATGTAAATGGTAGAAACATTACCAATTTAGGGCTTTTCAGAAAGTATATTCAGAAGTATATCGAAACACATCCAGGAATAAATAAGGATATGCAATTGATGGTAAGACATTTGCAACCCACAGAAAAAGGAATTCCCTTAGAAATTTACTGCTTTAGTAAAGACAAAAAATGGGAAAACTACGAATATATTATGGCTGATATTTTTGATCATATCATTGCTTCTATTCCTTATTTCGATTTAGAATTATTTGAAGTTCAACACGTTAAAGCTGACAGATTAAATTTATTAGATATCGTTGACACGGAATAATTGACTCATTTTATAAGATTGAGTGAATTATTTTTAAATGATCAAAAGCCAAATCTGGTAAATCGTTTATAGAAAACCATTTTGTTTCTTTCGCATCATCTTTAGCTTTTACAATTTGATTTTCAATTAAATCAGTTTGATAAGCCACAGAAATCATGTGTCCACGAGGATCACGATTTGGAGTTCCGAAAGCGCCTATTTGAATCATTTCTTTTGTTTCAATATTTGTTTCTTCAAACAATTCTCGCCTAGCTGCTTGTTCTAAATCTTCGTTTTCATCCACAAATCCTCCAGGTAAAGCCCAACAATCTTTATAAGGTTCATTCAAACGCTTTATTAATAAAATTTCATCTGTTTTTTTGTTAATAACTAATACATCAACTGTTACAAAAATTTTAGATACATATTTAGACATGACGATTTTTTTTGTAAATTTAAATAAAAAAATGATAGAACGAAGCCAATTTCTTTTGCCTCTTAAAACTGAAAAGTTTGGAAATGAAAATGTAGAATCATTAAGTGAAGAATATTTTCAAAATAATACCTTACGCCCCATTCTTAAATTGCAAAATGATTTATTACTTGAGGTTTTTAAGAATTATGCTGTTAAACAGAAGAACACGTTTTTTGATCTTTCACCTGACAAAAAGGAAAAATATATAGAAAATGTAATTCAAAAAGATATTAAATTCAGAAATTCATTAAAAGGAATGATTATTGCTTTGTTCAGTGTTGAAGAATATTTAGAATATATAAAAAATTCTTCTAATTTAAATAAACGAATGATGACAATGTTAATCGAAAGATTAAAAAGTCAAGTTCAACTACTAACATTAGATTAAATGGATATTGATAATTTACCAAAAGATAAAAAAATAGTTCTTTTTGATGGAGTTTGTAATTATTGTAATGATAAAATAAATTTCATTATTAAAAACGACAAACAAGATGTATTCAGGTTTGTAGCTTTACAAAGCGAAACCGGTCAAAAAATAGTCAACTATTTAAGAATTGATTCTGCACTTGATAGTATCATTTTGTACGAACCAGGTTATGCTTATTTTATTAAGTCGGAAGCCGTTTTTAGAATTATAAAACATTTATCATCACCAGTAAGGTTATTGTTGTTGTTTAATTTTATTCCAACAAGTATCAAAAATATTTTTTATGATTTCATTGCAAAAAACAGATACAATTGGTATGGTAAAAAAGAAAGCTGTATGATGCCAACTGATGAACTAAAAAGAAAATTTATGGCCTAAAAAAAACCGTCTTGTTCCAAAAACTAGACGGTTTTTTATAAATGTATTTCTTATTTTAAATTAAATAGTATTAATAAAATTATATGAACTATTTTAATTTTCTTCTATTTCTTTCCGAAATTATTAATGTTAATTCTCTTCCGGTTTGTCCAGCAACTGAAGTGTTTTCTTGCGCTCTTCTAATTAAATAAGGCATTACATCTCTAACTGGTCCAAAAGGTAAATATTTGGCAACATTATATCCATTTGCGGCTAAGTTATAACTAATGTTATCACTCATTCCGTATAATTGTCCAAACCAAATTCTGGAATCGTTTTTAGAAATTCCTTTTTGTTCCATTAAATCCATTAACATGTAAGAACTTTCTTCATTGTGAGTTCCTGCAAAAACAGCCATTTCATTAATATTGTCTAACATATACGTTAATCCAGCATTAAAATTAGCATCAGTAGCTTCTTTGCTTTCACAAATAGGGTTTTTATAACCTTTCTCTTCAGCACGTTTGGCTTCTTTTTCCATATAAGCACCACGAACCAACTTCATACCAATATGAAATCCTTTTTCTTTTGCTCTATTATGTAACGCTTTTAAATAAGGTACGCGATCCCATCGATATAATTGAAGAGTGTTGAAAATCAATGCTTTTTTAGTATTGAATTTTTCCATCATTTTCTCTACCAAATCATCAGCTGCATCTTGCATCCAAGTTTCTTCACCATCAATTAAAATTTGAACCTCATTGTCAAAAGCATATTGACAAATTTTTTCAAATCGTGCCACTACTCTATTCCATTCATTTTGTTCACTTGAAGATAAAGGCAATTTCGCACCAACTTTTTCGTATAAATCAATTTTTCCTAGACCTGTTGGTTTAAATACGGCAAAAGGAATCGCATTATTTTCTTTAGCGAAATCAATGGTTTTCATTGTCATTTTCAAACAAGCGTCAAATTGCTCCTCTTCTTCTTTTCCTTCAACTGAATAATCTAAAACTGAAGAAACACCTTTGGTATACATGTTTGCAACAACTTTTAAGCAATCTTGCTCGCTTACACCACCACAAAAATGATCAAAAACAGTTTTTCTAATTATTCCTTCAACTGGCAAATGAAATTTTAAAGCAAAATTTGTAAGCGAAGTTCCAATTTTTACCAATGCTGGTTTCCCAATCATTTGAAATAAAAAATGTGCTCTGTTTAATTCAGAGTTAGATTTTAGCGAAAATGCGTTTTCTGTATTGTTAAATATTTTTTCCATTATTAAGTATGAAAATTTAGGAATGCAAATATACTTATTGAAGTAATGATTTCTCCTTTTTTTTAATTTATTTTGCAAAGAATTTTATAAAAAAATCGATGACTCCAATTCAAGCCAATAATTATTCTATTTATTTTAATGATGATAGTTTTGTTTATTTAGAAAACTTACTAAAAATTGAAGCTTATTCTAAAATATTCGTGTTAGTTGATGAAAACACTAATGAAAATTGCTTGCCCTATTTTCTTTCAAATTTACCAACAGAAATTGATATTGAAATTATCGAAATTGAAGTTGGTGAAGAAAACAAAAACATCTACACCTGTTTAGATTTATGGCACACTTTAATAGATTTAGGTGCTGATAGAAAAAGTATCATGTTAAATTTAGGCGGTGGCGTTGTTACTGATTTAGGTGGTTTTGTGGCTTGTACATTCAAAAGAGGAATCGATTTTATCAACATCCCTACTACTCTTTTATCAATGGTTGATGCTTCAATTGGTGGCAAAAACGGAGTTGATTTAGGAAATTTAAAAAACCAAATTGGTGTGATTAAAGAACCAAAATCAGTTGTGGTAATCACTAAGTTTTTAGAAACTTTACCATCCAATGAAATGCGTTCTGGTTTAGCTGAAATGTTAAAGCACGGATTAATTTACGATAAAAAATACTGGGACAAATTGAAAAATTTAAACGACTTAAATACTGATGATTTAGATGTTTTAATTAAAGAATCCATTGAAATAAAAAATAAAATTGTTTCTGAAGATTTAACTGAAAACGGAATTAGAAAATCTTTGAATTTCGGACATACTTTAGGTCACGCCATTGAAAGTTATTTCTTAGAATCTGAAGATAAAAAAGCGTTACTTCACGGAGAAGCTATTGCAGTTGGTATGATTTTAGAAAGCTTTTTGTCTTTAAAACTGAATTTCATTTCAAATGAAGAATATGCCGAAATTAAATACATCATTACAGATGTTTTTGAAAAGGTTGATTTTAACGAAGTTGACATTCAAAAAATTATAGATTTATTAATTTTTGACAAGAAAAATGAGTTTGGGAAAGTACAATTTGCTTTATTAAATAAAATTGGCGAAATTAAAATTGATCAAACTGTAGATAACTCATTGATTTTATTAGCGTTTGAAGATTATTTGCAGAATTAATATTTTTTTAAATAACATCCTTTTTTAGCAATATTATTTTTACTTTTGCGAATCGTTTTTGAACCAATTTTTCAATTAAACTTTTATTTATTCAATGAATACAAAATATTCCGACTTAATAAATCAAACTTTCTATTTTCCGCAGGAAGAATTTACTTTAAATAAAGACCATTTGCAATTTCATGGTATTGATTTGATGAAATTAGTAGAACAATATGGTACGCCTTTAAAGTTTACTTACTTGCCGAAAATTTCTGAAAACATTAATAAAGCCAAAATGTGGTTCAGAAATTCTATGGAAAAGCACGGTTATGAAGCCAAATATTTTTATTGCTATTGCACAAAAAGTTCTCATTTTGAATTCATTTTAAATGAAGCTTTAAAAAACAATATTCACATAGAAACTTCTTCCGCTTTCGATATTAATATCGTAGAAAACTTAATGGCTGAAGGTAAAATTAATAAAAATTCATTTATTGTTTGTAATGGATTCAAACGTGATCAATATGTTACAAATATTGCTCGTTTAATTAATAACGGACATAAAAATACAATTCCTGTAATTGATAATTATGAAGAATTAGATTTACTTCAAGAACAAATTGATGGTAAATTTAAAATCGGAATTAGAATTGCTGCGGAAGAAGAACCAAAATTTGAGTTTTATACTTCTCGATTAGGAATTGGTTATAAAGACATTGTACCATTTTACAGAAAGCAAATTGCAGATAATAAAAAGGTTGAACTTAAAATGCTTCACTTTTTCATTAATGCAGGTATTCGTGACACAGCCTACTATTGGAACGAATTAGTAAAATGTTTAAAGGTATATATTGCTTTAAAAAAGGAATGTCCATCTTTAGATAGTTTGAATATTGGTGGTGGATTTCCTATCAAAAATTCTTTAGCTTTTGAATACGATTACCAATATATGGTAGATGAAATTTTAAATCAAATTAAAATTTCTTGTGACGAAGCAGAAGTTGATGTACCACATATTTTTACAGAGTTTGGTTCCTACACAGTTGGTGAAGCTGGTGGTGCCTTGTATCAAGTTTTATATCAAAAGAAGCAAAATGATAGAGAAAATTGGAACATGATTGATTCTTCATTCATTACTACATTACCAGATACTTGGGCAATTAACAAACGTTTTGTAATGTTAGCTGTAAATCGTTGGAATGATGTTTATGAAAGAGTACTTTTAGGTGGATTAACCTGTGATGGTGACGATTATTACAACTCAGAACAACACATGAATGCGGTGTATTTGCCAAAATATAATAAGGAAAAACCCTTATATATTGGATTTTTCAATACAGGTGCTTATCAAGAAACAATTGGCGGTTTTGGCGGTTTGAGTCACTGTATTTTGCCACAACCCAAACACATTTTAATTGATAAAGACAAAAACGGAATTTTTGCTACAGAAGTGTTCTCTGAACAACAAAATGCCGATCAAGTTTTAGAAATTTTAGGATATAATAAAAAAAAGAACGAAAATATATAATACAATGAGTAAAGGACCAATAAGTCAGTTTGTAGAGAAACACTATTTGCATTTTAATGCGGCAGCTTTAGTTGATGCAGCAAAAGGTTATGAAGAGCATTTATTAGACAATGGTAAAATGATGGTAACTTTAGCTGGTGCGATGAGTACAGCTGAATTAGGGAAATCATTAGCTGAAATGATTCGTCAAGATAAAATTCATATTATTTCTTGTACTGGTGCGAATTTAGAAGAAGATATTATGAACTTAGTGGCTCATAATTCATACAAAAGAGTTCCTAATTATAGAGATTTATCTCCTGAAGAAGAAAGAGAATTATTAGACAATCACTTTAATAGAGTTACCGATACTTGTATTCCGGAAGAAGAAGCTTTCAGAAGATTACAACAACATTTATACGATATTTGGAATAAAGCAGATAAATCTGGAGAAAGATATTTTCCTCACGAATTTATGTATCAAATGATTAATTCTGGCGTATTAGAACAATACTACGAAATTGATCCAAAAGATTCTTGGATGGTTGCTGCAGCTGAAAAAAACTTGCCAATTGTAGTTCCAGGTTGGGAAGATAGTACCATGGGAAATATTTTCGCTTCTTACTGTATTAAAGGAGAATTTAAAGCTTCAACAACAAAAAGTGGAATTGAATATATGATGTGGTTAGCAGATTGGTATCCTAAAAACTGTGCTGGTAAAGGAATTGGTTTCTTCCAAGTTGGTGGTGGTATTGCCGGAGATTTCCCAATTTGTGTAGTACCAATGTTATACCAAGATATGGAAATGCACGATGTACCATTTTGGAGTTATTTCTGTCAAATTTCAGATTCAACTACTAGTTATGGTTCATATTCTGGTGCCGTGCCAAATGAAAAAATTACTTGGGGTAAATTAGATGTAGATACACCTAAATTTATTGTAGAATCAGATGCAACAATTGTGACACCATTAATATTTGCTTATATTTTAGGTTGGTAATAAGAAAAAAAAAAGTTTAAAAAAAATTTAAATTTTAATATTTCAATACTAAATTTGACACTTAAATTGATTAAGGCACGCAACAAATGAAAAGAATAATCGTAGAGTACGCAAAATTAACAAACGAGATTTTAAACTTATTAGTTGAAAAATTTCCTGATGGATATGATGATTCGGATATTATTCGCTTCAAAAATGCTAAAAATGAGACTATTGAAGCAGTTGAAGTTAGAACCGAAGACACTATTTATTTAGTAAAAGTCAGTATGAAGTTAGCCGATAGAATTGAAAACTTCGATGAAGATGACGATTTATTTGCACCAGAGGAAAGTTTAGATGCATTAAAAGAGTTAGAAATTGACGATGATGCGGATGATGAAGATGAAAAAGAAGAAAAAATCGAGTTAGACGATGAAGAAGATGCTGATGGAAACAAAATCAGTGACGATTCTGATGATGATGAAGATGACGAAGACTAAAGCATAAAAAAATCCCGTTCCGAAATACTTGGAACGGGATTTTTTATTTTAAATATCTTTCTTTTATGATGTTAATATGATGGATTTCATGACCTGTTATAATATATCCAATAGCTCTAACAGAAGCTGGCGCATTATTAGCATGTCCAATAAATAGAAGCATTTCCTCTGAAAAACTTTTAAATAATTGCAGAGTACCTAATTTTACAATTTTATATTCTTCAAGTAAATCTTCAATGGTTCTGTTATTTGCATTGGCAACCTCTGCATATTCATTTTCTTCATAGCCCGGAAGATTGATTGTGTCGAAACGAGCGAATCTTAAGGCTCTGTAAGCGAATATTCTTTCTGTATCAATAATGTGTTGCAAAATATCTTTTGGTGTCCACTTCCCTACTTCATATTGGAAATCTAATTTATCAGATGGAATTGATTTAAAAAAATTATAAGTAGCTTCTAATTGATTCTCTAAATTCAGAATTAAATTATCGGTAGCATTCAATGAAATGTAATAGCCGTAATATTCTGAATATTCATTTTGGTTTAATTGTATCATAGTTATATAAAATAAAAAAGGCTTTCAAAAATGAAAGCCTAAATATATTACAATTCTTTAAAGATTGTATGCATCAATCGTTTTTTGTCATTAATGCTTTCTTCTAATGAAATCATTGTTTCGGTTCTATATACTCCGTCAATGTCGTCAATTTGGAAGATAATGTCTTTTGCGTTTGCAGTATCTTTAGCTCTAATTTTACAGAAAATATTAAATTTTCCTGTAGTTACAGAAGCAACAGTTACATATGGTATTTCGTTAATTCTTTCTAATACAAATTTTGTTTGTGAAGTACTTTGTAAAAAGATACCCACGTATGCGATAAATGAATATCCTAATTTTTCATAATCTAAGGTTAATGAAGAACCTTGAATAATTCCTGCATCTTCCATTTTTTTTACTCTAACGTGCACCGTACCAGCAGATATTAATAGTTTTTTGGCAATATCCGTGAATGGGATTCTAGTATTGTCAATTAACATATCTAAAATTTGGTGATCAACTTCATCTAATCTAAACTTACTCATAATCAATTTATTTACTCTTTTTTATATTCTAATTTTTATAGTGTCGCCAATTTTAGGAAAATTTCTATTTTCAAATTCAAATAATTCATTTTGAAAATCAATAGTTTGATGAGAATAAAAATTATCTAAATTTTCAATCTGAATAATTTCTGGAATAAACTCAATTTGAGTATTTTTCAAAACTTCCTTATATTGGACTGCAAATTTAATGATTTTTTCTACATTATTATCAATAATTTTGACATTTTTGAAAATAATATCATAAAAACATTTGTTATTTTGATAAATATGCAAATATTTGTTAAAATTTAAATCAGCTATAACGTTTTCGCTTATCGTATTAATTGCAGATTTTAGAGAAATAAAAACAAATTTTCTTACAATATCTCTCTGATAATCATTGGAATAATGACCTGCTTCAAACAAAATTGTAGGATAACCTTTATTCGTAAAATAGTCTCCAGTGCAGTTTATGTTGAAAGAATCATCAAATCTCCCCACCTGATTTGGTATAAAATTTTGAAGTTCTTGATCTATGCCTGCAATAACTTCAGCAGCTTTCTTTCTAACAACGTTAAAATCTCTTTCATTATTGTATGAAGCCGTTAAAAAAGACATAGTTGCTGGTTTTTTCGACTCTAATAAACCAAAAATTGTTCGCTGATCATGTAAATTGAAACAATAATCAGGATTAAAATCTTCTAAAATACTTCGTAATACTTTACTTTCCGGCTGCGAACAATCTAAAGCATCACGATTTAAATCTACTTTATTTGCATTTTCACGAGTATATAAAATCGCACCATCCGGATTTAAAATTGGTAGTATATATAAGGTGTACTTTTTTGATATATTTTCAAACTCCTTTGTATCTAAATTCAAATAGTTTAAATAATCAATTAACCCTTTTGTTGTGGTACTTTCATTACCATGCATTTGTGACCAAAGCAAAATTTTAGTTTTTCCTTCACCAAATTGGATTGCTTTTATTGGATTATTTTCTAAAGAAAATCCAACAGTAGAAATTTTAAATCCAGAATGTAAAGTCTCTAAAAAAGGATTAATATGATTCATAGTAACATATCGTCCTAAAATGTTACTATATAAATATTCAGTTGCTAATTGTAAATTATCTTTCATGTTACAAATGTAAATATATTTAATTTTACATTTGTAAACTAAAGAAAAGAATCAAATGTAAACAAATGTAAACACTAACTATTTACTGTAATTAACAAATGTAAATTTATTTATTAGTTGATAAATAAAACTCTATCTATTAATTAGTTAATGTGTTTTGTTTAAGTTTAAACTTTATATGGAATACATGTTTTTTAGTGAATTTACAATTGTAATTAACGTTTATATGTTTTTATTTATTACATTTGTAAACATAATTTACAATTTAAATTACAATGATAAATACTGATGATTTTGTAAAACGATTAGAAACCATTTTTGATTATTATGGTTTGTCTGCTTCTTCATTTGCGGATAAAATTAACGTTCAGCGTTCGAGTATTTCTCACCTACTGTCTGGAAGAAACAAACCTAGTTTAGATTTTATTTTGAAAGTAATAGAAAGTTTTCCTGAAGTTGAATTATTGTGGCTATTAAATGGAAAAGGAAACTTTCCCAAAGTAGAAGACGCATATCAGGAAAAAATTGACGCCTCTTCTATTTTAAAGTCAGAAAATGAAGATAAAATAAAAACACCTGATTTATTTTCGAATAATGTTCTTGGTTCCGAAAATGATAAAAATCCTATAATTGAAACAATATCAAAAAAATTTTCAAATACGGAAGTTTTCAATTCTCCAAAAAGCTTCTTAAATAGTAATTCTGATATTGAACAAATTATGATTTTTTATAAAGACGGAACATTTAAATCATACGTACAAAAAAATCCCGACTAGAAATTAATCATGCCGGGATTTCCAAAAAAAACTAAAACTATTATTTTCTAATTAAATATACAGATGAAACTCCTGCTTCAGCTCTAGTACTTAATGGTCTTGCATCGTTTGTAGTTGATGGAGTAGCAAAAGTTAATACTGTTCCACCAGCATTTAAACGTTCTGCAATATAAATGTAATCTGTAACACTATCGTAAGCAACATCTACTGGATTTCCTAAAGTAGAATTTGGTCCATAAATTCTTACTTGATTTGTCATAGGAATTGTTCCTAAATTAGCAGTTGCTGCAATTTTTGAAGTAAAATCGTTTAATACAATAATACCACCATCTGTTGCTGAAGTAGCACTTCCAACATCTGTTAAAATCATTCTGTTATCAACCGCTGAAAATGTAATTCCGTGCGTACGAACTAAACCTTCAATAGTAACTCTTTTGGTAGGTGTAATATTGCCATTAGCATTTGAAAAAAAGTTTTCAAAAACTACCAAATCACTTGATGAATCAGCAACGGCATACAAAGTTGTTCCTTCAATATGAATTCCCCAAGTTTTAAAATTTACTGTATACGAATTTAATAAAGTAAATCCTCCACTAGTTTTTTGATATACAATTAATTTATTTGTATTTCCATTTGCTGCGTTTTGATCTTGTGTAACAATCACTTTATCACCAGAAACAGCAATTTCTCTCGGGTTGTTAAAATCAGTATTTCCTGTTGATGCTTGTAATAACAATGCGTCTGTATTGTTTTCTACTGAACTATTTAAACCTTTGTATAATTGCAAAGTATTATTTGTTCTAGACGCTAACATAAGTTCGTCAGTTTCACTATTGAAAAATGCACCATCCGCGTCTAAACCGTTTATAGTTACAGTTTTTGTTGTTGTAGGTGTTTTAATTAAGTCAACATAGGAAACCTTTCCTGTAGTATTACTAGTTGTTACTAGTTTTAATTCAGGGTTTTTCATTGCAGTTGACATTGTTGTTCCTTCTTCATCAGAACAAGATGTTAATAAAAAAGCTAAAGCGGAAATTGATAAAATAATGCGTTTCATAATTTATAGTTTTTAATGTTATAAAAGTATGTACGTAAAACTTTATTTCATGGTTTAAAAAAAGAGTATATTTTATACTTTTTTTTTAAAAGTCTAATAAAATAAGGGTGTTGATTGCAAAAAAAAAAGTATAATTCAGTTAAGAAAAACTATTTTCAGCTACTTTTCCTTTGACATTTTTAAATAAACTTTCTAGATATTCAGAGTCTTTTTTAAAGTCATTTGTTACCATTAAAGCATCGAAAACAATTACTTGTTTGTTTTCATAATCAAATCCAATAGGAATAATTGGAACATTTGCTTTTTGAGCAATATAATAATAACCAGATTTCCATTGAGTTACTTTTTTTCGAGTGCCTTCAGGAGATAAGGATAGTCTTAGAATGTTTTTAGTTTCAAATATTTTAGCGATGGCATCTACTTTGTTTTCTGTTTTACTTCTATCTAATGAAATGCCGCCCATCCATTTTAAATAAGATCCAAGAGGGAATTTGAATAATTCTTTCTTAGCTAAAAAATGTATAGCAACCGGATAGGTTCCTCTGAAAAAAACGCCAATAAAAAAATCGAACCAACTTGTATGTGGTACCACAATCATTACGCATTTTTTTATAGTGGTATCGAACGAGCCTTTAATTTTCCAGCCCATTAATTTAAAAAATATAAATCTGTAAATAATTTGTTTCATTCTTTTAATTTTGGATCGTAAAAATATGGTATATTTACTTAAATCCTAACAAGATGTTTAAAAAATTACTTAGTTACCTTTATCCTATTACGATTTATAAAAAAAAATCAGATGTAAGTCAGTCTTTTGAGGTAACTCTTTATAATGGTAAAACCTTGCTTAATACTAAAAACACAAATTACTCTTATGGAAGTTTGCAAACAGTTTTAAAAAAAGGGCTTTTAGCCATTGGCAAATCAGAAATTAATAAAATGAATAGTGTTTTGGTTCTTGGTGTAGCTGGCGGAAGCGTTGTAAAAACCCTAGTTACTGATTTTAAATTTACAAAAAGTATTACTGGTGTTGAAATAGATCCTGAAATAATTGAAATCGCAAATTCTTATTTTGATTTAGATAAAGTTACTAATTTTAAATGCATAATTGACGATGCTGAGCAGTTTGTAGCAACAAGTAAAAATACTTATGATTTAATACTTATCGATATATTTAAAGATACAGAAATGCCTGAATTTTTATTTCAAGAAAATTTCATTCGAAATAGTAAACTACAACTTAATAAAAAAGGATATATCTTATTTAATATCATGGTTTTAGATGCTTCAAAAAAAGATAAAATTGAAAATTATTTAAACCATTTTGAAGCACAAAATTATTCAAAAAAAGTACTTAATAACATAGAACGTTTTAATGATTTAATTGTAATTAAAAGCATATAATTCTCTCAAATTAAATATTAAAATTATCCTAAAATAAAGGGTTTTATTAGTCTTTTAAGCTTATTAAAAGTACTTTTGAAAAAGTGAGAAATACTTTAAAAATATCATTTGTACTCTTTTTTTCTGTCATAAGTTACTTTGTTATCTGTAACTTACATCAGATGAATTCTCGTATTGTTGAAGTTTCCCAGCATGAACAATCTGATAAAAAAGAAATTCATACTATTGCTACTCCTACACTAGTAAGTTGTAATTTAAACAGAACAATACAATTTCATTTTTTTACAGCTAAAACTAAAGTTACAAAAGCTTTTTATTCCATTCATTCTATAAAAGCTTTAACTAAGAAAGCAGAAAACAAATCGATTTTAGCTAAGAATCATTATTTTTATACTATTATACCTATCTGTTTTAAACAAACTGATATGCTATTTCCTTTCCATAATTTCTGGTAATTAATCATACATTTTATAATAAAATTAATCTGTAATTATATAAATAATTGCAAAATAACAATGTATCATTAATTTAAATTTTAAAAATATGGATGTAACATCCTTAACCATTGGAATCCTATTAGTAGCAATATGTGTATTTCCTTTTATACTATTCAGTAGTATTAATACTAAAAAACGAAAAAAAAGAATTCAAAATTTAATTGAAATAGCAAAAGCTAATAATGCTGTGATTCAAGACAAAGACGATTGGAATCAAACTATCATTGGAATTGATAAAACAAATAAAATGTTGTTTTTCTCTAAAAAATCAGAAGAATTTGATAAATTTATCTCCATCAATATTTCTGAATTATTAAAATGCCGAATTGAAAGAACAGAGAATAAACATAAAGTATTGGAAAAGTTAGAATTAGAATTAACATTCGCCAGTAAACCTACTGTAGTTTTGGAATTTTTCAATATTGAAGAAACCCGATTACTACTTAATGAACTTGAAATTATTCAAAAATGGCAAACCCTTTTGAATAAAATCACATAATCCGATTTAAAAATATACAAATGAATTCTTTTTTAAAAAATATCATTCTAAAGCTTATTCTTCGAGATGATTCTGTGGATAGAAACAAAATATCCGATTACATCTTCGCGAAAGCTTACAAAAAATTTAAAATTACTGTCAAGCATAATATTAAAGATGTATTTCTTATTTTATTAGGAATTTTATCCGCTTCCTTTGGTTTTAAAGCTTTTTTATTAACGAATCATTTTATTGATGGTGGCGCTACAGGTATTTCTTTACTTGTAGCTTCACTAACTAAAATCCCGCTTTATCTACTAATTATTTGTGTGAATTTGCCTTTTGTTTTTTTAGGGTATCATGTAATTGGAAAACAATTTGCTGTAAAAACAGCCTTTGCCATTGGAGGACTTTCATTAGCGCTAGCTACTTTATCGTTTCCAAATATAACAGATGATAATTTATTAGTAGCTGTTTTTGGAGGGTTTTTTCTTGGAGCTGGGATTGGTTTTGCTATAAGAGGTGGCGCTGTTATTGATGGAACGGAAGTTTTAGCTATTTATTTGAGTAGAAAATTCGGAACAACAATTGGTGATGTTATTATTATTATTAATATACTAATTTTTGGAACTGCAGCTTATTTTTTAGGTATTGAAGTGGCATTATATTCGATGATTACCTATTTAGCAGCTTCCAAAACACTTGATTTTATTGTAGAAGGTATAGAAGAATATATCGGAGTAACCATTGTTTCTTCTCATAATGAAGAAATTAGAGAAATGATTATCAATACAATGGGACGTGGTGTAACAGTATACAGTGGTAAAAAAGGATTTGGAAAACGTGGAGAAACTAAAGAAACAGATATTGTTTACACCGTAATTACCCGATTAGAGTTAAACAAGTTAATGACTGAATTAGATAAAATTTCACCTTCAGCTTTTGTGGTGATGAACAGTGTAAAAGATACACGAGGAGGAATGATTAAAAAACGACCATTGAAGCATTAAGTATGGAAGAATTAGAACAATTTGTTTTCTGTTTAGAAGCGGTTTCAGATGTTGAAATTGTTGAAACCTCAGAAATTGAAAAGCAATTAGAAAGTTTAGCACTACATCACGGAATTCCTAACATTTACAAATCTTGTGATACGATTGAAGGTTTAGAAGAAAGCTTGTCAGCACTACTTTATGATGATCATAATTTTAAGAATTATGAAATTATTTATTTGGTAATGGAAGGTGAAAATAATAACATTTGTATTTACGATTACTATTACAGTTTAGATGAGATTGCAGAACTTTTCGAAGGAAAAATGAGAGGTAAAATCATTCATTTTGCTAATACTAAAACCTTAGAGTTAACCAATGATCAAGCACAATTTTTCTTAGATGTAACTGGAGCAAAAGCGATTTCGGGCTACGGAGAGAAATTTAATAATCTAAAAAGTTATCAATTAGATCAAGTTTTCTTTAAACTTTTTCAAGATGATGACAATATTGAAGAAGTTGTTGAAGCTCTTTTTCAAAAACACTACGCACTTTGTAAATTATTAGATTTTAGATTGTATTATTAAATCTTAAAGTTGTGCAAAAACTAATTTTTTAATCTTAAAACATCGTAACTTTACGATTATTATTATTTAAATCAAAAAGTCAACATGAAAAATAAAATTTTATTCTTGTTATCAATTGTTAGTATTAGTGTTTCTGCACAATTCACTCAAAAGCCGTTACCTTATTCTTATGCTGCTTTGGAACCATCTATAGATGCACAAACCATGGAAATTCATTATAGCAAACATCACGCTGCTTATGTGAAAAATTTAAATGCCGCTGTTGTTGGAACAGAGGCTGAAAAAATGTCTGTAAAAGAAATTTTTGCAACCGTTTCTAAATTTAGTCCAGCTATCAGAAACAATGCAGGCGGACATTATAATCACGAATTATTTTGGTCGATTTTAACTCCTGAAAAAAACACAAAACCTTCTGTTGAATTGGAAAAAGCAATAACTGAAACTTTTGGAAGTGTAGAAGCTTTAAAAGAAAAAATAAATGCTGCTGCAACTTCTCGATTTGGTTCTGGTTGGGCTTGGTTATCTGTAGATAAAGATAAAAAACTTATAGTTTCTTCTACTCCAAATCAAGACAATCCTTTAATGGATGTTGTAGAAAGTAAAGGAACACCAATTTTAGGAATTGATGTTTGGGAACATGCTTATTATTTAAAATACCAAAACAAACGCGCTGATTATTTAACTTCTATTTGGAATGTTATTAATTGGAATGAAGTAAGTGCTAATTACAAAGCAGCTACAAAGGGTAAATTTGATGAATGGCCTGCTTTAAAGGATTTTCATAAAGTGATGTCGCAAACCTTTCACCCAAGTGAAAATGGAGATTTAAAACCTATAAAAGCTAGAAGTGCAGAAATGGTTGCAAAAGCCGACTTATTAGCAAAATCAATTATTCCAACTGAATTTAATAAAAAAGAAGTGGTAAGTGCTGTTCAGAAATTAAAAGTAGACAGTAAAAAACTTGATAAATTAGTAAAAGGTAAAAAATCAGATAAAGAAATTACAGAAGCATTATTTAAATTGCATGATGTTTTTCATGAAATTATCGGATTATGTTCCAATGAAGAGGAACATTAATATTTCTTTCTAAAACATAAAAAAGGCTTCAATGTATAAAATTTGAAGCCTTTTTTATATTTAATAACTAAGTTATTGAAGCAATAATCTTGCTTTTTCTAAATCTTCCAACGTATCAATTCCAATACTTCCGTGTGAAGTTTCTATCATTTTAATACGTTTTCCATATTCTAAATAACGTAATTGTTCTAGTTTTTCTGAAGCTTCCAAAGAAAGCATCGGTAATTTAGCAAAATCTAATAAAGCTTGCTTTCTAAAGGCGTAAATTCCAATATGTTTCATATAACGCACACCTACATTTTCTTCACGAGGAAACGGAATTACAGAACGTGAAAAATACAAAGCAAATCCATTTTGATCTGTAATTACTTTCACATTATTTGGATTTTCAATTTCCGATGTATCTTTAATTTCGAACATTAAAGAAGCTAAATCAATTTTGTTTTCTACATCTTGTTTGAAAGCTTCAATAATTTGTTCCAATGGCGGTTTATTGATAAAAGGTTCGTCACCTTGAACGTTAATTATAATATCAGCATCTATGTTTTCAACAGCTTCTGCAATTCTGTCGCTGCCACTTTCGTGTTCTTTGATGCTCATAATCGCTTTTCCGTTGTGCGAAATAATTTCGTTATAAATTAAATCTGAATCGGTTACCACAAATACATCATCAAATAAATTTGTAGACATTGCAGCTTCATAAGTTCTTAAAATAACCGTTTTTCCACCTAAATCTTGCATTAATTTGGCAGGAAATCGTGTAGAAGCATAACGCGCAGGAATTACAGCAATTATTTTCATTTTTTTGTCATTGCGAGGAACAAAGCAATCTCATACTCCCTCAATTAATAATTATTTTTTCAAAAGTAAAA
Organism: uncultured Flavobacterium sp.; assembly: GCA_964461805.1. Classification (GTDB taxonomy): domain Bacteria; phylum Bacteroidota; class Bacteroidia; order Flavobacteriales; family Flavobacteriaceae; genus Flavobacterium. The sequence continues at coordinate 28,548 of CAYWVV010000032.1, forward strand.
AGTTTTTCATCATTTGTGTCTTCATTTAAAATAAAATCAAGTTTATTTAATAATTTGATAGAATCAACATTCATTTTAAAAACTTTAGCTTCTAATTTTTTAAATTCTTTGGTTTTTAAAAACGGTATAAAACCATTTAAAACTTCAAAAGCAAAACCTTGTTTCCAATGGTTTTTCCCTAAAGAATATCCAATAGTACAAATTTCTGAATTGATATCTTCTGAGAAATATAAAATAGTACCAATTAATTCATTTGAATCTTTCTTTTCAATTGCCAATCTAAATTTTAATCCTAATTTATAGTCATTTTTTGATTGTTGAATCATTTCTATTGCTTCAGAAATATTCTCAAAAGGTTGATTTGCTCTGTATTTCATTGCTTCTTTGTCAGAGTAAATTTCAAACATTGCTTCAGAATCCCTTTCTTCTAAATGTCTAATTAATAGTCGTTCTGTTTCAAAAATCATACTTTTGTAGCATTATAAGGTTACTCAAAATTTTCATCTTTAAACCCTATTAAATATAACTTTTCTTTGGCACGAGTAATCGCAGTATATAACCAACGTATATAATCTCTATCTACTCCATTTGGTAAATATGGTTTTTCTACAAACACGCTACTCCATTGTCCACCTTGCGATTTATGACAGGTGATCGCATAAGAAAACTTGACTTGTAACGCATTGAAATACGGATTACTTTTGACTTTTAAAAGGCGTTTGTATTTATGACTTTCGTCTTCATAATCTTTAGAAACTTCCTGGTATAATAAGTTGGATTCTTCATAAGTTAACGATGCTGATTCACTTTCAATCGTATTTAAAAGTAAAACGGTTTCAAACGAAGCTTCATTTGGATAATCAATCATTCTAATGGTAACATTCGCAAATTTGAATCCGTATAATTCTTGAATATTTCTAATTTTTAGGACTTCAATAATATCACCATTGGCAATAAAACCAGCTTGTGAAGTGTCATTTAGCCAAAAATAATTATTTTTTACGACCATTAGTAAATCGCCAGCCGATAAATCACTTTCTTTTCCTAAAATTCGTTGTCTAATTTGTTGGTTGTATTGATTGGCTCTTTTGTTCGAACGCACAATAAACGCTGTATCTTCCGTAGAATAATTTCGGTACGATTGATGAATGGCGTCTTCAATATCAAAACCATCTTCTAATCGGACAATATCTTTAAAGCGTTTCAAACTGAATTTAAAATCATCAATAAAATGCGATTTAAGTAATTCTCGTAATTCTGTAGCATTGTACAAAATTCCAGAATTTTCAGCTTGTCGCATCACTTCATCTAATTCAATATGAACAATTTCTTTATCGTAATTCACATTTAAAGAATGAATATCTAAAGCCGGACTTATTTCTGAATTGATGGGTGGCAACTGCGCCGTATCACCCACTAAAATTAATTTGCAATTTTGTCCAGCATCTACATAAAACAGTAAATCGTCTAATAAAGAGCCGTTTTCATACAAACTCGTTTCGTTAGATTGGTCTGAAATCATAGACGATTCATCGACAATGAAAATCGTATCTTTAAATTTATTGGCTTGCATGACAAAACCAACACCGCCATTTTTGTTCTTTTTTGGAAAATAAATACGTTTGTGAATGGTAAACGCAGGTTTATCAGAATACGCAGACATCACTTTCGCAGCACGACCAGTTGGAGCTAACATCACAGCCTTTTTATTAGCTGTATTTAATTGATTTACTAGAGTAGAAATTACAGTTGTTTTTCCCGTTCCAGCGTATCCTTTTAATACAAATAAATCGTCTTTGGAATGTAAAATGTAACCTGCGATTTTTTGAAAGAAAATATCCTGATTTGAAGTAGGCTCAAAAGGGAAATTATCTAGTAAAATTCTGTAAAATTGCGTTGGCGACATTCATTTTTATTTAAGAACACCAAATATAGCAAGGTTTTTAAATATAATTTCATTTGAAGGTTTTTAATTCTCTCAAAAAATGTAAATTTGTCAATCAAATAAAAAACATGAATCAGGATATTACTCAAAAAACATATAAAAAGTTATGCTTTGAGGTTGCGAATAGTAACCTTTCTTTTTGTGTTATTGATTTGATTTCAAACCAAATAATTACGCATAAATCTTATACTTTTAATCAAAATAATGTATTGGAAGAAGAATTATGGAAACTATTTGTAGAAAATCCTATTTTAGAAGAAAAGTATGATGATGTGGTAGTTTTGCATAATTCCAACTTAAATACTTTTGTGCCTTCTTCCCTATTTGATCCGAATTATTTAGGAAGCTATTTACAGTATAATTCCAAAGTTTTTGAAACAGATTATTTTGCTTACGATTATTTAGATACGTACGATTTAAACAATGTTTTTATTCCTTATACGAATATAAACAACTATTTATTAGATCATTACAATACCTTCGATTATAAGAATTGCAATTCGATATTCGTTAAAAAAGCCTTAGATTTTTCAAAAAATAACGATGCAAAACAAGTTTGGGTGCATTTTCAAAAGGATAGATTTGAAATTGTAGTCACTAAAAACAAACATTTATTATTGTTCAATACATTTATTTACAAAACGTTAGAAGATTTTATTTATTATTTATTGTTCACGTATGAACAATTACAATTGAATCCGGAAATTGTTCCTGTTCAATTTGTAGGCGATATTTCAGAAGAAAGTGATTCTTTTAAAATTGCATATAAATATATTAGAAATTGTAATTTGTTAGATGTATCGCACTTAAAAACAGCCTTTAATGTGGAAGAAAAAGACCTATTAAAGCACTTTATTTTATTTCACTCATGAGAATAATATCAGGAAAATATAAAGGAAGAAGATTACAAGCACCTAAAAATTTGCCTGTAAGACCAACCACTGACATGGCCAAAGAAGCTTTGTTTAATATTTTGAACAACCATTTTAATTTTGGTGAACTTAAAATTTTAGACTTATTTTCTGGAACTGGAAATATAGCTTACGAATTTGCTTCTCGTGGTGCTACACCATTAGTTGCTGTTGATGCAGATATGGGTTGTGTAAATTATATCAGAAAAATTTCAAATGAATTTGATTTTGATATTACGCCAATTAAAAGTGATGTATTTACTTTTTTACAAAAGCATAAAGGAAGTTATGATATAATTTTTGCTGATCCACCGTATCATTTAGATCAAAAGGATTTTGAGAAAATACCGACTTTAATTTTCGAACATGAAATATTAGAGGAAGATGGGATGTTGATTATTGAACATTCAAAGGATACCAAATTGGAACATTTAGATAATTTTTCATTTGCCAGAACTTATGGAGGCACCACTTTTACGTTTTTCGAATTGGTAAGCGATGAAGATGAAAGTGATGCAATTATTGATGACGAGGAAGATGAATCTGAATCAGAATAAAATAAAAAATCCCAATATTAATTGGGATTTTTTGCATTATAACTATAAACTAAACAATTAAAACTAAATGTGAATCATTATTTTCTGATAAACAATAAAGTATAATATTTTTTTCCATTTGCATCAGCTTTTACAGCTAATCCGTAATGCGTATGACTTCCTTCTAAATTAGCTTTGTGAGATGGGCTTGCATTCCATGCAGCTAAAGTTGATTCTGGTGTACTGTAACCAACTGCAACATTTTCGCTTACACTAATTGCATTTATAGCGCTTTTTAAAGAAGCAGATCTTTGTTCAAAATTATCATGACTTGCCACTCCGTTTAAAATCATATAATCATCATGAGTTGAAGCAACATAAGAAACTTCACTTATAATCGTTAAAGCATTTAAACCTTTACTAACTCTATCTTCATTTACTAAATCTAGTAATTTAACTTCAAACGATGAATGCGTGTAACTTTTTAAAATTATCGTTGGTTGAGTTGTTTGCGTTTCTGTTGAGTCTTCACTTGAGCATGATACTAAAGTGATTGAAAAAAACAAAACTAGTATACTTTTAAAAAGGGTTACAGTTTTCATAATAATCGATTAAGTGATTGATTTACAGGACAAATGTACGCCTTTTCTGTTTAACAGCAAATAAAATCGATGAAATGCACTAAATTTTAACATTTTAAGTTGTTAAAAGTCAATAAGTTACGATTTTTGTAAGTAAAAACATAAAAAAACCCTAAGTAACACACTTAGGGTTTTTTTTCATATATATTTAATTATCAAGGAGATAGCCTGTCTATATTCCAACTAAAATCTTCGTTTCGTTTATATCTAATTCTATCATGTAAACGGTTAGCTCTTCCTTGCCAAAATTCTACTTCAATAGGTTTGATTAAAAATCCACCCCAATTTTCTGGTCGCTTAATTTCAGAACCTGATAATTCTATTTCTAAAGCTTTTAATTTTTTATCTAAAAAATCTCTTGAAGGAATCACTTCACTTTGATTAGAAACTATAGCGCCTAATTTACTTCCATCTGGACGAGAATCGAAATAATTGTCAGAAACTATGGCAGCAGTTTTTTCAGCGATACCTTTAATTATAACTTGACGTTCTAAAATGGGCCAAAAGAAAGAAATACAAATATTTGGGTTCTGTAGAATGGCTTTTCCTTTTTCCGAATTGTAATTGGTGTAGAAAATAAAACCTTCTTCATTAAATTTTTTAAGGAGCACTACTCTACTTTTAGGAAATCCATCTAAACCAATAGAAGAAACAGTCATAGCATTGACTTCACCATCTTCTTGTTCTTCCGCTTCATAAAACCATTTATGAAACAATTGTATCGCATCATCTGGAATTGTGTTTTCTAACAATTCACTTTTTTCGTATGATTTTCTATAATCTGATAAGTCTTTCATAATATATGCCGCGAAGTCACAAAGTCGCGAAGGCTTTTTTAATTTCTAAATAAACATCTTATAATAAATGCAAGTAGTTTTGCTAAAAAGGTTTCAATTTTTCTAATTACTTATTTTTGATTTCTGGTTTATTAATAATTGTTGAAATTGTTCCAATAGTGCTAATTTCAATGGTTTTATTTGATTTAATATAAAAATAATATTGACTGTTTGAACCTAAAATATGACATTTAAAAGTTGTTCCATTATTTAGTGTTAAAACATCTTCATATTGTAAAGTGTTTTTAGCTAACTGTTCAGATATTCTTTTACCATGAAAAACACCAAAACCAACAAAATACCCAACATAAACTGAAGCAAGAAAAGCAATTAATAACGATACATATTTTTCTTCCTTTACTTCTTCAGAATAGGTATTAAAATTTTTATCATTAGTAAAATAATACGTCCACTTTTTATGACTATATTTTTTTAATAAAGTAATTAAATAAAAGGCTAAAAAAGTATAAATAACACAAAATATAAAAGCGGGTATATTTGAAGTTAATTCTGCAATTGGACTCAATATTACATCAGTTATAGACGAGTATTCCATTATATTAATTCCTACTTGAGAATAATAAATAGTTTCTTTAAATATTCCTAAAACAATTAAAAATAAATAGGCTAATGGTAATAATTGTGAAGTTTTCTCTAAATTTTTCATTTCTAAATTTTTTAAAACTCAAATTCTAAACCATCATCGGCTAACAAAACATTTTCAAAAATTTCATTGGCTTCTGTTCTGAATAATTCAATATTTCCGTAACGTGTAGAATAATGTCCTAATAATAAGTTTTTTACTTCGGCTAATTTAGCAATATTTGCGGCTTGTTTGGCAGTTGTATGCATCGTTTTTTCTGCTAAATGACTTTCTGATTCTAAAAAAGTACTTTCGTGATATAAAACGGTTACGTTCTTAATTATGGGAATAATTTCTTCATTATATATGGTATCTGAACAAAACGCATAACTTTTCGCAACTTCTGGATCGAAAGACAATTCAGAATTTGGAATAATTCTTCCGTCATCTAAAGTAATATCACCACCATATTTAATTTTATTATAATATACTTTTTCAATATCATAATTTAAAATGGCGTCAATATTCAGTTTTCGTTCTATATTTTTTTCTTCAAACAAATAACCGTTGGTGTACACTCTATGTTTTAATGGAATTGTAGTAACTTTTACTTTTTCATCTTCGAAAATCACTTCACTTTCTTTGGAAGTCAATTCGTGAAAAAATAAATTATAGGATGTATAAGCATTTCCTAACTTTAGTAATAACAGAATAGCTTCTTTAATACCTTTCGGACCATAAATATGTAAATCTTTTTCTCTACCTAATAACATAAAAGTAGAAATTAAGCCTATTAATCCGAAGAAATGATCGCCGTGTAAATGGGAAATGAAAATATGCTCAATTTGTGAGAACTTAATTTTGTGTTTTCGAAGTTGTACTTGAGTTCCTTCGCCACAATCTACTAAGAACATGTGACTTTTTATTTCTAAAACTTGCGAAGTAGGATTCGTTATTGTTCTTGGTGTAGCGGCATAACAGCCTAATATCTTGACTTTCAAAGTTGATTATTGTAATTTTTGTTTCTTGTTTTCGTTGTAGATGTTCATTGAAAAAAGAAGAATCAATAAAACGTTTGAAACAACTCTAAACCATTCTATTTTATTTTCTTGATATGAAATGATTCCGTTCAATACTAACAAAATAATTGCTAATAGCAGGAAAAAAAGGTTGAATTTAGCTCTTGTTGTCATTATTTGTTATTTTCAATTTTACTCAGTTTAATTATTTGAAAAACAACTACTAGTATGGCAGCAACACGTAATGTATATCTGAGATAATTATAATTATTAGTTTTGATACTTGTAAATAATTGATTTGCCAATAAAAATATAAAAAGTAATAATAAACCTACGTGTAAATATATTTTGGTCTGATTTGTAAATTTCATTTATACAACTATTTAATTCTTCTGGAGTTGATTAATTTTAAGTTTAATTTTTTATGTTTATGGCAAACAATCGCAAAACCTTTTAAACTCATAAAATTTTAAACTGTTTTTAAAATCCTAAATCGCGTTCAATTTCTTCCATTTCAATAATATCGTGCGCTTCTAATAAAGAAGGAACCGTGTTAATTGATGTTGGAACTTTATTAAAATCAATATCTTCTGCAACAACCACAAAAGATTTTTTGTTCTTTTTATGCATTTTTGCTAAATCAGAAAACTGTTTTAAATAATTCATATTAAACGTTTTATCATGCGTAACATCAATAATTAAATTAACTGATTTATACGAATTGTACTGCGTAGTTAGTTTTTCTAAAAACGCTTCAAAACTACTTTCGGTATCTTTAATTGTTGTAGTATGCCCTTTTTGTTCTACTTTCAT
>CAYWVV010000033.1:0-35015 GCA_964461805.1 uncultured Flavobacterium sp.
CTCCTTTTTCGATTTGCTCTAAATTCATTTGCAATTCTTGAACGTAAGGATCTACTAAAGAATCGTCTTTAATTTTACGAACTTTCATAGGTTTATTCAAGCGAATAATCGCCATCTCTTCATCTTCTAAATAAATAGCGTTTGAAGTAAACTCAATAAATGGAGAAGCATCTGAAGCTACAAAATATTCGTCTTCACCGATACCAATTGCTAGAGGCGAACCTAAACGCGCACAAACTAATTCGTCTGGCTTGTTAACATCAAACACTACAATCGCATACGCACCGACCACCTGATTTAAGGCAACCTGAACGGCTTTTCCTAATTTTAAATTATCTGTTTTCTGAACGTCTTCAATTAAGTTAATTAAAACTTCTGTATCCGTATCTGAATGAAAAACATAGCCTCTTTTTATTAATTCTTTTTTTAACGGCTCGTAATTTTCAATGATTCCATTATGAACAATCGCTAATTTTCCAGAATTTGAAAAATGCGGATGTGAATTTACGTCATTTGGCACACCATGTGTTGCCCAGCGCGTATGTCCAAATCCAATATGTCCTTCAGTAGATATTTCTTTAGCAACTTTTTCTTCTAAATCAGAAACTTTCCCTTTAGTTTTACAAAGTTTTAAATCTTTACCATCATATAAAACAAGGCCAGCACTATCGTATCCACGATATTCTAATCTTTTTAATCCTTTTATAATAATTGGATATGCTTCTCTATGACCAATATAACCTACGATTCCACACATATATATAAGAGTTTAATTTGGTTTTGTATAATGAATTGTTAATTTTAATCTTTTATCAGCATCAGCAGGTAATGCGGGATGAGTACCATGTAAAACCACACCTTCTTGTGACAAAATTGAAGCTACAGGAAAGTATTCTATATTTGGACCTGATGCAAAAGTTAGCGGTGATTTGTAATAAAAATTATTGGTTAATAAGACATTTTCCGTTACACAAAGTCCTAATTTAACATTTTTATTCACATTTACATTAGTACTATTAAGAATATTAGTAATGTATTGCGTAATTCTAATTTTATATTTTACTCCTTTTTTAGCCGTTGTTGCATCACGCTCTATAATTCCTCCAAAACTAGCTTTACTTCTTTTTGGATTTGAACTTGAACTCGAATCAAAAACATGATCCGCTAAAGCCTTTTGATTGGTCGCATCAAATAAATAAATCCTTTCTGCCTCTACTTGATTGGCGGCACTCATAGCCGTTTTATCGATATAAAACTCTAAATACGCATCGTTAATCAACCAACCATTCAATCGTAATTGATCTAACTCATCTGGAACACCATTTGAACCAGAGACTAATTGACCTGCTTCAACCTTTAAAACATCGCCCCCAAAAACATCCATATAAACTACAGAACCTTTACCTCCTTTTAAAAATAAATTAGAATCAGCTCCTAAAATAGGATTTGTTTCCGACGCAGTTAAACCTGCATCATAAGCTCCTGAATAGTTATAATCCTGTAATGAAACTGTGTTTCCGGCTGCATTTGTTCCTAAAGTCATTGCAAACGTTTTAGAAGTAGCGACCGCACCTACAGCAGCACCTTCGTTTATTGAACTATAATTCAAATTTAATTTTGCATTATTAAAATTCAACATAGCCATTGCGCCTTCTTGACCAGCAACTTGTTCAGTTTTAAAATACAACCCTTTAAAAAATTGCCTAAAACTATTGTTATTAATCAAATTACTTGCAGAGGCATCTAATATTTTTTTCTTGAAATACTCTTTATTTAAAGTCAAATAAATACCTGGAGCTAAACGTTCTTTAACCACATATTTAGTTGGATCTGTTGTAACCACACCATTTGCATCAACATATTCTAAATTATTAGAAATCGTGTTGAATTTTTTCTTGTAAACAACGATTTCATTTTTATTAAAAAAGAATTGATCGTTTTCAGCAGCATTTGGACTATCGTTTAATCTAGTACCACCTTGAACAGAATTACCACTTCCATCATTACCTCTTTTTAAATAATCAAAATCAATAGTTCCTGTACTTGATGAACCATCATTATAATAACGTTGGCTATTTTGAAACTCAGTGTTAGCATCAAAACTATTTAAAAAATAGCCGTTTTCGTATACACTTAATTTTATTTTACTTTCTGGATCTGAACCAAAAATAGAATCTAACGTATAAGTTGTCACATCATCTGCGTCTTTTGTTCCAGCTTTACTAAAATACGGAACATATAAAGTAACTTCTTCAACTTGCACATTTGTACCAAATTTAGGTTGTAAAGTTGAAATAGATACTTGTGTTACAAAGTTCGCTTTCGTTTGTCCAAAATAAGGATTATTGTAAATCCCTATTGGATTAATTGCTAAGTTATTAGTTTGTACTTCTTTTGTACGAACCGAATAAGCTTTTAATCCTTGAACTTCGTATTTGTTAAAATCAAAATGTTCATCACCAACTAAATCTCCTCCAATAGTATTAAAATCTTTATCACAAGAAATAAAAACCATTGAAAAAACTAAAAATAATACTGCTATATTCTTTTTCATTATAATTACTGTACTTTATTTTTTATAAACTCTAAATAAGCCTCTTTGAAAATTTCTTTCGGGGTGAAAGGTAAAAAAGGTTTCTTTGAAGTTTCTATATATTTTGTTAAATCTGCCGACAAGTCATTAGATGCAATAATAATCCCATCAGAATGATCAATTGTTGCTTTCATTAAATTATTGAAAACAGGTTCTTTGTACACTGAAATGGCATCAGCTGGTAAATTATCGAAAGCTAATTTGTTAATCATTTCTACATCTAAAGTACCTTCAAAATCATTATTATATACAGATGTAATAATTTTTGTATCTTCAAAAATACCTTCGTCTTTGTAGTAATGTTTTAAATAAACTGGTAATAAAGAAGCCATCCAACCATGTACGTGGATAATATCTGGCACCCAGTTTAATTTTTTAACAGTTTCCACTACACCTTTTGCAAAGAAAATAGCTCTTTCGTCGTTATCAGGATACAACACACCTTCTTCATCAGAAAAAGTAGCTTTTCTTTTAAAATATTCATCATTATCTATAAAATAAACCTGAATTCTTTCTTTTGGAATGGATGCTACTTTAATAATTAAAGGCATATCCATGTCATTTACAACCAAATTCATCCCAGAAAGTCGAATTACTTCGTGTAATTGATGTCTGCGTTCGTTGATATTTCCATATCTTGGCATAAAGATTCTTATCTGCCCTCCTACTTCATTTATCATTTTTGGCAGTTCATAAGAATGTAATGACACTTCATTTTCAGCTAAATAAGGCACTACTTCAGATGATACATATAATATCCTCTTGTCATTCATATAATAAATGTTATATTTTTGTTTAATATGCAAAATTATAAAAATTTATGGACTTATCTAGTAAAATAGTAAGTTTGCATTTTATAAAAATATCCTATGCGCGTTTTTCAGACACAAAAAGAGCTTCAAATTGAATTAAATAAAGTAGAAAATCAATCTAAAAAAATTGGTTTTGTGCCTACTATGGGCGCTTTACACAAAGGACACTTGTCATTATTAGAAGAATCAGTATCTAAAAACGAGATTACGGTTTTAAGTATTTTTGTGAATCCAACTCAGTTTAATAATGCAGATGATTTAAAGAAATACCCAAGAACTTTGGAGAAAGACACGGAACTGGTGCAACAATTAAACAAAAATATTTTGATTTATGCGCCAAGTGTATCGGATATTTATGAAGGAAACACCATTTCTACTTCTTTTGATTACGACGGATTGGAAAACCAAATGGAAGGCAAACATCGTCCTGGACATTTTGATGGCGTTGGAACAATTGTGAAAAAATTATTTGAAATCGTACAACCAACTAATGCTTATTTTGGGGAAAAAGATTTTCAGCAATTGCAAATTGTAAAAAAATTAGTTTCAAAATATAAAATTCCCGTAACTATTATTGGTTGCGAAATTTTCAGAGAAAAAAGCGGGTTGGCTATGAGTAGTAGAAATGAAAGACTTTCAGAAAGTGCTAGAAACGAATCGAAAATAATTTATCAAATTCTTACACAGGCTAAAGAAAAATTTATTTCAAAATCAGCCCATGAAGTGGTTTTGTTTGTAGAAAAAGAATTCAAAAAACAAGCTAATTTTACATTAGAATATTTCGAAATTGCCGCCGAAGACACGCTTCTAACCTGCAAAAGAAAAATAAAAAATAAAAAATACAGAGCTTTTATAGCCGTTTTTGTTGAAGATATCAGATTAATTGATAATATTTCATTAAAATAATTTATAAAATTTATTCGAATTAATTAACTTTGCAAAATGCAAATACAAGTAGTAAAATCTAAGATACACAGAGTTTCTGTTACTGGAGCCGATTTAAATTATATTGGAAGTATAACAATTGACGAAGCTTTACTAGAAGCTGCCAACATTGTAGAAGGTGAAAAAGTTGCCATTGTTAATGTGAACAATGGAGAACGTTTGGAAACTTATGCCATAAAAGGACCAAGAAATACAGGTGAAATTACTTTAAATGGCCCAGCTGCCAGAAAAGTACATCGTGGTGATATTATCATTATCATTGCTTACGGAATTATAGAATTTGAAGAAGCTAAAACATTTAAACCTTGCTTGGTTTTTCCTAATGAAAAAGACAATTCTTTAACCTAGTTTTGAAAGCAAAGTTTAGCAAAATTGCCTCATTATTTATTCCGTTACTTTTAGGTTTCGGGTTAATTTATTACCAATATACTACATTATCGTCGGAAGAATTAAATAAAATAAAATCGTGTTTCCAACAAGCTGATTATTTTTATATTTTCCTGTCTTTATTTATTGCCTTATTTGGCTATTGGGCTAGAGCATATCGCTGGAAGTATTCCTTACAACATTTAGGCTATCAAACGGATTTTAAAAACGATTTAATGTCGGTTTGTGTTTCCTATTTTATGAATTTAACCATTCCAAGATCAGGAGAAATCACTAGAGCGGCTTTATTAAAAAGATACGAAAAGGTGCCTTTTGACAAAGGTTTTGGAACCATAGTGGCCGAAAGAATTGTAGATTTACTTATCTTTTTGCTATTTGTAGGATTGGCCTTTGTCCTTCAATTCGAAAAATTATATAGTTTTATTCAACAAAAAATCGCTTTCGAAAAATTAATTTTATTCGGAATTATTGGACTGATTTTAGGAGTAATCTTTCTTTTAGTTTGGATGTATGTCGAGTGGAACATCATAAAAAAATTAAAAGAAAAACTTTCAGGTTTAATTGAAGGAATGTTAAGCATCTTAAAAATGAAGGACAAATGGAAATACATTTTCTTTTCTTTCTTCATTTGGTTTACTTATTTACTAATGTTTTATGTTACTATTTTTGCTTTGCCAGAAACCTCAGCAATTACTTTTGACATTGTAATTATGGGTTTCATTTTTGGAAGTTTGGCTGTAGGATTCACTAATGGTGGCTTAGGCGCTTATCCTTTAGCAATAGCAATGATTTTCTCTTTATACGGGATTTCAAACGACATCGGAACTGCTTTTGGATGGTTGGTTTGGACTTCGCAAACTATTTTAACCATATTACTGGGTTTATTATCTTACGCTTTTTTACCGCTATACAATAAAAAATAATTAGTATATTGCTACATTATTTTACTAAATCAATTTATCATGAAGATGAAATCTATCCTACTATTTCTTATGGTTTCTGTTGTTGCTTTTGCTCAAAAAGTGGACGAAAAAATTCAGTCAAAAAAACTAAACGAAGAAAGAACTTTTTCAGTAATTACACCTGCTTCCTACGAAAGTAATCCAACAAAAAAATATCCAGTTTTAGTACTATTAGATGGAGAATATTTAGCCGATCCTTTTTCAGGAATTTTAAAATATGGAAACTACTGGGACGATTTACCTGAAATGATTATTGTAGCCGTAAATCAAAATTATGGCGAAACACGTTTTAACGATAGCAATTATGGAGAAGATGGCTTACCAGCGGAATCAGGAGCTAAATTTTTCGAATTTATTGGGTTTGAATTACTACCTTTTGTACAACAAAAATACAGAACATTACCTTTCAGAATGATTGCTGGACATGATACCACAGCGGGTTTTTTAAACTTCTATTTATACAAAGACGACCCCATTTTCAATGCTTTTATTTCATTAGCTCCAGAAATGGCTCCAGCAATGGAAGAAAGAATTGCAGAAAGATTAGGCAAAATTCAAAAACCTATTTTTTACTATCATGCTACTTCAAATGGTGATTTAGAAGAAATTCAAGAAAAAACAAAAAAGTTGGATGATACTGCAAAAGACATTAAAAATCCGAACGTGATTTATAGATATGATGTTTTTAAAAATACGTCGCATTATTCATTAGTTGCAGAAGCTATTCCAAGTGCCATGTACTTTATTTTCAACGGATACCAACCCATTTCAAAATTAGAATTCAACGAAAAAATTCTAAAACTAGAGAAAGGATATGCACAATATTTAATTGACAAATACGATTATATCGAAAAGAAAATCGGTATTAAAATGCAACCAAGAATGTCTGATTTCAAAGCCATCGAAGCCGCAATTTTAAAAAATAAAGCGTACGATGAATTTCAATTATTAGCAGAATATTCAGACAAGCAATATCCAAAAACAATGCTTGGAACGTATCAACGTGGGATGTATTTTGAAAAAACAGGTGATAGTAAAAGAGCTGCTAAAGAATACATGAGAGCGTATACACAAGAACCAATTGGCGATTTAACAAAAGACTATTTATTAGATAGAGCGGAAGCTTTAAAAGGTAAAAAAGACGAACCTAAAGCAGAAGAAATTCCTGCTGAAACTCCTGTAGAACCTGTACCTACAGAAGCACCAAAAAAAGACAATTAGTTCTAAGAATCTGACATAAAAGATTCAATAAAATGAAACAAATTCAAAATCCTAAAATAAATATAAGATTCTGAAATAAACTCAGAATAAGTAAAAAATGGCTAAAATAAAAACTTCTTTCTTTTGTCAAAGTTGTGGGACGAACTACGCAAAATGGTTAGGTCAATGCACTTCATGCAAACAATGGAATACAATTGTCGAAGAAATTATTCAAAAAGAAGAAAAACAAGCTTGGCGAAGCCCTTCTTCTGAAGCTAAAAAAATCGCTAAACCTTTAAAAATAAATGAAATTTCGACTTCAGAAGAAGTACGAATGAACACCACTGACGGCGAATTAAACCGCGTTTTAGGTGGCGGATTAGTCCCTGGTTCTTTAACACTTTTAGGCGGTGAACCTGGTATTGGAAAAAGTACACTTTTACTTCAAATTTCATTAAAATTACCTTATAAAACTTTATATGTTTCGGGTGAAGAAAGTCAGAAACAAATTAAAATGCGTGCGGAAAGAATTACAGGTCAAACCGATAATTGTTTCATTTTAACCGAAACCAAAACGCAAAATATCTTTCGTCAGATCGAAGAAATTGAACCAGAAGTGGTAATTATCGATTCGATTCAGACTTTACATACCGAATATATTGAATCTTCTGCGGGAAGCATTTCTCAAATTAGAGAATGTACTGCCGAACTGATTAAATTCGCTAAAGAAACTAATGTTCCAGTGATTTTAATCGGTCATATTACGAAAGACGGAACAATCGCTGGTCCGAAAATTTTGGAGCACATGGTTGATACTGTTTTGCAATTTGAAGGCGACCGTAATCACGTGTACAGAATTTTACGTGCACTAAAAAACCGATTTGGTTCAACAGCCGAATTAGGTATTTATGAAATGCTAGGAAACGGATTAAGAGAAGTTTCTAATCCATCAGAAATTTTAATTTCTAACAAAGACAATTACTTATCAGGAACCGCTATTGCCACTACTATCGAAGGCATGCGACCGTTAATGATTGAAATCCAAGCTTTGGTTTCCACTGCAGTTTACGGCACACCTCAACGAAGCACAACTGGTTATAATCTGAAAAGATTGAACATGATTTTGGCCGTTTTAGAAAAACGTGCAGGTTTCCGTTTAGGCGCGAAAGACGTTTTTTTAAATATTACTGGAGGAATTAACGTAGATGATCCTGCGATTGATTTAGCAGTTGTTGCCGCCATTTTATCTTCAAACGAAGACATTACCATCGATAAAGATTTTTGTTTTGCTGGAGAAGTGGGTTTAACTGGAGAAATTCGGCCAGTAAATAAAGTGGAACAACGCATTCACGAAGCGGAAAAATTGGGTTTTTCAACTATTTTCGTATCAAAACACAATAAGATCAACCCAAAAGATTTTAAAATTGATGTCCGAATGGTAAGTAAAATTGAAGATTTAGTGGAACAATTGTTTGGGTAAAATGAAAACCAAATCCGAAATAGTTCAACTACTACAAACCTATCACGAATTAGGACAAACAGAAGCTGCGGCTTTGTTTCTGTTGGAAGAATTCGATATCAAACACCCAAATTTTAAAGGTATTGCCTTTCGAGAAAAAGCCGAACCTAATTTCATTTTGTTTACAGCTGAAGGCGAAATTGGTGATCCGCAAATTATCAGGATTCCAGAAAATGCTTTCGAATTTCCGTTTGAATTAGTCATTAATTTATTGGCTCACGAAATGATTCATGTAATTCAAAAATCTGCCGAATATAAAATTCAAGATCGAAACGAACGCGAATGGCAAGCGTATTATGAAATGTGTTTTCATGAAATTTTCCCAAAAGTACCAAATGCTTCCAAATTTCAACGTAATTTTTTTGCCAATAAAGCTTTAGAATATTATAATAGAATGGAAAAAGGCGGCGAATTGCAAAAAAAATATGCTAATCAAAAACTTGAAATGGAGCAGTTTATAAAAAATTTAGAAAAATAATTCAATCCCTTCCCAACCTTTTTATACGAATTGTAATCTATGTAAATAGAACTTCTTTTTTGAGGTTTTAATTTAAAATTACAACTGTTATGAAAAAGCAATTTTCCTTAAAAATAGAAAATCCGTGTGATGCAAAATTTAGCGAAATGACTCCAAATGCAAATGGTTCATTTTGTAGTTCATGTGTCAAAAATGTAATCGACTTAAGTAAGAAAACCAATTCTGAAATTGCGAAAATAGTAACACAATCAAAAGACACCTCTATTTGTGCACGTTTAAAAACTTCGCAACTAGAACAAGTTTTTGAACATAATGAAGTTTCAAAATTATATACTTTCAAATATGCAACAGCGATTGCAGCTTCTGTCTTATTGACTTCAAATGTTGTTGCTCAAGAAAAAACACCCGTAAAAATTGAAGTCGATTCTACTAAACCTCAACGAATTATTATGGGTAAAATTGCTTATAGAGAACCTGCAAGTAAAGTAATTTCATTTTTAATTCAAGGAAAATTATTGGATAGTCAAACGAAAAAACCAATTTCGGAGAAAGTTTATCCTAACTTATTCATTTATTTCAATGGCGCTTCAAAAAGTATAAAAATTGAGGCAAAAACAGGTGAATTTGAAGTTCCAGTTTTACTGAATGACGACACTAAAGAAATTAGCGTTCAAATCAGTAATGATGATAAAAGTTACAACAATACCTTTCAAATTGATTTAAAAACAATCAAAAACAACAAATTGGAATTCAATATTTACATCAAACCCGAAGAAGAATTACAAAATTATATGATTATGGGCGGTTTAGGTATTATAGAACTTAAATTAAAAAACAACAACAATTCATAATCTTAAAAATAAAATAATGAAAAAATTAATACTACTACTTTTCATTTTAGAAACATCTAATGTATCAAGTCAAGAAATTAAATTTGAAAAGAAATTTTTCTTACTTGGTACGTTACAGGATTATATCGGAAGAAATCAATTTTCTAATAGTAAAGAAATTATTGAGAGTTATGCATTACATGAAAAACCTTTATTTGATAAAATTTCAACTTTTTATAAAGAGAAAAACCTTTCTTTAGACACCATAAAAAAAAGATACTTTTTTAGAGATAGAACTCTAAATGATAGTATCAATTCATTTTACATTTTTGATAACTATCAATTAACTTATCCAAACAAAGATACCATTCATAGAGGGAAATTAAAACCCGATATTTTTAAAACGAAAGATGAAAAAATTTCTTTTTTATTAGGTTGCATGTCAAGATATAGTTACAACAATATGATTAAACTAAAGAAGAAAGAGTTTTGCTTAGTGTTTGCTAACTCAACAACCAAATTTGGAATAACTCAAAACATAATTAAAGAATTAGGTTTTACCATCAATAAAATTGAAACATTAAATAATATTCCAAGAATACAAAGAATCTATTTTACAGTGACCGATTCTTACTATAACATTTTTAAAGAATACAATTTATTAAGCACTGAAATGCAAAAAAATGCTTTTCAATATTACTCACGTTAAATTAAAAACCCATGAAAAAAATACTTTTATCTCTAACCTTATTAGTCTCAGCAATTTCATTTGCGCAAAAACCAATTTTCACTTCCGCCAAAACAAAAGCGGCAACCGTTTATTTTTCTGGAGCCGAATTATCTCAAACCACATCAGTTAATTTACCTGTTGGAACGAGCGAAATCGTGATTAAAAACGTAGCTGATTATTTAAACGAAAGCACCGTACAAATTGGTGCGCCAAATAGCTTAACGGTTTTATCGGTTCAATTCACACAAAATTATATGTCGGAATATGAAATTGATGAAAGTAATCCGGCAATTAAACGCGTTCGAGACAGTATCACTTTCGTTCAAAAAGAAATTAAGAAAATACAAATCGATAAATATTCGCACCAACAAACCATTGAAATGTTAGACCAAAACAAAGCCGTTGGTGGCGCTAACACAGGTTTAAATGTTTCAGAATTAATGAAATTGGTAGAATACTACAAAGCCAAAAGAACAGAGTTAGACAACGCCATTGTGACGTTATCAGAAAGAGAAACCAAATGGAACAAAACGTTGACCGATTTAAACAACAAATTGGTCATCAACACCCAAAAAGAAGACAAATCGTCTAAAGGAAAACTGATTTTACAAGTGATGAATGAAATTGCTGGAAATGTAAATTTAGATGTAACATATATTACGAATTCCGCTTCATGGCAACCTTTTTACGATTTACGTGCGGAAAATATCAACTCACCCATTAACTTAATGTACAAAGCCAAAGTTGTACAAAGCACAGGAATCGATTGGAAAAAAGTAAAGCTTACGCTTTCTAGTGGCAATCCAAATCAAAATAATGCGGCGCCATTATTACAAGCTTGGTTCTTGAGATATGGATATCCTGCGAATTATGGTTATCAGAATAATGATGCTATGACAAATGAAATTCAAGCAGTTGCTATATCTGCAAATGGAAATAAAAGAAAATCAGCTGAATCTTCAATTTCAAATTACACAGAAATTGTAGAAGGCCAATTGAACGTTTCTTTCGATATTGATATTCCATACGATATTTTATCTAACGGAAAAGCGCATAGTGTCGCCTTAAAAGATTTAAAATTACCTGCGACTTACAAATATTACGCGGTGCCAAAAGTGGAAAAAGAAGCCTTTTTATTAGCGGAATTAAACGATTATTCTAAATATAATTTATTACCTGGTGAAGCGAATATCATTTTCGAAGGCATGTATGTTGGTAAAACTCAAATTAATCCAAACCAAACACAAGACACGTTGAATTTAAGTATGGGAAGAGATAAAAAAATCTCTATAAAGCGTGAAAAAGTGGTAGATAAATCGGGAACTAAATTCTTATCTTCTTATAAAGAACAAACATTTACGTACGATATTATTGTTCGAAACAATAAAAAAGAAGAAATCAACATGTTGTTAAAAGACCAATATCCTTTAAGCACAGATAAAGAAATGTCGGTGGAACTGTTAAACAAAGACGGCGCAAAAGCCAATGAAGAAACAGGCGTTTTAACTTGGGAAATTAAACTAAAACCTAATGAAACCAAGAAATACAGAATCAGTTATAAAATTAAATATCCGAAAGATAAAGTGATTGGTAATTTGTAGAACCAAACCTGACAGGTTTCTAAAACCTGTCAGGTTTTTTTATTACTTTTGAAAGAAAACTCATGAACCAACCTTTTATCATTTCCACCATAACGACTAACGAAAATGGGATTTCTGTATTTAAAGAAATTGACTTTTCTGTACAACAACGTGGCGGCTTATTTATTAGTGATCAAATTGGCGCACAAAATTTCCGATTACGAAAAAGTGATGTCGGTTATGCCACAGATTTTCATTTAGCTGGTGATGCTACTTTTATCAGCATCCAAAAAGGAAGTTTAAAAATAGAATTACAAAACGGAGATTTTAAAATTTTTACTACGGGAGATTGTTTTATTGCGAAAGATAATTTACCCGAAAATATAGAATTTGATAGTCAGATTCACGGTCATAAGGCGAGTGTAGTTGGCAACGAATCACTTCAAGCGATACATATTAAATTAAGTTTTTAGAAACACTTCGACAAACACTAAAAAACTCCAAACTAAAAACTGACCACTAACTACTCCTTTTAAGGTGCCGGATTCGGAATTAATTCCTGAATTTTATTGATTTCTTCTAAAACTGCATCCGTTAACATCACATCAAAAGCATTGATATTTTCTTCCAATTGATCAATCGTTGTTGCGCCAATTATTGTTGAAGAAACAAATTCTTGATGGTTGACAAATGCGATAGCCAATTCAGTAATCGTTAGACCTAAACTGTGTGCTAATTCTTGGTATAATTTTGTTGCTTTGTAGCAGTTTTCATTTGTATATCTTACGAAATTCGGAAACAATTTCATTCGAGAATTTTCTGGCGTTCCGTTTAAATATTTTCCAGATAAAAATCCGAAACCTAAAGGTGAATACGCTAATAAACCTACATTTTCACGCATTCCAATTTCAGACAAACCGACTTCATACAAACGATTTAATAAAGAAAACGGATTCTGAATGGTTGCAATTCGTGGTAAATTGTGTTTCTCGCTTTCGTTTAAAAATTTCATCACACCCCACGGATTTTCGTTAGAAACGCCAATATGTTTTATTTTTCCTTCTTTGATTAATCCGTCAAAAATGGTTAAGACTTCAAAAATATTTTCTTGCCAATTGGTATCGATTTTTTCCAAACCTCTTTTTTGAAACATGTTCATCACACGTTCCGGCCAATGCGTTTGGTACAAATCAATATAATCCGTTTGTAAGTTTTTCAAACTTAATTCGACAGCTTCCGTGATACTTTTCTTAGAAAAATCAAGCGGTTGACGAATGTAAGTCATTCCTCTATTTGGTCCAGCAATTTTTGTGGCTACTACTAAATCGTCTCTTTTATGTTTGTTTTTCGCTAACCAAGTTCCGATGTAACGTTCCGTACTTCCAAAAATATGTTCATTTCCACCAATTGGATACATTTCTGCCGTATCAATAAAATTAATACCACGTTCAACAGCATAATCCAATTGAAAATGCGATTCCGATTCTGAATTTTGATTTCCGAAGGTCATGGTTCCTAAACAGGCTTTACTTACTTTTAAATCGGTATTTGGAAGGGTTGTGAATTTCATTATGGTGAACTGTTTTTTTGAATCGCGAAGTTACGAAGATTCGTAAAAAGAAAAATTGAAGTTGTATAGATTTTATTTATTTCAAGATATCTTGAATAATTTTCAAATGATGATAGGTGTGAATACGTAAAAATTTCTCCGTTTGAAGCGTATTAATATGTCCGAAAAAAGGATGCTTAAAATGTGCGTTTTTAGGTAAATGTTCGAATTTTAATAGATTTACTTTAGCCTGTTCAATTTTCGAATTCAAATCTGAAATAGTTGCGATTTCTGTGGGATTTACAATTTTAGGAGCTCTTGCCTTTCCTCTTGGAATTTTTCCTGTTGTAAAAACCAAAAACTTGGGCAGATTAAATTTTGGACGATACTCTGACGGATTAGACACTTCTAACTGACTCATGACGCCATTGATGACAATCAAACAATGATCAATTTGCCATCCTATTGAACTACTTGAAATTCTGGAATTTGTTTTTTCTAAATTAGGAATGTGATTTTCTAATTGTTGAAGAATGTTATGAATAGAGTGCATGATTTTTAGATTTAAAAAAACCTAATCATTCGAAAATGATTAGGTTTAAATTATATGTATTTGACAATTACATTTCGTTTAACAGTTTAGACAATTCGTCTAATTTTGGTGTTAAAATAATTTCAATTCTACGATTTTTAGCTTTACCTTCAGCGGAATCATTGCTCAATAATGGTGCAAATTCACTTCTTCCAGCAGCCGTTAAGTTGGCTTTATTCACTTTTGGATTTGCCGTTAAAATGTTTACAATTGAAGTCGCACGTTTGGTAGATAAATCCCAATTGCTTTCAATTCCGCCAGCTAAAGTTCCCGTAATTTTATCATTATCCGTATGACCTTCAATCAAAACAGATAAATCTGGATTGTCGCCTAATACTTTACCCACTAAATCAACAGCTTTTTTACCTTCACTACCTACAGTATAACTTCCAGATTCGAAAAGTAATTTATTTTCCATTGAAACATATACTTTACCGTCTTTTTCAGTAACAGTTAATCCTTTACCTTCAAAAGCTTTTAACGATTTAGACAACGTCTCTCTTAATTTTTTCATAGCCGCTTCTTTGTCGGCCATAATTTTTTCTAATTCAGCTAAACGTGTAGACGATTTTAATAAATCGGCTTTCAATTTATTTAATTTATCTTGTTCAGCTGCCATCGCTTTTTGTTTCGCTTCTAATTCTGCTAACAATTGACGATTTTTGCTAATATTCGCATCTAAAGCTTCATTGCTATCTTTCTCAAGCGCCGCGTATGAGGCTTTTAAATTATCTAAACTCTTTTTAGTTGCGGCGTAATCAGCTGCTAATTTATCGCGTTCTGCTTTTAATTTTTCTGCTTCTGTTTTGTATTTATCTAAATCGGATTTTAATGTTCCGTTTTCTGTTTTTAATCCATCGTTTTCGTCGGCTAACGTGTTACGTTCTTTTTTAAGTTCGGCAAACTTATTTTCTAAATCTTGATAGATTTTTTTAGAAACACATGAAGTACTCACGGTTAATACCATTACGGCTAGGGCTACTCTTCTTATCATCTTATAAAAATATGTGATTCCGCTGGAATCGGTTATTGTTCGTTATAAATATTTGATTCTATAAATATGTGATTCCGCTGGAATCAATTATAATTGCTTTTTTTGTTTTAGACGTTTATTTTATCTAGTTATAAATATGTGATTCCGCTGGAATCAATTGTAATTGCTTTTTTGTTTTAGACGTTTATATTTTCTAGTTATAAATATGTGATTCCGCTGGAATCAATTATAATTGCTTTTTTTGTTTTAGACGTTTATTTTATCTAGTTATAAATATGTGATTCCGCTGGAATCAATTGTAATTGCTTTTTTGTTTTAGACGTTTATTTTTTCTAGTTATAAATATGTGATTCCGCTGGAATCAATTGTAATTGCTTTTTTTGTTTTAGACGTTTAAATTTTCTATCTAGTTGATTATAAATATTAGATTCTGCTGAAATCCTTTTTTTTGTTAATCTCTTTATTCTTTTTCTAAAACTCTAATTCTACTAAAACTGGACAATGATCTGAATGTTTGGCTTCTGGTAAAATTAACGCTCTTTTTATTTTATCTTTTAGAGGTTCAGTGGCTAAACAATAGTCAATTCTCCAACCTTTATTATTATTTCTGGCATTGGCTCTATAACTCCACCAACTGTAATTATGAGGTTCTTTATTTAAATGACGAAACGTGTCAATCATTCCTGTTTTCATAAAACCATCTAGCCAAGCACGTTCTTCTGGCAAAAATCCTGATGTTTTTTCATTGCCTTTTGGGTTGTGAATATCTATAGCTTCATGACAAATGTTATAATCTCCACAAACCACTAAATGCGGAAGTTCTTTTCGTAAATTCACAATATAGTCTTGAATATCATCCATATATTGAAACTTATATCCTAATCTGTCTGAATTTGTCCCCGAAGGTAAATACATACTCATAACAGATAAATTATCGTAATCTACACGTAAGTTTCTACCTTCAAAATCCATTGCATCCAATCCAGTCCCGAAAACTACATTTTTAGGTTCGGTTTTACATAAAATAGCTACACCACTATATCCTTTTTTCTGTGCGGAAAAATAATATTGATAGGGATAACCAGCTGCTTTGATTTCTTCTGTAGGAATTTGATCTTCAGTAGCTTTAATTTCTTGCAAGCAAATTATATCCGGATTCGCGCTTTGTAACCATTCAATAAACCCTTTTGTTATTGCGGCTCTAATTCCATTTACGTTGTAAGAGATAATCTTCATTATATAAGTTACATGTTAAAAATACAGGATCCTTTTAAACCTTTTGAAACATAAATTCATTTCATTTATGCTGATATGAGTTTAAAAATCTAATTCTCAAAAATAGAAAAAGTTTTCAATAAAACGGCTGATTGAACAAGTAAATTATAAAATTTTTAGCAAACCCTACTTATTTTTAAATTGTTAGCAATTGTGTGTTTTTGATGGCATAAAATTCAATAGAATTGTTATCTTTGTTTCTTGCTCAAAACACAAAATAGATGGGATTAGTTACTGCAAAAGAAGTAGCCAAAGCAATAAATACGGACAAATATGGGGTTTTTGGAACATTTTCTGGGTGGTTACTCATGAAAGTTCTTAAAATTTCCACACTTAATAAAATCTATAATCGAAACAAACATTTAAGTGATTTAGAGTTTTTAAACGCGATTTTAGATGAGTTTCAAATTAAGTTTGAAATTCCCGAAGAAGATTTAAAACGTTTACCAAAAGACGGTGCGTATATTACGATTTCTAATCATCCTTTAGGAGGAATTGATGGGATTTTGTTATTGAAATTAATGCTAGAACGTGAGCCGAATTTCAAAATAATTGCCAACTTTTTATTGCATAGAATTGAACCGATGAAGCCGTATATTATGCCGGTTAATCCGTTTGAAGATCACAAAGATGCTAAATCAAGCGTGGTTGGAATTAAAGAAACCTTACGTCATTTAAGCGATGGAAAACCTTTAGGGATTTTTCCAGCAGGTGAAGTTTCTACCTATAAAGACGGGAAATTAATTGTAGACAAACCTTGGGAAGAAGGCGCTTTAAAAATTATTAAAAAAGCTAAAGTTCCTGTTGTACCTATTTATTTTCACGCTCAAAATAGTAAATTATTTTACCATCTATCTAAATTAAACGACACATTACGTACCGCAAAGTTACCAAGCGAATTATTAACTCAAAAAAACCGAGTAATTAAAGTTCGTATTGGTAAACCGATTTCTGTAAATGAGTTAAACGAACACGAAAGTATTCCTGAATTTGGAGAGTTTTTAAGAAAGAAAACCTACATGCTTTCTAAATCTTTTGAAGAAAAAGAAGAAGAAAACTTTAAACTAACTTTTCCGAAATTCACAAGCCCAAAAGCTGCAAAACAAATTGTAAAACCAGCCAATCACGAACAAATTATTGAAGAAATCAACTTCTTAAAAGAAGGCGATTATCAATTATTACAAAGTAAAAATTACAGAGTATTTTTAGTAACTGCTGAAAAAATTCCCAATATTTTACACGAAATTGGTCGTTTAAGAGAAATTACATTCAGAGAAGTTGGCGAAGGAACCAATGAAGCAATTGACTTAGATAAATACGATCAATATTACCACCATATGTTTTTATGGGATGACGAAGCTCAAATGATTGCTGGCGCTTACAGAATGGGATTTGGTTCAAAAATATTTCCTAAATACGGTTTAGAAGGTTTCTATTTAAATGAACTTTTTAAATTTGAACCAGAATTAAACGATATGATGAGCCAATCTATTGAAATGGGACGTGCTTTTATCATTTCGGAATACCAACAAAAACCAATGCCTTTGTTTTTACTTTGGAAAGGAATTGTGCACACCACTTTACATTATCCAGAACATAAATTCTTAATTGGAGGTGTGAGTATTAGTAATCAGTTTTCAGAATTTTCTAAATCGTTAATGATTGAATTCATGAAATCTAATTATTATGATCCTTATGTGGCGCAATACATCAAACCTAAAAAAGAATACAAGGTTAAACTTAAAGATGCTGATAAAGATTTCGTGTTTAACGAAGCAGAAGCCGATTTAAATAAGTTCGATAAAATTATTGATGAAATTGAACCAGGTTCTTTACGATTACCGGTTTTAATTAAGAAATACATCAAACAAAACGCACGAGTTGTAGCCTTTAATGTGGATCCAATGTTCAATAATGCTATTGATGGATTGATGTATATTAAAATTTCGGATATTCCAGAAAGTACGGTAAAACCAGTTATGGAAGAATTTCAAGCAGAATTAGAAAGAAAGCACAAAGGGTAATTTTTCGAATGGAGAAATGAGCGATTTGAGTAAATTACATGATACTTACCTCACACTCAACTCTTTTTACTTGGCTCTTTTTACTTGGCTCTTTCTAACTTACCTCCAAATAGATTCTTTTAAAATGGAATCCCAAGAATTATTTTTTATAAAAAGTACAATTCTAATGAAATGATACACAATTAAAAGTGCGACAAAAATATAGGTCCACTTTTTTTTGTTGAATGTATTTGCGAAAAAGAGTTTCTTATAATATAACTCCAAACTTAATTTGATTAAGAAGTAAAAAGACAAAACCAAAACAACTGGTCCAAACAAGTGAAAAGTGATGCTTTTAAGCCAATCTCCTTCATATAAATACACCAAAGATTTTGTAATTCCACAACCCGGACAAGGAAATCCAGTTAGCATTTTAAACGGACAAAAAGATTGTTCGTTCTCTAAAGTTCCATTGTTAGTTAGGAGAATAAAAAAAGGAATAATTAGTACGAGTAACACACTAATTATCCCTATAATTCTATATTGAATAAATTTATTAATTGTATAATTTATTTAATTCCGATTGTACAATCATGGCTGCAACCATAGGAAAGAAAAATCCTAATACTAGCAACAAAACAGAATCGTCTTTTTGTGGCTGACCAGTTAATTGGTAGACTCTTGGCAAACCATCTCTACCTACTAACCAGTAAAAAAACAAGTTTAAACCACAACACCCTGTAATCAAGGCAACTGTTGGCGATACTACTTCTTTTTCATTGGCTGCATTAATAACTTCTGCTGCTTTCACATTCCAGTAAATCAAATACAGACCACAGGTTAAAAATCCGAAAATAAGAACCATAATTGGATCTACTTTAAAAAAAGGAAGATTTGGTTTTTGGGTATTCCACTCTTCTGGTTTAGTAACTTCATGCATAATTTTATAGTTTTAGTTTTTAGTTATCAAATAAGTAGTTGATTCTGCTTTTTTGTTACATATATAAACTAAATATTTTATTTACTATAACTTGTGCAAGTTTTTCTTTGCTCTCAAAAGTCCAACCTGCGATATGAGGTGTCATCAAAACATTATTAGCATGAAGTAAATAGTCAAAAGCTTCTGGTTTATCGCCTTCAAACAACGTTTCGAAAGATAATTTTTCATATTCTAAAACATCTAAACCTGCTCCTAAAATTTTTCCTGATTTTAAAGCAGTAACTAAATCGGCGGTAACGACACTTTTTCCTCTAGCAGTATTAATTAACCAAAATGGTTTCGCAAAGTGATTAATAAAGGTTGCTTTAACCATTTTATCCGTTTCTGGTGTCCATGGAATATGCAGACTCAACACATCCGCTTTTTGTTGTAGTTCTTGTAAAGAAACTTGTTTGGCATTTTCATCACCAATGTTTGGTAAAATATCGTAACATAAAACTTCGACATCAAAACCTCGTAGTTTTTTGGCAAAAGATTTCCCCATATTTCCGTAACCGATAATTCCGATAGTTTTTCCGTCTAACTCGGTGCCGCGATTACTTTCACGGTTCCATTGTCCGGATTTGACTTCTTTATCTGCGTTGTTTAATTTATTAAAAAGCGACAAAAGCATTCCTAAAGCATGTTCACCAACCGCATTGCAATTCCCTTCTGGCGCTGCAATAAGATTGATGTTTTTACTTTCCGCATACTCACAATCGATACTTTCTAAACCAGCTCCAACTCGTGCAATAAATTGTAAATTTTTGGCTTTATCGAGGAACGCTTTATCAATTTTAAATCGGCTTCTGATGACAATTCCGTTGTAGTTTTCGATTTTATTTTCTACCTCTTCTTTTGTGGAAGTGAAATCGGCTTCGTTACTGAAACCAGCTTTTTCTAATTGCTCCCAAAGTAAAGGATGATTGGAATCGATATGAAGAATTTTAATTTTTGATAGATCTGACATGGCGAGTGATTTAAAACGGAAAGTTAGGGTTTTACAGAGAGAAACGCAAAATTTCACAGAGAAACGCTAAGATTTGAACACAGATTATCACAGATTTCGCAAATTGATTAGTTTGCAAAATTTAAGTGAGACCCTTTCAGGGTGACAAACTAAGTGGTGAGTTTTAACTGAAAGAATAATAGAGAATCTGAAACGAGTTCAGATTGACAAAATTCGTTTACTGCCCAGTTAACGCATTATCATAATTTGCATAGACTTCTCTTATTTGATTGAAAACGTCAAATAATTCGTTGTGCCCGTCAGTGGTAACTAAGCGTTGTTTGTATTGTTTAAAGTCTTGGATGCCTTTGAAATAATTGGTGTAGTGACGACGCATTTCTACGATTCCTACACGTTCGCCTTTCCATTCCATTGACCAAATTAAGTGGTTTTGAGCCGCTTCTACTCTGTCTGCAACGGTTGGTGGTGCTAATTTTTCGCCGGTTTGGAAAAAATGTTTGATTTCGTTGAAAATCCATGGATAACCGATGGCAGCACGACCAATCATCATTCCGTCTAAACCGAATTTATTTTTATATTCCAAGGCTTTTTCTGGAGAATCGATATCGCCATTTCCGAAGATTGGCATAGAAATTCGAGGATTGTTTTTGATGCGTTCAATGTGTGTCCAATCGGAATGTCCTTTATACATTTGAGCACGTGTTCTAGCGTGAACGGTTAAGGCTTGCACACCAATATCTTGTAAACGTTCGGCAACTTCATCAATATTGATTGAACTTTCGTCCCAACCTAAACGGGTTTTTACCGTTACTGGAAGACTTGTTCCTTTAATAACTGCCTTTGTTAAGCGCACCATTAAATCGATATCTTTTAAAACTCCAGCACCAGCGCCTTTACAAACGACTTTCTTTACAGGACAACCAAAATTAATATCTACTAAATCAGGTTGAACGGTGTCTACGATTTTTGCAGACATTTCCATAGCTTCTTCATCACCACCAAAAATTTGAATTCCTACCGGACGTTCGTAATCGAAAATATCTAATTTCATTTTACTTTTCATGGCATCACGAATTAAACCTTCAGATGAAATAAATTCTGAATACATTAAATCGGCTCCGTGCATTTTGCACAAACGGCGAAATGGCGGATCGCTTACATCTTCCATTGGAGCAAGAAGTAAGGGATAATCGGGTAAAATGATGTTTCCTATTTTTGGCATGGTGCAAAGATAATATAAAGTTGGAAGTTGGAAGTTGGAAGTTGGGATTTTTTTTTAAAACACATAGGCACATAGATTTTTGGAATGTGTTGAGACGCTTCGCTTAAAATTAGAGCATATAGAATATAGTTGATAAAACTTATTGCGAGTATTTGAAACACATAGACACATAGGTTTTTGGACTATAATGAGACGCTTCGCTTAAAATTAGAGCA
Organism: uncultured Flavobacterium sp.; assembly: GCA_964461805.1. Taxonomy (GTDB): domain Bacteria; phylum Bacteroidota; class Bacteroidia; order Flavobacteriales; family Flavobacteriaceae; genus Flavobacterium. Next base: position 21,836 of record CAYWVV010000033.1, read on the forward strand.
TATAGAATATAGTTGATAAAACTTATTGCGGGTATTTGAAACACATAGGCACATAGGTTTTTAAAATAGTTGGAGATGCTTCGCTTAAAATAAGAGCATATAGAAAACTGCCGATTGAACGAATTTTGTAGAAAAGTCTTCTGAAAAATGATAGTTGAATTCTAGCCCCGATAGGAGCGGCATCTTTTTTAAATTTGTTGCCTGAGCACTTCGACTCCGCTCAGTATGACAGCTCAGGCAACAGATTTAAAAAAATATAGCGGATAGCGGGACTATTAGTCTTTTGAAAATAAATGTTGTGCTTCTAAAAAAACTATCTAGGTTTTAACCAACTTTTCGGATTTAGAACCGTTGTATTTTGATTGATTACAAATTTTAAAACTGAATTTCCTTTCGCGTTTGTTTTAATTTTACCTAAAGTTTGTTTGGCAGAAACTTTATTTCCAACAGAAACAGAAACGCTGCTTAAGTTACTGTACGCGGTGAAAAAATCTCCGTGACGCACTAGAACTGTGTAGGTATTTGTAGTTTGAGACACTTGTACGCCCGAAACTTCTCCAGCAAAAACAGCTCTTGCGGATGAACCAGAATCGGTTGTGATGTCGATTCCGCTGTTATGAATAACGATATTACTATATTCCGGATGTGGCACATCACCATACCCTGTGGAGATAAATCCTTTTTCGGTTGGCCAAGGCAATTGTCCTTTGTTGGCTTTAAAACTGTCTGAAGATAATTTACCTTCTGGTGTTAATTCAATTTTTGTAGACGAAACTGGTGTAGTTTTTACAGGTGCGGTTGTACCCGATTTTTTTGCAGCTGCTAATTGTTCTGCTTTTCTTTTTTTATTTTCTGCGGCAATCGCATCGTTAATCATTTTTTTGATTTTCTTGTCGATAGCTTTGGATTCTTTTTGTTTTGCAGCAATTTCTGCAGCAATTTTTTTCTTGTCTTTTTGTATTAATTTGGCAGTTTGTTCTTTTTCTTGCTTTAATTTTTCGTGTTCTTGTTTGATTTTTGTTTTTTCAACAATAACCACTTCTTTTTCTTTTTTATTGGTTTGCAATTCGCCAACAGCAACACCTAATCGGTTTTGTTTTATTTTAATTTCTTCCGCTTGACGTTTTCTGTAACCCGCGTATTGCTTCATATATTGCACGCGTTTATAGGCTTGCAAAAAACTATTGGAAGACAACACGAACATGATACGACTTTGTTCTGAACGGCTTTTGTAAGATTTCACAATCATTTTTGCGTAATCTTCTTTCATGATTTTCAAATCTCTATTTAACTTATTAATTTCTAATTGGGTTAAATAAATATTATCATCTAAAATTCGAGCTTGTTTGGCAATAGTAGAAATGATTTTTTCAGAAATTTTAATTTGCGCTTCTTGACCAGCAATTTCTTTTAAAACTGATTTTTCTTTTTTCTTTTCGTTCTGAAGTTTGGTTTTAGCTTCAGACAATTCTCTTTGTAATTGTTCTTTTCTTTGTTCCAACTTTTCTTTCTCATCTATTTGCGCAGAAACAGACAAGGTGAAAAATACAACGAATAAGGTTAAAAGAAATTTGTTCATGCTAGAATTTTTTTTTGCGAAATTAATCTATTTTTATTTGAGAATAACCATCTGGAATAGAATAAGGATACGATAATGCTTCATTAAACGTAATTTTTTTATATTCTACATCAATTTTCACTTGATCTTTCTGATTGGCTAAAATAGAAACGCCAGTTGGTAAGAACATATTGTCTTGATTGGTGAAAGATGGATAATTAACCATCACATTTCTGTTTTTAGAAGTTTGATTGATAAATTGTTTCTTTAATAAATAATTAGCGGTTTCAAAACTGAATGCTTTTTCAATATCTGTTTTGTTTTTTGATTTCAATTGGAATAAATTATCGGCAATTTCTGCGATAAAATCTTCTTTGGTTAAATTATCAATGGGTCTTCCTAAAAGTAAATTTTGCACTTTTTGAAAATCTAAATCGGTTCCCAACATTTTGGTTAAAATAGAATAATTGCCATCAAAATAGGTTCCGTTTGCTTTTTCGTAATAACTCACACGAGTTGGCGTAATTAAAGCTTTTGCCATCGGAATTCCGAAAAACTTAAGGTTAATCCAAATGATTTCATCTTTTTTAATTCTGATATCGGCGTTGATTGAAATAGATTGTTTTTTGTCTGCATAATCCGCGGAAGAACGAATAGAAGCCGTTTGAAAATTCAACACATTTTCATAGTGTTTTTGGATAACTTCTTTGGCTTTATTGTCTACAACTGCTTCTTGAGAAACGGTTTGTTCCGCAACTGTTTTTTTAGTTTTGCAAGAAAAAGAAAGACTTGCTACTACAACAAGCAATAAAAATCTATTCACGATACATTTTTTACTCCTTCCAGAAAAGGAATAAAAAATACTCGAACTGACGTTTTTTATTTTATTTGAATTTTTCATATTATTTTTTAGATAGTGCATCTATTCTTTTTTGATAGGTTTGTTTTAGTTTGGCATCTGATAATCCGTCGGCACAAAATATAAATTGTTTGCAAAATCCGGTTTCTAAATTTGGATCATCAATTACATAATCGATTCCCATTTCTAAAAAGTCTTTTGCTTTTTTAAAGTTTTTCAAGTTGTTATTCCCTTTTCCTGCGTAATAATACAAATTGGCTTTTGTTGGAAATAAGTCGATATATTCTTCCGATTTTTTAGCCATTTTTTCATATTGCTTATTGAAATCGTAAATATTCAAAAGTAAATCGATGGCTTCTATATCATTTGCATTCGATTTCTCCATATATTTTTGAGCCCATTCGAAATTGTTTTTATTGTAGAAAAACTTTCCTAATTCTTTATTAACATCTAATCCAATAGTATTATCGAAATACGTTAATGTGTTGTCAATTTCTGTCAGCAATTGTGGGTTTTTAGTGGCAAAAATTAAAAATTCATTTAGAACTCTATGTTTGATTTTAAAATCGATTTTATTGCTTTTTACTACTCTTTTATACGATTCTGTAGCTTTAGGAATGTCGTTAGCATTGATGTGAAATTTGATTAAACTTACGTGTGCTAAATCGGAATTTGGTATCTCTTTTTCTAACAACAAAGCCGTTTCAAATGCTTTCTCTTCTTGATTTGTGGTAGAATATTGATAAATTAAATCGATATAATTTTGCTCTGTTTTTGGATTGCTTTTTATAGCAGCTTCTAAATCTGTAATTTTTGGTTTTACACCTTTTTGCATGTTTTGAAGTTGCATTTGGTACGATTCCATGGCTTTGGTTAACGTTCCTTTGCTTTCAATATCGTCTATTACGGATTTTGCTTTATCAAATTGTTGCGTGTTCATAAATAACGACACCAAATCTTCTTTCATATTGGCATCGAAAGTCACTAGTTTTTCCACAATTGGAATGGATTTGTTAAAATCTTTGGTTTGATAATATACATCGTACAAACCATTCCAATACCAACGTTGTTTCGGCTCTAAATCAACTGCTTTTTGAAAGGCAGTTTCTGCTGCAGGATAATTTTTTTGATTCAAATAATTAACCCCTAATTGATAGTGAACTTCCGGATTATTGGGTTCTTTTTGCAAACATTTCTCCAAAGAAATAATGGCTTTGTCGTAATTTTCAATCGCTTTTTGTTTTAAAGCCTCATAAAAATTATTTTCAAATTCATTTTCCGCAGTTTCTACTTCTTCTGGATTGACTTGTCCGAAAGAAAGTTGAAAAAGAAAAAGAAAAGCTATTATTTTTTTCATTTGTTATTTGGTGTTATTCAAAGTAAGCAAAAATTATTCCATTGTTGAATAGTCGCCTAAACTTACGCTGGTGAATTCGCCATTATAGTTTACGTGATTACCAATCATTGCGTTATCTAATTTTGCGTTTTTAATGTGCGAGTGTGTTTGAACTAGACTATTTTTAATGGTACTATCCACAACATGACATCCTTTTCCTAACGAAACATTTGGACCAACTGTGGTGTTAATCAAAACTACATCTTCACCAATATAACAAGGTGGAATTATTGTTGAGTTTTCTAATTTTACATCATAATCAACTAAATGTTCTCCATCATTATGCAAAAATCCTAACATTCTGTTGTTCGTATCAACTGTAACATCTTTGTTTCCGCAATCCATCCATTCGTCTACTTTTCCTGGTACGAATTTCATTCCTTTTGCCATCATTTGCTTGATACCATCATTAATTTGGTATTCGCCACCATGAATTATGTTGTTATCTAAAACCGATTGTAATTCATTCTTTAAAACGGCAACATCTTTGAAATAGTAAATCCCGATAACCGCCAAATCTGATACAAATTCTTTTGGTTTTTCGACTAATTCTACAATTTCGTTAGCTTCATTTAAGTTAATTACACCAAACGCCTCTGGTTGCTCTACTTGTTTTACCCAAATTACAGAATCTGCTGTTGCATCTAATTCGAAATCGGCACGAATTAAAGTATCTGCATAAGCAATTACTGCTGGTCCGGATAAAGAATCTTTCGCACACATGATGGCATGACCCGTTCCTAATGCTTCATTTTGATAATAAATAGTTCCTTTTGCGCCAATTTTTGTGGCAATTGCTAGTAAATCTTTTTCTACAATTTCACCAAAACTTTCGTGAATGATAAAAGCCACTTCATCAATAGGTTGATTGATTACTTTAGCAATATCTTCTACCAAACGATGTACAATTGGTTTTCCAGCAATAGGAATTAATGGTTTTGGAATAGTTAAAGTATGTGGGCGAAGGCGTGAACCACGACCTGCCATTGGTACAATTATTTTCATATGTTAGCCCCCTAACCCCCGAAGGGGGAATTCCTATTAGGGGTAAATAGGATTTTATTAATTCAACTTTCTATTTTTCTGCAATCTTGTCAGTTCCCCCTTTGGGGGTTAGGGGGCTTTATTTAATTCCCGTACTTCCAAATCCGCCTTCACCACGAGAAGTTTCTGTTAGTTCGATAGTTTCTTGCCATTCGGCGCGTTCGTGTTTGGCGATGATTAGTTGTGCAATTCTTTCACCGTTTTCAATAACGAAATCTTCATTAGATAAATTTACTAAAATCACACCAATTTCGCCACGATAATCGGCATCAACTGTTCCTGGAGAATTTAAAACTGTAATTCCTTTTTTGAAGGCTAAACCACTTCTTGGTCGAACTTGAGCTTCGAAGCCAATTGGTAATTCTATAAAAAGTCCGGTTTTCACTAACGTTCTTTCTAAAGGTTTTAAAGTAATTGATTCTGTTAAATTCGCACGTAAGTCCATTCCAGCAGAAGCATTCGTTTCGTAGTTTGGTAATGGATGTTGTGATTTATTGATGATTTTTATTTGCATTTTTATTTATTTTTACCGCAAAGTCGCAAAGATATTTCGCTAAGTTCGCAGGGTTATTTATTTTAAGACCGCAAAGTCTGTTTATTTTCGTTTGATGATTCTTAAAATTACTTCTTTTTCATTTTTGTAAATATAATAACTGAACCCAATGATTGCAAGTATTCCGAAAATGTAAGTTTGTCTTAAAATATCAACATAAAATGAAATACAAGCCAAAGTTATTGAAGCGAAAAGATACGTTAAAATCTTTTTCATTTCGAAGGGAATTGGATATTTTTCTTTTCCCAAATAATAAGAAATAACCATCATACTTCCATAAGCGCAAATAGTAGCAATAGCTGAACCTAAATAACTCATCTTAAACTTTACGATTAAAATATAGTTTAAACTTAAAGTAATTATAGCGCCAACTGCTGAGATATAGGCTCCAATTATAGTTTTGTCAATTAATTTGTACCAAACGGACAAACTGGTATAAATGCCTAAAAAGAAATTAGCAATGATGATTAATGGCACGATTGTCATCGCTTCCCAATATTCTGGTTGTCTGACTAAAAAGAATTTTACAACATCTGCAAAAACAATCACAACTAATAAAATTAGCGAACCTAAAATGACAAAATATTTCGTAATAGTGGCATAGGTTTGTGGTGCATTCGCATTTCCAGCTTGACTGAAGAAAAACGGTTCGATTCCCAATGTATAAGCAGTTCGGAATAAAACCATAAATAAGCCAATTTTATAACAAGCCGAATACGCTCCAACTGCTGCTTTAGCGGTTGCAGGATCCAACCATTCAGACAATAAAATTTTATCTAAATGTTCATTAATTCCGAAAGCTAAACCCGCGAATAAAATAGGCCAACCGTATTGAAGCATTTGTTTCCAAAGATCCTTATTAAACAACCAATTGGGTTGAAAATAATGTGGCATAAACAACACAAAAGTGAACAAACTTGCAATTAAATTCGCTAAGAAAACATAGCCAATTTGATAGTCTTCGAAATAAAAAGTACTCCAAAACCCTTGTGGATTGGCATGTGCTAATTTGGGTAAAATGGCTAATAAAAATACGTTTAGCAACATATTAATAATGACATTTGAAATTTTAAAAACGGAATATTTAATCGGTTTTTGTTCTGCACGCAATTTAGAGAAAGGAATAATTACTAACGCATCGAAAGCTAAAATCCAGATAGCGTAGTTTACATATTCTTTATCAACGTTTAATAAACCCGCCAAAGTTTTTTGAAATAACAACGTGATACACAAAAACAAAATAGTACTCCAAAATATAGAAACCGTAGCAGTGCTAACAACTTCATTTTTGTTTTCTTCTTTATGATAAAATCTGAAAAAAGCGGTTTCCATTCCGTAAGACAAGATGACATTGAAAAATATCATATAGGCTAACAGAATTGTGATTTCTCCGTAAGCTACTTTGGGCATTAAATCCGTATGTAAACCTACTAATAAGAAACTGATTACTCTTGGTAATACGGTTGCGATACCGTAAATAAGGGTTTGTTTTAAAAGACTTTTATTGGCGCTCAATTTTTATTTTTTAGAATAACAAAAATAGTTAATTATTTCTAGGTTTAGCAGATGGATAAGCTAACATTGGTAATTCTTTTACGTTATCTAAAATTACAAATTTTTCCTTACCGTCAATTTTAAAAAAGACTTTGGCTTGATTCGGTTTTAAATCTGTTTTAAATGTTGGTGTTTCAATGGTTTCTTGTTTATTATCAAATCGTTTAATAGAAGATTGATAAGATAAGTCGTCCACTTTTACTAACAAGCCTTCTCTTCCTTGAAAATGAATTTTAACTAATTCGATATTAGATGGCAAACCTTTTAGTAACGTGATATTCAAAATGGTTCCGCCGCCAGCACCTTTAACGCCGCCAACCCAATTTTGATAGGTTACTTTATCGATGTATTCGTTGGCTTCTTGACTTACTTTTTCTGATGAACAAGTGTTCATATTGAAAAATGCTACTATAATTAAGACTATTATTTTCATAACTGTTTATTTTAAAATTTTAACAAAATGGAATCCTTTTGGTTGAAATCCGTGATTAATATAGAATTTACCTGCTGAAAAATTAGTTGTAAATGCATCTAAAACAATCTGATTTGCGTTTACTTCTTTAGCAATTTTATGCACTTCTTCAATTAAAATATCTCCAACTTTTTGACCTCTAAAACTTTCATGTACAACAAAACTATCAATTTCTATATATTTACCAGACCATAATTTAGTACCAATCCAAACTCCCGTTAAAGCAATGGTCTGATTGTTTTTTATTAAAATTAATTGTCTGTAATTCGCTTGTAACATATCGTCTAAAAGCGTGCCATATTTTTCAATCGTAAATTCTGGATACAGCTGCTGAACAATTTCCAGATGTTCTAGCATGTCTTTTTTTCTTGTTAAAATACGAATTTCTATCATAATTTGGTAAATAAATCTTAATTTCGAGGAAATTTTTATCAAATTTAATTTTATGAACTATTCTTTACAAGTTTTATGCCTTCTATTTTCAATATTTATTTTCGGACAAACCAAACCAACCACTATTCAAGATGAGTATTTATATTTAGAAAACCAAAAACTTGACAAAACGAAAGAATGGATTACCAGTGAAAATGAAATAAGTAAAAACCATTTAGAAGAAATAAGCAAAAAATACAATTTCAAAAATAAGATTATTGAGTATGGGAATTTATCAAACAACCCGTTACCCAATAAGAAAGGAAAGTATTTTTATTCTAAATACATCAAAGATAAAAACACACCAGCTTCATTATTTTATAGAAAAAAAATAAATGATTTGCCTGTTGAACTATTCAATACCTATGATATTTACAACGATAAAAACATTTCTATTTCAAACTATTTTCCGTCAGAAAACTCAATGAAAATTGGAATTATGATTGACAAAAATGGTGGCGACAAAAAATTTGCGAAATTTGTAGATTTCAGTTCTAAAAAAGTATATGAGGAAGAATTATCTGATATTAAATTTTCAAACTTAGCATGGAATAACGACAAAGGCGTTTTTTACAAAAAAAACTCGAATACTATTACTATTGAAAAAGACTCCACTTTTACCGTTTATTATCATCAATTAGGTTCAAAACAGGAAGAGGATGTATTGGTTTATGACACTAGTGATACTAAAAACGAATATTACTTTTTTACAACCAAAAGCAATTTATACCTTGTTGAAACTGATTCAAATGGTACTCAAATTATCTATTATTCTGATTTAAATGATTCCCGTTTTGAAATTAAAAAACTGAAAGAATTTAAAAACATTAGTTCTATTTTAAAAATTATAGGAACTAAAATATATTTCACATCAAAATTATCCGATTGGGGCGAAGTGAAAACAATTGATATACTAACCGATAAAGAAGAAACATTAATTCCTCAAGTGTACTCCAATTTATTAGTTGATACTTATTTCCTTGGAGAATATACCATTTGCAAATACAAAACCCTTGACAAAAACTACTTATCGGTTTACACCAATGAGGGAGCGTTTGTCAAAAAATTTGAAGCTCCAAATGGAATGGATTTTTCGGTAAAATTCTATGATAGTGAGGAAAAAAATATTTATGCTAGTTTTTATTCCAGCACCATTTCGTTTTACAACTTAATTTTAAATATTGAAAAAGGAACTGTAGACAATTTTTATAACGATTATATCATTCAAAAACCAACTTTATTCCCTTTTGATTATTTTACAACAAAAAAAATAACATACAAAAGTAGAGACAATAAAGACATTCCAATTACTATTATTTACAAGAAAAATACCCTTTTAAATGGTGAAAATCCAACTATTTTAAAAGCATATGGAGGATTTGGATCTGTTAATGAAATTAATTTTGATACGGGTTTATTACATTTCTTAGAAAAAGGTGGCGTGTATGCTTTCGCTGAAATTAGAGGCGGTGGTGAAAAAGGAAAAAAATGGCATTTGAACGGAAAAGGTTTGAATAAAATGAATTGTTTTAATGATTTTATTGACGCTGCCGAATTTTTAATACGAGAAAAATATACCAATCCGAACAAATTAGCGATAACGGGAGCTTCACATGGTGGATTAGTTGTAGGTGTGGCATTAACACAAAGACCTGATCTTTTCAAAGTAGCCGTTCCAAGAGTAGGCGTATTTGACATGCTTAGATTTGATAAATTTTCAGTGGGTAAATATCATTTAGACGAATTTGGTGATCCAAATAACAAAGAAGATTATGACTATTTATCCAAATATTCTCCTTTACATAACATTAAAAACGATGTCAATTACCCAACAACTTTAATCATGACAAGCGAAAATGATGACAGAGTTCCTCCTTTACATTCTTATAAATTTGCAGCAAAATTAAAAAACAGAACTGCTCAAAAAAACAATATTTATTTAAATGTTTTAGATAATTCTGGACATTATGGCAAAATATCAATTAAAAAAGATGCTGTTTTAGAAGATACAGAATTTTACAGTTTCATTTATCATGAATTAACTAAAGACGATAAAAAATAAATTATTTATCTAATAAAGTTTCATTAAACAATTTTAAAATCCTTCTATATTCATCTATCCAAGAATATGATTTTTGAAATCCGTGTGCTTCAACTGGAAAAACAGCTAAATCCCAATCTTTTTTCCCTAGTTCGATAAAACGTTGTGTCAATCGAACAATATCTTGAAATTGTACGTTATCATCTATCATTCCGTGAAGCATTAATAATCGGTCTTGTAAATTATTCGCAAAATAAATTGGAGAACTTTTTTTGTAAGCTTCTGGATCTGTCTCAGGGAAATTTAAAATATTTGCTGTATAACCTTGATTATAATGTGCCCAATCCGTAACCGAACGTAAAGCGGCACCTGCTTTAAATTCACCAGGCTTAGTTAATAATGCCATAAGTGTAATGAATCCGCCATACGAACCACCGTAAATTCCGACTTTATTCGGATTAATGCCTAATTTTTCGACTAGATATTTTTTTCCATCTAATTGATCTTGTAAATCTAAACCGCCCATATGACGATAAATTCCGGTTCTGAAATCGCGACCATATCCATCACTTGCGCGGTAATCTATATCTAAAACCGTATAACCTAAATCCGATAACAAATTATGAAACATATATTCTCTGTGATACGTACTCCAATAGTTGTGGGCGTTTTGTAAATATCCAGCACCATGAACAAAAAGGATTGCTGCTTTATTTTTATTTACAGCTTTTGGATTGTACAGTCTGGCATAAACATTAGTTCCATCTGTAGCTTTAAAAGAAATGACTTCTGGAGTTTTCCAATTGTACTTTTTAAATGTATCAGAAGTTGAAAACGTAATTTGTTTTAAAGTTGGATTTGATTTGTTATCAGCTACATAAATTTCCCATGGCTTATTAATGTAAGAATAGCGAATGGCTAATTTCGTTTCATCAGGAGATAATTCAATTTCATAAGCGCCATCATTGATTAAAATTGGAGTTTTCTTACCCGAATTAATATCTAATTTATAGAAAGAACGATTTCCAGGATGTGTTTCTGTTGTTGTGATATAAAAGGAATTACTTAATTTAGATAAAACTACCTCACGAACTTCCCAATTCCCTTTAGTGAGTTGTGTTTTCTTTTTCGTTTCTAAATTATAGGTATACAAATGTGAAAAACCTGTTACTTCTGATTGAAAATAAATCGTTTTATTTTCTGGTAAAAAACCTAAAGTTCCGTTTCCGAAATTATAACCTGGAATGCCCGGACCACCAATCCAAGCTTCATCATGTTGATAGTCTAACTCATTAATTGTTGCGGTTTCGAAATTTAGTTGAAGAATCCAACGGTCTTTGTTGTCCAAACTTCTGGCTTCAAAAACAGCTAAAGTTCCTGTTGCATTATAAACCGGAGCTTGCATGGTAATTGCTTTTTCCGTTGGTTCAAAATCCTTTAAATTATGGTATTCTTTATAATATTTTGGAAAGGAATTAATATTTGTTAGATGTGAAAATGAAAGTTGAAAAAAGGTGTCTTTTTCTACATTATACACATACATTTTGTGCTTACTAATGTTATTTATAGATACTTTTTCACGAGCTGATTTATTTTTCGTATAACCATCACTAGTAATAAAATGTTCTACTTTTGTATCTTTTGAAGCTGGATAATCCGAAACTCTATAAGTAATAAATTTACCATTTGGATTGATTTTAATAGCTTCTACAGTATTAGAACCATAAAAAATATCGGATGGAAATGGCAACTTAATTTTTTTCGATTGATTTTCGTTCCAATTTGATTTTGCATTTTCTTCGTTAACATATTGGAATAATTCCTTTTGTTGAGAATTTAGAAAATTGTCTGTTTTATTTTCCGAAGAAGCCGAACCACTTTTAAAATTTGTAAGTTGTAACAATTGAAAATTTACAACATTTAATTGAAATACATTTCTATTCTGTTGAAAATAAATGATATTTGGGCTGACACTTCTTTGAATCGAATTGATAGTAGAAGTGGTTTGATAGATGATTTTATTCTCTTTAGTTTTTTTATTATATGAAAACAAAGCACCTTGATGAGAATAATATACTATATCAAATTTTTCTTGTCCTTGAAATTGAATTTCAGAAAAATTAATATCTGATGTACTAAGAAGCTTAGGTTCAGAAAAACCTTGTTGCCAATAATAGGTTGACTCTCCAATTTCATTTTTGGGATTCCATTCAAAATATATGGATTTTCCATCAACAGACCAACGCGGATTAGAAGGTTGTTGACCAATAAATTCGTTACCTTTCATAATTTCCTCTAATTGAAGATTTTGAGAAAACAAAAAAGTAGAAAATAGAAAAAGAAGTGATGATAAAATATTTTTCATGGAATGTGACTGTTTCCACAAATATATAAAATAAAAAAGTCTCAATAAATTGAGACTTTTAGTATTTATAAAAAATTAACTTTAAATAAAAATATTAGTTATTTAAGTTGTCACATTAAAAAATTAAAAACGCAACTGGTTTTTAATTATTCAATGCTTCTGCTCCACCAACAATTTCCAAGATTTCTCCAGTAATTGCTGCTTGACGAGCTTTGTTATAGGTTAACTTCAATTGGTTTCTTAAATCCGTTGCGTTGTCTGTAGCTTTGTGCATAGCAGTCATACGAGCACCGTGTTCTGCAGCGAAAGAATCTCTTACTGCTTTATACAATTGAGTTTTTAACGATTTTGGTATTAATTCTAGAACAATTTCTTCTTTAGAAGGTTCGAAAATGTAATCCGATGAAATTGTACTACCACCTGTAATAGGTGCTAATGGTAAAAACTGTTCGTTTACAACTATTTGAGTAGCTGCATTAACAAACTGATTGTACACTAATTCAATTTTATCGTACTCACCATCTAAAAACAAATGAGTTAAAGACTGAGCAATTTCAGCTGTATTATCGAAAGTCAAATCGTCGAAAATATCACTTCTGTTAGCAATAACATAATTAGTTTTATGTAAACCGTCATTTGCTTTTTTACCAATGGCAAAAATACCAACATTATCGTGACCGTATTTTTCAGTTAGAACTTTAACTTGTTTTAATACATTTGAATTTAAAGCACCACACAAACCTCTGTTTGAGGTAATGGCTACTACTAAAACTTTTTTAACATCTCTTTGAGTGGTATATTCAGAAGCAACATCACCTTCTAAAGAAGCACTTAAACTTTGAATCAACTCAGTTAATTTTTCAGAATAAGGTCGCATAGCAGTAATAGCGTCTTGTGCTTTTTTTA